>CAWEQW010000007.1:0-311976 GCA_963811365.1 uncultured Actinomycetota bacterium | reverse complement strand
GAAGGGGTGTGCCACCGCCCGGTTGATGGCCTCGTCGACCTCGATGGTGGAGCTCACGGCGGAGGCCGGGCTCGCGCTCTTCGGCACCAGCGAAAGCCATCCTCGAGGTCTTCAAGCGCGGCCGGATCCCACCGAGGTTCGGGCGCCCACAGTGCCGAAGCGCTTGCGAACTTCGGAGTGCGGAAACCCCTTCGGTAGTGCCACGGACCAAAAACTGCACAGTGATCGGCGACCTCGGACGCCCATGCGGCCTCGACCTCGGCGGGGGCCTCGTAGGGGCCGTCGGCCTGGACCCACAGATCGTGGTCAGCTGCATGGCTCTTCGCGGTGCCAAGTTCACGTGCTGCTCCAGGCTGCCCCAGTCTACGCGGGACGTCTGCCAACAGCCCTCAGAGGAGGTCGGCGAGGAGATCTCGGCCCCCGCAGAAGGGCGCCCCCCCATGGCCCGGCGGACCACCCGGGGCGGGAGGTGCTATGAGGCTCGAGAGCTCGGGAGTTGGTGGTCAGAGGAGGACGAGCCCTCGTCTTCCGATGCGGCGCAGTTTGTGATGCGCTCGCCGCCGTGCTCCACCCGTGGCCCAGCAGCGGACGCACCTCGGCGGCAATCTCGTCTGCACCCTGCAAGGGAGCCCCGGGCCGCGAACAGCCCGGCCACCCCGGCGCCGCTGCCCCGGAAGCCGAGCGGACCGGTCGCCTGATTCAGCCTCAGTTTCTGAGAGCACGCCCTTCGGCAGCTTGTCGAGCCCTCGATCGAGTCCGTCGCCGGGTCTCGGCGCAACGCCGCGCGGCGCTCGCGTTGGGCACGTGTCTGGTAGGCCACCACGTCACGCAGTGTCACGTGATGATGACGGCCCCACCTTCTCAAAATCGATGGCACCGGACTCCAGGATCTTGGCGAACGTCGGGCGAGACATCCCGAATTGCACTGGGGTGGTGAAGTTCGCCGCGTACGGGAGGATCGAGATCCCGTCGCCGAGCGCCAACACGTTGGCTGCCTCTTCAAGCACCTGGAACAGCTTACTGGTCGTGGATGGGTGCGGTGTGGTGAGGCTGGTTCGTCATGGCGCGGAACGTCCGGAGCCGGTCCCTGGCGGCGATCAGCCCGGCTGTGGTCTGCGTCACAATGTCTCCGAGGCTCCTCTATTGCGGGTGGAATGCTGGGAACCGAAGTCTCAGCAAGAGCCTCACTGGCACCTGTGATGGGAGATGGGAGAGCAGTGGCGAACCGTCTCGAGAACGCCACGTCGCCGTACCTGCTGCAGCACGCGGACAATCCCGTCGACTGGTGGGAGTGGTCGGCCCGAGGCGTTCGCCGAGGCGAAGCGCCGTGATGCACCAGTCCTGCTGAGCGTCGGGTACGCCGCCTGCCACTGGTGCCACGAGGTTCCCCGGTTGGCGGCTGTCGAGCGGATTTTGACGAAACCGCAGGTCAGACGGCGTATGGCGGTTCATGCCGGTTCGGCGAAGACCGCCGTTGGACACCGATTCCGGGGCTTCGTGCATCACTCTCGTGCATCACTTTGGCCCCATCACTGGCGACCCAGTGGCAGCCGTGACCGGTCCTCGGTGTTCGGCTTTCGGTCAATCGAACACCGGACACGTTACGGCCCCAGGCAGCCGATCGGGATGACGTGGACCCCGTCCTCGCGGAGACCGCCAGCGCCGGTGCTGGTAATCACGCCAAGACAGGCAGGCTCCCCGTGCCGCGACGTGTCCACGTTCGACTTGAAGCGGAGGAGGGCTGCTGCCCCTTCATCGACCGCGTCGGGGCTCAGCTTCACCTCGAAGGCTCCCCACTTGTTCGGCCCGATGCTGACGACCGCGTCGACCTCGTGGCCGCTGGCGTCACGCCAGGACTCGACGCGCGCGTCGATGGATTGCCCGTAGATCCGGAGGTCGCGGATGACGAGGGCTTCGTAGTGGAGGCCCAATGCGTTGAGGTCTGCCATCAGTTCGCTGGTGCCGATGCCGAGTGCAGCGGGGCCGAGGGATGGGTCGACGAAGTAGCGGACGGGCGCGCTGCGCAGCCGGGCACGCGAACGCATGTGGGGGAGCCAGGCTGGCGAGTTGTCGAGCAGGTGGAGCCGGTCGAGAGCGGTGAGATAGGCCGTCAGGGTTTCCTTCGCGATGGGGCCGTCCTCTCCACCGACATCTTTCGCGAGTTCGATGCCCTTGACTGCTTGGCCAACCGAGCGCCCGAGTGACTCCAGCAGTCTTCGGAGGTTGGCTGGGTCGCGCCGCGAACCGAGCTTCTGGATGTCCACCTCGACGATGTTGCTGAGGTAGTCGCGCAGCCAGCGTCGAGCGCTCGATTCGTCGGCTCCGATGAGTTCGGGCCAACCTCCGATCACGATGCGGTTGAGTAGCTCATCGAAGCTGAGGTGGGTGCCGAGCCCTGTCTGGCGCTCGCCCCGGAGGAGGCTGGCCAGCGACATCTCGCCGGTGGAGTGACCGGACTCGAAGAGGCTCATCGGTCGCATCTTCATCACCGAGAAACGTCCGGCGCCTGAGTGCCGCGTTGCGTCGTCGGTGGGTGTCGCTGATCCGGTGAGGATGAAGAGGCCCTTGCCGTCCCGGTCATCGACCTGACGCCGGACCTTGTTCCAGATCGTTGGTTCGACCTGCCACTCGTCGAACAGAATCGGGGTGGGGCCGTCGAAGAGCCGTTCAGGGGCAAGTCTCACCCAGGTGCGCGCTGTCTGATCCTCGTCCAGCCGGATCACCGTCTGTGCGTGTCGGCTCGCGGTCGCGGTCTTGCCGCATGCCTTCGGCCCGTCGATCAGGACCGCGCCGATGTAGCCGAGTCGCTGCTCCAGCTCCACGTCGGCGATGCGGGGCAGGTAGGTCGCCATGGCGCGAGTCTACCTTTTGCAGAGATTGGAGTCGACCTTTTCCGGAACTGTCGTTCTTCCTTTTGCCGGGGTTTCAGTCGACCGATTGCTGGATCCGGTGTTGCAGATCCTCGATGGACCTCGCGCCGATGGGTGACATCTTGAGTAGTCAGGCATCTGCCAAAAAGATCTACTCAAGATCGCCAAGTCACGGGAGTCGGGCGCGGGTGAACTCCTGCTGGAGCCGCGGCCGACGTTCAAGCGAGCTTGCGGGGGTCGGGGAATCCGAGGCTGAGGTAGCCGGGTGCGCGTTTGGTGAGCGCGGCCGCGAGGACGGGAACTTCGATGTCGTGGTAGTCGTGGACTTCCGCGGTCTGCTTGCCCGGATGGGCTCGGAGGACGCGGCCGGCGTACTGGACGAGGCGTCCCTTGAACGAGATCGGCCCGGCCAGAAAGAGCGTGTCGAGTGCTGGACAATCGAATCCCTCCCCGACGAAGTGGCCCGTGGCAACGACGAGCAAAGGTGGGCCGTCATCGGTGGGGACCAGCCGCTCCGTCGCCGCGGCGCGTTGCTTGGCGCCCATCCCTCCCTTGAGAACCACTGGATCCAGCCCCTGTCCAGTGAGCGCTGCTGCGAGGTGGTCGACGTGGCCGGTGCGTTGGGCCAGGACAAGGCAGTGTCGTCCGCGCCCCAGGGCGTCGACCACATCGGCGAGGATCTGCTCGTTGCGCGCCCCGTCCTCTGCGAGTGCCGTGTGGACGCTCGCGATCGCGCCCGGAATGGCGAAGTCGACCGGCTCCGACAACTGGAATGCTGTGGGGTGGACGACGAGTACGGGGCGGGGCCGGTCGGCACCGGCGCCTTCGAGGGTGTCGGGGTCGGCGTGAGTGAAGGTGTGGCGGACCGGGCCGAGTTGGAAGCCGATCAGGTCATCGAGGCCGTCGCGCCGGTACGGCGTGGCGGTGAGCCCGACCCAATAGCGGGCTGGGATCGCGCGGACGGCGGTCTCGAACGCGGCTGCCGGGACGTGGTGGCACTCATCGACGATGACCTGGCCGTAGGTGCCCAGCTTGTCGGCGAGGTCGGATCGGCGGGCGAGGGTCTGCAAAGTGGCGATGTCGATGATGCCGGTGAGCTTGGAACGGCCGCCGCCGAGCTGCCCCGGTTTGAGGCCGAGGAGGTCGGTGATCTCGCGGCGCCACTGGTCGGCGAGCGTCTTGCGGTCGACCAGCACGAGAGTGGAAACGGCTCGCTGGGCGATGACGGCACAGGCCATGACGGTCTTCCCAGAGCCGGGCGGAGCGACCAGGAGTCCCAACTCGTGCGGCAGCACCGCCTCCACTGCTTCCTGCTGCTGCGGCCTGAGATCGAAGGTTGGCGAGAGGTCCAAAGGATCTCCGGCGACTCGCTGATCCTCGACCTCGACCTTGCTGCCGGCTCCCTCGATGAGTCGCGTCGCCGTGTCGCGTAGCCCGCGCGGGAGGACGAGGTGGTCGTCGAGCGTCTCGTCGTAGGAGGTGATGATCCGCGGGACGTTCCACGTCGATTGGCGGCGGCGCTGGCGGTCGTAGAACTCCGGGTTGTACGTCGACGCTGCGTGCTTCAAGGTCGCATACAGCGAGGGGCTCAGCTCCGAGCCGGGAATCCGCACTGTGCCGTCGAGGCTCAGATGCACGATCGGTGCCGGATTCGGCTGGGTCTTCGTCGACCGGGCGGGCTGGGCCCGGTCGACGCGTGCCCCGACCGTCGGCTCCCGGAGCGCCGAGGCGAGTTTCGTGACCTGCTTCGGGGTGAGGCGCTCCAGGGTGGAGAGGTACTCCCACTGGTCCTCGAACGGCTCCAGCGTGGCCAGGTCGAGAAACACCGT
Source organism: uncultured Actinomycetota bacterium (assembly GCA_963811365.1). Lineage (GTDB taxonomy): Bacteria > Actinomycetota > Actinomycetes > Propionibacteriales > Nocardioidaceae > CAWEQW01. The sequence continues at coordinate 307,277 of CAWEQW010000007.1, read as the reverse complement.
GGTGCCGAGCTTTCGCGACTTGCCGTGGAGTGGCGCCGCGATCAGGTTGCCGGGTCCTTGACCGGGCAGCACGTCCTGGGAGGGGAAGAGCCGGTCGTAGCAGCGCAGGTCCATCCGGCCACGGATGGCGATCGCTTCGCGGACCAGTGCGGTCCCGAGTTGGCGTGCGGTGGCCGCTGGTACGGGGTCGGTGAAGAAGATCCATACGTGCGCGCCGATCCCGGACCGGGACACCTCCAAGGCGGCGGGCGCGCCAACGGCTCGTGCCGCCTTCAGGTAGGCGAGTGCGTCGAGCATCGCGGCCTGTCCGTCGAAGTCGGCGGCGAGCCAGCAGGTCTGGTCGCCGGCGAGCATCGGATAGAGGCCGATGTGGACGTCGCCGGTCAGATGCGCGGCGAGGACCTCGGGCGTGAGAGGCAGGTGTCGTATCTCGGAGGCAGAGCGTCCCTTGCGCCAGCCGCCCTCGACGGCGGGCATCCATCCCGACTTGCTGGTGCGGGCGTTCTCCCAGCGCACGGCGTAGACGTCACGTCGTGCGCCGAACAACGCGGCATAGAACTCGACCTTGGCCCGCGAGGAGGAATGCCCGTCCACCTGACCAGGTGCCTTGTCGAACCACGCTGCCTGGGTGCCGCGAGCGGGCGCCGCCTCCGCGTCCGTCAGCTTGAGGAGCTTGCGCAGGCGCGCGTTCTCGGTCCGCAGACTTTCCAGCTCGGCTTGCAGATCGCTCACGGCGTCAATCCTGCCGGTAGACCTACGGAAACCAGTTGCTGAGAACATCTGGGCGGCAGTAGATCAGTGCAGTTCGGTCAGCAGGGGTCAGAAGGATGTCACCCAACTTTCCGGGAGCAGGTCGACGACTCTCAGGGTTCGGGTGCACCAAAGGAGGCCCTCCATCGTGCATCACCCGGGTCTTGAGTTGACCGTTTGCACACGGTCCGGTCGACCTTTCGCAGAAGTCTGCGCTTGGCCTATGACTAGATTTCTGCTCACATGAGCAGTAATCTGTTCATATGGATTTCGGTGAGCCCTTCGGCGGCCTGATGCCTGGAGCGCGCGGTGCCGCGCTCGCCGTGCTGCTTCGCACGGGCGCGCCCCTGACCGGTCGGCGCGTGCACGCGTTGGTCGCGGATCGCCACAGCCTGGGGGCCGTGCAGCAGGCGCTGCGAGACCTCGATCGGCTGGGGCTGATCACGACGGAGGCCATCGGGCGTGCCGGTGTGCATCGCATCAACGAAGGCCATGCAGCCATCGCCCCGTTGCGTTCCTTGGCCAGCCCGATCGAGATGCTGACTCGCGTCGTGCAGGAGACCGTGCGAGGCGTCGAAGCCGTCATCGTGTTCGGATCAGTTGCTCGCGGGGATGCCCACGCAGACAGCGACGTCGACCTCGTCGTGATCGCCCCCGGGGCGTGGGACGGTCAGGCGGAACTGCAACAGCGGGTCCAGGAGCGCCTCGGCAATGACTGCGACGTGCTGCACCTGACCGGCGACCACTTCAAGCTGGCTCCAGAGGACCGCGAGCCGGTCGTGTCCGAGATATTGCGCGACGGGATCGCCCTGATCGGCACGATGCCGCGGCGCAGTCGGGTCGCGTCATGACGAACACGGAGAGCAGGAACCACGCCAAGAGCTCTCATGCTCGGGCGACGAAGCTCGTGCTGGTGGTCAGCGACTATTGCGTTTGCTTCGAATATTGCGAATAATGATCACTCAGGAGAGGAGACACCATGACCGCGTTGGCACTCACGCCCGTACAGCCTGACGAGTCCGACATCAACACCGCTGTCGAGGCGCTGCCTCACGTCAAGAGCTACCTGGCCGAGCACGCCGACAGCATTATCCGGCTCGTGGTCGCCGACGACCCTGAGGAGACCCTCGTTGTTCCGCGCGGTGCCGTGGAGCTCCTCGCCCAGGTGCTGGCGCACATGGCTGCGGGGCAGGGGGTGTCGGTGGTGCCTGCTCACGCCGAGCTGACCACCCAGCAGGCGGCGGAGCTGCTCAACGTCAGCCGGCCGTTCCTCATCGGTCTGCTCGATGCTGGCGAGATCGAGTACCGGAAGGTGGGCAAGCACCGGCGGATCAAGGCGCAGTCGCTGATGGCCTACATGGCACGCGACGACCAGGAGCGCCGTCAGGCCGCAGACGAGCTGACCCGGCTCAACCAAGAGATGGGCCTGCTCTGAGGTGTCGTTTGTCGTCCTCTACGACGCCAACGTGCTCTACCCGAGCACGCTCCGAGACCTGCTGATCCGCGTCGCTCAAGCGGGACTGGTCCAGGCGAAGTGGACCGACCAGATCCTCGATGAGGTCTTCGGCAACCTAGCCACGAATCGGCCCGACCTCGATCCGCAGCGGCTGGCCCGCACGCGCGAACTGATGAACCGCGCGGTCCGCGACTGCCTCGTGACGGGCTACGAGCCTCTGGTCGACGCCCTCGACCTGCCGGACCCCGGCGACCGCCACGTGCTCGCGGCAGCGATCAAGGCACGCGCCCAAGTGATCGTGACGCACAACCTGAAGGACTTCCCGCCCACCGTGCTGGAGGAGTGGGACATGGAGGCGAAGTCGGCCGACGACTTCATCCTCGATCAGATCGACCTGAGCCGCGACTCGGTCTACGGGGCGGTTCAGCGGATCGCGGACTCCCGAGGCAACCCTCCGGCAACGTTCGCTGATGTCCTGGCAATGCTCGAACGTGACGGCCTCGTCGAGTCGGTTGCCGCCTTACGGCCCTGATGGGTCAAGCGGACCGGCGCCGCTTTGGCTTGGGGAGCAGGTCGCTGACGGACGTCGGCTCCCGGTCCGGCGCGACGAGCGCCTCCAGGGCCGCCTCCGCCAGCGCCATCCGCTTCTCCTCCCAGGCCAGCAGCTGATCGAGCCGCCACCGATCCGGATGTGTCATCACCGGCGGCGGCACCAGTTCCCGGTCCTTGAGGTTCTGGTAGCCCTTCGTCTTGCCCCAGCCGTAGCGAGCCATCACCTCGCTCGCGCTGAGGAACACGTGGCGCGGGTCGTCCATGGGTCTCACACCGCCTTCGGCTTGCCGAGCACGGGCTGGGAGGCGAGGCGCTGGGTGCGGATGAAGGTCCGCAGGTCGCCGACGGTCGTGTAGAGGCGCCGGCCGATCTTGAAGAACTCCGGCCCGGTGCCCTCCTGGCGCCACCAGCGAACGGTGTTGACCGGTGTCCGCAGGATCTCGGCGACGTCATCGAGCGTGAGGAGCTCGTCGTCGTGGCGAGCGTGGAAGGGGACGTCGTGGGTGTTGCTGTTCATGGTTCCTCCTGTCAGGCGTTGGCCCGCGAGGATCGTGGGCGACAGGTAGGTGTGAAGGCCGTGCCGCACAGAGGGCCGAATACGTTCGATCGGATATCGTCGAGGATGGATCGGGCGTACCTGCTCGAAGTCGCACGACGTGCCAGCGGCCTGACGCAGGCCGAGCTCGCCGCCAGATCCGGTACGTCGCAGGCGACGATGTCGGCGACTTCAGACCTCGTTCGTACGCCGACATCGTCGCCTGCGACGTACCGGATCTGGCGGCGAGCTCGGCCTGCGTCAGACCGCTGGCACGTCGTGCGACTTCGAGCAGGTACGCCCGATCCATCCCTCGACGATATCCGATCGAACGTATTCGGCCCTCTGGCGGCACGGCCCTCACACCTACCTGTCGCCCACGATCCTCGCGGGCCAACGCCTGACAGGAGGAACCATGAACAGCAACACCCACGACGTTCCCTTCCACGCGCGCCACGACGACGAGCTCCTCACGCTCGATGACGTCGCCGAGATCCTGCGGACACCGGTCAACACCGTTCGCTGGTGGCGCCAGGAGGGCACCGGGCCGGAGTTCTTCAAGATCGGCCGCCGGCTCTACACGACGGTCGGCGACCTGCGGACCTTCATCCGGATGCAGCGCCTCGCCTCCCAGCCCGTGCTCGGCAAGCCGAAGGCGGTGTGAGACCCATGGACGACCCGCGCCACGTGTTCCTCAGCGCGAGCGAGGTGATGGCTCGCTACAGCTGGGGCAAGACGAAGGGCTACCAGAACCTCAAGGACCGGGAACTCGTGCCGCCGCCGGTGATGACACATCCGGATCGGTGGCGGCTCGATCAGCTCCTGGCGTGGGAGGAGAAGCGGATGGCGCTGGCCGAGGCCGCCCTGGAAGCGCTCCTCGAGCCCGACCGGGCGGAGACGGCCGTCAGCGACCTGCTCCCCAAGCCAAAGCGGCGCCGGTCCGCTTGACCCATCAGGGCCTTAAGGCGGCGACCGACTCGACGAGGCCGTCACGTTCGAGCATTGCCAGGACAGCAGCGAACGTTGCCGGAGGGTTGCCTCGGGAGTCCGCGATCCGCTGAACCGCCCCGTAGACCGAATCACGGCTCAGGTCGATCTGATCGAGGATGAAGTCGTCGGCCGACTTCGCCTCCATGTCCCACTCCTCCAGGACGGTGGACGGGAAGTCCTTCAGGTTGTGCGTCACGATCACTTGGGCGCGTGCCTTGATCGCTGCCGCGAGCACGTGGCGGTCGTCGGGGTCCGGCAGGTCGACGGCGTCGACCAGGGGCTCGTAGCCCGTCACGAGGCAGTCTCGGACCGCGCGGTTCATCAGGTCGCGCGTGCGGACCAGCCGCTGCGGATCGAGGTCGGGCCGATTCGTGGCTAGGTTGCCGAAGACCTCATCGAGGATCTGGTCGGTCCACTTCGCCTGGACAAGGCCCGCTTGAGCGACGCGGATCAGCAGGTCTCGGAGCGTGCTCGGGTAGAGCACGTTGGCGTCGTAGAGGACGACAAACGACACCTCAGAGCAGGCCCATCTCTTGGTTGAGCCGGGTCAGCTCGTCTGCGGCCTGACGGCGCTCCTGGTCGTCGCGTGCCATGTAGGCCATCAGCGACTGCGCCTTGATCCGCCGGTGCTTGCCCACCTTCCGGTACTCGATCTCGCCAGCATCGAGCAGACCGATGAGGAACGGCCGGCTGACGTTGAGCAGCTCCGCCGCCTGCTGGGTGGTCAGCTCGGCGTGAGCAGGCACCACCGACACCCCCTGCCCCGCAGCCATGTGCGCCAGCACCTGGGCGAGGAGCTCCACGGCACCGCGCGGAACAACGAGAGTCTCCTCAGGGTCGTCGGCGACCACGAGCCGGATAATGCTGTCGGCGTGCTCGGCCAGGTAGCTCTTGACGTGAGGCAGCGCCTCGACAGCGGTGTTGATGTCGGACTCGTCAGGCTGTACGGGCGTGAGTGCCAACGCGGTCATGGTGTCTCCTCTCCTGAGTGACCATTATTCGCAATATTCGAAGCAAACGCAATAGTCGCTGCCACCAGCATAAGCTTCGTCGCCCGAGCATGAGAGCTCTTGGCGTGGTTCCTGCTCTCCGTGTTCGTCATGACGCCACCCGACTGCGCCGCGGCATCGTGCCGATCAGGGCGATCCCGTCGCGCAATATCTCGGACACGACCGGCTCGCGGTCCTCTGGAGCCAGCTTGAAGTGGTCGCCGGTCAGGTGCAGCACGTCGCAGTCATTGCCGAGGCGCTCCTGGACCCGCTGTTGCAGTTCCGCCCTGACCGTCCCACGCCCCGGGGGCGATCACCACGAGGTCGACGTCGCTGTCTGCGTGGGCATCCCCGCGAGCAACTGATCCGAACACGATGACGGCTTCGACGCCTCGCACGGTCTCCTGCACGACGCGAGTCAGCATCTCGATCGGGCTGGCCAAGGAACGCAACGGGGCGATGGCTGCATGGCCTTCGTTGATGCGATGCACACCGGCACGCCCGATGGCCTCCGTCGTGATCAGCCCCAGCCGATCGAGGTCTCGCAGCGCCTGTTGCACAGCCCCCAGGCTGTGGCGATCCGCGACCAACGCGTGCACGCGCCGACCGGTCAGGGGCGCGCCAGTGCGAAGCAGCACGGCGAGCGCGGCACCGCGCGCTCCAGGCATCAGGCCGCCGAAGGGCTCACCGAAATCCATATGAACAGATTGCTGCTCATGTGAGCAGAAATCTAGTCATAGGCCTAAGCGCAGACTTCTGCGAAAGGTCGACCGAACCGTCTGCAAACGGTCAACTCAAGACCCGGGTGATGCACGATGGAGGGCCTCCTTTGGTGCACCCGAACCCTGAGAGTCGTCGACCTGCTCCCGGAAAGTTGGGTGACATCCTTCTGACCCCTGCTGACCGAACTGCACTGATCTACTGCCGCCCAGATGTTCTCAGCAACTGGTTTCCGTAGGTCTACCGGCAGGATTGACGCCGTGAGCGACCTGCAAGCCGAGCTGGAGAGCCTGAGGCCGGAGAACGCGCGCCTGCGCAAACTCCTCAAGCTGACCGATGCGGAAGCTGCTCCCGCTCGTGGCACCCAGGCAGCGTGGTTCGACAAGGCACCGGGTCAGGTGGACGCGCGTTCCTCCTCGCGGGCCAAGGTCGAGTTCTATGCCGCGTTGTTCGGCGCACGACGTGACGTCTACGCCGTGCGCTGGGAGAACGCCCGCACCAGCAAGTCGGGATGGATGCCCGCCGTCGAGGGCGGCTGGCGCAAGGGACGCTCTGCCTCCGACATACGACACCTGCCTCTGACGCCCGAGGTCCTCGCCGCGCATCTGACCGGCGACGTCCACATCGGCCTCTATCCGATGCTCGCCGGCGACCAGACCTGCTGGCTCGCCGCCGACTTCGACGGACAGGCCGCGATGCTCGACGCACTCGCCTACCTGAAGGCCGCACGAGCTGTGGGCGCGCCCGCCGCACTTGGAGGTGTCCCGCTCCGGGATCGGCGCGCATGTATGGATCTTCTTCACCGACCCCGTACCAGCAGCCACCGCACGCCAACTCGGGACCGCACTGGTCCGCGAAGCGATCGCGATCCGTGGCCGGATGGACCTGCGCTGCTACGACCGGCTCTTCCCCTCCCAGGACGTGCTGCCCGGTCAAGGACCCGGCAACCTGATCGCGGCCCCGCTCCACGGCAAGTCACGAAAGCTCGGCACCACGGTCTTCCTCGACCTGGCCACGCTGGAGCCGTTCGAGGACCAGTGGGAGTACCTCTCCACCTTGGAGCGCCTCACCCCGAAGCAGGTCACGAAGCTCGCCTCGGCGCTCCGGGAGCCGACGGTCGGGGCACGCGTCGACCGGGCCCAGCCCGCCCGGTCGACGAAGACCCAGCCGAATCCGGCACCGATCGTGCACCTGAGCCTTGACGGCACGGTGCGGATTCCCGGCTCGGAGCTGAGCCCCTCGCTGTATGCGACCTTGAAGCACGCAGCGTCGACGTACAACCCGGAGTTCTACGACCGCCAGCGTCGCCGCCAATCGACGTGGAACGTCCCGCGGATCATCACCTCCTATGACGAGACGCTCGACGACCACCTCGTCCTCCCGCGCGGGCTACGCGACACGGCGACGCGACTCATCGAGGGAGCCGGCAGCAAGGTCGAGGTCGACGATCAGCGGGTCACCGGAGATCCTTTGGACCTCTCGCCGACCTTCGATCTCAGGCCGCAGCAGCAGGAAGCAGTGGAGGCGGTGCTGCCGCACGAGTTGGGGCTCCTGGTCGCTCCGCCGGGCTCTGGGAAGACCGTCATGGCCTGCGCCGTCATCGCCCAGCGAGCCGTTTCCACGCTGGTGCTGGTCGACCGCAAGACGCTCGCCGACCAGTGGCGCCGCGAGATCACCGACCTCCTCGGCGTCAAACCGGGGCAGCTCGGCGGCGGCCGTTCCAAGCTCACCGGCATTGTCGACATCGCCACTTTGCAGACACTCGCCCGCCGTTCCGACCTCGCCGACAAGCTGGGCACCTACGGCCAGGTCATCGTCGATGAGTGCCACCACGTCCCGGCAGCCGCGTTCGAGACCGCCGTCCGCGCGGTCCCAGCCCGCTATTGGGTGGGGCTCACCGCCACGCCTTACCGGCGCGACGGCCTCGATGACCTGATCGGCTTCCAACTCGGTCCGGTCCGCCACACCTTCACTCACGCTGACCCCGACACCCTCGAAGGTGCCGATACCGAGCGGCCACGCCCCGTGCTCATCGTCCACCCCACAGCATTCCAGTTGTCGGAGCCGGTCGACTTCGCCATTCCGGGCGCGATCGCGAGCGTCCACACGGCACTCGCAGAGGACGGGGCGCGCAACGAGCAGATCCTCGCCGATGTGGTCGACGCCCTGGGGCGCGGACGACACTGCCTTGTCCTGGCCCAACGCACCGGCCACGTCGACCACCTCGCAGCAGCGCTCACTGGACAGGGGCTGGATCCAGTGGTTCTCAAGGGAGGGATGGGCGCCAAGCAACGCGCCGCGGCGACGGAGCGGCTGGCCCCCACCGATGACGGCCCACCTTTGCTCGTCGTTGCCACAGGCCACTTCGTCGGGGAGGGATTCGATTGTCCAGCACTCGACACGCTCTTTCTGGCCGGGCCGATCTCGTTCAAGGGACGCCTCGTCCAGTACGCCGGCCGCGTCCTCCGAGCCCATCCGGGCAAGCAGACCGCCGAAGTCCACGACTACCACGACATCGAAGTTCCCGTCCTCGCGGCCGCGCTCACCAAACGCGCACCCGGCTACCTCAGCCTCGGATTCCCCGACCCCCGCAAGCTCGCTTGAACGTCGGCCGCGACTCCAGCAGGAGTTCACCCGCGCCCGACTCCCGTGACTTGGCGATCTTGAGTTAGATCCTTTTGGCAGATGCAACTACTCAAGATGTCACCCATCGGGGCGAGGCACATCGCCGATCCGCAACGCCGGATTCAGCAATCGGTCGACTGAAACCTCAGCAAAAGGACGATCGACCAATCTGCAAAAGGTCGACTCCAAACTCTGCAAAAGGTAGACTCACAACATGGCGACCTACCTGCCCCGCATCGCCGACGTGGAGCTGGAGCAGCGACTCGGCTACATCGGCGCGGTCCTGATCGACGGGCCGAAGGCCTGCGGCAAGACCGCGACCGCGAGCCGACACGCACAGACGGTGATCCGGCTGGACGAGGATCAGACAGCGCGCACCTGGGTGAGACTTGCCCCGGAACGGCTCTTCGACGGCCCCACCCCGATTCTGTTCGACGAGTGGCAGGTCGAACCAACGATCTGGAACAAGGTCCGGCGTCAGGTCGACGACCGGGACGGCAAGGGCCTCTTCATCCTCACCGGATCAGCGACACCCACCGACGACGCAACGCGGCACTCAGGCGCCGGACGTTTCTCGGTGATGAAGATGCGACCGATGAGCCTCTTCGAGTCCGGTCACTCCACCGGCGAGATGTCGCTGGCCAGCCTCCTCCGGGGCGAGCGCCAGACAGGGCTCGGCACCCACCTCAGCTTCGATGAGCTACTCAACCGCATCGTGATCGGAGGTTGGCCCGAACTCATCGGAGCCGACGAATCGAGCGCTCGACGCTGGCTGCGCGACTACCTCAGCAACATCGTCGAGGTGGACATCCAGAAGCTCGGTTCGCGGCGCGACCCGGCCAACCTCCGAAGGCTGCTGGAGTCACTCGGGCGCTCGGTTGGCCAAGCAGTCAAGGGCATCGAACTCGCGAGAGATGTCGGTGGAGAGGACGGCCCCATCGCGAAGGAAACCCTGACGGCCTATCTCACCGCTCTCGACCGGCTCCACCTGCTCGACAACTCGCCAGCCTGGCTCCCCCACATGCGTTCGCGTGCCCGGCTGCGCAGCGCGCCCGTCCGCTACTTCGTCGACCCATCCCTCGGCCCCGCTGCACTCGGCATCGGCACCAGCGAACTGATGGCAGACCTCAAGTCATTGGGCCTCCACTACGAAGCCCTCGTCATCCGCGACCTCCGGATCTACGGGCAATCCATCGACGCGCGCGTCGAGTCCTGGCGTGACGCCAACGGCCACGAGGTCGACGCGGTCGTCAGCATCGGGCCGAACAAGTGGGGAGCCTTCGAGGTGAAGCTGAGCCCCGACGCGGTCGATGAAGGGGCAGCAGCCCTCCTCCGCTTCAAGTCGAACGTGGACACGTCGCGGCACGGGGAGCCTGCCTGTCTTGGCGTGATTACCAGCACCGGCGCAGGCGGTCTCCGCGAGGACGGGGTCCACGTCATCCCGATCGGCTGCCTGGGGCCGTAACGTGTCCGGTGTTCGATTGACCGAAAGCCGAACACCGAGGACCGGTCACGGCTGCCACTGGGTTGCCAGTGATGGGCCCACAGTGATGCACGAGAGTGATGCACGAAAGCCCCGGAATCGGCGTCCAACGGCGGCATTCACCGATCCGACGCGAACCGCGACTAGGCCGCTGACCTGCAGTTTCGCAGATTTCCGTCGACAGCCGCCGACCGATCGACCTCGTGGCACCAGTGGCAGGCGGCGTACCCGACGCTCAGGAGGATTGGTGCATCACGACGCTTCGCCTCGGCGAACGCCTCGGCCGACCATTCCCACCAGTCGACGGGATTGTCCTTGTGCTGCAGGAGATACGGCGACGTCGCGTTCGCCAGCCCGTTCGCCACTGCTGCCATCTCCCATCACAGGTGCCAGTGAGGCTCTTGCTGAGACTTCGGTTCCCAGCATTCACCCCGCAATCGAGGAGCCTCGGACCTTGTGACGCAGACCACAGCCGGGCTGATCGCCGCCAGGGACCGGCTCCGGACGTTCCGCGCCATGACGAACCACAACACACTCACCACACCCGCACCCATCCACGACCGGCTGAGCTGTTCCAGGTGCTTGAAGAGGCGGCCAACGTGTTGGCGCTCGGCGACGGGATCTCGATCCTGCCGTACGCGGCGAAGCTCACCACCCAGGAGGCTGCCGACTTCCTCGGTATGTCTCGCCCGACGTTCGCCAAGATCCTGGAGTCCGGTGCCATCGAGTTTGAGAAGGTGGGGCCGTCATCGTCGCGTGACACTGCGTGACGTGGTGGCCTACCAGACACGTGCCCAACGCGAGCGCCGCGCGGCGTTGGCCGAACCCGCGAAGGACTCGATCGAGCACTACGACAAGCTGCCGAAGGGCGTGCTCTCAGAAGACTGAGAGCTGAATGGCGACCGTCCGCTCGGCTTCCGGCCCCGAGCGACGCCGAACGCGCCGTCGCACTTGTCGCGGCCCGGGGCTCCCTGCAGGTCAGCGAGATTGCCGCCGAGGTGCGTCCGCTGCTGGGCCACGGGTGGAGCCGCGGCGGCGAGCCGATCACAACCCGCGACGTGGAAGACGGGCTCCGAAACCTGGCCCACCAACTCCAGGCTCTCGACCTCATCACCCGCACCCGGTCGGGGTGGTCCGCCGGGCCATCGGCACGCTCCCTACTGCCGGGGGCGAATCTGCTCGCCGACCTCCTCTGAGGGCTGTTGGCAGACGTCCCGCGTAGACTCGGGCTATGACCACGGCCGAGCTTCTGGAGCAGGCGCGCAAACTCACGCGCGAAGAGCAGATGCAGCTTGCCCACGATCTGTGGGTCCAGGCCGACGGCCCCTACGAGGCCCCCGCCGAGGTCGAGGCCGCATGGGCGTCCGAGGTCGCCGATCGTCTGCAGGGCATCGTCGATGGCACTACCGAAGGCATTCCGCACTCCGAAGTTCGCAAGCGCTTCGGCTTGTGACAGCCGAACCTCGGTGGGATCCGGCCGCGCTTGAAGACCTCGAGGATGGCTTTCGCTGGTACGAAGAGCGCGAGCCCGGCCTCGGCCGTGAGCTCGCCATCGAGGTCGACGAGGCCATCAACCGGGCGGTGGCACACCCCTTCGTGCCGAGAAGATACGAGCACCCGAACCTGCCTGCCGAGCCAGAGGTCCGCAAGACCCGGGTCGCGCGGTGCGACGAGTACGGCGTGGTGTACGCGGTCGTTCGCGACACCTTCTGGATCCTCGCCGTCGCACACGCCAAGCGGCGCCCCGCTTACTGGGCAGACAGGGTGCAGAACGTGCCACTGGCCGACCAGTGATGGGGCCCGAGTGATGCACGAAAGTGATGCACGAAGCCCCCGGAAACGGTGTCGAGACCGACAGACTCGCCCAGATACGTCGGCACACATGGCTGACGACGACGCTGGCGGCGCCGACCTGCCGCAGCGCCGACGCCAGACTGGGCAGTGTGCCGCTCGCCCACTCCCGGCGTCCGTGCCGGTAGCCCCCAGCCGGGAACCAGGACTCGATCAGCCTCCGCGTCCAGGAGTCTCCGTACCGCCACGGGTTCCAGTGATGGGGCCGAAGTGATGCACGAAGCCTCGGAATCGGTGTCCAACGGCGACATTCACCGATCCGAGGCGAACCGCGATCAGGCCGCTGACCTGCGGCTTCGCAGACGTCCGTTACCCACCCGCGGTCGCCGCAGCCGTCGAGGCGCTCCTAGACAGCGAGTTCATGCACCGCGAAATGGTCGCCGAGGACAGCCGGCTTGCACGCGCGCGAGAACGGCTCGGACGGCAACGGGAACGTCGCCGTCGGCCTTGTGGCCGTGCAGCCGTCGGCGGACCAGGACCTCTCCGAGCAGGTCTGCCGTCAGGCGCGCGCGAGGACCTCAGTGGAACGGCCGGGTGGTGAAGAAGTCGTCCGGGGATCCGGATCCGGGGTGTGAGGCGGTGACGTTGACGATGTAGGTCCCACGCTCTCTCGGGACCGGGACCCACAGGCTGAACACGCCGCGGTCATCACTGCTCTGTGCGCGCAGCAGCAGGGCGGGCGCTCCCGCCATCCACTCTCGGGACAACCGTTCGGTCCTGCCGCCCGCGTCCTCGAGCTTCCAGACGATGCGGACCGGCACTCCGACGGCGTTCTGGATCCGAATCCTGGCGGTCACGACCACTCCCACCGGGACCCGGTGCCCGTTCGCTTCTGGCTCTGACCTGGTCACCTTGAGCTTCTCGACGATCGCCTTGGCAGCCTTCTCGGCAGGGACCACTTCACCTTTGGGATCCGTCGCGTTCGCAGTGATGAATACGGAGACCGGGTCGTTCGGATCGCCAGATATCAGCTCCCACCCGGCAAGAGCCACCGCATCGGTGACCGCACCCAGATAGCGAGGGGGGAGGGCGCTCGGCGATGCGCTCCCGGACGACCCGGAGGCAGAGGGACTCTCCGACGGCGACCCGGTCCCTGAGGTCAGAGGCGATGACGTCTCGGTAGCCGTTGGAGACCCGGTCTCCGTAGCCGTTGGAGACCCGGTCTCCGCGCAGCCGTTGGGACACCGGTTGCGGTCACGGGAGCGACCCTGGTGGTACCCGGCGGTTGGGACTGCCTGGTCGTCGCGATCTCAAAACCAACGCCGGCGCCGAGTCCCCGAGCGCCGCGGGATGCGGACGCCACCAGCGAGGAGTCCTGTGGATGGAAGTCCGTCATCGGCACGTAGCGTTGGTTCAGGTGCGCAGGCGGCACGAAGGACACCTGCACTGGAGGCGGGTTGGAATGACCAGGGACCAGCGCGGTGATCGCGGCCAGCGCCGAGGCCGCGGCACCTACGCCGAGGAGAACCGTGTAGACCACCTTCACGGTGTTGCTCAGGCGTCCCCAGCGATCGCGCAGGCCCATGCCCGAGCCGGCGCCAGTCGCCTCCGCACGAGACGGCACGTCCGCCTGGTCCTTCTCGTCTCCCGGATGTGGCACCACGCCTCCCGCGGCCACCTGGTCCTTCCGGGTGACCTGGGCTATGCCCGCGGCACCGGCACGGCCGCTGACGTCACCTCTCACGATACGTCCACGCGGCCACGAGCGGACCCCTCCTCAATGTCACCAAAGTGAACGCATCGCGGTAGCTGCGGGCGAACACACAACCGACTGCGCAACATATAGAGGCCGCGGGTGCGTATGCTGCTGCCGCACACGACGAATCGACAGCGCCGCCCAACATCTCCAGTGACCGGCGCCGCCCGGCGCCATCAGGGCGACAACCAGGCGGATATCCTCGGCGCCGCGGAGGACGCCGACACCCTCGTCCCACCGGCTTCAGACGACCTCGTGCTGTCCCGAGCCGTGCTGCACTGGTTGCCGCTTCCGCGTTGCCCCGAGTCTTCGATGCGGCGTTCGTGATCCTGCGGCCGGGCGGCTGGTCTCACGCCGAGTGCGGCGGCATGGGGCAGCAGGCCCCGGCGCTGACGACGGTACCGAGCGCACTCGCCCGCGAGCACGGGCTGCCCGAGTGGCCCGGCTTCCCCGACACCGGTCTCACCTTCGAGCGCCTCGAGAAGGCCGGCTTCCCATCCAACGAGGCGGTGCGTACGGTCGCGCAGCGACGGCCGTTTACCCGCGAGGCGACCTCGGTTACCTCACCACCGGCGCGATCAACGCACTGACCCGAAACATCCCCGACGAGGCCGGCCGGCAGGGCCCCGTCCGGGACGCCGCAGTCCGCGTCGACGAACTGCGCCGGTACGACGACTCCTTCGACGCAACATCCGTCGTGGATGGCATGACACGCCGCGCGTGAGGTGGCAGGAGCGGTCAGATGTCCTCGCTCAGCCAACAGGCGGCAACTGTCGACAGCTCCTGTTGCAGCGACCAACGCCACTCCCGGACGGCGGGTCCCCCATCCGGCGCCGAGACCCGACCGCGGCCGGAATTCCGCTGAATCCGAACACTGGCAGCGTGCATCTTCACGCATGGAGCGCGAAGTGTACGAATCGCCCGCCAATACCCAACAGGCACAAAGACGCCGGCAGCGAACGAACGCCGCACCCTGAACAACGGGTCAAACGGGCTCGACGTCTAGGAGTCGGCGTGCACGATAGCCGCGAAAGAGCCTATGCCGGTCAGGCGCTCGCCACGGACGGCGCCGTTCGCGAGCAGCAACGCGGTGAGCAGGCCCGTCGCGGGGTCGAACTCCGCATCCGTAACGGCTCCGAGATCCTCACCATCGGTGTTGAGGACCCGCTTACCTAGCAGGCGTCGGTTCTTGCCAGCCAAAGCAGCGACGGCGTCGTTCGCGTCGAGAATCACCTCAGCGCCAGGAACGGTCACTGCGTCCGAACCGAAGGCGCTCAGGGCGGTCCACAGCACCGTGTCGCCGTGCTGGGTCTTCTTCAGGGTGACTGCGACGATGCTGTGCGACTGGGGGTCAATCACGAAATCCGCGACCTGCCCCACGGTCTCCGCGGTGCTGCGGCTCACGACCTCACGCCCGGACGCTTCGGAAAACTTCATCAGCGCGTCCCCCGCAGGTGTTGCCGAAACGCCTGCACCGCGGCGCCGAACCCCGCCAGGTCGTGGGCGACAAAGTCCTTCGCGCTCGCTGGCACCAGCAGATGATCCCCCGACGCGGCGAGGGTGTCAGGCAGGGGGACGAACACCTTGGTCCCTTTTGTCCCGAGCGTCTCTGAGGACTCCACCTCATAGCCCACCACATCGCACTGGCCAGCGCCGCGCTCAGCGACCTCCAGAACGACGTCGACGACCGTTCCCAATTCGGTGCCGGTGTCGGTGAGCACCTGGGAGCCCAGCACGTCGCCCCCGGAGCCACTCGTAGCGGCCGAGCGATCCAACACATTCGCGGTCGGCTCGAGCACGCCCTCGTCGCGGATCATCACCGCATCCGGCCCCAGCGCCATCACCGACGACCAGGCCAGCGCCTGCTTCAGCGGCCCGGACATCAGGCTCCGACCTGCAAGAGTGAACCCGCGCACCGCGCCGCCACCAGCGGAATAGACGATGTCCTTGACCTGGGCGACATCCTCCCCGCCCATCGTGACCACCGGACGCTTCATCAGCTCTGAGGTGCGCATCAGCCGACTCATCGCTTCATCCCTCGACGACGAGTGCGAGGCGGCTGCGATGGGTCGATGATCACCCCGCCCCGCCGGCGGCGGGCCTGGATAGACAGTAAGCCCACCACGAGAACCACAACTACTATGGCGATCACGATCAACCACGCCCACCAGCTCATGACACTCCCTGTGACTCTGAGCGGCCCCGACAACCGACGCGGTCGAGGCGAATGCCCGCGGTCGACACGACCGGCCGTCGCACGACTCTTGTTTCAGGCTAGCCCTCAAACCCAACCGACCAAACGGGTCCTGGGGGCGCAACGTCTGCCACTCGGTCTTGGAGTCGTCCGTATTGGCCGCCACAGTGCGTGCGCCTCCCGGTTGGGAGCAAGCACGTCAGCTCAGGCGTCGCAGCGGAGATGTAGTCGGCCTCGGCGAGCCACCCACGCCGGTGCCCAAGCGGTGCTCGTAGAGCAGGCGCAACGGCCGGTGCTGACGCCGGTCACCCTTGCGGGGGGGGTTACCTAGAGATCGCGGCGACGGCCGGCTCCTCTGCGACCGGGTGTGTCCATGAGGTCAAGCACGTGGAGCGTGCCCCCGAGAACCGCGATTCCGGTGCCGGTGATCAGCAGGCCGCCGACCAGGAAGGCGATCCAGGAACCGGGTGTGGCATCGCGGATCGGTCCCACGGCGTTCAGTGCGATGCCCAACGCGACGCCGAGAACGAGTGAGGCAGCAGAAACCGCTGCCAGCCATCGCATCGACTCGGGCCATTCAAAGTTCGCACGATCACCTGCGCCGCCGGTGTCGGCGATCAGGACGGCACCAGCGGCGATGGCGGTCCACACCCCCACCAGGAGGAACGCTGCCATGGAGTCGCCGGCGCGGTGCCATCCCGCCGACATGGTGGCGAGCGCGGTCACTGTCGCCATCACGAGCCCGGCCAAGGAGGCCCGGTACCGCCACCGGGTGGGAACGACAAACAGGAGCGCGGCGACCGCGGAGAACACCGCCGTGGTGTGACCGCTCGGGAGGCTGTTGAGCGTGGCCGGAGAGACCTCACGGATCCCGAGGTCCGGCCTCTCCAGCAGATAGCTCTTCAACACGAGGGTCGAGACGTTCGCACCAACCAGGAGGCCGACGGCGGCCAGCCCCTGGACGCGCTCGAGCCGGACCAGGGCGACCATGGCGACCAGCGCAACCGCTCCCAGCAACGAGGCGACCGAGACCACGTTCAACACCGTGTCAGCGCCGTCGGCCAGGGCCGAACGCGTCAACAGGGCTCCACGAAGGGAGGCATCCCCGAACTGACGACCCTGGACGGTGCGAACAGTCACGTAGTAGACGAGCACGAACCCGACTCCGAAGCCGAGCCCAACCAGAACGATCCCGACGAGAGGACCCAAGACGCCGCCCGCGCGTTGAATCCTCACATCCCCATCCTGCACGATCCCATCCGACGGTGCACCAGGAGCAGCAGGCAGTTCTTGCAGAAGCGTCACGACGACAGGTCTATCCCGCTCGCTCTAGGGATCGCCTCACCAACCAGATGGCTGAGGTCCCTCAGCAGCGAGAGCACGGCGCCAACCGAGACGTCTCAATGTGGTTCGTCGTGGATTGCGCACGCCCAAAAGAACCAAGTACCGGTCGCGAGGTGGCAGGCGGCGCGTTGTTCCACATGCTCCCCAGCTCCGTGGCCGATGGGCAACACGCTGGCCGTCTACGGCTGGGTCGCGCTGGGCCTCTTCGGCTTCCTGGTGCTCGTGGAGTTCCTGCACTGGCACCACTGCCACCGGACCTGCGCCGCCCACCGCCCTGTCGGCTACCTGATCCTGCTGGCCGACGGCGTGCACAACCTCGTCGGCGGCCTCGCTGCGGGCAGCGTCTTCGTGTTGGACATCTGGCTCGGGATCAGCACATGGCTCGTCGCCGCAGCCCACGAAGTGCCGCAGGAGCTGGGGGACTTCGGACTTCTGATCCACAGCGGCTGGAGCCAGCGGCAGGCCCTGGCGTACGACTTCGCCTCCGCGCTCACGTTCCTGGTGGGCTCGCTCTCCTCGCATTCGCGTTCTCGGGCGCGATCGAGGTCACGCCCCTCGTCGCGTTCGCGGCAGGGACCTTCGTCCACATCGCGATGGCTGAGCTTGCCACAGTTCACCACTCAGGAGTGCCCGCGGATCAAGATGTTCAGCACGAGGTAGAGCGACGACCCCGCGGCGAGACCCGACAAGCCGCCGGCGACCCCGCTGAGAATGGAGCGCACGCCGCACCCTCTCAGGTGGTCGGCGCGCGCTGGATCGAGCCGTGGCACAGGCGCACAGTGGGTCGGGGAGCCCATTGGCGCAGGCGTGGCGTCACTGACCGGGACTTGACCGGAGAGCAGGCGAATTGCCCCACTTCGCCGTATTGCGTTCAATCAGGCGCATCCGCCGCGCCCCAGTAGTTGGTCAGGGGTCAGCGGGCTCACCGTGCCTCGATCCACCGATGGCCTGAGAGACTGAGGACGGAACCCGATCCACGGGAGTAGAGGAGATGTTGCTCGCGGCCTCGAAGACGGACTGCGGCAGGACTGTGGCTGCCGCGCCGGTGACCATCGGGCGCCCAGCTGATGTAGCCCCGTTCGAGGCTCGGGAACGAGCCAGTAAGGAGACATCCGATGAAGATCCAGCTCAACACCGACACGAACGTCGAAGGCACCGCGGCCCTCACTGAACGGATCGAAGCAGACCTCAGGAGTGCCCTGGCACGGTTCGAAGACGGCTTGACCCGGGTCGAGGTCCATCTCCGCAACGAAAGCGCTGGCCGTTCGACAGGGGACGACTTCCGTTGCCTGATCGAGGCCCGGCCCGCGCGGATGGACCCCGTCACCGTCGACCATCACGCCGCGACTCTCGACGAAGCGTTCCAAGGCGCCACAGACAAGCTCGAGGCACTCCTCACCAGCAAGTTCGAACGGCGTGAGGGCCAGAACACGCGCGACACGATACGTGGCCGATAACGACTCGGGACTGCTGCACCAATAGGTGACGCAGTCCCGATTGGCTACGTCGTTTTGCTTTGTGACCGTCGGTCCGCATGGCGGCACTAACCTTGAGATTTCAACGTAGGGTAAGACGGGTGCGAGCCCCTGGCCACGCGCCAGCAGCGCACCCCCGCACACCAAACCAGCCCGCGGCGAACCCCACGAGCCGACCTCCGCTGCACAAATCAACAAAGCAAGCCCCAGTCTTCGTCCCCATAGGCTGGTCTTACCGCCAGGGTGCCGCGGTCGGGCCAGTCCAGCGCGGTCTGCTGCACACCATGGCAGCAGGGACTGAACCGCAGGCTGACCTACCGATACGTTGGCGATCATGGAGTCTCTGGAGGACCTCGTCGACGCCACCGCCCTCGCAGAGGGATTCTCCGGCGTGGTCCGGATCGACCGACACGGCAACACCGAGGTCGCCAGAGCCTACGGACTCGCCGATCGGGCGTACGGGATCGCCAACACCGTCAGCACACAATTCGGGACCGCCAGCGCCACGAAGGGACTCACGGCCCTGACGGTGATGGCGTTGGTGGAGCAGGGCTGGTTGGAGCTCTCGACCACTGCCCGCTCGCTCCTCGGAGAGGATCTCCCGGACGTCGCCGACGATGTCACCGTCGAGCACCTCCTGGGGCACCGCGCCGGCATCGGCGACTATCTCGACGAGGACGAGCTCGACGACATCACCCAATACCCGATGCCAGTCCCGGTCCACAAGCTCGCCACCCCCCAGGCGTACCTCGGGGTCCTGTCCGGCCACCCGACGGCCTTCCCCGCCGGCGAACGCTTCGCCTACAACAACGCCGGCTACGTCGTCCTCGCGCTACTCGTAGAACGAGCGACCGGTCTGGGCTATCACGAGCTGGTAGGCCGCTGCACACTCGAACCCGCCCACATGGCCGACACGACATTCCTGCGCTCGGACGAGTTGCCCGCCAGGGCCGCCCGCGGCTACCTCAAACGCGAGGGGCTGCGGAGCAACGTCTTGCACCTCCCCGTGATCGGCGTTGGGGACGGCGGCGCCTACTCGACGGCAGCCGACTTCCACCGACTTTGGCAGGCACTGCAGTCCGGGCGGGTCGTCGCCCCGGATTCCTTCGCGCGGATGACGACGCCGGTCAGCGACTGGCCCGAGGAGTCTCGACGCTACGGGTTGGGCTTCCACCTGCACGCTACCTGCGACGCGATGTGGCTCGAAGGGTACGACGCGGGGGTGTCCTTCACGAGTCTGCACGATCCCAGCCAGCAGCTCACCTACACCGTGATCTCCAACTGGACCGACGGGGCCTGGCCGGTCGTCGCTCTGCTGAACGACCACCTCGGCCTCTGAGACCGCACCAGTACATCGTGACGCTCGTCGCCACGATCGGTGGACGACAACTCAGGATGCGGTCAAACCGCCGGGATCCGGCGCGCTCCCGGCTCACAGTCAACCCGCCGGGATCCCGCGCGGTGTACACGGGTGGGGGCGTTGTCGCGGCGGAAAGCCACAGCGTCACAGGTCGATGCCACCTCCCCGTGAGGCGATCCTCACGCGCGTGCCTGTGCGGCCGCCACAGCTCGGGCGGTCTCATACTCGTTGAGACTGATCCGGACGACGCCCATCTGGAAGTCGGCCCTGGCACCCTCCGACGGGTCGATTCGCTGCAGCACGGTCTCCATGGGCACGGGCGGGTCCCAGGGCTCGACCGACGCCAGCAACACTCCGCTGTGCGAACCGCTGGGACACACCCGGGCCTCCGACGAGGTCCATGCACGGACCGGCGAAGCAAGCTCAGCCCGGCCCATAAGGAGCCGCTCAGGTGCGCCCAGATAGATGAGGGCCACGTCGCCGGCCGCAAGCGCGTCTCTGTGCGGCTCGTCGTCACCGATCGCCCACATCCTGCTTGCCAAGCACCCGGCGACCAGTCTGCGCACCGCCGGCACATTCGCAGCATCCCCCGGTACGGAATTGAAGAGGTAGTGGGCCACGCCACGCAGGGTAACGCCCAGGGTCGGCGCCAAGATGCGAAGAAGGCGATCCTCGATCCCAGAGGAGCCCGGAGCTACCGTTCCACGGAGGAACGCTGCCTCAGTGCGCTGGGTCACACCGCTGCCTGTCGACCGAGGGTGTCGTGCCGACTGCCGACCGTCCTGCTTCCACGGACATAGCCGATGAGCGGACGGTTCCGACCGCCGACCAAGCCGCACACACGTGCCACTGATCCATCGGCACAGCGGCGATGCGGTGTGGTCAGCCTCCAGGTCCGGGCCCTTCGCCTCTGGACCAGTCCGAGGTCGGAAGGGTCTCCTGTCGAGTGAGCGCGCACCGATCCGGCTGACAAGACCGTGGACGTCCGATGAGTAGCAGCAACCATCCGGCCAGGAGGGTCGCCTTCGCCGTGGCGGGAGGGGCGGCCGGGGCTGACAGTCTCCGTCATCGTGGTGTTGAACCTGCACATCCTCGCCGGCTTGGAGGACGGCTATGCCGCCAGTGCGCGGGAGGTCTGGAGCAGCTCGGTTCTTCTCGCCCTCGCCGACATCGCCCTTCTTGTGGCCGGCGCCGCGCTTGGCGTCGTGGTTTCGTGGAGGCGATCCGGCCGTTCACCGCAGCCGGGGCAGGCACGCGAGCGACCCGATCGACCCGAGCAATACCCCGGCCCACACCCTTGAGAGGCACACACTGCGGGACTGTGTCCTGGGCTTCGCTGTCGCAGCCCCACCGGAGGGCTCGAGTCACACCGCCGCCAGGACTGCGCGTCCGCCTTCACGTAGACAGCCGATGATCGGAGTCCGCCGAGCCCTGCTACACCTCGGCTCCAGGACCGGCGGGGCCGCGCCGCCGCGCAGCGAGCCAGTCCGGGAAGGTCTGTCGCCCCCGCACGTCTGGGTCCGCGTCGAGCAGCGCGCCGCTCGCCATGCCGCGGCCGGCGGCGCCGGGCAGCCAGAGGGGGATGACCAGCCGGCGAGAGCCGTCCACGCGCAGCACCTGCCGGACCAGGTGCGGCATCTCGTGCACCTGAGGTCCGGCGATCGTGCGAGTGGTGCCGGAAGGAGGCTCCAGCGCCAGGTCGACGAGGGTGTCGGCGACCTCGCGGGCAGCCACCGGCTGTGAGCGCATCCTGGGAACAGGCAGCACGGGCCCCTTCATGCGGGACGCGAGCTGTGCCGGGAACTCGTGGAACTGGGTGGCACGCAGGATGGTCCAGGCAACATCGCCGGCCTTCACCGCTGCTTCTTGCGCGCGCTTGCCCAGGTAGTAGCCGAAGTCGACGTCGTCGACGCCAACGATAGAGAGCACGACGTGGTGAGCTACGCCGGCCCTGCGCTCGGCCTCGAGGAGGTTGGCGGTCGACCGCTCGAAGAACCCCACGGACTTGCTCTTTGCTGTGGTCGCGATGTTGGTGACATCGATCACCACCGTCGTACCCTCCAGCGCAGCGCGCAGTCCCACACCCAGGAAGACGTCCGCCCCGGTTGAACGGCTCAAGACGACCACGTCGTTACCGTCCCGGCGCAGACGCGCAACCACGTGGAGCCCAACCAGGCCGGTCCCGCCGGCTACCGCGATCCTGGTCACCGGACTCCACCTGCCGATTGTCCTGGCCCGGGGCCCTCCCGGCCCGCGCCAAGAACGATCATGCGCACCATGCGCCGACCGTACGCTGTTCGTCTCGGCGGCGGCCAGAGCGCCTCATTCGGAAACGCCTCGAGTGCCGCGCGGCACAGGTGAAGCCGACGAGCGGTCGTGCGGAGGAGAGATGTCCGTGCCCGGGACGCGCAGGGCATCACCGGCGACGTTCGCTACATCGCCGCCGACATGAGGTGCGCGCCCAGACGGTACGTCGAGGCCCCACGCGTCCCGGCCAGTTCCGCTTCATGGTGGGCAGCAACGGATACAGGATCGACCTCGGTCCCGCAGCGATCCGAGCCGGCGAGACGCTGGTGATCGCAGCCTCCCGTGTCAGCACCACCGGCGACCCCGACGACGACGGCATCTCGAACATGGAGGCACCTGGGCGGAGGGCGGGGTCGCGTCGGGCAAGGTGCCCCCTGTGCGCCGATCCCGAACACCCCGCCAACCTGAGTGCTCCAACAGAACGCGGCAGGTTGACCGTTCGTGCCTGGTCGGCGACTCGACGCCGGCCGGTGCTGCCGCATTTCGCTTGGCCTGGTGAGTCCTTCCGCCGCGTGCCTGCCACGCAGTTTGACCCGCATGGCCGATGACCGTGCGAACCGTTGAGACAACGTCGAGACTTCAGCGGCCTTCGACCGACCGGTCGCGAGATCAAGCAGGCACGTAGGTCAACCGGATGACATCCTCGTCGATCCGGTCCTCGGCGAGGAGACGGAGAGGAGGCCGGGGTCCGGCGAAGTACGGCTTGCCGTGACCGAGCACGACGGGGTGCAGGTAGATTCGGTACTCATCGATCAGGCCAAGCTCGGTAAGGCTCTTCGCCAAGTCTGGGCCAGCAACTTCGATCTCCCCGTCCCGCTCGGCCTTCAACTCGAGGACCGCGCCCTCGAGGTCGTCCTCAACGAGCTTGGCATTGGGGCCCACCGATCTCAGCGAGCGCGAGACGACCCATTTCGGCTGGCTACGCCACGCCGCCGCGAAGGCGTCTTCGTCAGCGTCCCATTCACCGTGATCGTCGTCCCAGTAGCGCATCACCTCATACATTCGGCGGCCGTACATGCAGCCCGCCTGCGCCTGAGCCTCCTCGATGAAGTGGCGGAAGAGCGTAGGGCCCGGCCCAAACGCCATATGGTCGACGTAGCCGTCCAAGGACTGGTTCATCCCGAACACGAACTTCGCCATGTGCGATCCCTTCCCCCGGCGGCCCCATCGACCTGTCGTCCGACCCCAGTAGCTCAACTATGGCGCTGCTGCTGGTCGTCGTCTATCGAGCGCCCTGGAGGGACGATCTGATCGAGACCAGAGCCGACCTCCGCCGTGACCATGCTCGTCTGCAGGCCTGGGGACGAGCTGGAGGTCGAACGTCAGGATGTACCGGGTGGGCCGTCCAACACCCTGGGCGCGTACTCGACCAGTTGGATCCGGCCGTCGAAGACACGGCTGTCGGTCATATCCAGGGCGACGTCGGGATAGCCGTCGTAGATCCGCTCACGGCCCGTCGCGCCGGTGATTACGGGGAACATCACGACCCGGAGCCGATCGACCAGGCCGGCTGCCAACAGCGACCGGCACAGCGAGAGACTGCCGATGGTGCGCATGGACCTGTCGCCGCTGTCCTTCATCGTCCGCACCGCTTCAGCGGCGTCTCCGGCCACCAAGGTCGAGTTCTGCCACTGCAGCGGTTCGGTCAGCGTCCTGGAAAAGACAATCTTGGACATGTCTCCGAGGACATCCGTACCCGGCTGGCCGTCCTTCCTGAAGCCGTACATCAGCCGGTACGTGGTCGCGCCCATCAGGACCAGATAGTCCCCTTCGGGGTTCTCGCCCAGCCAGGCGAGGTACTCCGGTCCCTCCAGCCCCCACCAGCCTGGCCAGCCCTCGGCGGAGGCATACCCGTCAAGCGAGGTGATGAAGTCGACGACAAGCTCGGGGATTCGGCACCTCCTGCTCTGGTGCTGCCCAGTCTGCACCGGGGCCGTCGCCTTGGACAGAGCTCATCAACGACTTCTCACCGGCCCGAGACGCCGGCACCGCTGCCTGGGTGCGGCGGGGCCGGGGCATGGTGGTGGGGCGCGCGGCCATATCGTCGTTGGCCTCGGAATCCCGGGGGCGCGTCTGAAGCGTGTCCCGCATTTGGAACGCTGCGGTAGGTAGGTCAGTGCGCATGATCGCCATGACCTGACAGATGACGAGGGGGCCATGCTCGAGCCTTGCTGCCGGCCCGTCAGAGTGATGTGTCCTGGGCTCCCGGGCCTCCCGAAGTCGTTGTGCGGACCCGCTTCCGGTAGAGCCACGGGGGTGGGGAATTTCAGTGAGCGGAACTGGGGAGATTCACCTGAGCGCCGCCATCTCCGCCGCGGTCGAGATTCAGCGGAGGTCGGGCGGGCCGCGGTTGGTGGGAGAGACCGCGGGCATCACCTGGCATAAGTCCCGGCCGCCGGCGTGGACGCATTGTGACAGTGGGCCTCCATGCACCTGGAGGCGAGGATGTTCAGGCCGTAGACACAGCTTCCCGGCGTCGCCAGCAATGCGACGAGGGCTACCAGTGGTCGGACATTGCCGCCGTGGGCGAGCAGCAGTTGCGCTGGTCCCTGTAGAGCGGCGGTCGTGCAGCCCGTCCAGGTGATGGCCCACGCGAGTCGCGGCCCCCCTTCTGCCGGGCCCGGCAGAAGGGGGACGACAAGGGCAGCGGCGGCCAGCAGACCTGTCACGACCAGGACAGTCCGCTGGGCTGGAGACTCCATTCCTTGCGGTCCGCTGTCACCGGGCCCGCGCACACCCCAGGAAAGCATCGCCGCGGCGAAGGGCAGCAGACTGAGGACCCCGGCCGTGACCGCCGCCGGGGACGGTGTCCGTGGCGACGCAGCGAACACATGGCCCCACCGCTGCGCCACATAGAGAGTCACAAGCACGGCCAGCGCTGTGCCGAGCAGACCGAAGCCGGCGTACACGACAGCGAAGACCCATGGACGCAGGTCCGCGTCCCCTGCCGGCATGGCCTCGCCGCACACGGCCGCCTGGACCAGCAGCCCGGGCGGAAGCCCGAGCAGAATGGGGGCCAGGAGGCCCGTGGCTCCACCGCCGAGCACGATCACCAGCCAGCCGGGCACCTTGACTGGTCGTGGGGCGACGAGCTCGCGCACTGGACCCACGGGCGGCCACTCCACGCTGGCTTCACTCGCCGACCGCGGCGCCCGAGGATCTGCGTCCAATGCCTGCTCGCTCGCACTGGAGCAGGTCCTGGACGGCATCCCTGACCGGCGCCCGCGATGCTACGACCGGTTGACCTTGCCGGTGGGAGTCCGGCGCCGGCGCGCGGAACGTCAGCCGTGCAACACCGACTGATTGCCTCCGAGTCACCGAGTCCCCGACGGCTCCTCCGGTCAGCGCCCCACGCTGAGCCAGCGGGTGAGCGTGGTGGCCAGTGCCGCCGGCTGGTCAAGCTGGACCAGGTGGCCGGCGCCGTCGATCAGACGCAGCTGGGCTCCCGGTATGAGCTTGCTCAGCCGGTGAGCACGATCGACAGGGATCCACGTGTCCTCGCAACCCCAGATCACGAGCACGGGCAGCGCCAGCTGGGAATACAGCGGCTCGATCTCATCGGTGTACGCCTGGTCGGCTTGGGCGATCTGTCGGTAGAAGGCCGCCTGCCCCGCCTGGTCGACCCAGGGTGAGACCAGGGAGTCCATCGCAGCCGCAGATAGCCCGCGATGGCTGGCGCCCGCGATGTACGCGCGCAGCGCGCCTTCGTGGACGGCACCCGGAAGAGCGCCGAACACGTTCGGATGCTCACGCACCAGACGGAAGAACTCCGACCCCCACGGCGCCAACGCCACGACATCGACGAGCGCCAGCGAGGCGAACCGCGCATCGTGTAGCAGGTGTGCCCGAAGCGCGACCGCCCCGCCGTAGTCATGGGCGATGACGCGCGGCTCAGACAAGTCCCAGTGCGCAAGCAGGTCTGCAAACAGCTCACCCTGGACGTCCAAGGAGACCCGGTGCTCTCCGTGTTTCGACGAGTGGCCATAACCTGGCATGTCCCATAGGTGGACGGTGAAGTACGAAGCAAGCGCCTCCGCGCACGGCCTCCACAGCTCCGACGACCAAGGCGTGCCGTGGCAGAACACCACGTCGGGTCCCGACCCCAGCCGCTCCCACCGAACCTCACGGCCCCGCCAGGAGAACACGTTCGACAACACGCAGCCATGCTGGCAGGACTCGCCCAGGACCGGCCACGCCATTTCCGTGTCGTCGCCGCGCCCTGCTTCACTCCGCCGCCTGTGACTGTCAAGAACTCACGGCGCACTGAACACAGCGCCACTCCAGGAGCGGCAGCACTCCCCCGTCTCGCTGCGTCCCCCATCGGGAATCTGCCCCAGCCCGACAGGCACAGCGTGAATGTTCGCGATCGAGCGTGAGGGGTACAAATCCCCCGCCAACATGGCGATCGGGAGATGGCGAACTCCGGTGCGGATCCGTGAGCTGCTCGACGCCGGCCTCAACCTCGCCGGTGTCGACCGCGTGCTCGAGCTCGAGGACGAGGTGGCGCTTGCGCGAGCAGGACCGACCGGGTGAAGCGGCCACCGGAGCGAGGGTCACGCGTCGACGTGGGGAGCGCGGGCCGGTGACGGGGACGACGCGAGCGGGTGCGTCATCGTCCACCCGAGCAGAGCAGCCGCGACGAGCAGGTACCCTCCCCACGGGCGGGCCAGGAAGAACGGGTGACCGGCGATCAGCGAGTCGACACCGGCGAGGGCAAGTGCAGCCGTGGCGACCACCCGCACGAGCTCGGCTCCCGGCGCGTCGAGCGCGCCGACGATGAGGAGCAGGGCGATCGTGAGCATCATCCAGGCAGCGTCGTAGTAGTCCTCGGCGACGCCTCCCTTCAAGCCGGCGACGTGGTGCGCCCGAACGACGCCGGCGACGAGAAGCGGCGCCGCCGCAGCGAGCGCCAGCACGAGCGTTGCGGCGTGCGGCCGCACGTCGAGCAGCCGACGACGGTGGGGCATGAGAACCAGCGCGACCGCCGCGAAGAGGGCGATGCTTCCCTCGCCGTCGCTGTACCGGCCGATCAGCTGCGCGGTCACCGCCGCCACGGCGTACGCCGACATTGCGTGCGCGTCGGCAACCGTGTCGCCTCGGCGCACGAGTCGGACCAGGCAGGCGGTGAGCCCGAGGAAGACCAGCGCTCCCAGTGCAGCGGCGGGGCGACCGCCGTGGTTTCCGGGTCCGTCGCCGACGACGACGCCCACGGCCAGCCGCAGGCCGAACAAGACCGACGGGTAGAGCGCGAGAAGCGCGACGACGACGACGAACGAGATCCGGCGTAGTGATGCCAACACGGTTCCTCCAGGACTGGTGGGGGCGTCGCGGGCTGCGACGACCCTCACGGTGGACGGGGAGGTGACCCGAGCTCCAGACGGCGGATGTCACCGATCTCGCGGGACACGCGTCCCGGCGCCGGGTCAGCGCGCTTCGAGACCGGTACCCCCGAGTCCGAGGTCGCGGGCGGCCGCTACGGCGGCGGCCCGGTGCTCGACGCCGAGAACGGAGTAGATCCGCGACAGCTGGTTGCGCACCGTCTTCGGGGTGATCGACATCCGTACCGCGATCGCGTCGGTGCCGAATCCGCGGGCAAGCAGCTCCAGAAGCTCCTGGTCGCGCGGCGCGAGGGCGTCGAGGGGTCCACGCGCCCGAGGCGACGGCTCGAGCGCGCCGACCACGGCGCGAGCCGCCGCTTCCCCGAGCACCGTCTGCCCACTCGCGGCAGCGGCTACCGCTCGGCACACCTCGTCACCACTCGTGCCCTTCACCAGGTAGCCGCGCGCGCCCGCCCTGAGGGCTGCCCGGACCGTCTCGGGCGTGTCTGAGGAGGTGAGGACCAGCACGGCGAGGGCGGGGTGTGCCGCGACGAGCTGAGGCAGCGCGGCAATGCCGTTGCCGTCGGGGAACGAGACGTCGAGCAACAGTACGTCTGCATCGTCGAGCACTGTGCTCGCGGCGAGCTCGGCGAGGGTTTCCACCTCGCCCAGCACGTCGGCGCCGGAGGCTGTGAGAGCTGCCGTGAGCCCGTTCCTGAGCAGGGGATGGTCGTCGGCGATGACGACCCGCACCCGAGCACCGGTCATGAGATCACCGGGAACCTCGCCTCGAGCGACGTGCCACCACCGGGCGGCGTACCGATGAGGAGCGATCCCTGCGCCTCACGCACGCGTTCCTCCAATGACCGCAGCCCGATCCCGCGGGCCGCGCCGGCCGCTCCCTTGCCGTCGTCGACGACCGAGACGATCAGCGCCGAACCGGTGCGCTCGAGCGTCACGGCGCAGGAGCGGGCATCGGCATGGCGCTGCACGTTGCGCAAGCCCTCTCCCACGACCCAGTACGCCGCGACCTCGACCGCGGCCGGGAGCGTCCCGAGGCAGCGCGGAGCGTGCAGTGTCACCGCGACGCCGGTGACGGCGGCGACGTCGGCGGCCCGCCCTTCCACCGCGCCGACGAGGCCGAGGTCGTCGAGGGCGCTCGGGCGCAATTCGTCCATCAACCCGCGCAGGGTCGCCAGCACTGCGGCGGTCTCGCGGTGCAGCGTGTCAGCGAGTCCGGGCTCGGGTTCACGCGCGAGGCGTTCCAGACCGAGCAGCACGGCCGCGAGCGTCGAGGCGGCGCGGTCGTGGAGCTCACGCCGCAGCCTGCGACGCTCCTGCTCCCGCGCCTCCACCACCGCGTCGCGCGACCGACGGAGAGCGTCGGTGAGCCCGACGGCGTGCACAGCCGAGCCGGCGTGCCTCGCGATCTCCGCCAGAGCAGCGTGGTCGCGCCGGTCGAGGCGATCGGTCCCGCTGCGCGGAGAGACGAGGAGGGTCCCGACGTCCTCACCCCGATAGCGCAACGGCACTTCCTCGACGAGCGCTTGGCGGACGCCGCGTTCGGCAAGCAGCTCACCGTCCCCGTACAGGATGGCGAC
The DNA here is from genome assembly GCA_963811365.1 of uncultured Actinomycetota bacterium. Lineage (GTDB taxonomy): Bacteria > Actinomycetota > Actinomycetes > Propionibacteriales > Nocardioidaceae > CAWEQW01. The sequence continues at coordinate 278,031 of CAWEQW010000007.1, read as the reverse complement.
GTAGGGCAGCCGCAGCTCGGACCCCAAGGCGCGCACCACCGTCGGGAGGACCTCCTCGATCTCGACAGCGCGTTCCAGCTGCTCGCTCAAGGCGCTGACGACCCGGTGTGGCTCACCGACTGCGCCGTACAGCGTGCGGTTGACAGCACGGTGCCCGGCCGACCGAAGCGGGGCCGCGACGAGCGGGATGACGACTGCGGCCAGGGCGACGGAGCCGATCGCCCGCCCGTGCAGGACGGCAGCCGGCGCGACGACGACCCCGACGTAGGCGACGACCACCGCGGCCGAGAGCAGGAGGTAGATCAGCGAGCGGCTGACCAGGTAGTTGAGGTCGTAGAGCCGGTAGCGGGTGATCGCGATCGCGACGGCCACGGGGATCGCGGACCCGCCCACGACGAACATCACGGTTGCGGCGCGTGCGTCGAGCGCACCTGCGGGGAGGGCCAGCAGCAACAGCCCGACCGCCACGGCCAACCACCGCAGCTGGGCGCGCTCCTCCTCAGCAGCGCGACGATAGCGGACGATCAGAGACAAGGCGCTCACCAGCGCGCAGACGACCACGACCGACATGCCGATCCCGGCCGCGCTCCTCGCCACCGGGGCTGCCGGACCCACCGCAAGCGGGTTCGGAAGCGCCGGAACGGTGGAGGTCGTCGGCGACACAGTCCTGGCGACGGCCGCCACGACGCCGCCGGCCACGGCGATCCACGCGAGCCATCGCCACCGCGGAGACGGCAACCTCCCGGTGGGGAACAGCAGCAACGCGAAGACACCGAGAACCGCCCAAGCCAGCACGAAGCCGGGACCGCAAACCACCGCGACCGCCGCTCGACCGGCACGCGGGACAGCGGCGTACTGCTGCGCCGCGAGCGACACGGTCATTGCAGCAGCACCCGCCGGCGAACAGCCACCCCGCGGGATGGCCGGGCACGCGAGCGGCGAGGAGGATGCCCACGACCCCGAAGGCCAGGAACGGCAGCGGCCAGAGCTCGTCGACGACCTCGCCAGCGGTGTGCAGCGGTGACAGGGCGACTCCGACAGCGGCAGCGCACGCGGTGAGGAGCGCAAGGCCCGTTGCCGCAACGACGGGCGCAGCCACGTCGTGACCACGCAACGTCCGCGAGCCCGGCAAGGCACCTGCACCCGGCATGCCGGAATCCTCGCACGAGCGCGCGTCCCGCGACGGGCGAACCGAGGCGACGCCGTGGAAACCGTGGCCGCCGCCGCGTGGGAGCGTCCGGCGCTCAGTCCTGCGGCACGCCCTGCCGAACCAGCGCAGGTCGTCTTCTTGACGCACGCGTGTCGCCCGCCGGGCCAGGCGGTTGACACCTGGGCACAGTCACTCGGCCGCCAATGACCTGTCCATCTGTGACGCCATGTCGGCGTGCCCACTCCCTCCCCGCTCGAGGACCCCGTTGAGGAGACACGACTGACTCATCGGCTTCTGCGCAGCCCAGACGGACGCTCCTCGATTCGGCCCGACGCGCCACCAGCCCGACGGTCCTCGACGAGCCGTGACGGCTCACGATCTGCTCGGCCAGGTGAGGCCGTCACCCGTTCAAGACAGCGGCAGGCATGCTTTGAAGTTCCGTAGCGGGACAGGCACTGATGTGCCCCTGACGCGGGTGCATGGCGGGATGAAGGCGGTCGGCACTGCCTCGTCCGCGCCCAGCGAACCCGCCGCGTCGACCACCTCGCAGCGACACTCGCCGACCGAGGGCTCGACCTGGTCCTCCTCAAGGGCGGCAATGGGCGCCGAGCAGCGCGCCGCAGCCTTCGGGTGGCTCAGCCCATCCCCATCCGACGCGCCGCTGCTCGCAGTCGCGACGGGCCACTTCGTCGGCGAAGGCTTCGACTGTCCCGCACTCGACACGTTGTTCCTGGTGCACGACTACCACGACGTCGAAGCTCCCGTGCTTGCCGCCGCACTCACCAAGCGGGCACCCGGCTACCTCAGCCTCGGGTTCCCTGATCCAGGCAGGTCCGGGTGACCGGGACCGCGCTCAGCCGGCGACGAGCGACGCCCAGGCCGGCCCGCCGGGGAAGGCGAACTCGACGAGACTCTCACGCTTCATCTGCGCGCTGTAGCCCGGCCGACGCGGTGCGAGATAGCGGCCCGCCTCGGCCTGCACCGGGTCCACGAAGTGCTCGTGGAGGTGGTCGACGTACTCCACGACGACGTCCTCCACGGACCCTGAGACGGCGACGAAGTCGAACGCCGACAGGTGCTGCACGAGCTCGCAGAGTCCCACCCCGCCCGCATGCGGGCAGACCGGTACGGCGTACCGCGCGGCCAGCAGGAGGACCGCCACCACCTCGTTCACACCCCCGAGGCGGCAGGCATCGACCTGGCAGAAGCCGAGGGCGTCGGCCTGCAGAAGCTGCTTGAACATCACCCTGTTGTGGACGTGCTCGCCGGTGGCCACACGCACCGGCGCGATCTCCTGCGCGATCCGGGCGTGGCCGAGGATGTCGTCGGGACTGGTCGGCTCCTCGATCCACCACGGCTCGAACTCCGCGAGGCGGCGCATCGCCGCGACGGCCTCGTCGACGTCCCACCGCTGGTTGGCGTCGATCATCAGCCTGCGGTCCGGACCGATCAGCTCGCGCGCGATCCGGCAGCGTCGTACGTCCTCCTCAAGGTCGGCACCCACCTTGAGCTTCACATGCGACCAGCCGGCCTCGACGGCCTCCTGACAGAGCCGGCGCAGCTTGTCGTCGTCATAGCCCAGCCAGCCCGCCGAGGTGGTGTAGGACGGCAGGCCCTCGGCCAGCAGCCGCTCCTCCCGTTCGGCCCGACCGGGCGCCCGCTCCCGCAGCAGGCTGAGGGCGTCGTCGGGGGTGAGCGCGTCGGTGAGGTAGCGCCAGTCGACCAGCGCCACGAGCTCCTCCGGCGACATGTCGGCGAGCAGCTTCCACAGCGGCTTGCCCTCGCGCTTGGCGAACAGGTCCCACATCGCGTTGACCACCGCGGCCGTGGCCAGGTGGATCGCCCCCTTCTCGGGACCGATCCACCGCAGCTGGCTGTCGCGGGTCACGGTGCGCCAGAAGCGGCCCATGTCGGTGCAGGCGTCCTCGACCGGGTAGCCGACGACCAGCGGCCGCAGCGCCTCCACCGCGGCGCAGACGACCTCGGTGCCCCGGCCGATCGTGAACGTGAACCCGTGGCCCTCGAGCCCGTCGTCGGCGTCGGTGTGGAGCACGACGTAGGCAGCCGAGTAGTCGGGGTCCGGGTTCATCGCATCGGAGCCGTCGAGCTGCCGGGAGGTCGGGAACCGGACGTCGAGGACCTCCATGTCGCGGATGCTGGTCACGCCCCCACCCCCGCCAGGCTGCGCACCGGTCGGCCGACCTCCTCGACGGGGTTGGCCAGGATGCCCACCCCGGACACCGCGATCTCGACGACGTCGCCGGCGTGCAGCGTGAACTCCTGGGGTGGCACGATCGAGGTGCCCGTCAGCAGCACGACGCCGGTCGGGAACTCCAGCGCAGCGAACAGCCAGTCGAGCAGCTCCTCGGGACGCCGGCGCATCTCCGAGAGCGGCACCGAGTCGGCGAACAGCTCCTGCCCGTCGCGTCGGATGGTCAGCTCGATGACGAGCGAGCCGAGCTCCGGCGCCTCGTCGAGCGGGACGAGGGCCGGGCCGAGCGCGCAGCTGCCCGTGTACACCTTGGCCTGCGGCAGGTAGAGCGGGTTCTCGCCCTCGATGCTGCGGCTCGAGACGTCGTTGCCCACCGTGAGCGCGACCAGTCGCCCGGCGCGGTCGGCGACCAGCCCGAGCTCCGGCTCGGGCACGTCCCAGCCGGAGTCGCGACGGATGCAGATCGGCGCGCCGGGTCCCCGGACCCGGCCCGGCGTGGCCTTGCAGAACAGCTCGGGCCGCACCGCGTCGTAGACCCGGTCGTAGATGTCGACCGGGCCGGCCTCCTCGTTGCGGGCCTCCCTGCTTCGCTCGAAGGTGACGCCGCTGGCCCATACCTCCTGTCCCGCGACGGGCGCGAGCACCTCGCTGCCGGCCGGCACCTCCCCGTCGGTCGGTCCGGCGAGGGCCGCCGTCAGCGCCGCGCCGGCCGGCGTGCCGTCGCCGCCGAGGAGGCCGTCGATGTCGAGGCCGGGCGGCAGGAGCTCGCGGGGTCCTGCCGACACCTCGCCGCGGCCGAGCCGGACGGTACCGTCGGGCAGCAGCAGCCGGAAGAGCGCGCTCATGCCGAGCCCCCGGCGACCGTGACGGTGTGCACGCTGGTGTAGAAGTCGCGGGCCGCCTTGCCCTGCTCGCGGGGCCCGTAGCTGGACTCCTTCTCGCCGCCGAACGGCGCGTAGAAGTCCACTCCGGACGTGGCCGCGTTGACCCGCACCAACCCCGCTTCCAGCCTGTCCGAGACGTCGAGCGCGGCACCGAGGTCGCGGGTGAACACCGCCGCGGCGAGCCCGTAGCGCACCCCGTTGGCGACCTCGACCGCCCGCTCGGTGTCGGGCACGGTGAGCACGGCGGCGAAGGGTCCGAAGACCTCCTCCTGCGCCACGCGTGCATCGGGGGCCACACCGTCCACCAGCGTCGGAGTGACGAACCACCCGTCGCGCTCCGGCGCCGAGCCGCCGGTGAGCACCCGGCCGCCGGCCTGCTCGGCCGAGCGCGCGGCCGCGACCACGGCGTCGCGGGCCCGTTGTGTGATCACCGGGCCGGCCGCCACGCCCTTCTGCGCAGGGTCCCCGACCTCGACGGCCTCGACAGCGGCGACCAGAGCCTCGCGGAACCGGCCGGCGAAGCCGTCGTGGTCGTCCACGACGACCACCCGCGAGGTCGCGGTGCACTTCTGCCCGGCGTACCCCATCGCAGCGCCGGCCAGCACCGCGGCGGTCGCCTCCACGTCCACGTCCGGCAGCACGATCGAGGCGTTCTGGCCGCCCATCTCGCACTGCACCGGCACACCACGACCCGCGGCGCTCGTCCGGACGGCGCCGCCGGCGCCCACCGACCCCGTGAAGGAGACCACGTCGGCCGCGCCGACCACCGCCTGGCCGGTCTCGCCCTGCCCGGGCAGTACGGCGAACAGGTCGGCCGGAAGGGACTGGTGCAGCAGCTCCGCGAGCCGCAGCGCGCACGCCGTCGACTCGGGAGCGGGCTTGAGGAGCACCGCGTTGCCGAACGCGAGCGCCGGCGCCGCCTTCCACAGGGGGATCGCGAACGGGAAGTTCCACGGTGTGACCAGCCCCGCCACTCCGCGCGGCCGGCGCCGCGCCATGAGCAGCGTGCTCCCCGCTGCGGGGTACGTCTCGCCGTCGGGATCGAGGACCTGCTGGGCGTAGTAGCGCAGGATCGCGACGGCGCGCGCGGCCTCGCCGCTCGCCTCGCCGAGCGGCTTGCCGACCTCGCGGACCATGAGGTCGGTGATCTCGCCGGACGCCGCGGCGACGGCGTCGGCGGCCGCCGAGAGCGCGGCCGAGCGGGCGGCCGGCGGCTGGGCGCGCCAGTCTCGCTGCGCGGCCCGAGCGGCCTCGGCGGCCTTGGCCACGTCGCTCTCGGTGGCCGCCTGCACCTCGACGACCACCTCGTCGGGACGGGCGGGGTTCGTGCTGCGGATCGTGCTGTCGGTCACGGGGCTTCCCTCCTGTGGGAACGGTTCGGGATCGGTACGTCGGGCCGGCTCAACTGCGGGCCTGTGCCTTCGTGACCTCCGGCGCCTCCTTCACCGGCCGGTCACCGCGCTTGTGCAGGGTGAGCATGACGAGGCCGGCGGCGAGCAGGGCTGCGCCGAGGAACCACGACGTGCTCTTGAAGCTTCCGCTCGCGTCCTGCAGCCAGCCGCCGATGTAGGGGCCCACGAAGCCGCCGAGGTTACCCAGCGCGTTGATCAGCCCCATGGCGGCGCCGGCGAGCGCCACCGGGACGGCCCGGGACGCGGTGGCCCAGAACGGGCCGTCGTAGGCGAGCGCACCACCCATCGCGATGCTGATCAGCGCGATCGCCACGACCGGGACCGCGGTGCCGACCATCACCGAGATGACGAGCGTGACCGCACCCACCAGCATGGCGACGAAGACGTGGCGCGAGTAGCGACCGGTGCGGTCGGCGGCCTTCGCGTTGAACCACAGGCCGACCATCGCGACGATGTAGGGGATCGCGGTCACCAGGCCCACCTGCCAGATGGCGCCTCCGGTGATGTCGCCGACGACCGTCGGCAGCCAGGTGTTGAGGCCGTAGAAGCCGATCTGGATCAGGAAGTAGACCAGCGTCAGCCGGATCACGACGCTGTTGGTCACCACGTCGCGGAACCCGCGGTGCTCGACGTGCGCCTCGGCCTCGCGGTCGGCGGCAAGGCCGGCCTCGATGTACGTCCGCTCCTCGACCGAGCACCACGACGCCTCCCGCGGGTGGTCGGCGACCATGGCCCACCACAGCGGTGCCGCGACCAAGAACGGGAACACGCCCTCGATGACGAACAGCCACCGCCAGTCGGAGAAGCTGAGGATCCAGCCGGACAGCGGCGCGGTGATGATCGACGCGATGGCGATGTTCATCATCCAGAAGCCGTACGCGCGGGCCCGCTCGGCGGCGGGGAACCAGTGGCTGATGAGCACCAGGATCGCCGGCCAGATCCCCGCCTCGGCGACGCCGAGGAAGAACCGGACCACGAGCAGCTCGGTGAAGTTCTGGACGAAGCCCATCAGGATCGCGAGCACGCCCCAGACCAGGATCATGATCCCGACGAACTTCTTCGCGCTCCAGTGCTCGGCGAGGTGCCCGCCGGGGATCTGCAGTGTCAGGTAGCCGATGAAGAAGACGCCGGCGGCCAGACCCTGCTGAGCCTTGTCGATGCCGAGGTCGTTGTGCAGACCGTCCAGGGCGAACCCGATATTGGTCCGGTCCATGAACGAGATGATGTAGACGATGATCGCGATCGGGATCAGCCGCGCCCATCGGGTCCGGCCGACCTGGGCCGCGTGGGCGACGCCGCCGGGAACTGTGCTCATGGTGTGCTCCTTCGTCCTGGTGCAGAGGGACGGGCGGGGATCGGGCCCGTTGGGTGCCGCGGGTGCGGGTGGTGGGTCAGGCGGTGGCGGTGGTGGTGTGGCCGGAGCGCAGCGGCAGCGGCTCCACCCGCCGCACCACGACGGCGTACGCGAGCGCGCCCAGCAGGCCGATGCAGCCGACGACGACCAGCGGTACGACGAACGAGCCGGTCAGGTCGTAGAGCGCGCCGACGAAGAACGGGCTACCGACGCCGGCCAGGTTGGACGCGAAGTTCTGGATCCCGCCGATGGAGGCGACCTGTCCCTCGGTCGGAGCGACGTCGGCCGGAAGAGACCAGACGCTGGCGGCGGCGAACGTCAGGCTCGCGTAGCACACCGACAGGAGCGCGAGGGCGGCGGCGGCGCTGGGCACCACCACGGCGAGCGCGATGACCGAGCTGAAAGCCATCCCACCGACCAGGCAGATCTTGCGGGCCTTGTTGAGGTCGCCGGTGCGGTCGTAGATGCGGTCGGAGAACCAGCCCCCGAACCAGCCCCCGAAGATCGCCACGATCGCCGGGATCACCCCGTAGAACCCGGTGCCCAGCAGGCTGAACCCGCGGGAGTCGTGCAGGTAGGTCGGGAACCAGGTGATGAAGAAGTAGATGACGAAGTTCAGGCAGAAGAAGCCCAGCATCATGCCCCAGACCGTGCGGTAGCCGAAGAGCTGCCGCCAGCGGATCCCCGGCTCGTCGCCGTCGGTCTTCCCCTCCGCCGCGGTGCCGCCGTGGGCCTCGCCGCGGGCGCCACCCTGCTCGATGTAGGCGAGCTCCTCCTGGTCGAGTCCGGACTTCTGTCGCGGGTTGCGGTACCAGAGGAACCAGGCGACGGCCCAGAAGACGCCGAGCACCCCGGTCACGACGAACGACGCGCGCCAGCCGAGCCACGCCACCAGCCCGGCGACGAGCGGGAGGGCGACGGCGCTGCCGAAGCGTGCTCCGCTGTCGTAGATGCTCGTGGCCAGCGCCCGCTCGCGAGCCGGGAACCACTTGCTGACGACCTTGGCACTCGCCGGGTACGACGCGCTCTCGCCGATCCCGAGCCCCAGCCGGAAGCCGAACAGCGACGCGGCACCCGTGGCCACCGCCGACAGCGCCGTGAACACCGACCACCACAGCACCGCGAAGGCGTAGGTCACCCGGGCGCCGAGCTTGTCGATGAAGTGGCCGGCGGGCAGCTGGAACAGCGCGTAGGTCCAGAAGAACGCACCGAGGATCAGCCCCTCGAACGTGTGCGAGATGCCGAACTCCTTGACGATCTCGGGCATCGCGATCGACAGGTTGGCCCGGTCGAGGTAGTTGATCGAGACGCCGAGGAAGCACATCCCCACCACGGCCCACCGCAGCTTGCCACGAGGCGTCCGGACGTCCCCTCGTCGAGGCGTCGACACCGTGCGGTTGCCGGTGCGTGTGCTCATGACTGGCTCCCTCCGCGAGATCGGCCGTGGAACGGCCAAGGAGTTTGATGAGACGTGTGTTCACATCTCTGAACGTTGTTCCCTATACTGACCGTAGATGGTCCTCCGTGTGATCGTCAACACAGCCGTACCCGTTTCCGGCGCGGACGTGCGGGTTCGGTCGAAGAGAATGGGCCGCACGCCCGCTCCGAGGAGGTGAGGGACATGACGGACCTGCCCGTCGACGGCCCCGACCGGGAGTTCCGCCCGGTGAAGTCCGCCTACCGGGCGCTCGACGTCCTGGAGGCGCTGGCCGGCGGCCCCGCGACCCTGTCCGAGCTGTCCCGGCTCCTCGGGATCCCCAAGAGCAGCCTGCACGGCCTGCTGCGCACCCTCACCGACCGAGGCTGGGTGACCGCCACCCCGGACGGCAGCCGGTTCCGGCTCGGCCTCCGGGCGCTCCAGGTCGGCACCCGCTTCGTCGACGAGGACGAGCTGGTGGCGCAGGTGTCACCGACCCTGGACCGGCTGGCGGGCGCGACCGGCGAGACCGTCCAGCAGGCGCGCCTCGACGGCGACCGCATCGTCTACCTGGCCAAGCGGGACACCGCGCACCCGGTCCGGATCATCTCCTCGATCGGCACCCGGCTGCCGGCGCACGCCACCGCTCTCGGCAAGGCCCTGCTGGCGGCCCGCGACGACGACGCGGTGCGCTCGCTGCTCCGGCCGCCGCTCGGTTCCCTGACCACCCGCACGATGACCGAGGTCGGCTCGGTGCTCGCCGAGCTCGCCGAGATCCGGGTCCGCGGCTGGTCCCACGACGACGGCGAGGCCGCCGAGGGGCTGCGCTGCTTCGCGGTGGTGGTGCCCGCCGGCCGGGGCGTGACCCCGACGGACGCCATCAGCGTCTCGGTCCCGTCGTTCCGGCTCGACGACCGGCGTGAGCAGCGGATCGTGGAGTCGCTGCTGGAGGAGCAGAGCCGGCTGCGCGGGCCGATCCGCTACCCGTGAGGTGACCGGCCGGGGACGCTTTCGAGGACCTTGCCGGGGTTGAGGATGCCCAGCGGGTCGAAGACCTCCCGGATCCGCCGGTGCACCTCGACGCCCGCAGGCCCGAGCTCCCGCTCCAGCCAGCGCCGCTTCAGGCTGCCGATGCCGTGCTCGCCCGTGGTCGTCCCGCCCAGGCGCAGGCCCAGCTCCATGACCGCGTCGAAGGCATCCTCCGCGCGGCGTACCGCGTCCGGGTCGTCGCGCTCGACGACCACGGTCGGGTGCATGTTGCCGTCGCCCACGTGGCCCGGACAGGCGATGACGACCCGCTTGTCGCGGGCGATCTGCTCGATTCCGCGCAGCAGGTCGGGCAGCCGGGGCCGCGGCACGGCCACGTCGTCGACGAGCTTCGAGCCGAGGGTCTCGAGTCCGGCGTTGACCAGCCGACGAGCCTCCAGCAACAGGTCGGCCTCGTCTGCGTCGGCGGCCTCGGCGACCTCGACGGCACCGTGCTCGGTGCAGATGCGCGCGATCCGCCGCACGTCCTCGGCGGCGAGCGCGCCACGGTCGGACTGGGCCAGGAGCACACCGCCCACGTCCTCGGGGAGCCCCATGTCGCGGTAGGACTGGATCGCCCGGGCGGTGATCGCGTCGATGAACTCCAGCAGCGACGGACGCAGGCCCGACGACATCACGGCGGCGGCCGCGCGCAGCGCGTCGTGCGCGTCGAGGAAGGTGGCGGCGGCCGTGAGCGCGGCCTCCGGAGCGGGACGCAGCCCCAGGGTCACCTCGGTGACCACGCCCAGCGTGCCCTCCGAGCCGACGAGGAGGTGGGTGAGGTCGTAGCCGGCCACGCCCTTGACGGTGCGTCGTCCGGTGCGCAGCACCTCTCCGGTGCCGAGCACCACCTCGAGGCCGCGCACGAAGTCCGCGGTGACGCCGTACTTGACGCAGCACAGGCCTCCGGCGTTGGTGGCGACGTTGCCCCCGATCGTGGACTCCTCCCACGACGAGGGGTCGGGCGGGTAGAACAGCCCGTGATCGGCGACCGCCCGCGACAGCCGGGCGTTCACCACGCCGGGCTGCACCACCGCGACCTGGTCGGCGACGTCGATCTCGAGGACCCGGTCCATCCGCTCCGTCGACAGCAGCACGCAGCCGTCGACGGCGTTGGCGCCGCCGGACAGCCCCGTGCGGGCGCCCTGCGTCACCAGAGGGGCCCGGTGCTCCCGGGCGGCGAGCACCACCTGACGCACCTCCTCGGTGGAGCTCGGACGCGCCAGCGCCAGCGCCCGGCCGGCGTCGCAGAAGGACGCCGAGTCGTGCCGGCGGGTCTCCAGGACGTCGGGGTCGGTGACCACCGACCTCTCACCCAGCCGTCGTCGCAGGTCGCCGACGACCGGCGCCTCCGAAATCCTCATCGTGTCTCACCTTCCCTTCACCCGGCGACCACTCGAACCGGCACTCGGCGACCCGGCAACCCTGCTCCACGCCTACGACGCCGCCGGGTCGTGGCCGACTGCCGGTCCGACTGGTCGCGCTACATGGAGGTGCCGAGCAGACCCCGGGTCACCTGGAAGCCGACGTTCCCGGTCTGCAGCACCCGCGGGACCCGCGCCCCGGCCGCCGCCTCTGCCAGTACGCGGACGAATCCCCGGGCCTGCTCGGCGGCGTCGCCACCGACCGTGCCGTCGAGGTCGTCGGCGTAGCGGTGCTGCGTCTCGGGGTCGGCGCTGAGCTGAACGACCGGCAGCAGTCGCTGACCTGGGACGCTGCCGCCCGCGACGTGCACCAGCAGGAGCTGCGCTCCCCCGGCGCCCAGACCGCTGCCGGCCTCGGTCCAGTCGGTACCCGGCATCCGCATCACGTGCCAGCCGGCGGCCGTCGGCCGCTGACCGTGCGCCAGCGTGCTCGGCACCGCCGACCGCCGACCGAAGGCGTGCTCGCGGAAGGCCGGGTGCCCCAGAAGCGTGCCGGTCGAGGCGAGCAGCACGCTGCCGCCCTCGTGCACGACCCAGCCACCGACCTCCGCGAGCGCGCGGGCGGTCCGGTCGCCGAGCGGACCCCGGGCGTCGAGGGCGACGGTGAGGTCGCCGAGCCCGCCGTCGACGCGGTCGGCCTGCGGAAGCCGTGCGGCAGCCGCGGCCAGCCAGTCCCGGGCCCGCCCCGTCGCGGCCTCGATGCCGCCGTCGCGCTGGATGCTCGCCCAGCCGAACCGGCCCGGGTCGAGCCCCTCGGCGACGAGCCGGGAGCGGAAGTAGTCGTTGTGGGTCTTCTCGCAGCCGTGCTCCAGCAGTACCGCGAGACCGACGCTGGGGTGCGCGAGGTAGCCGGTCATCATCCGCGCGTAGGTGTTCTCGGCCGCACCGCTGGTCACGCCGCAGCCCTCGGTGTGCGGCAGCGCCACGGTGCGGGTGGTGCGCCCGTGGGTCCAGTCCTCGGTGGCTGCCTGCTCGGCGACGCGCACGGCGATCTGGCCCGAGCACAGGCTGGTCGGCAGCACGAGGGCCAGCCGCTCCGGGCTGCGGCGGCCGTCGGTCTCCAGGAGCGGGAGCCGGGTCACCACCTCGGTCGGCGGACGGCGCCGTACGCCGGGGAGCGGGCGGGCGTCGAGGTCGGCGTCGCTGTCGGCGTCGGTGAACGGCGCAGACGGTGCCGCCGGTCCGCGCAGCGTCAGCGGCACCGGCTCGCGCGGGCCGGTCTGCCGCCAGTTGCGCCACAGCGACACCTGGCTGTGGCCGGCGCGCTCCCCCGCAGAGTGCCGGCCGGAGGCGGTCTCGAGGGTCTGCTCGAAGACCTCTGCCGTCAGCTGCTCCATGGGGGTCCCGGTCAGGTAGCGGCCCGCGTCGACGTCCATCTCGTGGCGCAGCAGCTCATAGCGCGCCGATGTGGTGACGAACTTCAGGGTCGGCACGAAGGGGAAGTTGGTGATCGATCCGTTGCCGGTGGTGAAGAAGACCAGGTTGCAGCCGGAGGCGACCTCGCCGGCCACCGACTCCAGGTCGTTGCCCGGGCTGTCCATGAAGGTGAAGCCCGGGCCGGGGAGCGGCTCGGCGTAGTCGACGACGTGGTCGAGCCGCATCCGACGGTCGCGCTTGCGCGCGGCGCCCACCGACTTGAGCACGATGTTGTACAGGCCGCGGTAGACGTTCCCGCCGGACGGGTTGCCCTCGGCCGTGGCACCGTGCCAGCTCACCCGCTCCTTGAACGACTCGACCGCCGCGAGGAACCTCCGGGCGACCTCGACGGAGCGGACGTTCTCCAGGACGTAGCCCTCGGCGCCGATCAGCTCGTCGGTCTCGGCGAGCACCGCGGAGCCGCCGTGCCGCACCACCTCGGCGCACACCGCGCCGGCCAGGGGGTTGGCGGTGATCCCGGAGAAGGCGTCCGACCCGCCGCACTGCAGGGCGATCCGGAGGTCCGACAGCGGCTGCTCGGTGCGACGCTGGTCGGCGACCAGCGCGACCCAGGGCGAGACCAGGGCGGCGGCCGCCTCGAGGTCCTCCTCGAAGCCGCCACGGCGGGTGAGGAAGCCGTGCGGTACGGCGATCTCCGGGTAGCCGCGCTCCCGCATGAACCCGCGCACGTCCTCGGCGGTGACCGCGTCATCCGGCTCGTCGACGAGCAGCACCGCCCCGACGTTGGGGTGCACCAGGAAGCCCGCCAGCGCAGCGAGGACGAAGCTGAGGTTGTTGGGCGCGGTCTGCTCGCCCGCCTCGGTGTGCGCCACCGGCACCACACCGTCGAAGCCCTCCGGCCGCGCCGGGTGGCGTGCCCCGAGCCGACGCGCGAGCTCGGTGACGAACGCGCTGCTGCGCGACGTGGCGCCGATGACCACCACGTGGTTGCGGGTCCCCGCCGCCCCGCGCTCGCGCGGGTAGCCCAGGAACGTCCGCGGCAGCTCGGCCGGCTCGAGCTGGTCACCGGGGTGCACAGCGCTCTCGTCGAGCCGGTAGGGGTCCAGGGCCACGTTGACCGCGGTGTGGGACTCGGGCAGCCCGGTGACGCCACGCTCGCGCAGGGCGGCCAGGCTCGTTGGCGTGCAGACGTAGTCGCCGGGGACCAGGTCGGTCGCCGCCCGTGCGAACGGCGTCGACCATGACAGCAGCGCGTCGCCCTCAGGCACCGGGCGCACCACCAGGCGGTGTCCCTCCAGGACCCGGTGCGTCAGCACCAGCTCGCCGGCGGAGTGCCGCAGCCGGGTCCCGGGGTCGAGGCTCGTCGACACGATCGCTACGTTGTCGTCCGGCTCCGGCAGCACGGCGACGTCCGACAGCTCGATCAGGGGTGACATGCGGCTCCTCGGCGCAACGGCAAGGGGTTCGGAAGTATCCAATAGGATCCACGATATCGACAGTGACGACACCCACACGGACCGGTCGTGCGCCGGACGGAGGAGGACGCGATGCAGTCGACGCGACGTCGGGCGCTGGTGACCGGCGGCGGCTCGGGCATCGGAGCCGCTACCGCACGCCTGCTGCACCAGCGCGGCGCCGAGGTCGCCTGTCTGGACCTCGACCCGTCCGGGGCCCCCGAGGGCTGCCTTCGGCTCGAGGGCGACGTCTCTGACCCCGGGGTGCGCGACGTGGTGTCCGAGGCCGTCGCGGGGCTCGGCGGTCTCGACGTGGTGGTGAACAACGCCGGCGTCGGCGCGGCCGGCACCGTCGAGGACAGCGACGACGACGTCTTCCGGCGGCTGCACGAGGTCAACGTGCTCGGCACCGTCCGCGTCACCCGGGCTGCGCTGCCGGCGTTGCGGCAGTCCGCGTCGGCCGTCGTGGTGAACACCTGCTCGGTCGCCGCCCAGGTCGGGCTGCCGCTGCGCGCGGCGTACAGCGCCAGCAAGGGTGCGGTCTGGTCGCTGACGCTGGCGATGGCTGCCGACCACGTCGCCGAGGGCATCCGGGTGTGCGGGGTCGCGCCCGGGACCGCGGACACCCCCTGGGTGCAGCGGCTGCTGGCGGCCGCCGACGACCCCGCCGCGGAGCGAGCCGCCCTCGAGGCGCGGCAGCCGCACGGCCGGTTGGTCTCTCCCCAGGAGGTCGCCGAGACGATCTGCTTCCTGGCGTCCCCTGCGTCGGGCTCGGCCACCGGCACGGTGGTGACCGTCGACGGCGGGCTCACCGGGCTGCGACTGCCCCGCTGAGCCGGTCCGCCCGGGTCAGTCCCACAGCGACCAGCCGGCGATCGCGCCGGCGCCGTCGAACGACAGCCGGACCGCCTCGCCCGAGATCGAGAGCCGGTCGTCGGCCTCGACCCGGTCGCGCAGGGACTCCGAGACCAGCAGCCGCTCGAGGTCGAGGGTGCTGTGCACTCGCACCACGCGGGCGTTCTCCAGGTCGGCGCGGCCGCAGGTCAGCAGGGCCGCGGCGACGGCGTCCCGGTCGGTGGGGAAGGCCATCGGGAGCTGGCCGCGCTGCGGACCGCCGAGACCCGAGGTCATCGCGTTGACGTAGGCGCTGCGGAGGTCGATCTTCTCCAGGATCCGGAACGGAACGAAGTCAGCGAGGCCCACCCCGATCGCGTTGCCGTGCGACTGCTCGGTGACGTCGAGGACCGCGATGTTGGTGATCCGGGGACGCTCGAACTCCTGCGAGCCGCGGATCATCATCCGGCCGATGACGTTGGTGTCCATGCCGGCACCGGAGATGTTCTTGCCCATCTCGTCGACGATCGCGACGTCGAGGTCGTCGAAGGGGATGCCTGCCATGAGTGCCTTGGCACGCTCGAGCACGGCGGTCTCACCGGGGCCGGCGATCTCGTCGGGCTGCAGCAGGACGATCTCGGCCGCGCGGTCGTAGGCGTTCTCGACGATCGCCAGCCCGCCGAGCACCTTGCCGGTCTCGAGGATCCGGCGGGCAACCTCCGGCACCCAGACCGCGAGGTTGCGCGGCCCGTAGCGGTGGATCCCCTCGGCGCCGCGCTGCTTGCCGAGACCGATCGCGATGATCTTCGCCAGACCGCTCTCGATCTCGCCCTGGAAGTCGGTGTGCGCCTTGACGCGGTTGATGGCGATGACCGCGTCCGCCCGGGCGGCGTTGGCGTCGAGGTGCACCGCAGGGCCGTCCGGCAGCCGTCCCAGCTCGACGGTGTCCATGGTCGCCTCGATCGGCATGCCCACGGCGTCCTCGGTCACGCCGAGGCTGGCCAGCAGCTCGACCTGCCCCTCGGCGGTGGCACCGCCGTGCGAGCCCATCGCGGGTACGACGAACGGCTCGGCGCCGAGCGAGCGCAGCCACTCCCCGGCCGCCCGGACGACCTCGGGCTTGTCGTGGATGCCGCGGCTGCCCGCGGTGAGCGCGACCCGCATCCCCTCCCGGACACGTCCTCGCAGCGGCTCGAGCGCCTCCATGGTCGCCGCCGCGACGTCGCGCACCTGGGGTGCGTCGAACTTCTGCCGGACCGGGAGCATCCGCGGGAAGGGCGCGTCGTAGTGCAGGTCGCGAACGGCCTCGAAGGGCCCGAGATTGCTGTCAGCCGCCATGCATCCTCACCCTACCGAGAAAGCGCCGGAGATCCTATAGGATGCGCGGCGTGACTGCGCCGCGCGACGTGCGCCCTCCGCCGGGTCCGTTGAGCCGGCGGGTGCTCTCCGACGAGGTCTTCGACGCGCTCACCGCGATGGTGATGGACCATGTGGTCCAGCCGGGGGGCCGCATGTCGATCGACGGCCTCGCCGCCGGGCTCGGCGTCTCGCCAACCCCCGTGCGGGAGTCGCTGGCCCGCCTGGAGGCGCTCGGCCTGGTGCACAAGGAGCCGCTGCGTGGCTACCGCGCGACCCCGCTGCTGAGCCGCTCCGAGCTCGACGACCTGTTCGAGTTCCGGCTGCTGCTCGAGCCCTGGGCCGCAGGGCGTGCGGCGCGCGCGGTGCGCGCCGGGACCGACCCGGGGATCCTCGAGCGGCTGCTGGCGGAGGTCACCGAGGCGCCACCGGAGGGCTACCAGAGGTACCGCGCGATGGCCGAGCAGGACCGGCGGTTCCACGAGGCCGTGCTGGCGATGGCGGGCAACGACCATGCCCGGACCGCCTTCGCCCGGACTCACTGCCACCTGCACATCTTCCGGCTGTACTACGTCCAGCAGGTGGGCAGCAGCACGCTGGCCGAGCACGCGGCCGTGGCCCGGGCGGTACGCTCCGGCGAGCCTCGCGAGGCGGAGCGGGCGATCCGCGCGCACCTGGTGGCCGCACGCGACCGGTTGCGGCCCGCCACTGCCGACTGAGCCCCGGTCAGGGCGCGGCGACGAACCGCTGCCGCTGCCGGCCGAGCCCCTGGATCTCGAGCTCGGTCACGTCGCCCGCGCGCAGGTAGCGGCCGCTGGCCATACCCACCCCGGCGGGCGTGCCCGTGTTCACGAGGTCACCCGGCTCGAGGACCATGAACTGGCTGAGGTACCACACCACGTGCGCGGCCGAGAAGATCATGTCCGAGGTCGTGCCGTCCTGCACGGTCTCGCCGTTCAAGGTCAGCGACATGCCCAGCTTCTGGACGTCGGCGACCTCGTCGGCGGTCACCAGCCACGGACCCAGCGGGTTGAACGTCTCGCAGGACTTGCCCTTGACCCACTGGCCGCCCCGCTCGAGCTGGAACTCCCGCTCCGAGACGTCGTGGGAGACCGCGTACCCGGCGATCACGCCTCGCGCGGCGTCCTCGTCGGCCAGGTAGCGGGCCTCCTGCCCGATGACGATGCCGAGCTCGACCTCGTAGTCGGTCTTCTCGCTGCCGCGGGGGACGCGCACGTCGTCGAACGGTCCCACGACCGTGTTCGGTGCCTTGAGGAAGATCACCGGCTCGGTCGGGACCGGCTGCCCCGACTCCTCGGCGTGGTCGACGAAGTTGAGGCCGATGCACACCACCTTCGGGGGCCGGGCGACGCACGGCCCGACCCGCTCGGCATCGAGGTCGACCACCGGCAGGGAAGGACGACGCTCCAGCTCGGCGCGCAGCCGCTCCGGGCCTCCGTCGGCGAGGAACCGGCCGTCGACGTCGCCGACCAGCTCGGAGACGTCGACCACCGTGCCGTCCTCGCGAAGCACACACGGTCGTTCCCGTCCCGCGTCACCCACCCGCAGCAGTCGCACCTGGACCTCCTCCAACTCGGTTGCCGATACGCTATCGAACGTCAGATGACTTGATGAATCGCGATCCCGGGAGCGAGCCTTGCGCAACGGCGTGTACGCCGCCAACCTGACCCCTTTCCAGGCGAACGGGGACTACACCATCGACCTGCCGGCCTACCGCCGGCACGTGACCTGGCTCGCCGAGCAGGGCGTCGCGGGGGTGGCCCCCTTCGGCACCAACGGCGAGGGGCCGTCGGTCACCGTGGACGAGAAGATCACCGTCGTGGAGGCGCTGGTCCGCGACGACCCGGGGATCGACGTCCTGCCCGTGCTGACGGAGGGGAACCTGCCCGACACGCTGAGGCTGATCCGCCGGGTCAACGACCTCCCTGTCTGTGGCGTGCTGGTGCTGCCGCCCTACTACTTCAAAGCGCCGGCAGACGAGGGGCTCCGGATCTTCTACGAGCGGGTGCTCGAGACGTCGCAGCACCCGGTGCTCGTCTACCACCACCCGCGCTACGCGGTCCCGGTGCCGGCCGACCTGGTGGCGTCGCTGCCCCTGTGGGGCGTGAAGAACTCGGCCGGCGAGCCGGCGTACTCCGCAGCGGTGCGCGCGTCCGGGAGGCAGGTCATGGTCGGCACCGAGACGGACCTCGCCCATGACCTGCTCGACGCCTTCGGATGCATCTCCGCGCTGGCGAACATCGTCCCGCGGCAGATGGTCGAGATGTGGCAACGGGTGCGCACCGGCGACACCGAGGGCGCCGCGCCGCTCGCTGCCCACCTGCGCGAGGTCTCCGCGCTCACGAGGCAGCACGACTCCCCCGGCGTCCTGAAGGCGCTGGCCCAGGCGCGCAGCGGGATCCCGATGGGCACCGTGCGCCCGCCGCTGCTCGCGCCGCCGGCGGGCTACGACGTCGACGCCGCGCTCGCCCGTCTCGCCTTCGACCCCGCCCCCGCGCTCTGACCCTAGCGGGGCGGCGGAGCTCAGTGGCTGTGCCGAGGGACGCCCTTCGAGCCGGCGACACGCTGGTAGCCGACGGCGGGCTCGAGGACCATGCCGGTGTCCATCTGCCCGACCATCGACCGCTGGATCTCCTGCCACGGGGTCTGCGACTCCGGGTAGGGGTAGGGGTGCTCCGCGAGCTCCCGGCGACGCTGCTCGAGCTCCTCGTCGGGCACGAGGATGTCCGCGGTGCCTGCCTCGAGGTCGAAGCGCACCCGGTCCCCGGTGCGCAGCAGCGCGAGCCCGCCACCGGCCGCGGCCTCGGGTGAGGCGTTCAGGATGGACGGTGACCCGGACGTCCCGGACTGCCGGCCGTCGCCGACGCAGGGCAGCTCGCGCACGCCCCGCCTGATCAGTGCGGCGGGAGGCTGCATGTTGACCACCTCGGCCGATCCCGGGTAGCCGACCGGGCCGTTGCCGCGGATGAACAGGGCGCAGTCCTCGTCGATCTCCAGCGAGGGGTCGTCGATGCGGTCGTGGTAGTCCTCGGGGCCGTCGAAGACGACCGCTCGGCTCTCGAACACGTTCGGGTGCCGAGGGTCGTCGAGGTACCGCTGCCGGAAGTCCTCGGAGATCACGCTCGTCTTCATGATCGCGCTGTCGAACAGGTTGCCCTTCAGCACCTTGAACCCGGCCTGCTCCATCAGCGGGTCGTCGAAGCCGCGGATCACGTCGGCGTCCGAGGAGGCCACCCCGGCGCAGTTCTCCCCGACCGTGCGGCCGTTGACCGTCGGCGCATCCTGGTGGATCAGCCCGTGCCGGATCAGCTCACCGACGACGGCGGGGACCCCGCCGGCGCGGTGGTACTCCTCGCCCAGGAAGCGGCCGGCGGGCTGCAGGTCGACGAGCAGCGGCACGTCGCGGCCGATCCGCTCCCAGTCGTCGACCGTCAGCTCCACCCCGGCATGCCGGGCGATGGCGTTGACGTGGATCGGCGCGTTCGTGGAGCCGCCGATCGCCGAGTTCACCACGATGGCGTTCTCGAAGGCCTCGCGGGTCAGGATGTCCGAGGGCTTGAGGTCCTCCTCGACCATCTCCACGACCCGACGGCCCGTCTCGTAGGCGATCCGGCCCCGGTCACGGTGCGGCGCCGGGATCGCCGCGCAGCCCGGCAGGCTCATGCCGAGCGCCTCCGCCAGGCTGTTCATCGTGGACGCCGTGCCCATCGTGTTGCAGTGGCCGGGCGACGGGGCCGAGGAGGCCACCATCTCGACGAACTCCGCCTGGTCGATCTCGCCCGCGGCGAGCATCTCCCGGGCCTTCCACACGATCGTCCCCGAGCCGGTGCGCTGCCCGCCGAACCAGCCGTTCAGCATCGGACCGCCCGACAGCACGATCGCCGGCAGGTCGACCGTGGCGGCGGCCATCAGGCACGCAGGGGTCGTCTTGTCGCAGCCGGTGGTGAGCACCACCCCGTCCAGCGGGTAGCCGTAGAGCACCTCGACGAGGCCCAGGTAGGCGAGGTTGCGGTCGAGCGCCGCGGTGGGACGCTTGCCGGTCTCCTGGATGGGGTGCACCGGGAACTCGAAGCACAGCCCGCCGGCCTCGCGGACCCCCTCCCGCACCCGGTCGGCGAGCTGCAGGTGGTGCCGGTTGCACGGCGACAGGTCGGAGCCGGTCTGCGCGATGCCGACGACCGGGCGGCCGGACTGCAGCTCCTCCCGGGTGAGGCCCCAGTTCATGTAGCGCTCGATGTAGAGCGCGGTCATCCCCACGTTGTCCGGGTTCTGGAACCACTCCTGGCTGCGGAGCCTGCGGTTCCTCCGTCCTGCTTGCTCGGTCATGCCGCGCCTCACCTCTCCCGACGCCGGATCCGTGTGGAAGCGGTCCCGACGATTCATCTATTCATCTGATGTATGAGCGCCAACCCTGGTGCGCCACGTGCGGCCAGTCAACCACGCGTCGGGGAACCCGGCACTACTCCGCCATGGCGTCGATGCACCTGCGCGTCTCGTCGAGGTGGCGGCGCATCGCCTCCTCCGCGGTGCCGGCGGAGCGACCGCGGACGGCGTCGAAGATCCTTCGATGCATCACCAGTGCTCGGCGGGACGCGACAGGGTCCCGCGACGTCTGTCGCCGGATCTCCTGGAGCGCGCCGTCGACGGGCACCAGCAGCGCGGGGACGAACTGGTTGCCGACCGCGCCCAGCACCGCCTGGTGGAAGTCGATGTCCGCGCGGGAGAAGGCGTCGACGTCGCCCGAGCCGAGCGCCGCCTCCGCACGCTCGAGCGCCTCGCGCATCCGGCGCAGGTCCGCGGCCGTACGGCGTCGGGCGGCCAGCCCCGCTGCCCCCACCTCGACGATGCCGCGGACCTCGGTCAGCTGGGCCGCCAGCCCGTGCTCGCGACGAACCAGGCTGGTGAGCAGCTCCGGGTCGAGCGGCAGCCACTGCGACGAGGGGTTCACGAACGTGCCGCGGCCCTGCTCGACGCGCACCACGCCCCGCTGCGCCAGCGACTTGACCGCCTCGCGCAGCGTCAGCCGGGACACGCCGGCGGCGTCGGCGAGCACGGGCTCGGGGGGCAGCCGCTCACCCTCCGGGTACACCCCCTCGGTGATGTCGTGCAGCAGGTGGCCCGCGACCTGCTCGGCCAGCCCGGTGCGCGAGGCCCTGCGGTCGGTCATCGCGCTGCCCGACGCGGCCGGGGGGAGGCCACCACGACGTCGGCGCCTGCGTCGCGGAACGGTGCCAGCTGCTGCTCGGTCGCCCGGTCGTCGGTGACCAGCGTCCAGGGCGGGTTCAGCGGAGTCCACCAGTTGCTCGACGCGTTGCCGAGCTTGCCGGCGGACGCGAGCACGACCACCGTCCTCGCCGCGCCTGCCATGCCGCGCTTCAGTGCGGCCTGCTCGGCGGTTCCCTCGCAGATGCCGCGGCCTGCGACCACGCCGTCGGCGCCGAGGAACGCGACGTCCGCCGTGAGGCCGGCGAGCGACGCCTCCGCGATCGGTCCCACCATGCCGAGGCTGACGTGCCGCACGCTGCCCCCCAGGACCACCAGCTCGACGCCGGCGGCGTCCTCGAGGGCGTGCAACGTGGTGAGCCCGTTGGTCACCACCGTGACCCCGTCGTACGACGCGAGTCGCTCGGCCAGAGCCCCGACGGTCGTGCCGGCGTCCATCAGCAGCAGCTGGCCCGGGCCGACGAACCGCTGGGCCTCCCGGGCGATCGCGGCCTTCTGCGAGACGTCGAGGTGCTCGCGCTCGTGGAGGCTCTGCTCGCCGGGCGCCTGGGCGAGCGCGCCACCGTAGGTGCGGACCACCTCACCCTCCGCGGAGAGCGTCGCGAGGTCCCGGCGCACGGTCGACAGCGAGACGTCGTACCGCTCGGCGAGCTCGTCGACGCTGACCGGCCGGCTGCGCAGGATCGAGCGCATCTCGGCGCGGCGGTCACGTGGCCTCACGTCGACGTAGGTTAGCGGTCGGGGTCCTCGGTCGGTGCCAGGTCGGCGGCCTGGCGCAGGGCCTCCAGCATGCTGGCCTCCTCCGCCCGCCCGGTGCCGGCGATGTCGAAGGCGGTGCCGTGGTCGACGCTGGTGCGGATCACCGGGAGACCGACGGTGACGTTCACCCCCGCCTCGATGCCGAGCACCTTGACGGGTCCGTGGCCCTGGTCGTGGTACATCGCCACCACGAGGTCGAAGTCGCCCCGGCCGGCGCGGAAGAAGATGGTGTCGGCCGGGAGCGGTCCGACGGCGTCGATGCCGCTCTCGCGGGCGGCGGCGATGCCCGGGGCAACCTTCTTCTCCTCCTCGCCGTAGCCGAACAGGCCGTTCTCCCCGGCGTGCGGGTTGATCCCGCACACGGCGATCCGCGGATGCTCGACTCCGGCCCTCACCAGGGTGTCGTGGCCGCGGCGGATGGTGCGCTCCACCAGGCCCGGCTCGATGCGCTCGACCATGTCGAGCAGGCCGATGTGGGTGGTCACGTGGATGACGCGCAGCCTGGGTGCGTTGAGCATCATCGAGACCTCGTCGGTGCCGGTGAGCTCGGCGAGCAGCTCGGTGTGTCCGGGGTAGACGTGCCCGGCGGCGTGCAGGGCCTCCTTGTTCAGCGGGGCCGTGCAGATCGCGCCGACGCGGTGGCTGGTCGCCAGCTCGACCGCCGCGGCGATGAACCGGTAGGCACCCTCGCCGGCGACCTCGGAGAGCTCCCCGAAGGGCAGGTCGTCGGGGATGCAGGCGAGGTCGACGACGTCCACCGTGCCGACCTCGTAGCGGCCCTGCTCCGGCCCCTCGACGGCGGCGACCGCGAGCTCCAGGCCGGTCAGCTCGACGGCCTTGCGCAGCCGGCCGGCGTCGCCGACGACGAGCGGTCGGCAGCGGTCGTAGACCTCCTGTCGGGCGAGCGCCTTGACCACCACCTCGGGACCGACGCCGGCGGCGTCGCCCATCGTGATCGCGACAACGGGACGGCTCATGACATGCGTCCTTTCTCGGAGGGGATGCGGATCGGTGACGTCTTCGGCAGGCAGCGCAGCAGCGCGTCCGGGTCGCCGAAGCCGCCCGCCTTGGTGACGACGTCGAGGTCGAGCTCGGGGACCCGGCCCCGGACGATGCCGGGCTCGACCTCCCCGGTCACGAGATAGCGGGAGACGCCGGCCACCATCAGGGCGGCACGCGCGGTCTCGCCTCCGGTGGCCACGAGCGTGCCGACCTCGCCCAGCACCTCCGCGACGACCTCGGCGAGCCGCCGGGCGACCGCGGGGGCCTGCTCGCGGACGACCGGCGCCTCCGGGTCGGGCGACAGCACGGCGGATCCCCGGGCGAGCGCGCTGCGCAGCCGGGCGGCGGTGACGTCGGGGTCGCCCAGCACGACGGGCTCGAGCCCGTGCTCGAGGAGCCGGTCGCGCTGCCGTCGCGCGATCTCGGCATAGCTGCCGACCACGAGCAGCGTGCCGTCCCGCGCGGGCTCGGCGGGCGCGTCGTACGACAACCGGACCGGTCCCGCCAGCGGACGGGTCAGGCCGCCGGACCCCACGAGCAGCACGGGCACCGAGACGTCCGCGGCCGCGGCCACGACTGCCTCGAGGTCGGCGTCGGTGTCGGCGTCGACGACGACCGCGTCCAGCCCGTCGGCGTGCGCCCGAGCGAGCCGGTCGGCCAGCGCCGGCCCCGCAGCGACCGCACGAGCACGGAGCCCGCCGCGGTCGAGCAGTCCGACGACGTCGCCGTCGCTGCCGTGGGCGGCGAGCGGTCGGCCGGCCAGGTGCACGACGCCGCGGCGGGTGGTCCGGGCGTTGGCCGGGAAGGCCGGGGCCACGACCAGGAGCACCCGCTCCCCTTCCGGAGCCAGCACCTCGGTCATCGCGCGCAGCTCCTCGGTGACGTTGCCGCGCAGCGTGGAGTCGATCTTCTTCACCACCTGGGCGCCGAGGTCGCGCGCGCGCTCGGCGGCGGCGGCCACCCGTGCGGCGGCGGACGCCGGGTCGCGGTGCCTGCTGTCGGTGTCCACCGCGACGACGGTGGCGTCCTCGGGCCACTCAGGGCCGGGGTCGACGACCACCGCGGTGGTGCCACGCCGGGTCAGCAGCGCTGCGCTGTCGGCCGCGCCGGTCAGGTCGTCGGCGATGATGACGAGCTCGGGCGTCACGGGCATTGGCTCAGGCTCCCGTCCGGCGGCGAACAGCGAGCCGCCCTTCTCGAGGATGTACGGCCTCGCGCGCACGTCGATGCCCGCGCCCATGCAGACGTGGAAGCCGCCGAGGACCGTCAGCGCGCGGTCGAACAGCGCGCCCGTGAAGGAGCCGAAGAGCGTGCCGGTCGTCCGGGAAGCCGGTATGGACGAGCGCGCCGAGCAGCAGCGGGACGATCATCATCCCGCCGGGCACGCGTTCGATGCTGCGCTTGGTCGGCACGGACATGCAGGGCCTCCCCGAGTAGGTCCGCTCCAGCCTGCCACGGAGTGCGCGTTCCACGCAAGATACATGTCTTGTGCGCGTTCTGCGCAGTGCCCGGTTGTTCTCTCTCCCTGGGGTGCGCGCCCGTGTGGCGCGCCCGGGCAGGCAGGGGGACCAAGGACTCTCGTGGAGCTGGTGCTCGGCGACGCACAGTTCGTGGCATGTGCGAACACTGTGGCTGTCGTGGCGTGGAGCCGATCGCCGCCCTGATGGACGAGCACTTCGAGCTGCTCGAGCACGCCGGGGACATCGGCCGGCTGCTGGACCGCGGCGACGCCGACGCGGCCTGGTCGCGGATGGCCGTGCTGGTCGATCTGCTGGACCGGCACGTACGCCGCGAGCAGGCCGGCGTCTTCGCCGCACTCAGGGACCAGGGCGACTTCACCGACGCCGTCGTCGACCTCGAGGCCGAGCACGTCGCGTTCGACATCGCGATCGCCCGGCTGGACCGGACCGCGCCCGACGTCCGTGCGGAGCTCGCCAGGCTGTTCGGCGGGCTCTCCGAGCACATCGACAAGGAGAACCTCGGCGTCTTCCCGGTCGCCGTCGTCACGCTCGGCGCACGAGGGTGGGAGACCGTGGCCCGGGCACCCGAGCAGACGCCGTACCGCTGAGACCAGGGCGAGGCCGGGGCGCCCGGCGCCGCACCGCGCGGATCAGCGGCCCGTTTCTCGCCGTTCCGTATTTCTCACGGGATCGTCTGTGGAAAAATCGTGCGCGACCGAACATGAGGAGACGGCATGACGAACGAAGAGGACCTCGGCCCGGCCGAGACCGGCGGGTGCGGGGGCGCGTGCGGCTGCGGCGGCAGCGCCGCCGGCCTGCCCGAGCTGGACGGGCGCGCGATTCCGCACGCCGTCCGGCAGGCCGCTATCCGGGGGGCGCTGGACGGGCTGCGCACCGGGGAAGGGCTCGTGCTGGTGGCGCCGCACGACCCGGTGCCGCTGCTGCGGCAGATCGAGGCGGACGCGCCGGGGGGCTTCCGGGTCCAGTACCTCGACCGCGGCCCCGAGTCGTGGCGGCTGGCCTTCGTCCGGCGGTAGGCGTCAGGCCATCACGAAGAAGCGCAGCACGATGTAGACCCAGGCGACCAGCACCGTCACTGCGGTCACGATGAGCCCGTAGCGGGTGAACGTCCAGAAGCTGATCGGGTGACCGTTGCGGGCGGCGATCCCCAGCACCACGACGTTGGCGCTCGCGCCCACGGCGGTGGCGTTGCCTCCCAGGTCGGCGCCGAGCGCCAGCGACCACCACGCCACGTCGCCGATCCCCGCGCCCGCCCCCGACTCGACGAGGTCGTGCACGAGAGGCGCCATGGTCGCCACGTACGGGATGTTGTCGATGATGCCCGAGACCACTCCCGAGAGCCCGAGCAGGAGGGTGGAGGCGAGCAGGTCGCGGCCGTCGAGAGCAGCCGTCGCCCGCGCGGACAGCGCACCGATCGCGCCCACCTCGACGAGGGCCCCGACCATCACGAAGAGGCCCATGAAGAACACCAGGGTCGGCCACTCGACGTCACGCAGGTACTCCGACGGCTCGAGCCCGGAGATCGCCACCAGCGTGCCGGCGCCCAGGAGTGCCACCATGGAGGGCTCCAGATCGAAGATCGAGTGGGTCACGAAGCCGAGCATGACCGCCGCGAGCACGACCCCGCACTTCGCCAGGAGCCGCGGGTCACGGATCGCCTCGCGCTCGTCCAGCGACGTCAGGGCCGCCACGGCGTCCGCCCGGCTCGTCAGGGACCTGCCCCACAGCAGCCAGCAGAGCCCCAGGAACACCACGATGAGGACCACGACGACGGGCCCGAGGTTCACCAGGAACGCGTCGAACGAGAGCCCGGAGCGGGAGGCGATGATGATGTTCGGTGGATCGCCGATGAGAGTCGCCGTGCCGCCGATGTTGGAGGCCATCGCCTCGGCGAGCAGGAACGGCACCGCGGCGACGCCCAGCCGGTCGCAGAGCAGGATCGTCACGGGAGCGACCAGGAGCACCGTCGTCACGTTGTCCAGCAGGGCGGAGGCGACCGCGGTGAGGACGACGAGCGAGGCCATGATCCGGAACGGACGGCCTCGGGCGCGCTTCGCCGTCCAGATGGCGGCGTACTCGAAGACGCCGGTCTGCCGGAGCACCCCGACGATCACCATCATGCCGAGCAGCAGGAAGATGACGTTCCAGTCGACGCCGGTCCTCTCGCTGAAGAACGCGACCCGGGCGTCGACGACACCCAGCAGGACCATCACGCCGGCACCGGCCAGCGCGGCCGCCACCCGGTGGATCCGTTCGGTGGCGATCAGGACGTAGGCGGCCGCGAACGCGACCACCACGAGCAGGGTCCTCATGCGGTCTTGCCACCGTCGTCGGGGAAGAGCACCTCGAACAGCCGGCTGACCGTCACCGCGCCGAGGAACCGGTGGTGGTCGACCACCGCGACGATGGGACTGTGCCGCTGGACCATCATGGCTGCCACCTCGAGCAGGGTGGCGTCGGGGTCGACGGCGGGCAGCTCGTCGCGGTCCTGGGGGTGCGGGAAGAGCTGTCGCACCGGGGTGCCTGGCACCCGTCTCAGCAGCGCGTCGGAGTCCTGCTCGGAGTACACGCCGGCCAGGCTCGGGTCGTCCTGGACGTAGCGTGGCAGCAGCAGCCGAAGCACCTGCGAGCCCGGCACCACCGTGTGCGGACGACCTTGTTCGTCCAGGACGATCAGCCCCGGCAGCCGGTTGGCGCCCATCGTGCGCGCCGCCTCGACCGCGTCGGTCTGCAGCGTGACCGTCGGGAAGGGCTCCGCGAGCTCACGAGCCCGCACGTCGGCGCCTGGGCAGGAAAGTGGACCGAGACATCGGGCAGATCCTCTCACGGCTCGCCACCGGCCTCAGACCAACAGGGGGCCGAAGGTGCGCGCGGCGGTGTACAGGGCGACGACCATGAGCAGCACCGCGAACGCCGTGCCCAGCCGGCGCGGGTCGACGCGGGCCGCGACCCTGGTGCCGAGCAGGGAGCCGACCACCGCCGCTGCGGTCAGCAGCAGGACCGCCGTCCAGTCGAGCGAGACGCCGTGGCCGAGCCGGACCACCAGCGCCACGGAGCTGGTCACCGCGATCACGAGCAGCGACGTGCCGACCGCCGTGGGCATCGCCAGCCCCAGGGCGAGCACCAGCGCCGGCACCACCAGGAAGCCGCCGCCGACGCCGAGGAAGCCGGTGAGCAGCCCGACGGCCAGGGCGGTGACCACCACCTTGGCGGCGCGCGGACAGTTGCACATGAAGGTGGGGCTGACGGTGACGATCGGCTCGTCGAGGGTGATCCCCGGCCGGCGGACGTGCCGGGTCTGGCGGACCAGCATCAGCACCGCGACCACCAGCATCAGCACCGAGAAGGCACCGAGCAGCACCTGCGGCGACACCGCCACCGACCAGGTGGCGCCGACGGCGGCGCCGACCGTCGCGACCAGCGCGAACGCCAGCCCCCGACCCACGTACACGGTGCCTCGGCGGTGCGCCGCCACCGCCCCGGTGGCCGCGGAGATGCCGACGATCAGCAGCGAGCCCGTGGTCGCCGCGACCGGGCTCTGGCCGAGCAGGTAGACGAGCACGGGGACCGCGAGGATGGACCCACCGCCGCCCAGGGCGCCGAGGCTGAGGCCGATGGCGAGCCCGGCGAGGACCGCGACGACCAGCATCAGCCGGGCGTTGCGGCCCGGCGGTCCGCGGCCGCCAGCGGCAGCCCCGCCGTCCGGGCGTTCGTCGAAGTCGTCGTCCACGGCGACCGTCGTGCGGCCGGCCGCGGCGAGCACCGAGGCGGCGACCGAGGCGCGGTAGCCGGCCGCGCAGTGCACCCACACCTCGCCGTCCGGGACCTCGTCGAGCCGCTCGACCAGCTCGTGGATCGGGATGTTGACCGCGCCCTCGATGCGCTCCTCGTCGTGCTCCTGGGCGCGGCGCACGTCGAGCACCGCGACCGGCCGGTGGTGCCGCACGTCGGCGAGGTCGGCGAACGTGGCGACCGGGAAGCTGCCCAGCGGGTCGGTCGTCCACGCGGCGGGACCGCCGGTCGCCGCCGCCTCCGGGCGCTCGATCCCGATCCGCGCCAGGTCGCGCTGGGCGATGGCGACCTCCTCGGCGGTGTCGGCGAGCAGGGTGAGCGGGGTGCCCCAGCCGATCATCCAGCCCAGGTAGGTGCTGAAGCTCCCGTCGAGGCCGAAGTTCAGAGTGCCGCGCACGTGGCCCGCGGCGAACGCCCGGCGGTTGCGGAGGTCGACGACCCACTCCCCCGCCTCGATGCGTCGCCGCAGCTCGACGACGTCGGCGCGGCGCGGGGGGCTCAGGTCGGGGGCGTCCGGCCCGGCGGCGTTGGCCGGCGCCATGTGGGCGTAGTAGGCGGGAAAGGCGTCGAGCCCGTCGAGCAGGTCGCGGACGTAGGCCTCCTCCGACGCGGTCAGCGCCGGGTTGGTCTGGCGCTCCCGGCCGATGGTGGAGGCGGTGGCGTCGGACTGGGTGGCCGAGCAGAAGCTCCCGAACCCGTGCGTGGGGAACACGTGCGTCCCCTCGGGCAGCTCGCCGAGCCGCTGCGCGGAGCGGTACTGCAGGTGGACGAGCGTGTCGGTGTGGTCGGACCCGAGCAGGTCGGGACGTCCGGTGGAGCCGAACAGCAGCGACCCTCCCGTGAACACGGCGTACGCCGTGCCGTCGACCTCGAGCACGTAGGACAGGTGGGTGTAGGTGTGCCCCGGGGTCGCCACCGCCCGCAGCCGCATCCGGGCGCCGACGTCGACGACATCCCCGTCGCGCACCGGGTGCCGGTCGAAGGTGACCGGGTCCTCGGCGTTGACGTGGTACGTCGCACCGGTAGCCCGAGCGAGCGCGAGGCCGCCGGTGACGTAGTCGTTGTGGATGTGCGTCTCGACGACGTGCTGGATGCGGACCGCGACCTGCTCGGCGACCGCGAGCACCCGGTCGATGTCGCGCTGTGGGTCGACGACGAGCGCCACCGACCCGTCGTGCACCAGGTAGCTGCGGTCCCCGAGGCTGGGCGTCTCGACCGGCACCACGTGCACGGCCGCCGGTGTGTCGAGCTGGCTCATGTCCGTCCCTCCGAGGCGTCCCACGGTGCGCCCGTCATACCCCTGGCGGTATCCGTCCCGACGGTAGCACGGCTCGGCGGACACGACGGGCGACCGGGACCGTCTGGTCCCGGTCGCCGCTGCGTTGCGTCAGGAGCTCTGCCCGCGGGCGTCCTGCGTGACGGTGCTCGCTGAGGAGTCCCCTCCTGCCCCGCCGAGCGCGCCTCCTCCATCACAGGCTGGCCCTTGTCCTTGGCCGTCTCGACCAGACGCTGCGAGGCCTCGGCCTCCCGGTCCCGAGGGGCTTGCCCTCGGCGAACCGCTCCACGGCGCGGGACACCCGGATACGTCATACCCCCCGTGGTATCGTGAAGTAACTCGGCGGCGACGACGAGCTTCGGGAATACCCGGGCCGCGACGTCGGGTTATACCCGGCGAGGTATACGAAACGACTCCCTGGGAGGGATGACCCTCATGGCAACCACCAACCTCGGCGCCCACGACTTCGAGAAGACCGTGGCCGAGAACGACATCGTCCTCGTCGACTTCTGGGCCTCGTGGTGCGGCCCGTGCCGGATGTTCGCGCCGACGTACGAGAAGGCCTCGGAGAGCAACCCCGACATCGTGTTCGGCAAGGTCGACACCGAGGCCGAGCAGGCGCTCGCCGGCGCGGCCAACATCACCTCGATCCCGACGCTGATGGTCTTCCGCGAGGGCGTGCTGGTGTTCAGCCAGCCCGGCGCGCTGCCGCCGGCCGGGCTCGACCAGGTGATCACCGCGGTGCGCGACCTGGACATGGCCGAGGTGCACGCCGCCGTCGCGGCGCAGGCCGGCGGCCAGAGCGGCTCGAACGCGTGACGGTGACCGTGCCCTACGCGCTCTCGCGGTCGGTCCGCCTCCCCTTCGAGGAGGCGACCGCCGCGGTGCGCGCCGCGCTGGCCGAGCAGGGCTTCGGCGTGCTGAACGAGATCGACATGGCCGCGACCCTGCACGCCAAGCTGGGCGTCGACGTGCCGCCGGTGGTGATCCTCGGAGCGTGCCGGCCGCCGTTGGCACTCAAGGCCCTCGAGGTCGAGCCGTCGGTCGGCCTGCTGCTGCCCTGCAACGTGGTCGTCCGGGCCGGCGACGGGTGCACGATAGTCGAGGCCGTCGACCCGTCGCTGATGGTGTCGGTGACCGGCAACGACCGGCTCGCCGAGGTCGCGGCCGACGCGACCGAGCGCCTTTCGGCCGCCCTGAACTCCCTCGCCCCGGACACTTCCGCGGACGGGCCCCTCAACGACGAAGGACGATGACATGGAGCTACCTGCCGAGGAGATGGGCGCGGTGATCAACCGGCTCAAGCGGGCCCAGGGCCAGCTGAGCGGCGTGGTCCGGATGCTCGAGGAGGGCCGGGAGTGCGAGGACGTGGTCATGCAGCTCGCCGCCGTGAGCCGGGCGCTGGACCGGGCCGGGTTCGCGATCGTCGCCTCCGGTCTACGCCAGTGCATGACCCAGGAGGGTGACGCAGCCGCGCTCGACACCAAGAAGATGGAGAAGCTCTTCTTGTCGCTGGCCTGACCGGCCGGCCACTGGGACGATTCCACCATGGACGCACGTGCCTGGGACGAGCGGTACGCCGCGAGCGAGCTGGTCTGGTCGGCGACGCCGAACCAGTTCGTCGAGAGCGAGCTCGCGGCGCTGCCGCCCGGTCGCGCGATCGACGTCGCCGCCGGCGAGGGGCGCAACGCCCTCTGGCTGGCCGACCTCGGCTGGGAGGTCACTGCGTACGACTTCTCCGTGGTCGCGCTCGACAAGGGTCGGGCGATCCAGGAGCGGCACCCGCGCGGCCGCGACCTGCACGTCACGTGGGTGCACGGTGACGTGCTCGAGCTCGAGCCGGGCCCGGTGCCCTACGACCTCGCGCTGCTGGCCTACCTGCAGCTCCCCGCGGAGCAGCGCCGGAGCGCGGTACGGCGTGCTCTTCTCGTGCTGCGACCGGGGGGCACGCTCTTCGTCGTCGCGCACGACTCGTCCAACCTCGACGAGGGCACGGGCGGACCTCAGGACCCGGACGTGCTCTACACGGCCGAGGACGTGCTGTCCGACCTGGACGGCGAGCGGTTCGAGGTGCTCCGCGCCGACCGCGTCGCCCGGACCATCGCCTCGGAGGGGCCTGCGGACGACCATCGGGGCGAGCCCGCGCGGACGGCGTACGACTGCCTCGTGCGGGTGCTCCGCACCGGCTGAGCCGAGCCGTCAGGCGGCGTGCGGGTGCGCCAGGCGGTGGACCAGCCGGCGCAGCGGGGTGTCGTGGTGCTCGGGACGGTGGATCGGCAGCATGTCGGTCCTGCCCTCCCGCTCGGCGACCAGTCGGACGGCGTCGTCGTCGTAGGCCTGCGCAAGGTCGTCGGCCCGGCGCGGGTCGCCCTCGGAGACGGCGAAGTTGATCGCGTCGACATACGACGCGTGCAGGTCGTTGAGCTCGTCGATCAGGTGGGCCATGGTGGTCTCCTCCGTGGGTGGGTGGTTCCATCATGACAGAAATTGGAACGATCCAATACCGTCCGCGGCATGATGTCGGACACAGCGGCCCCTGGCGGCACGCTGCGCGCTCGGTGGCTCGCTCGGGGGACCTGCACGGTCGTTCTGCTGCGCTCTGACCGCCGCTGTGCCTGCGTCGATGTCGAGGGGCGGGTGAACCCGGGACAGGGGCCAGCTCCGCGACGGCCTGCGCTCGCTGACGAAGATCCTCATCACCCGCCACCGGAGCGGCGTCTGCGTCCGGCCACTCGTGGTGGTTCTGGGGACGCACCAAGCGGTTCGGCGACTTCAACGCGATGCAGACCGACTTCGGCCACAGCCCGAAGAGCTACGCGATGATCCACAGCGCCGACCAGCTCTACCCGGACCGGCCGTGGGACTCCCCGGCGGCCGACCGGGCGACGCTGCTGGAGAGGGCCTCGGTGACGGCTTCGACCATGCCGACCGGCTCGCCAGCAGCCGGCGGTCGTGGCTGGACGCGTACGTCGACCGGGACCCCTCCTACCCCGGCGAGACGTTCGCGAGGGTCGGCCGCGACGGCTCCCTGATCGACGACCGGAAGTCGTTCTACGGGAAGAACATGCTGCACGCCCATGAGCACGCGCTGGTCATATGCCTGCACGGGCGCGCCATCGAGGGTCGGCCGCCGACGCACTGTCCGGGGTCGCGGGCGTCGCGGTGACCGCTTGCTCGAACGGGCCCGGTGACGGCGACATCCGCATCGACGGCGGCCGGGTGGACCTCCGCGCAGCGCGACTGCCCCGGGACGGGGCGCCTCTACACGATCAGCGCCACGGCGACCGACCGGGCAGGCAACGCCGCGACGCAGGTCGGCACCTGTGTCGTGTCGCACGACCGCTCCCGCTGACCCACGGCCAGGACGTCGCCGAGGCGCTCGCGAGGTGAGCCGCCGAGCCCCGGCCCACCACGTCGGCGCCGCGCGGGCGGCGCTCAGGCCGGGGGGCGGGGCGCGCTGCCCGGCTTGTCCGACGGGGCCTCGACAGCGTTCGTCGGCGGTGCCGTCGGCGGCGTCGAAAGCTTCGTCGGCGGTGCCGTCGGCGGCATCGTCGGTGCGGTCGGTGGCGTCGTCGGAAGCGCCGTCGGGGTGACCGGCAGGCACGTCGCGCTGCTCCTCGAAGCTCACCCGGTTGAGATGCTTGCGCAGGCTCAGGGAGAGCAGGGCCACGGCGGCCAGCAGGGCCATGACGACGGCGAAGCCGAGCCAGCCGGGCTTGACGTCGTTGGGGTCCGGACCCTTCTGCGCAAGGGGCACCAGGACGGTCCAGAGGGTCATCATGACGACATTGTCTCAAGTGCCTCGCGGACGCCGGCGAACAGATCCTCCTCCGGCGTCTCGACGTCGACGACGCTGCGAGCGAGCTCGTAGTCCTCGGTGGGCCACGCCGCCTGGTGCACGTCGAGCGGGCAGGCGAACCAGGCTCCTTCCGGGTCGATCTGGGTGGCGTGCGCGAGCAGCGCCCGGTCTCGCACGGGGAAGTACTCCGCGCACGGCACCCGTGTGGTGATCCGCGCGGCGTGCACCGGGTCGGGCTCCCACTCCGCGAGCCGCTCGGCGTACGGCGACTCCAGGCCCCGGCGCAGCATCTCGTCGTGCAGGGCCTGGGTGCGCTCACGATGGAAGCTGTGATGGTAGTAGAGCTTGAGCGGCTGCCACGGCTCGCCGGCGTCCGGATAGCGGCCGGGGTCGCCGGCCGCCTCGAACGCGGCCACGGAGACGGTGTGGCACATCACGTGGTCGGGGTGCGGGTAGCCGCCGTTCTCGTCGTACGTCGTCATGACGTGCGGCCGGAATGACCGGATCAGCCGCACCAGCGGCTCGGCCGCCTGCTCCAAGGGGACGAGCGCGAAGCAGCCCTCGGGCAGCGGCGGCTTCGGGTCACCCTCGGGCCAGCCGGAGTCGACGAAGCCGAGCCAGTCCTGCGTCACCCCGAGGATCTCCCGGGCGGCCTCCATCTCCTGGCGACGGATCTCGCTGATGTTCGCCAGGACGTCCGGTCGGTCCATCCGCGGGTTGAGGATCGACCCGCGCTCCCCTCCGGTGCAGGTGACGACGTGGACGTCGACGCCCTCGGCGACGTACCGGGCGGTGGAGGCGGCACCCTTGCTCGACTCGTCGTCGGGGTGCGCGTGGACGTGCATCAGACGCAGCATGGGGCTCATCCTAGGATGGCGGCGTGAGCGACCTGGCGGACCTGTCGGCGCGCTACGGCGCACCCGGCCCGCTGCGTCGACCGCTGGTCCTCACCCTGGTCGTCCTGCTCGCGGCGGCGGGCCTGGGCTGGCTGGTCTGGGCGGGCTTCCTGCACGGCGGGCCGTCGGTCAGCTCCCAGCTCATGTCCTACGACGTGCAGGGCGAGCACCGTGCAGTCGCGACCTTCGGGGTGGTCCGACGGCAGCGGTCGGACGTCGCGCACTGCCTGCTCCGGGCCACCGCGGTCGACCACTCGGTCGTCGGGGAGCTGAACGTCGTGGTCGGCCCGCGCCGGCCGGCGAGCGCCACGCTGCACCGGGCGGTCCGCACCGAGCGGCGCGCGACATCCGTGGAGCTGGTGGGCTGTACCGCGCCCGGGCAGAAGCGCCCCGGCTGAGCACGCCCGGAGCGCGACGATTGGGGCACCGCCCACCCGCTTGGTAGACTTCTCTACTTGCCTGACACGGCCCGGCTCATTCCTGCGAGGACGCGGGAGCAGGTCCGGGTCCCCGACAAGCACAGGAGCTCTACAACAGTGACCCAGTCCAGCG
Organism: uncultured Actinomycetota bacterium; assembly: GCA_963811365.1. Taxonomy (GTDB): domain Bacteria; phylum Actinomycetota; class Actinomycetes; order Propionibacteriales; family Nocardioidaceae; genus CAWEQW01. Next base: position 243,330 of record CAWEQW010000007.1, on the reverse strand, counting down.
ACTCTTCCGTGATCTGGCTGACCCAGGATGCTTTCGACAAGCTCCAGTCCGAGCTGGAGCACCTGCGTGGGCCGGCGCGCACCGAGATCATCGAGCGGATCAGCGCGGCCCGAGACGAGGGCGACCTCAAGGAGAACGGCGGCTATCACGCCGCCCGCGAGGAGCAGGGCAAGACCGAGGCCCGGATCCGCCAGCTCGAGGACATGCTCCGGCGCGCCGAGGTCGGCGAGACGCCGGCCGACGACGGCGTCGTGGAGCCGGGCATGAAGGTGACCACCCGGTTCGTCGGCGAGGAGGACACCGAGACCTTCCTCCTCGGCGCCCGCGAGATGGCCGACACCACCGGCGACGACCTCGAGGTGTTCTCGCCGCAGTCCCCGCTCGGCTCCGCGATCATCGGCCGCCGCCAGGGCGAGACGGTCACCTACGAGGCGCCGAACGGCAAGGAGCTCAAGGTGGAGCTCGTCGAGGCGGTGCCCTACACCGGCTGAGCCACGCGTCCGACGGCCCCCGGCAGCTCGCCGGGGGCCGTCCTGCGTCCGGCGCCGGGTCCGCGGCCTAGTCCGAGACGGCGACCGGGTAGCCGCACTCGCGCAGCCGCGAGAGCACCCGCTCGGCGTGCGCGGGACCGCGGCACTCCACCTGGAGGGCGACCTCGACCTGGTCGATCGACAGGCTGGCCGACGTCCGCTCGTGGACCACGTCGAGCACGTTGGCGCCGACGTCGGCGAGCTCCGCGAGCAGCCGGGCCAGCCCGCCCGGCTGGTCGGGGATCCGGGCCCGGAACGCGAGGAACCGGCCGCCCGCGGCCAGGCCGTGCCGGATCACCCGCATCAGCAGCAGCGGGTCGACGTTGCCACCCGACAGCACCGCGACGGCCGGCGTCTCGAACCGGTCGGGGTGGTCCAGCATCGCCGCGACCGCCGCGGCACCGGCCGGCTCCACCAGCAGCTTGGCCCGCTCGAGCAGCATCAGCAGCGCTCGGGACAGCGACTCCTCACTGACCGTGAGCACCTCGTCCACATGCCGCTGGACGGCCGCGAACGGCACGTCACCGGGGCGCCCGACCGCGATGCCGTCGGCCATCGTCAGCATCTGCGCCAACGCCACCGGGTGCCCCTCGGCGAGCGAGGCCGGGTACGCCGCGGCGCCGGCGGCCTGCACGCCGACCACCCGCACCTCGGGCCGCCTCGCCTTGACCGCGGTGGCGATGCCGGCGATCAGCCCGCCACCACCAGTGGGCACCACGACCGTGCGGACGTCCGGGCACTGCTCGAGGATCTCCAGTCCGCAGGTGCCCTGGCCGGTGACGATGTCGATGTGGTCGAACGGGTGGATCAGCACGGCGCCGGTCTCGTCGGCGAACCGGCGCGCCTGGAGCAGCGCCTCGTCGATCGACGTGCCGTGGAACACCACGTCGGCGCCGTACCCGCGGGTGGCCTTCTCCTTCGGGATCGGCGCCCCCTCGGGCATGTAGACGGTCGCCTTGATGCCGAGCATCTGGGCGGCGAGCGCCACGCCCTGGGCATGGTTGCCGGCGCTCGCGGCGACGACCCCGTGCGCCCGCTCGTCCTCGGACAGCCGCGACATCCGCAGGTAGGCACCGCGGATCTTGAAGGACCCGGTGCGCTGGAGGTTCTCGGCCTTCAGCAGGACCGGGCCGCCGGCCTCAGCGGACAGCCAGCGGGCGCCCTCCATGGGCGTGTAGATCGAGACTCCGCGCAGTGCCTCCCGGGCGGTCTCGATGTCAGCGAGGGTCGGCACAGCGGTCATGGCACGACACCCTAGAACCTTCCGGTCGAACAGGTGACAAGGGTCACCCGCGGTAGTTTGCGTGCAGCACACACATTGATGCATGCTTGCCACATGCAAACTTCCCCGCCGACCGACCCGGCGGCGCCTCCCCCTCCGGAGACGGCCGAGGACGCCGTGATGAGCACGATGATGGCGCTCGGCCGGCGGATGCGGCATCGGCAGCCCGGTGACGAGGTCGACTTCTCGGCCTTCCCGATCCTCAAGCTGCTCGCGCTGCACGGACCGATGCGGCTCTCGACCCTCGCCGCGATGCTCGAGCTCGACGCCTCGACCGTGAGCCGGCACGCCCGACAGCTCGAGGACCGCGGCCTGCTCGACCGGGCCGACGACCCCGACGACGGGCGGGCCACCCGGGTGGCCGTCTCCGACCACGGCACCGACTGCCTGGCCAAAGGCATCGAGGCCCGCAAGGGCATGGTGACCACCGCGCTCGAGGGGTTCTCCCCGGAGGAGCGGGAGACCCTGCGCCTGCTGCTGCACCGGCTCGTCGTCGAGCTGTCCGCCCCTCTACCCGCTCCCCGCTCGACGTCGGGCAGCGCACTCCAGGAGAACGCATGACCCCCGACTCCCACGGCTTCCTGAGCCACAAGCAGATCCTCGTCGTGATGTCCGGCCTGATGGTCGGCATGTTCTTGTCCGCGCTCGACCAGAGCATCGTCGGCACCGCGCTCCCGCGGATCACCAGCGAGCTCGGCGGGCTGGACAAGCTGTCCTGGGTCGTCACCGCGTACATGCTCGCGGCGACCGCCTCCACGCCGCTGTGGGGCAAGATCTCGGACCTGTACGGACGCCGGCTGCTGTTCCAGATCGCCATCGTCACCTTCATCGTCGGCTCGCTGCTGGCCGGCTTCTCGCACAACATCGAGCAGCTCATCGGTTTCCGTGCCGTGCAGGGTCTCGGCGGCGGTGGCCTGATGGCGCTCGCGATGGCCACCATCGGCGACGTGATCCCGCCTCGGGAGCGCGGTCGCTACCAGGGCTACTTCGCGGCCGTGTTCGGCACCTCGTCGGTGCTCGGCCCGGTGCTCGGCGGGTTCTTCGCCGACGGCCCGGGGTGGCAGTGGATCTTCTTCATGAACGTGCCGATCGGCCTGACGGCGCTGGTCATCACGTCCTCCGCACTGAAGATGCCGCACATCCGACGCGATCACACGATCGACTACCTCGGCGCCGCGGTCGTGGTCGCCTCGGTCTGCTCGTTCCTGCTCTACACCGCGTGGGCCGGCCCGGACCTGGGCTGGGGCTCCTCGACCGGCGTCATGCTGCTGGTCGCCGGCGCGGTGCTCGCCGTCGCCTTCGTGCTGGTCGAGCTGCGGGCGACCGAGCCGATCATCCCGATGCGGTTGTTCGGCAACTCCATCTTCTCGATCTCGAACCTGTTCGGCTTCCTCATCGGCATCGCGATGTTCGGGTCGATGATCTTCATCCCGGTCTACCTGCAGGTGGTCGACGGCATGAGCCCGACGCGCTCGGGGCTCGCGATGCTGCCGATGGTGGTGGGCATCTTCAGCACCTCGATCACGGCCGGCCAGATCATGACGCGGACCGGGCGCTACAAGATCTTCCCGATCCTCGGCGCGGCGACCGTCATCGTCGGTCTGCTGCTGCTCGCCCAGCTCACCGGCACCTCGCCGTACTGGTTCGCGGGGCTGGCGATGTACGTCCTCGGGGCCGGACTCGGCCTGACCATGCAGGTGCTGATCACGGTCGTGCAGAACTCCGTCGACCGGCGCGACATGGGCGTCGCGACCTCCTCGGTGGCGTTCTTCCGCTCGATGGGCGGCTCCTTCGGCACCGCGCTGTTCGGCGCGATCCTGTCCAGCCGGCTGGCGGTGCACATCGCCACGGCGATGCAGAGCGCGCCTGCCGCAGCGGCCTCCGGAGGCGCCAAGGTCGGCGACGTCGCGAACAACGTGCAGGCGATCAAGGCGCTGCCCGAGCCGGTGCACAGCCTGGTGACCGGGGCGTTCGCGGCCTCGCTGCACGACACCTTCCTGACCGCCGTGCCTCTGGTCGCGATCGCGCTCGTGGTGGCGCTGTTCCTCAAGGAGGTGCCGCTGACCGGACGTTCCGGCCCAGCGGAGCCGGCTGCGAACCCGGCGGAGCCGACCGTCACCGGCGAGCAGGAGGTCGCCGCCGCACGCTGACGGCGGCCCGGCTCGATCCCCCGCTCAGGAGGGCTCGGCCCCGGGTGGTCCCTCCGCGGACCGCTCGGGGCCCTGCAACGCCTCGACGGCCGCCGACTTCCCGGCCTCGTCGGCGAGGTGCAGCACCACGGCGTTGAGCGCGGCGACCAGGGGCACGGCGACCAGCGCGCCCGGGATGCCGGCCACGAGCACGCCGCAGGCGATGGCGACGATCACCCCGAGCGGGTGCAGCGCCACCATCCGGCCCATCAGGAAGGGCTGCAGCACGTGGGCCTCGAGCTGCTGGACCAGGATCACGCCGCCGAGCATCAGGAGCGCCACCAGTGGCCCGTGCGCCACCAGCGCGACGAGGACCGCGACGCTCCCGGAGAGCGTCGCGCCGACCAGCGGGATGAAGGCGCCGATGAACACCAGGACACCGATGGCGAAGACGAACGGCACCTTGAGGATCGCGGCCACCAGCATCACGCCGAGGGCGTCGGTGAAGGCGACCAGGACGGTCGCCCGGACGAACGCGGTGAGCGAGGTCCACGCGACCCGGCCGGAGGAGTCGGTCCGCGCCCGCGACGCCCGCGGGAACAGCCGCACCACCCAGCCCCAGATCCTGTCCCCGTCGGCGAGGAAGAAGTAGGTCGCGAACAGCACGATGAAGAAGCCGGCCAGGAGATGGCCGAGCGCCGTGCCGACCTCGGTGACCCGCTTGAGCGCCTGGGTGTTGCCCGAGCTCGTCACCGCGTCCTGGATCTGCCTGATCGCGGTGTTGATCTGGTTGTCGCTCACGTGCAGGGGACCGGTCTTGAGCCAGACCCGGATCTGCTCGAGTCCCTTGACGGTCTGCCGGGCGAGGTCCTGCGCGCCGGAGGAGATCTGCTGCCCCGCGAAGCCGAGCAGCAGGGCGATCAGCGCGAGCGTGGCGATCACCACGAGCAGGGCCGCCAGACCCCGGGGAAACCGCAGCCGCTGCAGCCGGTCGACCAGCGGGACCACCAGCGCGGCGAGGAGCACCGCGATCACCAGCGGCAGCACCACCACCTCGAAGCGCTTGAGCAGCACCAGGACGAAGTAGCCGGCGGCGCCGATGACGATCGCCCGCCAGGCCCAGGCCGCGGCGGTGTCGACGCCGTGCGGGACCTTGGCCGGCTCGAAGTTCGACTCCCCGGTGAGCACCACGGGCACCGGGTCCGGCTGCCGCTCCGCGCGGCTCTCGGACCACACCTGCGCCACCTGGGCGGCTCGCGCGGCGAAGCGGTCCTGCGCACGGCGGCGCTGGTTGTCACGCAGCCGCCGCATGCTGCCGGAGATCCGGTTGCCCTCACCCATGGAGCACAGGCTATGCGCTGGGCCCCCCGGTTCCGTGCCGGACGAGCTCAGGAGCTGTGGACGAGCTCCTGGAGAAGTGCGTACGCCGCCTGCGGGTGCGCCTCGGCGAGCAGCCCGGCAGCCGCCAGCACGTAGCGCCGGTCGACCACCAGCCGGGCATGCTCGGGGAGCTGCCAGGCGTCCGTCGCGTCCTGGACGTGACGGCGCAGCAGGTCCGCACCGCCGCCGTGCCGGATCACGCCGCCCGAGCCGACGAGCACGTCGACCTCGCGCAGGTCCTTGCCGCTGCGCTCGACCACCCGGCCGCCGGACCCGTCCAGCACCACCTTCGACCGTCCCGCGTGACGGCGCAGGCCCAGGCCGATGGCGAGCGAGGCGATCTCCTCCTCCTGCGCCCGGTCGGCCTCGTCGGAGGGCAGCCACGCCGGGTCGTCCTGCCGCTGCCGGGCCGCTGCGAGCAGCTGGTCGGCGTCACCGGTCACCATGCCGCCGGCGATCCCGGCCTCGACGGTCGACGGCGCGCTCCACCGCATCCCGAGGTCACCCTCGACGGTGCGGGTCACCGGAACCGTCGCGACCACCTCCCGCGACAGCTCGGCCTCCTCGGCGTCGAGCTCCACGACCGAGTGCACGTCGGTCGTCGCGCCGCCCACGTCGACCACCACCACGTCGCCGGCCCCGGGGCGGGCCTCGTCGAGGCCGCGGGCCAGCAGCTCGACGGCGCGCAGCACGACGTCGGGGGTGGCGCCCCGGACCATCGCGGCGAAGTCGGCCCGCGCGGACAGATGCTTGCCGCCGATCACGTGGCGCAGGAACATCGCGCGGATCGCCGCCCGCGCCGACTCGGGAGCCAGGACGCCGATGCGCGGCACGACGTTGTCCGCGACGACGTACGGCGTCCCCGCGGAGTCCAGCAGCCGCCCGACCTCCTCGGCCGCCTCGACGTTGCCGGCCACCACCACCGCCCCGCTCCACCGGGCCTCGGCCAGCGACCGGGCGCACGACAGCAGCACCTCGGCGTTGCCGCCGTCCGTGCCGCCCACCAGCAGCACCACGTCGGGGCGGCTGTCGCGCAGCGCGCGCAGCCCTTCGGCGCCGAGCCCACCGGCTGCGACGTGCACGACCCGGCCACCGCTCGACAGCGCCACCCGGCGGCCCGCCTCGGCCGTGACCAGCTCCTCGTTGCCGACCACGCCGATCCGCAGGCCGCCTCCGGCCGACGAGCAGGCCAGCACCGGGGCGTGCACGGCGCGCGGGTCCGCTGCGGCAAGCTCCCTGCGACAGGCGTCCCAGCCGTCCAGCACGTCCGTGTCGACGGTCGTGCGGTGGTCCGCCGTGGCGAGCAGCCGGCCCGCCACCACGTCGACGAGCGCGGCCTTGGTGAACGTCGAGCCGAAGTCGACGCAGGCGACCACGCCCGGGTCCCCCGCCGGCGGCGCCGCGTCCACCCGGCTAGCCCAGCGCCCGGTCGAGGTCGGCGAGCAGGTCGTCGGCGCTCTCGATGCCGACGCTCAGCCGGATCAGGTCCGCGGGGACCTCGAGCTCCGTGCCGGCCACCGACGCGTGGGTCATCCGCCCGGGCAGCTCGATCAGCGACTCGACGCCGCCGAGGGACTCCCCGAGCGTGAAGACCTCGGCCCGTGTGCAGGCGTCGAGCGCGTGCTGCTCGCCACCGGCGACGCGGAACGACACCATGCCGCCGTACCGCTTCATCTGCCGGGAGGCCAGCGCGTGTCCCGGATGCCCCTCGAGGCCGGGATAGACGACCTCGGCGACCTTGGCGTGGCCCTGCAGGAACTCCACGACCTTCTCGGCGTTGTCGCAGTGCCGGTCCATCCGGACGGCCAGCGTCCTGAGCCCGCGCAGCACCAGCCACGAGTCGAACGGTCCGGCCACCGCGCCGATGGAGTTCTGGTGGAAGGCGATCCGCTCGGCGACCTCGTGGTCGCGCACGACCAGGGCGCCGCCGACGACGTCGGAGTGGCCGCCGCAGTACTTGGTGGTCGAGTGCACGACGATGTCGGCGCCGAGGGTGAGCGGCTGCTGGAGGTAGGGCGAGGCGAAGGTGTTGTCCACGACCAGCAACGCGCCGGCGCCGTGCGCCACTGCGGCGAGCGCCGCGATGTCGCCGACGTTCAGCCAGGGGTTGGTGGGCGTCTCCACCCAGACGATCCTGGTCTCGCCCGGCCGGATCGCCGCGCGCACCGCGTCGACGTCGGACACCGGCGCGTGGGTGTAGCCGATGCCCCACGACGCCTCCACCTTGGCGAAGAGCCGCCACGTGCCGCCGTACGCGTCGTTCGGGATCACCACGTGGTCGCCGGGCACGCAGAGGGTCCGCAGCAGGGTGTCCTCGGCGGCCAGCCCGCTCGCGAACGCGAACCCGCGCTCACCCTGCTCGAGCGCCGCCATGCAGCCCTCGAGCGCGGTCCGGGTCGGGTTGGCGGAGCGGGAGTACTCGTAGCCACCGCGCAGACCGCCGACGCCGTCCTGCTTGTAGGTACTGGTCGCGTAGATCGGCGGGATCACCGCACCGGTGGCGGCGTCCGGCTCGTACCCGGCGTGGATCAGCCGCGTCTCGAAGCCTGCCTTCTGGGTCTGCTCGCTCATCCGGCGAGGGTATCCCCCGGCGCGGGAAGGATCCGGGCCGGTGGTGCGTTGGAGCCTGTGCGAGATCCTGCCCATCGACCCGGAGGAGAGCCGTGCTGTTCAACCGCCACAAGCTGGAGCTGCCCACCCCCGAGCAGGCGCTGTCCGGCCACGCCGAGCGGTGGTTCACCCTCGCCGACACGCACGTCGTGCTGGGGACCCCGGTCGAGACCGACGAGACCAACATCCCCGCGGGCCACGAGGTCGCGGTGTTCGGCCTCGGGTGCTTCTGGGGCGCGGAGGAGATCTACTGGCGGATGCCGGGCGTGTGGTCCACCTCCGTCGGGTACGCCGGCGGCAGCACGCCGCACCCGTCGTACGAGGAGGTCTGCTCGGGTCGCACCGGGCACACCGAGGCGGTCCGGGTGGTCTACGACCCCGGCGTCGTGTCGTACGCCGAGCTCGTGAAGGCGTTCTTCGAGTTCCACGACCCGACGCAGGGGATGCGCCAGGGCAACGACATCGGGACGCAGTACCGGTCGGCGGTCTACACCCTGACCTCCGAGCAGGCGGAGACCGCGGAGGAGCTGCGTGCGGCGTACGAGCCGGAGCTCGCCAAGCGCGGGTACGGCCCGATCACCACGGAGGTCAAGCCGGCGCCGACCTACTACTACGCCGAGGACCACCACCAGCAGTACCTGGCGAAGAACCCGTACGGCTACCGCTGCCACAGCGCGACCGGGGTGAGGTTCCCCGCCTAGGGATGTCGGATCCGCCGGCGGCGGTTCGTGGAACAGGTTGAGGCGGGCACCGGGTCCGCGACCGAGACAGGGGCAGACATGACCGAGTACCTCATCTTCTTCAACCAGCAGTGGGTGGGCGACCACACCGAGGACTGGTTCCGCGGGCGCGGGCCGCTCGCCATGGCGGTCGTGAACGAGATGAAGGCTGCGGGCGTGCTCGTGTTCGCCGGTGGGCTGGACGAGGAGGTCGCCACGGCCTTCAGCGCGGACCCCACCAGCGGCACGTTGACCTTCACCGACGGGCCGTTCGTCGAGACCAAGGAGTACCTCGGCGGGCTCACCGTGGTGGACGTCGACGACGAGGATGCCGCCCGGATGTGGGCCGGCAAGGTCGCCGAGGCGTGCGGCTGGCCGCAGGAGGTTCGCCGGTTCAAGCCGCAACCCCGGAGCCGGTGACGACGACCGCGGCACGCCCGGGGAGCTGCGCCAGAGGTCCGTCGGCGTGCTGTGGCAGCCGACGTCCCCTCGCGCAGGGCCCTCGTGAACCGCTTGCCCGCCGCACGGTCCGCCCGGCCCGGTTCAGGTCGACGACGCGGCGAAGATCGCGGCGATGGAGGCGTCCAGGGCTGCGTCGAACTCGTCGTCGCTCAGCCGGGCGGTCAGCCCCTCGGTGAGCGCACGCGAGAAGCTCGCGATCACGCCGGGGTTCCTGGCGAGGCGCTGGACGGCTTCCTCGCGGGTGTAGCCGCCGGACAGCGCGGCGACCCGCAGCACCCGCGGGTGCTCCTGCAGCTCACGGTGGTAGCCGTCCTGCTCGGGCAGCGTCAGCTTGAGCATCACGTCCTGCCCGTCGGCCAGTCCGTCGAGGTGCCCCAGCAGGGCGTCCTTGAGCAGCTTCTCGGTCGCGGACTTCTCCGGGCTGTGGATGTCGACCTCCGGCTCGATGATCGGCACCAGGCCCGCCGCGAGGATCTGCCGGGCGACCGCGAACTGCTGCGCCACGACGGCTTCGACACCTGCCGGGTCGGCCGTGAGCACCACCGAGCGCATCTTGGTGCCGAAGACGCCGTGCCCCCGGGCGCGTTCCAGGAGTGCGTCCAGCCGCGGGATCGGCTTCATCAGCCGGGCGCCGTACTCCTCGTGCTCGAGTCCCTTGTCCACCTTGAGGAACGGCACGACGTGCTTGTGGGTCCACAGGTACTCCGCCGACCCCATCCCGGCGATCTGCCGGTCCATGGTCTGCTCGAAGAGGATCGCTGCGAGGATCCGGTCCCCGGTGAACGCCGGGCTCGTGATGATCCGGGCGCGCATCGCGTGGATCAGGTCGAACATCCCTGCCTCGTCGGCGTACGCCGACTTCTCGATGCCGTAGCGCCGGAGCGCCTTCGGCGTACTCCCGCCGCTCTGGTCCAGGGCGGCGATGAAGCCTGGGCCGGTCGTGATCTCGGCGAGCATGTCGTGGTTCATGATGGAGTCCTCTCCGGCGGCGCAGCGCGACGATCGGGGGCGAGACCGCCCGCGTCCCTGGCTCCAGGCTTCCGTGCGGTGGCGGGATTTTCGAGAGGCGTTCGTCCCGATGTGTCGGTTGGCTGCGGGTCGCCTCGCCTCGCGCCGCTGCCAGGCGTCCGGAGGGACACCTTCCCACGACGGAACGCCCCTTCCCACGAGGTCTACGTCGTGGGAGGGGGCGGTTGCGGCTGCATCCCATGGTGAACCGACGGACCGGAACCCGCCGCCCCGGCTAGGCTCGGGGCACCATGGACGAGAACAAGGCCCGCCGCGTCGTCGACGCACTCCGCGACCGCGGCACCGATGCAGAGCTTGCCCGGCCCGGCGTCTACCAGTTCGGGATCTCCGTACGGCTGCCGGACGGTCGCGAGGCCACCTGGGACACCGACGACACGGCCGGCCTCGAGGCGCAGGTGATGCGCAACGGGATGCTGGTCGGCTACGTGCCCGAGATCGAGGGCTCCGACCGCTTCAGCGAGGAGCAGATCATCGACGCGATCGTGCGCACCGACTACGACAAGCCGATCGCGACGCAGCGCCGCACCGCTCCCCCGCCGCAGCCGCCGCTGCCCCGCAAGGGCGGGGTGTTCCGCCGCTTCATGGACGGCTTCCGCTACCGCTGAGGGCCCTCCTCAGGCGTGCAGCAGCCCGTCCCACGACCAGTGCGGGACCGCCAGCCCCGCAGGCACGTCGTCGGCCGACTCGTGGTAGCGCGTCATCGTCGTCGTGGTGGCCCAGGCGAAGTAGTCGTGCAACACGTCGCGCAGCCGGCCGTCCGGCAGCCCGACGTCGGTCATCGCCTCGTCGAAGCACGCGATCGCCCGGCCGTCCAGCTCCGGGTGCGGTCCGTTGCCGCTGTGCAGCCGCACGACCGCCGTCTCGTCGCCGTACCGCTCGGAGTAGCGCCGCGGCCCGCCGAGCGCCTCCCCCCAGTACGCCGCGAGCCGCTCGGTGTGGTCGGGTCGGAAGCCGCCCTGGAACGCGTGGCCGACCACCTCGTCGACGAGCACGCGGGCGTGCCACGCCTCCGCGAGCCGGAGCAGGCCGGGCTCGCCTCCGGCCGCCTCGAAGACCGACTGCATCGGCCCAGCATCGCACCGTCGACGGGAGCCGGCCAGTCACTAGGATCGCGCGGGTGACCTTCGTCGAACCGGTCGTGCTGCGCGGTGGCCTCGTCGAGCTGCGGCCGCTCCAGCAGCCCGACCGCGACGAGCTGGCGGCCGCGGCGGCCGACGGGGAGCTGTGGAACCTCTTCTACACCCGGGTGCCCCGCCCGGAGCAGATGGGCGCCGCGATCACCGAGCACCTGAGCCGCCGCGAGTCCGGCTCGATGATGCCGTTCACCGTCCGCCTGGTCGACGGCGGCCGGGTGGTCGGGCTGACCACGTTCTGCAACGTCGACGCGTCGAACCGACGGGTCGAGATCGGCCACACCTGGTACGCCGCGTCGGCGCAGCGCAGCGGGGTCAACGCGGAGTGCAAGCTGCTGCTGCTCGGGCATGCCTTCGACCGGCTCGGCTGCATGGCCGTCGAGCTGCGCACGCACTGGCTCAACCTGCAGTCGCGGCGGGCGATCGAGCGCCTCGGCGCGAAGCAGGACGGAGTGCTGCGGCAGCACGTCGTGATGCCGGACGGCTCCCTGCGCGACACCGTGGTCTTCTCGATCCTGGACAGCGAGTGGCCCGCGGTGCGCAACGAGCTGCGCCGCAGGCTGCACGCCCGCGGCGTCAGTGCACCCACGCCTTGAGCAGGATCAGCGCCCCCGCGACGAGCCCGGCGATGCCCGCCTCGGCCACCGCCCGGGCGGCACGGTCGCCGGCGAGCCGCGCGGCCACATAGGCGTAGCCGGAGATCAGGCCGAGGCCGGTCCACTTCGTGAGGGTGAACGCGGTGTCGTAGTCCAGCCAGCCGAGGATCGTGGCCACGAAGTAGACGCCGGGGAACGCGACGCCGAACGCCACGGCGACGGCCTCCTCGACGAACACGCCCATCGGCTCCTGTCCGCCGGCCAGCCCGGCCCGGGTCCGGGCGCCCACCCACTCGCTGTAGAGCTCGGCCAGCGCGACGGCGACCGCAGTGGCGACCAGCGTCACCAGGGCCGCGACCGGCTTGGGCGGATGCGCCTGCATGGTGACGACGATCGCGAGGCCGATGATGGCCCCGTAGACGACCCGGGACACCTCACCGGACTGCAGGTGGGACACGAGACGCGCAGGCACGGCCACTGCAGGAATATCTCACGCGATGGTGCCGTCGGGAGGAATCGAACCTCCCGCTTCGCCCATGCTCGACTGCCACGCCTGAGATCGGTCGTCGTCTGCCAGCGGTCACCCGCTGTCGCATCCAGGGCCGGCGTTGTGCGGAACACCCCGCGAAACCACCGTATTCCGGTCGGCCGTGCGCCGCAGCCCCTGTGACGCAGCAGACTCAGACCAGCCCCAGGTACATGACGTGCAGGCCGACGTAGCCGTGGCCACGGCTCTCGAACGCGCCCGGCACCGTGCCGACCACCCGGAAGCCGAGCCGCGTCCAGAGCCTCACCGCCGGCTCGTTCGTCTCCACGACCGCGTTGAACTGGATGCCGCGGTAGCCCTCCCGCCGGGCCCACGACACCATGTCGTCGGCGAGCGCGCGGCCCACCCCGCGGCCGGTGCAGCCGGGATCGACCATGAAGCCGGCGGTCGCGACGTGCGCCCCGCGACCCGGGCGGTTGGGGCCCATCTTGGCGGTGCCCAGGACCCGGCCGTCCTCGACCATCACGGTGCTGCGCCCGGGCGGCTGCTCCATCCAGAGCGTGCGCGCCCGCTCCGAGGTGAGGTCGAGCGGGTAGGCGTACGTCTCTCCGGCCCGCACGATGTGCTCGAAGAACGGCCAGATCCCGGCCCAGTCCCCGCCGGTCGCGTCCCGCACCCGCACGCCGTCCTCAGCCCCGCCCCGCGGACGGGGTACGGCGGGTCAGGCAGTACTCACGGCCGGCGACGTCGCGCATCGTCGTCCAGCCGGTGGTCCGACGGACCACCTCGGCGCCGAGCGCGCGGTGCCGGTCGGTCTCGGCGTCACGGTCGTCGCAGGCGAGGTCGACGTGTGCGCGCACCGGACCGGACTCCTGCTCGAGGCGCTGGAGCAGCACCTGGAGCGGGATGCCGTCGGGGTGGGCGAGCCGCTCGAACTCGCTCCCGGACGCGCCGCTGCGCTCCCACCCGGTGAGGGCCGCCCAGAAGTCGGCCTCGACGTCGAAGCCGGACGACCCGATGTCGAGGCAGACCTGGTCGACCAGGCTGCGGCCGCCGGGCCACGGCGTCGGGTCCGGGCGCCGGGTCTGGTCGCGGTGCGTGACCAGGCAGAACGGCAGTCCGCCGGGCGAGCGCAGCACGACGAGCCCCGGGTCGCGCCGGGTGACCTGCGCTCCGAGCTGCTCGGCGCGGGCCGCCCGGTCCTCGACATCCTCGACGTAGAGGTCGGGGTGCGCGGCGGCCGGCCCCTCGACGTCCTGGAACCAGACGTAGGGGTCAGCGTCCACGGGCAGCAGCGCGGCGAACTCGTCGTGCCGGCCCTCGCGATCCCCGACCGGCCAGCCCGTCACGTGGGCCCAGAACAGCTCGTCCTCGCGGGCCCGGTGCCGGGGGTTGTCGAGGAGCACGCTCATCCAGCGCACCGGCCCGCTCACGGGCGGCCCACCGGCACGCAGTCGTTGCCGCAGGACGGCTCGTCGGCCGCGGCAGAGGCGTCTTCGGCAGGTCCGGGGGGCGCGGCAGGTCCGGGACGGTGCAGCACGGCGTGCTCGGGCGCGAGGACCACCTCCGCGCCGACCACCTCGGCCCGCGCGTCCACGATCAGGGAGTAGTCGCCCGCCGTCAACGGCGGCCAGAGCAGCGACACCTGCGGGCGAGCCTCCAGGTTCGCGCGGGTGCGACGCCCCGGCGTGCCGAGGCGCAGCACCCCGTCCTCGACGCGCGCGTGCACGCCGACGGCGTGCGGACGTAGGTCCTCGCCGACGGTGAGCAGGTAGCCGGAGCCGAATCTCTGGAGAGCGGCCGCGAGGTCGGCCAGGTCCACGGGCACGGTCATGGCGCCAGGCTACGTCAGGTGTCGACCCAGCTGCGGCCGACCCGGTGCGGCCGGGCCAGCCCGCCCGTGGCGGCGGCGAGGGTCTGGAGGAGGTGCTCGAGCTCCGGCTCCGGTACGCCGAGGTGCAGTGTGGCCTTGCCTGCGTGGTCGACTCCGCGGACCAGCACGCCACGCGTCCGCAGGTCGTTCTCGAGGCGGCCGGCCGCGGCGTGCGGGACGGTGACGTCGACGAGCGCGAGCAGCCGGCGCTCCACGACGCCCGCCGCCTCGAGGGCCGCCCGGGTGGCGTCGGCGTACGCCCGCACCAGACCGCCGGCGCCGAGCAGCACCCCACCGAACCAGCGGGTGACCACGACCACGACGTCGCTGACCTCGCGGCCCCGGACGACCTCGAGCATCGGCGCCCCGGCGGTGCCGGACGGCTCCCCGTCGTCGTTCGAGCGCTGCACCGCCGCCTCGGGTCCGAGCACGAAGGCCGAGCAGTGGTGCCGGGCGTCCCAGTGCCGCCGCCGGGTCTCCTCCACCACGGCGCGTGCGGCGGCCTCGTCGGCCACCCGCACCGCCCGGCCCAGGAACCGCGAGCGCTTGGCCTCGACCTCGGCCTCCGCCGCACGGGCCACGGTCCGGTACGCCGAGACGCTCACCCGGAGAGCCCGAGGACGTCGGCACCGATGCGCACGATGAAGGCGCTGACGACCACCAGGAAGAACACCCGCACGAACCGGCTGCCGCGCGCCACCGCGGTCCGCGCACCCACGTAGCTGCCGACGAGCTGGCAGCCGCCCATCACGAGGCCGACCTTCCAGGCGATCACGCCCTGCGGCAGGAAGATGAGCAGGGCCGCCAGGTTCGTCGCCCAGTTGGCCAGCTTCGCCTTCGCGGACCCCTCCACGAAGCTGTAGCCGAGCAGCCCCACGAGGGTGATCACGAAGAACGAGCCGGTCCCCGGTCCCAGCGCGCCGTCGTAGAACCCGATGGCCGCGCCGGCCGCCATCGCGATGGCGACGTGCCGGTGCCCCGAGAACCGGAGGCTGGTCGAGGCGCCCAGCCCCGGCCGGAGCAGCGTGTAGCCGCCCACGAGGACCAGGACCACGAGGATGATCGGGTCGAACGCCGACTCGGGGATGTGCGAGGCGACCAGGGCGCCGCACAGCGACCCGGCGAACGCGAGCGCCATCAGCGGCCCGAAGGTCCGTGGGTCCGGTCGGACCCGGCGGTAGTAGGTCGCCGAGCTCGCCGTCGTACCGCAGACCGAGCCGACCTTGTTGGTGGCGAGCACCTGCACCGGGGCGGCGCCCGGGAAGGCGAGGACGAGCGCGGGCAGCTGGATGAGCCCGCCCCCGCCGACCACCGCGTCGACGAAGCCCGCGGCCAGCCCGGCCAGGGCCAGCAGCAGCAGGGTGGAGGTGGCCGGGTCGCTCACCCGGCACCGTTGCCGCGCGCCAGCAGCGACTCCCCGGACGTCATGGCGCGATGCTACGGGGTGGCAGGATCGCGGCATGCGCATCGTCTCGCTGCTTCCGTCGACCACCGAGATCCTGTTCGACCTCGGGGCCGGGCCGGACGTCGTGGGGGTGACGTTCGAGTGCGACCACCCGGCCGAGGCCCGGACCCGCACGGTGGTTTCCACGAGCGCGATGCCCGACGGCCTCGCCCCTGCGGAGATCGACGCGTTCGTGGCCTCCGCGCTGGCCGCCGGCGCGGACCTGTACCACCTCGACGAGGGGGCCCTGTCCGGTCTCGACGCCGACCTGGTGGTGACGCAGGACCTGTGCGCGGTGTGCGCGGTCGACGTCTCGGTCGTGGACGACGCGCTGGCGCACCTGGGCTGCACCGCGCAGGTGCTCACGGTCGACCCGCACACCCTCGACGAGGTGCTGGGCTCGGTGCTCGATCTCGGGCGTGCCACTGGCCGGGACGACCGGGCCGCGCGCCTGGTGACCGGGTTGCGCGTCCGGCTGGACGACGTCGTACGACGGACCGCCGGCCGACCCCGCCGGCGCACGGTGGTGCTCGAGTGGACCGACCCGCCGTTCGCGCCGGGGCACTGGGTGCCGGAGATGGTGCGCGTGGCAGGCGGCGAGGCGGTGCTCGGCGCCGTCGGGGGGACGTCGTACCGGGTGGGGTGGCCCGACGTCCGGGACGCCGCGCCGGAGGTCGTGGTCTGCGCCCCGTGCGGCTACGGGCTCGAGAGGTCCGTCGTGCTCGCCGAGGACGTGGTGGCGTCGGGCGAGCTGGCCGACGGCGTGGAGGTGTGGGCCGTGGACGCGAACGCCTCGTTCGCCCGGCCCGGCCCGCGGCTCGTCGACGGGGTGGAGGCGCTCGCCGGCATCCTGCACCCCGACGCGGTCGGCGCCTCCCGCATCGCGCAGCGGATCCGCTGAGTCACCGGCCGGGACGCGAGGATCGGAGATCCGAGCCACATCCGCGACGTAAGCGCTCCACGACTGTGCCGACCGGTTAGCGTGAGGAACGACGTCGTCGCCGGGCAGGTGGCCCACCCGGAGGTGTGAGACCCATGAGGAACGCGCGTGTAGCCGTCGTCGGAGGCGGGATCGTCGGAGCCGCCGTTGCGCGGCATCTGGCGCAGCGGGTCGACAGCGCCGTCGTGACGCTGTTCGAGAAGGAGGACCGACTCGCCGCGCACCAGACCGGGCACAACAGCGGGGTCGTCCATGCGGGCCTCTACTACGAGCCCGGCAGTCTCAAGGCAACCCTCTGCCGGCGTGGGGTCAGCCTGCTGGAGGAGTTCGCACGGAGCCACGCGATCGCCTACGAGGAGTGCGGCAAGATCGTCGTCGCGCTCGAGCACGCCGAGCTCTCTCGGCTCGACGACATCCACCAGCGAGCGGTGGCCAACGGTGTGCCGGGCGTGCGGATGATCGACGCAGAGGAGATCGCGGAGCTCGAGCCGCACGCCCGGGGCCTCAGGGCCCTGCACTCGCCGCGCACGGCGATCATCGACTACGTCGGCGTCACCAACGCCCTCGGCGAGGAGCTGCGTGCGGCCGGCGGCTCGATCCGCCTCGGCGAGGAGGTCACCCGCATCGACGAGCACGACGGCGGTGTGCGACTGGTCACGCCGCTCGACGCGCACGGCGACTTCGACCTCGTGATCGCGTGCGCGGGCCTGCAGGCCGACCGGGTGGCGGCGCAGGCCGGCGAGTCCCGCGAACCGCGGATCGTGCCGTTCTACGGCGACTACTTCCTCCTCTCCCCGCACAGCAGCCACCTCGTCAACGGCCTCGTCTACCCGGTGCCCGACCCGCGGTACCCCTTCCTCGGCGTGCACCTGACCAAGCGGGTCGACGGCGCAGTGATGCTCGGTCCGAACGCCTTCCTGTCCATGGGGCGCGAGGCCTACCGGCGCCGACAGGTCAGCGCCCGCGACGTGCGCGACGCGGTCGGCTTCGCGGGCTTCTGGCGGTTCGCCGCCGCCAATGTTCCCGCCGCGATCCGCGAGTCGCGCACCGCGATGAGCTCCTCGAGGTTCGTCGCCGAGGCCCGCCGCTACGTCCCGGACATCCGGCCGACCGACGTCGTGCGCGGTCCGCGGGGCGTCCGGGCCCAGGCCATGGAGAGGAGCGGCCGGCTCGTCGACGACTTCGTCATCACCGGAACCGAGAGCGTGGTGAACGTCCGCAACGCACCATCGCCCGGCGCGACCTCGGCACTCGCGATCGCCGAGCACATCGTCTCCGAGGCGCTCCGGCGCAGGGGGCTCGGCACCTCCGCGGAGCGAGCCCTGGACCTGTGACCGCCTCGGCGCAGCCGGGCCCTTCGGCCGTGGTGCGCGGACCCGCCCGGGAGCAGAGTCGGGAGTAGTCACTCGAGCACCGTGTGAGGTGTCGCCATGAAGATCGAGTACGTCCATGCCTCCAAGTACGGCAACGGAGAGATGGTCGCCGAGGAGTTCCGGCGCCGGATGGCCGCCCGGGGCGTGACCGTCGACGTGCACCACGTCCGTGAGGTGCGCCGGCACGCCGACCTGCCCGAGGCCGACCTGTACGTGTTCAGCTCGCCCGGCCGGGTGGGCCGCCCCATCGGCAGCATGCGCCGGCTGGTCCGGAAGTCGCACCTGCCCGCGGGGACCCGCTTCGCCATCCTGACGACGGAGGGAGCGCCGCAGCCGGACAGGAAGACCGGCGTCGTCCCGACGGCGGAGGAACGCGCGCGGTGGCAGCACGTCATCCCGATGCTGGAGAAGCCGCTGGTCGACAAGGGGCTGGTCGAGGTGGCCCACGACGCGGTGTACGTCACCGGGATGAGGGGACCGCTCGAGGACGGCTGGCAGGACAAGGTCGCCGCCTTCGCCGGGAGGATCCCCGTCGACGCGACCCCCGGCCCGGCCTGACGCGCCCCCCGATGAGGCCAGGGACCGTCAGGACGAGGCGATGTAGCCCAGCAGGTCCTGCCGGGTGACCACGCCGACCGGCTTGCCGTCCTCCTGCACCAGGAGCGCGTCCGCGGTCTCGAGCAGCTCCATCGCGGCCGACACCGGCTCGGTGGAGCCGATGGTCGGCAGCGGGTCGCTCATGTGCGCCTCGACCGGGTCCGCCATGCGCGCGCGGCCGGAGTAGAGCGCGTCGAGCAGCTCCCGCTCGGACACCGCCCCGGCCACCTCCGCTGCGACGATCGGCGGCTCGGCGCGGACGACCGGCATCTGGCTGACGCCGTACTCCTGAAGGATGTGCACGGCCTCGGCGATGGTCTCGTTGGGGTGGGTGTGCACCAGGTCCGGCAGCATCCCGGACTTCCCCCGCAGCACGGCCCCGACGTCCTGGGGCGTGCTGGCCGGCAGGAAGCCGAACTGGGCCAGCCACTCGTCGTTGAACACCTTGGTCAGGTAGCCGCGGCCGGAGTCCGGCAGCAGCACGACGACGACCTTGTCCTCGGCGTCCGGCTGTTCCGACAGCTCGTGGGCGAGCTGGATCGCGGCGAACGCCGCCATCCCGGACGACCCACCGACCAGCAGGGACTCCTCGCGCGCGAGCCGTCGGGTCATCGCGAAGGAGTCCGCGTCGGAGACCTCGATGATCCGGTCGGCGATGTCCTTGTCGTAGGTCTCCGGCCAGAAGTCCTCGCCGACCCCTTCGACGAGGTAGGGCCGCCCGGAGCCACCGGAGTACACCGAGCCGGCCGGGTCTGCGCCGACGATCTGGACGTCCGGGTTCTGCTCCTTGAGGTAGCGGCCGGTGCCGCTGATGGTGCCGCCGGTGCCGACGCCGGTGACGAAGTGCGTGACCCTGCCCTCGGTCTGCTCCCAGATCTCCGGGCCGGTCGTCTCGTAGTGGGAGATCGCGTTGTACTTGTTGGCGTACTGGTTCGGCTTCCACGCACCGTCGATCTCGCGGACCAGGCGGTCCGAGACGTTGTAGTAGGAGTCCGGGTGCTCCGGCGCGAGGGCGGTCGGGCACACCACCACCTCGGCGCCGTACGCCTTCAGGACGTTGCGCTTGTCCTCGCTGACCTTGTCCGGGCAGACGAAGACGCACGAGTAGCCCTTGGCCTGGGCGACCATCGCGAGCCCGACGCCGGTGTTGCCGGAGGTCGGCTCGACGATCGTGCCGCCGGGCTTCAGCTCACCGGACGCCTCGGCCGCCTCGACCATGCGCACCGCGATGCGGTCCTTCACCGAGCCACCGGGGTTCAGGTACTCGACCTTCGCGAGCACGAGCGGCGTGGCTCCGTCGGTGGTCTTCGACAGGCGCAGCAGCGGGGTGTTGCCGACGAGGTCCAGCAGCGAGTTCACGTAGTGCACACGTGGAGTCTAAGCACGCCTCGTACAGTGAGGGCGTGGGGAAGGCCGCAGCGGCACGACGACTCGCGGCCGCGGCCGCGTACGGCGGTGGCGGCGTCTCGCTGCTGGGCGCGTCGTTGTACGGGCTGCTGCGCGTGGAGGCCCTGCTCGCCCGGGCCACGATCGGGGACGCCGACGAGACCCCGCCCGACGCGAGCGGCTGGTACGGGCACGGACGGCCCGGGCCGGACCTCAGGATCGCGCTGCTCGGCGACTCCTCGGCCGCCGGGTACGGCGTCGACCAGGTCGAGGAGACTCCGGGTGCGCACGTCGCCTCCGGGGTGGCCGAGGCCGCGGACCGGCGGGTGCACCTGCGCTCGTTCGCGTTCGTGGGCGCTCAGAGCCGGGACCTCGACCGGCAGATCGACGCGGCGCTGACCATGGAGCCGCACGTGGCGGTCATCCTGATCGGTGCGAACGACGTCACACACACGGTGCGGCCGTCGGAGTCGGTGCGCCTGCTCGAGGAGGCGGTCCGGCGGCTGCGCGAGCACGACGCGGAGGTGGTCGTCGGCACCTGCCCCGACCTCGGCACCGTCGAGCCCATCGCCCCGCCCCTGAAGCAGGTGGCCCGGTCGTGGTCGCGCCGGCTCGCGGCCGCGCAGACGATCGCCGTGGTGGAGTCCGGCGGCCGGACCGTCTCGCTCAGCTCGGTGTTCGGGCCGGAGTTCGCGACCTCGCCGAAGGAGCTGTTCGGCCCCGACCGGTTCCACCCGTCGGCGGCCGGTTATGCGAGCCTCGCCTCGGTCCTGCTGCCCTCCGTGCTCGCCGCCGTGGGCGTCGTCCCACCGGAGGACCGGGTGCCCGAGGCCGTGCGCGGCGAGGGGGTCATGCCGATCTCGAGGGCGGCTGTCCAGGCCACCCGGGTGCCCGGCACGGAGGTGGACGGCACGGAGGTGGCCGGCACCGAGCGCGGCAGGCGCGGCCGCTGGGCGCTGCTGCGCCGTCGCCGCCGCCACCCGGACGCCGACGCCGAGGCTCCGGAGCCGGAGGCCGGCGAGGTCCCCGGGGACGCCACGCTGGAGGTCGCCGACCCCTCGTGAGCTCCCGCCGGCCGGGAGACGGCAACGCCCCCGGCCGGGGGCCGGGGGCGTCGTCGGAGCAGGACGGAGGCGGGGGTCAGTCGCCGCGCAGGATCGCGAGGATCCGCAGCATCTCGACGTAGATCCAGATCACCGTCACGGTGAGCCCGAACGCCGCGCGCCACGACTCCTGCTCCGGCAGCCCCGCGGCGATCCCCCGCTCGACGTAGTCGAAGTCGAGGATCAGCATCAGCACCCCGAGCGCGAGGCCGAGGATGCTCATCACGAGGCCGAGGCCCCCGAGCCCGTTGAAGCCCATCGACGCGCCGAACAGGCCCAGCACGAAGTCGAGGAGCGTCACGGCCACGAAGCCGAAGAGCGCGGCGACGGTCCACTTCCGGAACCGCGGGCTGACCGAGATGTTGAAGAACTTGTACGCCGCGAGCGTGCCGGCGACGGCAGCGAAGGTGCCGACCACGGCGCCGACCACGATGCCGGGCCAGATCGTCTCGAACCACTTGCTCATCGCCCCGATGAACACGCCCTCGGCGACCGCATAGGCGATCACCAGCCCGGGGCTGACCGTCCGACGGAACGACAGCACCAGCGACAGGCCGAAGCCGACGAACGCGCCGCCGATCCACAGCGCCATGATCGTGCTGGTGCTCGACGTGGGTGCGCCGCTGCTGTCGACGACCGCCGGGGTCAGCAGCCAGGTGAGCGCGGCGACCACCACGACGACCGCCATCGTGATGCCGGTCTTCTGCACCACGGAGTCGATGGTCATCGGGCCGCGGTCGGCGTACGTCGGGCCGGACGGCGGCGCGGGGGCCTGGGCGGGACCGCCCTGCGTCGACGGCGAAGAGCCGTACGACGGGTAGCGCATCCCGCTCGCGGGGTAGGTCGTGCCGCGCCCGTTGAAGCCCTCGGACCTCTGGAACACGGGGTTGCTGCTCTGCATCTCTGGTCTCTCCTCGGAGGCCGGTCCGGCGCCCGACGTGGACGCCGCTGGACGTGCCGTACCTCGATCCTACGGCTGTCAGGGGGTTAACGGACGCCCGCGTTCCCGTGTTCCCGGTGCCCCACACCGGACCCGCGACCACTCGCACCGGCACTCGGCGACCGCTCACCCGCCCCTCCCGCCAGGAACCAGCCGACACCGACCACGACTGCCGGTCCGAACGGTCCCAGCGCACCGGGCCGGCTGGTTTGCAGACGGGCTCAGCCTCCTCCACACCGGACCCGCGACCACTCGCACCGGCACTCGGCGACCGCTCACCCGCCCCTCCCGCCTGGAACCAGCCGACACCGACCACGACTGCCGGTCCGAACGGTCCCAGCGCACCAGGCCAGCTGGTTTGCAGACGGGCTCAGCCTCCTCCACACCGGACCCGCGACCACTCGCACCGGCACTCGGCGACCGCTCACCCGCCCCTCCCGCCTGGAACCAGCCGACACCGACCACGACTGCCGGTCCGAACGGTCCCAGCGCACCAGGCCAGCTGGTTTGCAGACGGGCTCAGCCTCCTCCACACCGGACCCGCGACCACTCGCACCGGCACTCGGCGACCGCTCACCCGCCCCTCCCGCCTGGAACCAGCCGACACCGACCACGACTGCCGGTCCGAACGGTCGAGGTGCGAGCCTGGAAACCGGCGGGTCTGGGGTGCCCCCGGTGGGACTCGAACCCACACTGAAAGGTGTTTAAGACCTCGTCCTCTGCCGTTGGGATACGGGGGCCTGCACGCTCATGCTCGCATCCGCGCCGCCCGCCCCAGCACCGCGTCGAGCATCGGCTCGGTGAGCTTGCCGGTGAACGTGTTCTGCTGCGACGGGTGGTAGCAGCCCAGCAGCAGCACGTCACCTCCGGCGGGCGAGACCAGCCGGGTCTCGGCGCCGTGGCCGAACCGTGGCCGCGGGCGCGGCACCGTCCATCCCAGCGAGCCGAACGTGCGCAGCGCGGCGTCCCAGCCGTAGGAGCCCAGGCAGACGACGGCGCGCAGGTCGTCGGCGACCAGCGCGACCTCGCGGGCCAGCCACGGCGCGCAGGTGTCCCGCTCCACGACGGTCGGCCGGTTGCTCGGCGGGGCGCAGCGCACGGCGGCCACCATCCGGCAGCCGATCAGCCGCTGCCCGTCGCCGGCGTGCTCCGAGGTCGCCTGCGTGGCCAGGCCGACCCGGTGCAGGGCGGCGAACAGCCAGTCGCCGGAGCGGTCGCCGGTGAAGATCCGGCCGGTGCGGTTGCCGCCGTGCGCCGCGGGGGCCAGCCCCACCACCAGGATCTGCGGGTGCTCGTCGCCCCACCCGGCGACCGGCCGGCCCCAGTACGGCTGGTCGGCGAAGGCGGCCCGCTTGGCGACCGCCACGTCCTCGCGCCAGGTCACCAGCCTGGGACATGCCCGGCACACCGAGATCTCCGCGCTCAGGCTGCGCAGCGCGGTGGCGTCGCGCGCGAGGCTCACGACCTCCGCAGCGCTGACCCCGACCGGCACCCCGTCGCGCAGCGCCGACGCCGGGTCGTCCGGCCACCCGGACGCCGCCGGCACGGGCGAGGGGAACGGCTGCCCGGTGACCGGGTGCGGCAGCTCGGTCATCCGAGCGACCACGCGATGCCGTCGAGGATGTCGGCCTCGGACACCAGCAGCGAGGTCGCGGAGGCTCGGCCGAGCGCCCGGTCCAGGACCAGCGCCCCCGCAGCGATCACGTCGGCGCGGCCCGGGTGCATGGAAGGCAGCCTACGACGTTCGTCGGTCGTCATGGCCAGCAGCCGGGCGGCCTGCGCGCGCACCGCAGCGACGTCCAGCCGGGACCCGTGCACCGCCGCGCGGTCGTAGGCCGGAAGCTCCAGGACCAACGCGGCGAGCGTGGTGACCGTGCCGGCGACCCCGACCACGGTGCGCGCCGAGCCTAGGTCCACGCCGTGCCCGGGCAGCGTCTCCAGTGCGGCGTCCACCACCGCCGTCGCGGCCGCGACCTCCGCGGCGGTCGGCGGGTCCGACGGCATCAGCCGCTCGGTGAGGCGGACGGCGCCGACGTCGAGCGACCAGGCCGCGTCGTACGCGCCGTGCCGGCTCCCGATCACCAGCTCGGTCGAGCCGCCGCCGATGTCGAGCACCAGCAGCGGGCCAGGCTCGTCGAGCCCGCGGGTCGCGCCGTCGTAGCCGAGCCGCGCCTCCTCGGCACCGGTCAGCACCTCGGGCTGCACGCCGATCCGCGCCCGGATGCCCGCGGTGAAGCGTGCCGCGTTCGAGGCGTCCCGCGCCGCGGAGGTCGCACAGAACCGCACCGCCTCGACGCCGTAGGAGGTCACGACGGCGGCGTACGCGTCGACGGCGCGGAACGTCCGGGCGAGCGCCTCCTCGGAGAGCCGGCCGGTGCGGTCGACACCCTCGCCGAGCCGCACCACCTGCATCTGCCGGGTCAGCTCCCGGGCCCGACCGGTCGACGCGTCGAGGTCGGCGACCAGCAGCCGGACGGTGTTCGTGCCGCAGTCCAGCGCGGCCACCCGGGTCATGCCGGGTCCGCAGCCACGCAGGGCCCGGCAGCCCAGAACCCGCCGAGCGCGTCGAGCACCTCGTCGCCGAGCGGGTTGACCCCTCGGCCCTGCGCGAGCGACTGCGCGGCGAGCACGTGCAGGCACTTGACCCGGGTGGGCATCCCGCCGGCCGACACCCCGGTGATCTCCGGGACGTGACCGATCGCCTCGCGCGCCGCCAGGTAGCGGGTGTGGGCGCGGTCGTAGGCGGCGGCGAGGTCGGGGTCCTCGGCCAGCCGGTCCGTCATCTGGCGCATCAGGCCGGAGGCCTCGAGCGTGCCGATCAGAGATGCGGCGCGGGGACAGGTCAGGTAGAACGTGGTCGGGAACGGAGTGCCGTCCTCGAGCCGCGGCTCGGTGGCGACCACGTCGGGGTTGCCGCAGGGGCAGCGGTGCGCCACGCCGTGGACGCCGCGCGGGGGCCGGCCGAGCTGGGCCGCGACCACCGCGGTGTCGTGCGGGTCGACCACGGCGTCAGTGCGAGCGTCTCTGGGGCGGGCGGATCTCCGTCGCCGGGGTGGGCTTGCGGTGCTTGGCCGGCTGCCCGGCGGCCAGCACGCTGGCCCAGGCTGTGTGGTACCAGGTCGGGCCCGTGGACGAGGCCACCGGCGCCCTGTCCAGGGAGGAGTCCGCCCCCATCGCCGTACCGTGGGCGCCCAGCACCCGGAAGCCGACCTCCCCGGGCAGCACCCAGCCGAACCGCTGGCGCGCCTGCGCGCGGACGTACGCCGGGTCCTGCCAGCGCCGCTGCTCCCGCTCCAGCGCGGTGATGTGCGCGCGGGAGGTGGCGATGTCCGCGCGCAGCCCGGCGAGCTCGCCCTGCTGCTGCAGGTAGGCCCGCAGGCTGGAGGCGTACGACACGACGAGCACCGCCATCACCAGCACGAGCACCGCCGCGCGACCCGTGAGCCGCGGGCGCAGGGCGCGCAGGCCCTGCCCGGGTCCGCGCCGGCCGGCACGCCGGGGCGGCCGCGGCGCGGGACGGGATCCCGGCCCGGCCGAGCGGGTGGCGGAGCGGCCGGTCGTCGGACGGCCGGCCGCGCGGCCGGCCCCGCGGGAGCCCGCGGGTCGTGGCGACGGACGGCCTCTCGGCATGACGGGAGGCGCCTCAGCGACCGGCGAACCGCGGGAAGGCGTCGCGACCGGCGTACCTGGCCGCGTCGTCGAGCTCCTCCTCGATGCGCAGCAGCTGGTTGTACTTCGCCACCCGCTCGGACCGGGCCGGCGCTCCGGACTTGATCTGGCCGCAGTTCGTCGCGACCGCCAGGTCGGCGATCGTGGTGTCCTCGGTCTCACCGGAGCGGTGGCTCATCATGCAGCGGAAGCCGTTGCGGTGCGCGAGGTCCACCGAGTCGAGCGTCTCGGTCAGCGAGCCGATCTGGTTCACCTTCACCAGCAGCGCGTTGGCGGACCTCTCGGAGATGCCGCGGCCCAGCCGCTCGACGTTCGTGACGAAGATGTCGTCGCCGACGATCTGCACCCGGTCGCCGAGGGCCTCGGTCATCGCCGCCCAGCCCTCCCAGTCCTCCTCGTCGAGCGGGTCCTCGAGCGAGACGATCGGGTAGGACGCCACCAGGTCGGTGTAGTAGGCCTGCATCTGCTCGGCGGAGCGTGCCTGCCTCTCGAACTGGTACGCCCCGTCGTCGAAGAACTCCGAGGCGGCCGCGTCCAGGGCGAACGCGATGTCCTGGCCGGGCACCAGCCCGGTCTCCTCCACCGCGGCGACGATCAGGTCGAGCGCGTCGTGGGCCGAGGGCAGGTCCGGCGCGAAGCCGCCCTCGTCGCCCAGTCCGGTGGCCAGCCCGCGCCCCTTCAGCACCGACTTGAGCGCGTGGTAGACCTCCGCGCCGTAGCGCAGGGCCTCGCGGAAGCTCGGCGCGCCGACCGGGGCGATCATGAACTCCTGGACGTCCACGCCACTGTCGGCGTGCGCGCCACCGTTGATGATGTTCATCATCGGCACCGGCAGGAGGTGCGCGTTGGGGCCGCCGACGTAGCGGAAGAGCGGGAGGTCCGCGGAGTCGGCCGCCGCCCGGGCGACCGCCAGCGAGACGCCGAGGATCGCGTTTGCGCCGAGCTGGGTCTTGTTCGGGGTGCCGTCGAGGTCGAGCAGCTTCTGGTCGACGAGCCGCTGCTCCGAGGCCTCGAAGCCGGTCAGCTCGGGGCCGATGACGTCGAGCACCGCGTCGACGGCCTTGCCGACGCCCTTGCCGCCGTAGCGGTCGCCACCGTCGCGGAGCTCCACGGCCTCGAACGCCCCGGTGGACGCACCGGAGGGGACGGCGGCCCGGCTGATGGTGCCGTCGTCGAGCGCGACCTCGACCTCGACAGTGGGGTTGCCGCGCGAGTCAAGGATCTCCCGCGCACCGACAGCCTCGATGGACGCCACGTGTGCTCCTCAGTGGGTTGACCGTGATGCACCGCTCCGGTGCCGTACGCGTCTCAGCCTAGCCCGCGGCGACCCCGCGGCTCGCGAGGGCTCGCGGGCCGGTCACGACCCTGACCCGGGGCCGTCCGCGGCCGCGCGCTCGGCGGCACGCACCGCCTCGGCGACCCTGCGGACCGCGTCCCGCAGCTCCTGCTCGGCGTCCAGACCGCCCTCGCGGCCCTGGGCCACCAGCGCGAGGAGCCGGTCCCCGAGCGCGGCGGCGGCGCCGGAGGCGGCCCCGTCGGCCGCATCGGGCCGCACGCCGACCCGGGCCGCCCGGCCGAGCACCTTGTCGGCCAGCGCGAGCGCCGGGAGCGACGACGGGATGCCCTCGAGCACCGACGTCCGGCCCTTCTCGGACGCCTTGAGGAGCTCCCAGTTGACCTCGACCTCGTCGGCGTCCGCGACGTCGAGGCCGGCGAAGACGTGCGGGTGCCGGTGGACGAGCTTGTCCACGATGCCGCCGGCGACGTCGTCGATGTCGAAGCCCTGCTCGCCGTCCTCGCTGGCGATGCGGGCGTGGAAGCACACCTGCAGCAGCAGGTCTCCCAGCTCCTCGCGAAGGTGCGCGAGGTCGCCGGTCTCGATCGCCTCGAGCGTCTCGTAGGACTCCTCGAGCAGGTAGCGGGCCAGCGACCGGTGGGTCTGCTCGCGGTCCCAGGGACAGCCGGTGCGCAACCGGTCCATGACGGTGACCAGGTCGAGAAGCCGCGCTCCCGGGACGTCGTACGACGCGTGCAGGACCTCGACGCCCGGGGCCGCCTGGTCGCCGTCGACCAGCACGGCCGCCAGCTCGGCCGGCAGCCGCTCGGCCTCCTCGTCGTCGGCCAGCCAGACGACGTGGCCGAACCGCGCCGCCCCCAGCAGGGCCGGACCGGAGGCAGGCGTCAGCACCTCGACCGGGATCCCCGAGGCGGCCACCGCGCGACCCAGCGGAGCGTCCGGGTCCGATGCGAGCACCCGGTCGGCGCCGGTGACGGCCTGCCAGGCCGACCAGGACATCAGCCCGGGCGCGACGCGCGGGCTGGTCAGCAGCAGGGTCAGCTGCACTTCTGGTTGGCGGGCAGCCCGGCGACCCAGCTCGCGGAGGGGTCGCTGCTGCTGCCGTCGCTCGCCCGAGACGACACCGGCACCGAGAGCGACCCGCTCGCGGCCTGGAGGGCGCCGTTGGTGAACCTGCCGAAGCGCGGGTCGACCGAGATGTCGGCGCGGTCGGCGTAGCGCCGGAGCAGGGCCGTGCCGGCGGCCTGCGCACGCTGGGCGGTGACCGTGCCCGGGCCCCTGGCCTCGAGCACCTTGCGACCGGCCTCCCGGAGCATCAGCTGCGCCTCGACGTACCGGGTCAGGGCGTCGCGGAACGCCGGCCGCCGCTCGGGCGGCAGCTTGCGGATCGTGGAGCCGCTCTGCGCGACGGCCGCGGCCAGCTGCTGCTGGTTGGCCCGGACGCCCTCCTTCCTGCCGAGCTGCAGCGCCAGCTGGGTCTGGAGCAGCACGGACAGGGCACCCTGGCGGGCCTGCCGCGTCGGCAGCCCGGACTGGCCGCCACTGTTCGCCGCGCACAGCGACAGCGCGACGTCGTCGACCTGCCCGGTGCTGATCGTGTCGCCACCGACGACGGCGGCGGCGCCGGGGTGCACGGACCCGCACGCGGAGAGCAGCAGCCTCCGGCTGCGACTACGGCGGCGACCCTGACTCTGCGCCTCGACGGCGAACCGACCACGGCTGACTCTCCTTGATCTGCACTCACGGCGCTCACGGCACCGTCTCACGGGCGACGGGTGCGCGGTCGACGACTGAGTCGACGACCTCGCGTGCCCACGTGAGCAACGCCTCGTCGCGGATCGGCTGGCCACCCACGACTGCGGTCGAGGGACGGGGCACCAGCATGGTACGCACGCCCGGCTTGACGATGCTCTTCGGGTAGATCCGGTTGAGCCGCACCTTCGCGCTGTCCGGCAGGTCGACCGGCGCGAACCGGACGTACGCTCCCTGGATCGTCATGTCGGTCAGCCCCGCGGCGCGGACCCGGGCCCGGAAGCGCGCCACCTCCAGGAGGCTCGCGACCGGCGCGGGCGGCTCGCCGTACCGGTCGAGGAGCTCCTCCCTGATCAGGGTCACGTCCGCGTCGCTGCGCACCTCGGCCAGCCGCTTGTACATCTCCAGGCGAAGCCGCTCGCTCGGCACGTAGTCGTGCGGCAGGTGCGCGTCGATCGGCAGCTCGATCTTCACCTCGGGCTGCTCCTCGGCGCCGTCGCCGCGGAACTCGGAGACGGCCTCACCGACCAGGCGCACGTACAGGTCGAAGCCCACGTCGGCGATGTGCCCGGACTGCTCGCCGCCGAGCAGGTTGCCGGCGCCACGGATCTCGAGGTCCTTCATCGCGATCGCCATGCCGCCGCCGAGGTCGGAGTGCTGTGCCAGGGTGGCCAGCCGCTCGTGGGCGGTCTCGGTGAGCGGCCGGTCCGCCGGGTAGAGGAAGTAGGCGTACGCACGCTCGCGGCCGCGCCCCACCCGGCCCCGGAGCTGGTGGAGCTGTGAGAGGCCGAGGGTGTCAGCGCGCTCGATGACCAGCGTGTTGGCGTTCGAGACGTCCAGGCCGGACTCGACGATCGTGGTGCACACCAGCACGTCGAACGACTTCTCCCAGAAGTCGACCATCACCTTCTCGAGCTGGTGCTCGCCCATCTGGCCGTGGGCGACCGCGATGCGCGCCTCGGGGACCAGCCGGCGCAGGTGCGCGGCGGCCTTCTCGATGGACTGGACCCGGTTGTGGATGTAGAAGACCTGCCCGTCGCGGAGCAGCTCGCGGCGGATCGCGGCGGTCACCTGCCGGTCCTCGTAGGCCCCGACGTAGGTCAGCACGGGGTGCCGCTCCTCGGGCGGGGTGGTGATGGTGGACATCTCGCGGATGCCGGTGATCGCCATCTCGAGCGTGCGCGGGATCGGGGTCGCCGACATGGAGAGCACGTCGACACTGGTCCGCAGCCGCTTCATCAGCTCCTTGTGCTCGACACCGAAGCGCTGCTCCTCGTCGACGACGATCAGCCCGAGGTTCTTGATCGTGATGTCGGGGTTCAGCAGCCGGTGGGTGCCGATCACGATGTCCACGCTGCCGTTGCGCAGCCCCTCGACGGTCTCGGCAGCCTCCTTGTCGCTCTGGAACCGGGAGAGCCCCTTGAGCACGACCGGGAAGCCGGCCATCCGCTCGGCGAACGTCGAGAAGTGCTGCTGCACCAGCAGGGTCGTCGGCACCAGGACCGCGACCTGCTTGCCGTCCTGGATCGCCTTGAACGCCGCCCGCACCGCGATCTCGGTCTTGCCGTAGCCCACGTCGCCGCAGACCAGCCGGTCCATCGGCGTCTGGAGCTCCATGTCGTGCTTGACCTCGTCGACGGTGGAGAGCTGGTCGGGCGTCTCGGTGAACGGGAACGCGTCCTCGAGCTCGCGCTGCCACGGCGAGTCCGGGCCGAAGGCGTGGCCCTTGGTGGCCTGCCGCGCGGCGTACAGCTTGATGAGCTCGGCCGCGATCTGCCGCACCGCCTTGCGGGCGCGCCCCTTCCGGCGGGCCCAGTCGCCGCCCCCCAGCCGGTCCAGGGACGGCTGCTCGCCGCCGACGTACCGGGTGACCTGGTCGAGCTGGTCGGTGGGGACGTACAGCCGGTCTGCCGGCTGCCCGCGCCTGGCCGAGCCGTACTCCAGCACCAGGTACTCGCGGGTGGCGCCCTGCACCGTGCGCTGCGCCATCTGGACGTACCGGCCGACGCCGTGCTGCTCGTGGACGACGTAGTCGCCGGGCTTCAGCTCCAGCGGGTCGATCTGCCGCTTCCGGCGGGCCGGCATCCTGCGCATGTCCTTGGTCGACGCCTTCTGGCCCGACAGGTCCTCGCCGGTGAGCACCGCCAGGCACAGCGCCTCGTCGACGAAGCCGTGCTCGAGGGTCGCAGTGGTGACGTGCACGAGGCCGCCCTCCGGCTCCTCGTCGAGCGACTCGACGTGGCGCACCGGGACGTCGTGCTCACGCAGCACCTCGACCATGCGGTTCGCCGGGCCGTGGCCCTCGGTGACCAGGACGACCCGGCTGCGGGTCGCGAGCCAGGCGCGGATGTCCTGCACAGCGCGCTCGATCTCGCCGCGGTAGGGGTCGACCGCCCGGATCGGCACGGCCCGGGACTCCACGGCTCCCGCCTCGACGTCCACCTCGACCCGGACCACGTTGCCGAGCTCGTCGCGCAGCGGCTCGCCCTCGGCGCGTCCGGGATCGGTCGACGCGAGCGCCTCGGGCCCCTCCAGCCCGAACGGCGACAGGCTCCACCACGCCTTCCCCTGGCCGAGCACGATGCCCCGCACGTCGGCGAGCGAGTGGTACGACGCCTTCCCGAGGTCGATCGGCGCCCGGCCACCACCTGCGGCCGCGGCCCACGACGCCTGCAGGAACTCCTGGCTCGTGGCGACCAGGTCGTGCGCGCGGCTCCGGGCCCGCTCGGGGTCCAGCACCAGCACGTGGGTGTCGACCGGCAGCAGGTCGACGAGCATCTCCATGTCGTCGACCAGCACGGGGGCCAGCGACTCCATGCCCTCGACGGCCTGCCCCTCGGCGAGCCGCTCGGTGATCTCCGCGAGCTCGGGGTGCTGCTCGCCGAGCTCACGGGCGCGGCGCCGTACCTCGTCGGTGAGGAGCAGCTCGCGGCAGGGCGGCGCCCACAGCCTCCGCACCGGCTCCAGCGACCGCTGGTCGGCCACCGCGAAGGACCGGATCTCCTCGACGTCGTCGCCCCAGAGCTCGACGCGCAGCGGGTGCTCCTCGGTGGGCGGGAACACGTCGACGATCCCGCCGCGGACCGCGAACTCGCCGCGCTTCTCCACCAGGTCGACCCGGGAGTACGCCGCCGCGGCGAGCCGGCGCACCACGTCGTCGAGCTCCGCCGTACCACCGACGACCAGCTCGACCGGCTCGAGGTCGGCCAGTCCCGCGACCTGCGGCTGCAGGACCGACCGCACCGGTGCCACGACGACCTGGACCGGGCCGTTGGCGGCGTCCGTGCCGGGGTGCCTGAGCCGGCGCAGCACCGCGAGCCGGCGGCCGACGGTGTCGCTGCGCGGCGAGAGCCGCTCATGGGGAAGCGTCTCCCAGGCGGGGTAGTAGGCGACCGCGGCGGGGTCCATCATGGCGCCGAGCGACTCGACGAGGTCCTCCGCCTCGCGCGCGGTGGCGGCCACCGCCAGCACCGTCCGGCCCGCGTCGACGAGCCCCTTGACCACGAACGGCCGCAGCGCGCTCGGGGCGGTCAGGTCGAGCGCGGGGACGGTGCCGCCCTTGGCGTCCGCCATCGCCGGGGCGAGCGTCGAGTCCTGGAGTACGAGGTCCGCGAGACCCTTGACGCCCATGTGTGTTGTCCTCCGCTGCGCAGCACGACGACCCCCTGCCGGACCGGCGAGGGGGGTACCCGGGAAGTCTACGACCGCCGCGCCCGGCTGCTCGTCGGCCCGCGGTCCCGGGCACCCGAGCGGCGGCGGTCCACCACGGTATGCAGGCGAGCCTCCCCTTCCCACGAGGTGCACGTCGTGGCAGGGGCAGGTTCGTCGAGGGGAGTACGGCGGCCGGGCCACGCCCGGAGGCGCAGGGCGCGGCATGGGCTAGTTTCGGCGCCATGGCGTCCTCGAAGAGCCCGGCCGTCGAGGTCGAGGTCGGCGACAAGGTCGTGCGGGTCTCCAACCCGGACCGGGTGTACTTCCCCGCCCGCGGCGAGACCAAGCTCGACCTGGTCGAGTACTACCTCGCGGTGGGCGACGGCATCGTGAACGCGCTGTTCGAGCGTCCGTGCATGCTGCACCGGTTCCCCACCGGCGTCGCCGGCGAGAAGGTGCACCAGAAGCGCCTGCCGTCCGGCGCACCGCCGTGGATGGAGACCGTCCGGCTGCACTTCCCGCGCTGGAACCGCACCGCCGACGAGCTGTGCGTGACCGAGCTGGCGCAGGTGATCTGGGCGGTGCAGATGTCCACGGTTGAGTTCCACCCCTGGAACAGCCGCCGGGCCGACACCGAGAAGCCCGACGAGTGGCGCATCGACCTCGACCCTGGCCCGCTGTGCGACTACCCGACGGTGCGTCGGGTGGCGCACGTCGCCCACGAGGTGCTCGACGAGCTCGGCGCCGTGGGCTGGCCGAAGACCTCGGGCGGCAAGGGGATGCACGTCTACGTCAGGATCCGGCCCGACCACGGCTTCTCCGACGTACGGCGGGCAGCGCTGGCGTTCGCCCGGGAGGTGGAGCGCCGCTGCGCGGACGTGACCACGACGTGGTGGCGCAAGGACCGGGACCCGCACGACCTGTTCGTCGACTACAACCAGAACGCCCGCGACCACACGATCGCGGCGGCGTACTCGGTGCGCGGCAACCCCGAGGGCACGGTGTCGACACCGGTTCGCTGGAAGGAGGTCGACGACGTGGAGCCGGGGGACCTCACGATCGCGACGGTCCCGGCGCGGTTCGCCGCGCTGGGCGACCTGCATGCCGGGATCGACGAGGCGGTGTTCGACATCGCACCCCTGCTGGAGTGGGCCGCGCGCGACGACCGGCACGGCGAGCAGCCGCCGCCCGACGAGGAGCCCTGAGCCGTCTCAGACGGGCAGCCCGTGCCGGTCCAGGTGGGCGCGCAGCGCGTCCAGCCCGTCGTCGTGCCGCCAGCGCTCGGCCCGGAGCCCGGCGGTGCGTGCGCCGTCGACGTTGGGCTGGTTGTCGTCGACGAACAGCACGGCGTCCGGCGACAGGCCGAGCCGCCGGACCACCTCGGCGAAGTAGGCCGGATCGGGCTTGGCGAGCCCGAGCTCGTAGGAGTAGAAGACCCCGTCGAGGTGGTCTCCGTACCCGAGCGTCTGCTGCATCCAGGCTCCCCGGTACGGCTGCTGGTTGGTGGCCAGGTAGCACGGGGTCCCGCTGCGGCGGACCCGGCCCACCACCTCGAGCGTCGCGTCGAGCACCACGATGTCCCGCCACGGTGCGAGCAGGTCCTCGACCGGGTGCGCGATCCCCAGCCGCCGGGCCAGTCCCTCCACCGCCGCCGGGAAGTCGCCGCCGCACAGCAGCTGAAGCTCCAGCGCCCAGACCTGCTCCACGAAGTCGTCGGGGACGCCGCCCAGGTCGTCGAGCGTGCGCCGCCAGTCGCCGTGCCGCTGCAGCACTCCGTCGGCGTCCCAGAGGACCGCCTCGACGGTGCGGGTCCGGGTCACTGCCCGCCGTGGCGGCGCACGCAGTCCAGGATCGGCTCGGCGAGCTCCGGTCGGCACACCACGAGGTCGGGCAGCATCACGTCGTCCTGGTTGTAGACCAGCGGCGACCCGTCGATGCGGCTGGTGAACAGCCCGGCAGCGCGGGCCACGACCACCGGAGCGGCCGAGTCCCACTCGTACTGCCCTCCGGCGTGCACGTAGGCATCGGTCACGTCACGCACCACCGAGATCACCTTGGCACCGGCCGACCCCATCGGCACGAGCTCGGCGTCCAGCTCCCGGACCATGGCCTCGACGAAGGCCGGCGGACGGGTCCGGCTGACCGCGACCCGCGGACGTTCACTGGTCCGCGGCGGCACGACCGGCGGCGTACCGGTGTTGAACGTCGTCGAGAGGCCGGGCTGGGCCACGGCGCCGGCCACGAGCTCGCCGTCCTCCCAGAGCGCGACGTGCACCGCCCAGTCGTCGCGGGGCGGCTCGGCGAACTCCCGGGTGCCGTCGAGCGGGTCGATGATCCAGACCCGCCGTGCGGACAGCCGCGCCTTGTCGTCGCGGCCCTCCTCCGACAGCACGGCGTCGTCCGGCCGGTGCCGGGCCATCAGCTCCATGAGCAGCTCGTGCGAGGACAGGTCGCCGGCGTCCTTGAGCGCCCTGCCCTCGAGCCCCCGGCCGCGGACCTCGGTCAGCAGGTCGCCCGCGACCGTGGCGGCCCAGGTCGCGAAGGTGTGGTCGTCCTCGGCCACCTCGGGTGCGGGCGTCGGGAGATTCGTCACGGAGGAACCCTCTCACGCGCGCCGTCGCGGTTCGTCCGCGGTCGCCTCGCGGGACCTACCGGCGGGACCGCGGACGAACCGGGGTGGAGCGCTGCACGGTCGCGCGCGCCACGCGGCCGTTGAGCTGGTCGGTGGCGCCGTCGATCATCGTGCCGTCCGCGCGGAGCTTCCCGCCCACCGACGCGGGCAGCGTGCTGGGGAAGGACAGCGCGCCGATGTCGCCGCTCGCGGTGTCCCGGACCGTCGTCCCGGTCAGCCCGTCGGGGCCGTAGCGGGTCACGGCGACGGTGAGGGCGTCGCCGGTGCGGTGACAGGCCGCCCGGTACCAGGTCAGCGGGGTGACGGTCATCGACGACCGGACCACGACCTTGCCCCGGTCGCCGTGCAGCGTGCAGGCGGGACGCCGGTCGTCGACGTCGAGCTTGTACTGCGAGCTGCTGGAGCTGAGCCCGCGCTGCAGGAGGTTGTTCCCGTCGTCGACGGTGCGGTCGCCGGACACCGTGTCGAGGCTGAACACGGCGTACCAGACGAAGTCGTCGGCTCCGGGGTCGAACGCGCCACCGCTGGTCGGGCGGAGTGCCAGCGCCGCCCGCGGGTAGGGCCCGCTCGCGACGTACGCCGGGAAGCGGAACGCCTGCGGCAGCCAGCCGCTCGGGCCGGCCACCACGCTCACGGTGCCGCCGCCGAGGGAGGCGACCGACACCGCGGCCGAGGTGGTTCCGGACGTGGTGAAGCTGTCCGCCGAGACGCGGGTCACGGGGGACCCGCCGGCGATGAGCGTCCAGTCGTCCGTCGTGGCCGCTGTGGCCGACCCGGCCGCCACCACCGCGCCCAGGGTGGCGGCCGCCAGGGCGGCTGCGGTGCGAAGCAGCAGTCCGGTGCGTCGCGTCGATGTCGTGTCTGTGGTCCCCGTCATGGGCGCGATCGTCCTCCGTGCATCACGGAGGTCAATCTTTCTGCACCATCCGGACTAGACCTGTCCCGGTGTGAGTGATTTTACCTAATTGCAAGTAAAGCCGGAATTGTCAGATGCCGTTACTTCGGGCGAACCCACCTTCCTGCACACCTCGGGCAGTCATCGATGCGATTGGGAGCGCCAGATGAACGCAGCACGAGGTCGCCGGTCCACGACCCACCTTTGGACCACAGTCCCCCGGACCGTCCTTGCCACGGCGCTCGTCCTGCCCCTCGCCGCGGCCACCGCGGTCGGCGTCGCCGGCGGCGCCTCAGCCGCGGTGACACCGCGGCTGGCCAGCGACCTGGTGGTCAACGGCAGCTTCGAGACCGGCACCGCCGGGTGGCGGACCCACAGCAGCGCCGAGCAGCACCTGACCGCGGTCGCCGGCGGCGAGGCCGGCAGCCGCACGGCGCAGCTGGCCCGCGACACGACCGGTCAGGTGTGGCTCAACGACGCCAGCTCCACGGTGGTCGGCGCGGCCGCCGGCAGCACCTACCGGCTGAGCGCCTGGCTGCGCACCGCTCAGGCCGGGCTGAGCGGAGCCCTGCGGATCCGGCAGGTCACCCCCGGCGGTGTCTCGGTGTCGCAGCAGCCCTACACGCTGGCTGCCGGGACCTGGACCCACGTCGTGGTCAGCACGACCACGAAGACCGGCGGAACCGACCTCGGCATCGACGTGATCGGCAACCAGGTCGCGGCCGGGAGCAGCCTCGCCGTGGACAACATCACGCTGACGCAGACCTCGACCGCTGCTCGGCTGCCGTTGCTGGGGGTGTACAACGGGGGTCCGGCCACCGATGAGGCGACCAGGGCCTCGTTCGGCCGGTACCCCGACCTGGCCTCGACCTACTACCAGGGCAACCAGACGATCAACGTGGCCGCCGAGGCCGCCCGGATCAGCAAGGGCATCGAGCCGCTGATCACGATCACCTCCAAGAGCTCGGGCTACACCCTGGCCCAGATCGGCTCCGGTGCCGCCGACGCCTGGATCAACCGGTACGCCACCGCCGCGGCGACCCTGGACGCGCCGCTGCTGATCACCTTGGACCACGAGTTCGAGGTCAAGCTGAACCAGCACCAGTTCGGCACCGCCGGCCCGCCCACCATCGCCGACTACGCCACCGCGCTGACCCGGTTCGCCGCCCGGGTGCACGCCGCCGCCCCCAAGGCCCGGGTCGGGTACTGGTTCGGCGGCTACGACAAGACCAAGATCGACGCCGTCGGCACCGCCCTGGCCGCCCGCAACGCCGGCATCGACTGGTACGCCTACGACCCCTACTCCACCGACACGCACTCCGCCGCGGAGACCTTCGAGCAGACCGTGACCCCCACCTACACCTGGCTGCACGCCCGACCCTGGTACCACGCCCAGCCCAGCTACCTCGGCGAGTTCGGCGACGACCTCGCCCACGGCGACACCTCGGTGGCCGGCTACATGAGCAACCTGCGCCAGCACCTGGCCAACGTCGGCCTCGCCGGCGGCCTGCTGTTCAACCGCAACAAGACCGACGCCGACGGCCAGGCCGTCCGCTACAAGATCGACACCGGCACCAGCCCGCTGTCCCGGACCGCCTTCAGCACCTCCCTGGCCGACACCCGGTGAGCCAGCCAGGAAGCACCGAGACACCTGGCTGACAGGGCTCCCGGTCGCCCGCCGACGCCTCCCCGAGACGCCGGCGGGCGGCGGCGTCGACGTGGGTCACCGACACGGCGGTCGACGCGGCCCGCCCTATCCTGGGCAGCCCCCGTCCGTGCGGAGAACCCCGGAGGAACAAGGACCGCATGCCGCCCGCACGCACCCGTCCCCCGCCGACAGCGCTGCCCGGGCCGCTCGCTCTGCTCGTCGAGCAGCTGTGGCAGCCCGCGGTCACGGCCGGCCGGGCCCGCGTCGTGCTCGACCCCGACCGCGGGACCGCCTGGCGGACCGTGGAGCGCTACCGGGTGCTGCCCGGGCCGGCCCGGGCCCGGCTGCTCCTTCCCGCGGGAAGCCGCGCGCTGGCGGTACGGGCGCTCACGAACTACCGCGGTCTCCGGCCCGCCCGGGTCAACGTCGGACGAGCGCTGACCGGCGTCGCGCTGGCCGCCGGTGTCCCGCTCGCCCGACACACGCTCGCGGTGCAGCGCCGGGTCGACGTCGGCGCACCGCTCCCGCTCGAGCTGCTCGCGACGCGCCTCGGCCTCCCAGTGGTGCACGCCTCCCTCGGGGTGCGGACCGGGGCCAACCGCAAGGCCACGCTGCAGCTCCTCGACGACGTCGGGACACCGGTCGGCTACGCCAAGTTCGGATGGAGCCCGGCGAGCTCGGCGCTGGTGCGGACCGAGACGGCTGCCCTGCGCGAGCTCCACCCCGGGACCGCGGCTCGCGCCCCCGCCGTCCTCGCGGAGGGCACCTGGGAACAGCTGCCCTATCTGGTCACGGCGCCGCTGCCCGTCGACAGCCGCCGGATCGCGCCCGGCGATCCGCCTCCCTCGCCGCAGGAGGTCGCGGCGCTGTCCCCGGTCGTACGACGCGCACGGCCCTCCGAGAGCGGTCAGCTGGCCGGTCTGCGGGTCCGGCTCTCCGTGACCGGCGACGCCGCGGCCGGCGTGCAGCGGCGCGCCGCAGCACTGGTGCACCGCATCGCCAGGACGCCGGAGGTCCTGCCGGTCGCCGCTCGGTGGCACGGAGACCTCACGCCGTGGAACACGGCTCGCGACGCGGACGGGACGCTGTGGGTCTGGGACTGGGAGAACGCCGAGCCGGACGCGGTCGCCGGCCTGGACAGCCTGCACTGGGCGTTGAGCGACCGCCGGGAGCGTGGTGAGCGGGTGGCCGGTGCGACGCTCCGCGCCGCCCTCGACGACGCACACCTGCACCTGGCGGCGGTCGGGCTGTCACCGACCGGGCGCGCCCTCGTCGCCGCCCTCTACGCCGCCGTGGTCACAGAACGGGCGTGCGCGCTCGCCCGAGACGACGGCTGGGGCCGGCTGTGGATCTCCCGCGAGCAGCTCGAGGACCTGCTGCGCGCGGCCGAGGCGCTCCTCGACGGGGCGCCCGCCGAGCGGGCCGGCCGGTGGCGCGGATAGGACCGCGTCGGGCCACGATGGCCCGTGGGCGCCCGCCGGACGACCCTTCCCGACGGGTGCTAGGCCGACCAGTCCAGGTCGCGGCCGAGGAAGCTCTCGAGGCGCGAGTTGTGCGGGCGGTAGTACGCCGCCAGCTCTGCGCGACAGTCCTCCGGCATCGTGGAACGGCCACTGGCGTTGAAGGTCGGGCGGGACGGGAGCTCGAACGGGTCGATGCCGAGGAACTCGCAGGTCCGGTCGAAGGTCCCCTGCACGTCGGCGTACAGGTCCTCGCTGCGCAGCACCAGGAGCTGCTCGCGCGGGAAGACCGAGAGCCAGTTCTCGAGCTGCGGGAGGTACACGCCGCGCGCCCGGTAGCTGTAGAAGTCGTGCGCGGCGCTGTAGTACTGCGGGTTGTCCATCATCCGCTCCACCTCACCCGCGGTGCGCGCTTCCTCGGCGGCGAGCGCATCGCCGAAGCTCAGCGGCTCCACCCCGTTCTGCACCCGCTCCTGGTAGTGCGACCAGGCGCGCTCGACGGGGTCCCTCAGCAGCGCGATGGCCAGCGTGCGAGGGGCGAGCGCGCGGACCTGCGCGGCCACCCGCGGGTCCCAGAGGTAGTACGGCGACGCCTCACCACCGACCGGGTGGTATCCCAGCCGTCCGGTCAGCCGCGAGCGGTGCGCCCTCGTGTGGAAGTGCGAGCGGTACCAGCGCGCGCCGCGCTCGAGCCCCTTGAAGAAGTAGTCGGTGCTCTTCTTGCCCCGGTTCTGCGGGAACAGGCCGAGCACACCCGGGTGCATCATCAGGTAGTTGAACATCGACGTCGTACCGCCCCGCTTCGCGCCGATGATCAGGAAGTCCGGCCCGGACCGGCCGTGGACCGTCGCCAGAGCGAAGCCCCGGGTCACCGCGTTGGCGACGTCCTTCACCCACCGGGGCGAACGGTCCTTGAGGTTGCTCGAGCTCGGTGGGGCCACGCGTCAGGTTCCTTCCGGGGGGTTGCGGCGCACGACGGGACGGGTTCGGCCGGCAGGCGAGGTCATGGTCGCCGGATCGCGAGCAGCGCGTCGATCGCGAGACGCCGACGGTCGGCGGCGCAGTAGGCCAGCAGCAGCGCGGCCGAGACCGGCGTGGCCAGCAGCAGCGAGACGACGGTGTTGCCGAGCAGCCAGATCGCCAGCAGGGACGGGACGCTGGCGCAGGCCCCGGCGACCAGCAGCGTGCCGAGGACCGCGCCCGCCTGCGGCCGCACGCCGGTGAACCGGCGCACCTGCAGCACGGCCAGCAGCGAGTCCAGCGCCATGCTCGCCGCCCAGGTGAGCGCTGCGCCGACGATGCCGATGTGCGGCACCAGCAGCAGGTTGCCGACCAGGTTGAACGCGACGACCACGAGCTTGTTGACCGCCCCCCAGCCGGTGCGACCGCTCATCAGCAGCAGCGACTGGATGTTGCCGGCAGCGAGCACCACCAGCGACCCGAGGCAGAGCACGACCATGCTGCTGCGGCCCTCGGCGAACCCCGGACCGAGCCAGGACAAGACGGTGGGGGCGTACCACGCGAGCAGCACGTAGATCGGGGCGCCGAACAGCAGGATCCACCGGGCCGTCGTCGTGTACAGCGTCTGCACCTCGCGCGCCTGCCCGCGGGCCAGGTGCGCGCTGAACCGTGGAGCCACCACGATGCGCAGCGCCGTGGAGACGATCACGCCGGCGCTCACGAAGCGGGCGGCCGCGCCGTACACCCCCGCGGCCGCGGAGCCGGCGACCAGGCCGACCAGCACCACGTCGAGCCAGACCAGCGCCTGCTCGAGGAACGACGCCAGCGTCCGGGGCACGCCGAAGGAGAGCACCCGGCGCCAGGTGCCCCCGTCCGGTCGGGAGCTCCCCTCGACCCCGCGCCGCTGCTCGACCCCGCGCAGCTGGCGGCCCAGCACCCACAGGGCGACCGCGGCGGCCGGCAGGAGCGGGGCCGCCCACGCGACCGCGGCACCCGCAGCGGCAGCTCCGGCGGCGACCGCGGCGACGATCAGCAGTGGACGGGCCAGCGGCACGGCGATGTTGCCGACCAGGTTGAACGGCAGCACGCCACCGAAGCCACGGGTCGCCGCGAGGGCCACCATCATCAGCGCGCCGAACGGGAGGAACGGCAGCACGCCGCGCATCGCGCGGACCACGGCTGGGTCCAGCCCTTCGCGCACCCCGGGCAGCGACAGGGCCACCCAGCCGAGCGCCGCCAGGGCGGCCCCGGCCAGCACAGTGGGCAGCAGGAGAGCGGTCAGCGTGCCGCGCAGCAGGGCCGGATCGTCCGAGCGGACCCGTGGGATCACCCACACCGCTGCGGTGTCCATGCCGAACCTGGCGACGCTGAGGGCGATCGTGAAGGCGGCGACGGTCTGGAGTACGACACCGGAGCCGCCGGCGCCCAGCGTGCGGGCGAGCACGAGGCTGACGACGAAGCCGAGCGCGGCGCTGAGACCGGACCCGACCAGCGTGACGGCGCCGCCCCGCGCCGCGCCGCGCAGCTCGCCCGCTGCGTGCGTCTGCCCCGACACCGGCACACCGTCCCCCACGTGGTCACGTCGCTGGACCGCGGAGCCGGCCGACGGTTCGACCGGATATAGGATCCCTACGAACCGTCGACACGCGGCGCACGCCCCACCCGGAGGTCGCAGCCAGGCGACGGCGACAGTGTAGCGAAGGGGGACGCGATGGGGGCATGCGTGGCCTGCCCGGGGGCGGCACGACGGCGGGTGGCCGGAAGCGTGCCCGCGCTTCTGCTGCTCGTGGCCGGGTGCTCGGCGGGGACGACCCCCGGGACGACCGGACACCCGGACCAGCCGTCCGCACCCGCGACCAGGTCCGGCACCGACCTCGCTCCGAGCCGCCCGAGCCCTCCGGGCCGTCCGTCGGCCGGCACTCCCGCGCCGGTACGGCGCCTCGACCCGCGGACCCGCGCGCGGGTGCCCGCGGACACCCGGAGCCGGGCGGTGCACGACGCGCGCACGTTCGTGCGCCGGTCCACGGCGGCCCTGCAGCAGGTGGCGCACCCGGACCGGGAGCTCGGCGACGAGGTCGCCGGGGACGCTCGGCGGGCGGTGCTGAACTCGGTGGCCGAGCTGCACAGCAACCACTGGCACCAGGTGGGCCGGCCGCGACTCGTCTCCGAGCACGTCCTCGCCTACCACCCGCACGCCTCGCCTCCGCGGCTCACGGTGGCGGCCTGCCTGGACACCTCCGACGTGCGGCTGGTCGACCGCGCGGGCGGCACGGTGCCGAACAGCGCGGTCGGATACCGCAGCTGGAACTACCTCACCCTGGTCCGGCGGGGCGCCGGGTGGGTGGTCACCGACCAGACCTTCCCCGACGACCCCGACTGCTGACGTGCTCGGCGCGAGCCCTCGAGTCGTGCTGCCCGCAGCGGCGCTGCTGTTCGCCGCCGCGACAGCGACCACCGTGCTGGCCGAGCAGCCGCACGTCGCCGCGCGCAACCCGGCCCACAACGGCGGCTTCGAGACCGGCACGGCCGGCTGGACCTCGCCCGACGGCGGGCTGTCGGTCACCTCCGACGCGCGCACCGGAGCCAGGGCCGCGCTGCTGAGCGGCACGTCCGGCTCGGCCGCCCTGGAGGACCGGACCAGCACGGTCGCCGCGACGGGCAGGGGAGGCCGGTTCCGGGTCAGCGCATGGGTGCGCGCCGACCACCCGCCCGTGCACGTCGACGTCCGCCTGGCCCCGCGGCGCGGCGGCGGCGCGGACGCGGCCGTGACGGCACGGACCCTGCAGACCACGCGATGCACCCGGGTACGGCTGCGCACCCGAACCGTTGCGGCAGGCACGGCCCTGCGGGTCTCGGTGCTCGCGCGCGGGCTGCAGTCCGGCCGCCGGTTGACCGTCGACGACGTGGCGCTGCGCCAGACGTCCGGGCGCGCGAGCCGACCGCCGTCCGAGGCGGAGCGGGCGAGCGAGCACCACCCCGCCCCAGCCGTCGCTGCGCTCCCCCGCCGGTGCCGGCCCCGGCTGCCGGCGGGAGGGACCCGGTTCGGGGCGAGCCTGAGCACGTCCGGCCAGACCATCGACCAGGCCGTTGCCGGGG
Source organism: uncultured Actinomycetota bacterium (assembly GCA_963811365.1). Lineage (GTDB taxonomy): Bacteria > Actinomycetota > Actinomycetes > Propionibacteriales > Nocardioidaceae > CAWEQW01. The sequence continues at coordinate 200,257 of CAWEQW010000007.1, read as the reverse complement.
CGCGGGCGAAGTACGGTCCGCTGCCGGTGGTGCGCGTCTTCGACCCCGGTCTCCCGCCGCCGGACGCCTGGGCGCGGCGCGGCGCGGTCCTGCACGGCGTGGACACCGTGACCTCGTTCCGCGCACGCCCGGCCCGGTTGCTCAGCGGGGCCCTCGACGCACGGCTGCGACGGTTCTTCGCCACGGCTCCCCGCAGCCGCGAGGTCTACTGGTCGCTCGACCACGAGCCGGAGCCGGAGATCGCGGCGGGCGAGTACACCGCCGCCAGGTTCCGGGCCGCGTTCCGGCACGTCGCGGCGCTGGCGAGGTCGGTCTGCAACCCGCATCTGCACGCCACGCTGATCCTGACCGGCTTCACCGCGCGACCGGTCTCGCACCGCGACTGGCGTGCGTACTACCCGGGTCGCGACAGCGTCGACGTGATCGCCTGGGACATCTACAACGGGGCGACCGGCGACGCCACCCGCTACCAGGACCCCGCGGTGGTGTTCGGGCCCGCGGTGCTCACCTCCGAGCTCGCCGGGAAGCCGTTCGCGATCGCGGAGGTCGGCACCAACCGCATCCCCGGCGACAGCCGGGGACGAGGCCGCGCCGGATGGCTGGTCCGCTCCGGGGCTTACCTGCGCGCGCAGGGCGCGCTGTTCGTGACCTACTTCGACTCCACCCGCGACGGACACTTCCTGCTGGACGACCCGCCGTCGATGCACGGCTGGCGCGCCCTGGTGCAGGGCCGGTGAGGTCGCCCGTGAGACGCCGTCGGCACGCGTTGCACCCAGGAGCCCGCACGAACGGAGCACGATGACCCGCACCGCACAGCCCAGCGTCGGCGTCGTCATCGCCACGCACAGGCGTCCTGCCCTGATGCGCCGGGCGCTCGCGTCGGTCCTCGACCAGGACTACGACGGCCCGGTGCACGTCGTGCTGGTCTACGACCGCAGCGAACCCGAACGAGACCTGGCTCGCGACACCCGACGGCGCCGCGTCACGGTCACCCGCAACACGCAGTCGCCCGGCCTCGCCGGCGCGCGCAACACCGGCGTGCTGCTGCTCGACACCGACCTCGTGGCCTTCTGCGACGACGACGACCTCTGGCTGCCGGGCAAGCTCGCCGCGCAGGTCAGCCGGCTCGGCGAGCAGCCGGACGCCGAGTTCGTCACGACGGCGATGCTCGTCGACTACGAGGGCCGGGAGACGGTGCGCACCGCCGGCACCGAGGCGGTCGACCTCACCGCGATGGCCCGCTCCCGGATGGCGATGCTGCACTCCTCGTCGTTCCTGTTCCGGCGCACGGCGATGACCGACGGGTTCGGCCTCGTCGACGAGACCCTGCCGCGGAGCATGGCCGAGGACTGGGACCTGCTGCTGCGTGCAGCCAGACGGCAGCCGATCGCGCACGTCGACGAGCCGCTGGTGCGGATCCAGTGGGGTGCGACGTCGTACTTCAACGACGCCTGGCACGACAAGAACCGGGCACACGCCTGGCTGCTCCAGCGGCACCCGGAGATCGCCCACGACCGCGTCGGCGCGGGACTGATGTTCGGCAAGCTGGCCTTCGGGCACGCCGCCGTGGGCGAGCGGCGCCAGAGCGTCCGCTACCTGGTCCGCTGCCTCCGGGTCCGGCCTCAGGAACCCCGCGCGGCGCTGGCCGCCCTGGTGCTGGCCGGGGTGCCGGGCCGTTGGATCCAGGACGCCCTGAACCGGCGCGGCCACGGCATCTGACCAACGGCTCGACGCAGGCGAACGGGCTCAGCCGTCGGCGAGCGGGAAGGGCAGCGAGCCGCGACGCCGGTGCACCGTCGTGCGCAGGGCCGACCAGCAGGCCTCCTCGTCGAGCTGATCGACCTCGCGGGACACCGCAAGGCCACGCTGGACGAGCCGCGAGGCGATCATCTGCTGGTGGTCATCTACGTGCTCGTGGTGCTGCCGGCGGCGCGGCAGCAGCACGGGCTGCTTGCCGAGGTCGAGCGCGGTCAGTGTGGACCCGATGCCGGCGTGCGCCACCACCAGGTCGGCCTCGGCCATCGCGGCCCGCAGCTCGCCGGCCGGTACCTCGGCGCGCGCTGCGACACCGATGCCGCTCACGTCCGTGCCGCCGGTCTGCCAGAGCACCTCCGCATCCGGCGCCAGCCGCTCGAGGAGCCGGCGCACCGCGACCACGGCACGACGGAAGCCGTAGGTGCGCATGGTGCCCAGCGTCACCACCACGCGGTCGATTCGCTGGGGCGGCACCTCCCTCGACCTCGGAAGGTAGGGGTCCAGCAGGGACCCGCAGTAGGCCCAGCGATCGTCGGCCCACTCGGCGTACTGCGCGTAGCCCCGGACGCCCGGCAGGCCGGTCACCAGCCGACCGGTCAGACTCGGTCCCTGGGTGCGGGCGGCGCTCTCGATGTAGTAGCAGGGGATCCGCGCCATGCGGGCGGCCAGGAAGAACGGCAGGGCGATACCCGAACCCGTGGAGATCACCCGCTCGTAGCCGCCCTCCCGGAGCAACCGCAGCGCAGGCGCCACGTTGGCGGTCGCGGCGGCGTACCCGCGGGGCGGGACGTAGCGCGCGTGGTGCACCCGCTCGCCGGCGAGCAGCGACCGGGACTGCGGGTCGTCGAACGTCACCCACTCCGGGTCGCCCACCCGCGGCACGATCCGCTCGCGGAGCCGGTGCAGCTCCTCGAGATGGCCGCCCGTGGAGGCGACCATGAGCGTGCGCACCGGGACGGTCTGTGGTGCCATGCGGCCGTCGACATGTCCGACGACGCGCTGGGCGGGGACGTGCGGAGTGGTGAGCGTCGGCGCCGTGCCGAGCAGTGGGAGCATGCAGGTCACCCCTGCGTCGTGAGCGTCGCCGACAGGTCGAGGCTCATGTCTCTGGTGGCCCGGTAGTTGACGTGCGTCTCCGCCGACACCGTGTTGGTCCCGTCGACGAGCAGGGACACCGGCACGTCGACGGTGACGGGAGAGGCGTTCGCGACCCTCGTGTTGCGGGCCGACGGCGCGTACGTCCGGTACGTCACGGTGCCGCTGCGCATGTTGGACCGCGCCACCTCGCTGCCGTTCACGTAGACCACGACGCCGTCGTCGGCCACCGTGTCCAGCACCAGCCGGACCACCTTCGAGGTGTCGGGCACCTGGAAGGTCCGGGTGAAGTACGCCGCCAGCGGCCGGTCGGACGTGGTGGCGTACGAGTCGACGTCGGTGACGATGGACGCCGAGCCGAACCCGAGCGGCGCCGCGCCGTGGGACCAGGAGGAGGTGTCGGCGCCCGGTGCGTTCCACTCGGCGGGGGGCGGCCCCGCCGCGTAGCGCCAGGCCCAGGTGGAGCCCTTGTCGACGACCGTCGTCTGCGCGCGCGGCGCGGTCGCGGTCACGTCCGCCGACGCCGTGCCGGTCCGTCCGTTGCCGTCGGTCACGGTGAGCGTGACGTGGTAGCTGCCTGCCGCCCGGTAGGTGTGCGAGGTGGTGCGTCCCGTGCCCGTCGTACCGTCACCGAACGTCCATGCGTAGTCCAGGCCGCCGGCGTCTCCGGCGGTGCTGCCGGACGCGTCCACGGCCACGGCGCTGCCGGTCATCGACGTGCTGAAGGCGGCCGTCGGTGGCGTCAGCGTGCTTGCGTCCAGCACCGGCGTGCTCGCCGAGACGTTGCCGCTCGCGTCCGCGGCGCGGACGAAGAACCGGTCGGCGCCCCCGCGCGGCACGGTGAGCCTGAGACCCGAGGTGGTGGCGACGACACGGTCGTCGCGCAGCACCTGGTAGGTCGGCGCACCCGCGTCGTCGCTCGCAGCGGTCCAGGAGAGCGAGACCGTGCTCGCAGAGGCCGCGGTCCGCGTGAGGTGGCCGGGCCGCGTCGGGGCGGTGGAGTCGACCGGGCTGAACCGCGCGAAGCCGCCCGACCATGCGGACGCCTTCGCCTTCGTGGCGGCGTTCACCAGGTCACCACCGGCCCAGACCCGGCCGTTGGAGTCGACGGCGATGGCCCATACCCCGGAGCCCAGCCGGCTCGTCATGTCCGGCGTGAACTGCGCGATGGTGGTCTGGGAGCCCGCGTCGTACGCCCCGAACCAGCCGATCGCATCAGCCTGGGTCCACCCGGCGCCCAGGCTCGGCCAGGTGTAGGCGTTGGAGTAGTTGAACTGGTTGCAGTGGCAGCTGGCGTACAGCACGCCACCCGCATCGGTGATCTGCTGGACGTCGCCCTTGGCCATCATGATGTTCCCGTCGAGCCGGGCGAAGGTCGAGGTGGAGAAGGAGAACAGGGAGTGCTCCGACCCGCCCACGTACACCCGGTCGCCGACCTGGTCGATGGCGCGCTGGTAGCTGTTGCTCGAGCTCCAGGCCGGGTTCCAGGCCGGCGTCGCGAGCGGCGCGCCGGACCTGGTCTGGATCGCCGCCGCGTGGTTGGCCGTGGCGCCGTTCTCGGTCGTGAAGAAGCCGGCGGCGTAGACCCGCTGACCGTCCTGGGACGGGTCGATGGCGTTGACCGTGCCGTTGAGGTCGGGGTTCCAGTCGCTGCGCGGCGTGCCGTCGACCGCGGAGACGATCGCCGCGCCGCGGCAGAAGACCACCGAGTCGGGCGCGCTGCCGCCGCTGACATGGGTGAAGGCGCCGCCGAGGTACAGGTCCGACCCGCGGACCGCCAGCGTCTTGATCTCCAGCGCGCCACCCGTGAGGCGGTTCTCGACGTCGAGCGAGAACGACGGTGTCGGTGGCTCCGGTGACCGGGTCCAGCGCCACGATGGCGCTCGCCGGCCGACCGTTCGCCCGGCTGAAGCTGCCCGCCGCCACGACGTCGCCGTTCGGGAGCGTCGCGAGCGCCCGGACCTGCTCGTCGAGCACCGGCCGGAAGCTCGTCACGAGCTCGCCCGTGCGCAGGTCGAACGCGGCGAGGAACGGCTGCGCGACCCGGCCGGCGCCCGTGGAGCTCGCCGTCCTGCTGGACGCGGGCGAAGTTGCCGCCGACGTACATCGTTGAGCCCGACTGGGTGAACGCCTGGACCTCGACGTTGCCCTCGATCCTGGTGTTGCCGGCGAGGCCGGTGACGTGCCACGGCAGCTCGTCGGCGTAGGAGGAGGCGACCGCGCGCTGCGCCGACGCCGTCGTCCCGCCGTCCGGGATCGCGGTGAACCCGGGGTCGTCGGAGGCGACCTTCGGCCGCAGGTAGACCTGCGTGTAGGGCAGCGCCCCGCCGAGCCCGTCGCTCGCGGACCACAGGTAGCTGCTCGACGCGCTCGTCCCGGCGACACCGGCGGCCGTAGGCGAACCCGGCGTGGTACTTCTGCGCGGGCTGGATCGCGTTGTTCACACGCTGGTAGCCGTTGTCGATGCCGTACCCCGACGACCCCCCGCCGGACCTGGACACGCCGTCGAACGAGAACGAGGTCAGTGGATGGGCCGCACCGAGCGTCCAGACCCACCTGTCGCGGGACCTGAACACCATCCGCGACTCCTGCCAGGTCGTGCCTGCGGCGTTCATCGCGCGGCGGAGCCGGACCCCGTCGGGCAGCGAGTCGACCCGGCTTGCCGTCCAGCAGCGCGTCGACCGTGCGCGACGGAGCTCGCTGGTCGCGGCGGACATCGTGGACAGCGTCGGCTTCAGCAGGCTGGACGCGCTGCCCTTGCCGTCGTAGTCGGCGGTCCAGCCGTCCCGGCCCTTGGCCACCAGCACCCAGCCGCCGCCGTCGGTGGTCTGGTCGCAGTAGAACTGCCGCGGTGCGGTCATCGCAGGCGTGAGCAGCCAGTAGACGCCGTCGCTCGCTGAGGGTCGCTGCTGCTTGATGTCCCAGCACGAGCCCGCCGCGGAGTCGGCGGCCGACCCGAGCCGGCTCGGGTCCACCGCGGTCGCGGTCGATGCCGCCCCCGCGGTTGTGCCCGCGGCCGGGACCGTCGCGGCAGTGGCTGTCCCGGTCACCGCCGACGCGAGTGGCTGCGGCGCGAACGCCGCGGCGGCAAGCGCCCCGAGCAAGACGACAGTGCCAGCTGTTCTCATGAAAAGTGCCCCCCGGCAGTCCCCCGGCGAAACCGTGGCGTCCCCACTCCGACGGCACGACGAATGGTACCTGTCGTCCGCCGGCGCACCAGGGCCGGTGCACCCGGCGACGGGATCCGTGGACAACTCGTCCCCCGGCTTGTCCCCCGAACCTGCGGAGCCGGATCAGCTCGATGCCGCGACCTGGTCCCGGCGGCCATGCTCGCTCCCGCTCTCGGCGGGTTCGGAGCCCATGTCGGCGGCGGGGCCGCCCCGCACGGAGCGCGACCGCGGTGCCAGCACCAGCCCGTCCAGCCCGGACCCCACGCCGTCGAGGTCGCGGACCAGGCCGCGCACCTCGGCGCGACGGACACCCTCGGGCTCGACCGCGACCACCACGTCGGAACCTCGCCCGGCGGCCAGCCGGGTGGCCCGACTCGCGTCGTGCGGCAGCACGACCACGGTCACTTCGTGCGGTGCACGCGGAGACGCGACGTACGACTGCCCGTCGGAGACGTCGACGACCAGGCCCGCGAGCAGCCCCGAGACGAGAACCGAGTGGTCCTGCGGCAGCGCGCCGGCCGGCTCGGCCGGCCGCAGCTCGAGACCCGCGGCGAGGACGTCGAGCAGTCCGCGGTCGGAGCGGTCCACGACCAGCCGCACCCGGCGACCGGTCTCCGCGAGCGCCACCGCGAGGTTGCCGCCGACGTCGGTGGTCTCGGCGCCGCCGAGCTCGTCGAGGACCGCGACCGTCCCGCCGCGCTCGTCGACCAGCGCGAGCACCCGCTCGCGGAGTACCCGGACGTCGTCGAGGTCGGCGCCTCGCGCCGGCAGCTCGACGCCCCGGGCGCCCAGCCGGCCGAGCACCGGACCGGATCCCGCCCGTGACGCGTCCACGTCGTCGCGCAGCCGGCGGTCGCCGGCGTCGGCCGCGAAGGCGGCCGCCAGCCCGACGAGCAGTCCGCCCAGTGCGCCGGTCAGCAGCAGCGGCGCGGCACGCGAGCCGGCCTGGGCGCCGCTCGGCTTCGCCGCGTCCAGCATCGACCCGCCTCGGGTGTCCACCCCCACCACGCCGTTGATGCTGGTGAACAACGAGTTCAGCTCGATCAGGATCAGCTGGCGCTGGCTTTGTGCGTAGTTGACCGAGGTGCTGCCCTTGAGCCCGTTGGCGATCGTGCGGTTGGCCGCCTCGAGGTCGTGCAGCAGGGCGGTGCGGCGCCGCTCGAGCTTGTCGCTGACCGCCTTCTGGCGCCCTTCGGCGAGCAGGCCGCGCTGGGCGAGGTAGGCGCGAGCAACCGCGTTCGCACCCGCCGCGGCGCGGGCCGCCGACGGGGCCGCGTACTGGATCTGCACCACCGTGCCGCCCGGCAGCAAGGTGGCCCGGACGGAGCGCCGTACGTCCTGCGCGTCGGTGCCGAGCTTGTCGGCCGCCGCCCGCACGACCGCCTGGGACTGCGCGACCTGCTCCTCGGTCTGCGCGTCGAGGAGCGTCGACGGAGCGCGTCCGGAGCTGAACGGGTCGGCGCCGATCGGGTCGACCTGCACGGTGGCGGTGGCGGTGGCGTGCGGGGTCGCGACGAGGTAGAGCAGCGCGAGCGCGAGTCCGAGCACCGTGCAGGCTGCGACCACGCGGCGACGCCGGTGCAGCACCTCGACGTAGCGGGACGCCTCGAAAGAAGGGACCTCTGAGTGCGCTGCTGCCATGGTGCTGCCTTCCCCCGTGCTCACGATGCGCCGGCGTCCTCGGCCGACACTCCTCGAGCAGGGTACTCGCGCCGACTAGACTACGGACGCCCAGGCCGACGGACGAGGGGATCCTGCCTGTGACGGGGGAACGCCGCTCGCTTCCGGCCTGGCCGTTCACGGCGCTGTTCGTCGGCTACCCGGTGTGGTGGCTGCTGGGCGTCGTCGACGTCGTCTGGATCGCGGCCGCGATGGTGATGGGCTGGCTGCTGCTGCGCCGCGGCGGCACCCGTCTGCCGCTCGGCACGGGTGTCTGGCTGCTGTTCCTGCTCTGGGCGCTCTGCTCGGTGATCGAGCTGCCGTCGGCGACGAGCGCGGTGGCGTTCGCCTACCGCTATGCGATCTACCTGTCCTGCACCGTCCTGCTGGTCTATGTGTACAACGCCCGGGAGATGCTCCGGGAGCGCTTCGTCGCCGGGGTGATGACCGCCTTCTGGGCGATCACCGTGGCGGGCGGCTACCTCGGGGTGGCGTTCCCGGCCACCACCTTCCGCACCGCGCTCGGCCACCTGCTCCAGGGGCCTCTGTCCGGAGTCGTGCCGGCGGTGATCGCGCGCAACTACCTCGTCCAGCAGATGGTCGTCAGGCCGCTCGCGCAGTACAACCCCGACGCGTACCACGTCGTGCCGCCACGGCCCAGCGCACCGTTCCTCTTCACGAACAACTGGGGCAGCGCCTACTCCATGCTGGTCCCGTTCGTGCTCGTCTACCTCGTGCACGTCCGCCGGGAGCCGCGTCGGTTCTGGCCGGTGGTCGTGCTGCTCGTCGCCTCGGTCGTCCCGGCGTTCCTGACGCTGAACCGCGGGATGTTCCTCGGTCTCGCGGTCGCCGCGGTGTACGTCGCGGTCCGCTCGGCGCTGCTCGGCGATGCACGAGGGCTCGCGCTCGTGGCCGGACTCGGCGTGGTGGGCGTCGTCGCGTTCTCGGTGCTCCCCGTCCAGGCGCGGCTCGACGAGCGGCTCTCCGAGAACAGCTCCACGGTGACCCGGGCCGCGCTCTACCACGAGGTGATCTCGGCGACCGCGACCTCCCCGGTGTTCGGGTACGGCGGCCCGCGGCCCTCGGCCAACCCGCTCGCGCCCCCGGTCGGCACCCAGGGCCAGTTCTGGCTGGTGCTGTTCTCCCACGGCATCGGCGGGGCGGTGCTGTTCGTGGGCTGGTTCCTGCTGACCGTGGCGCTCAGCCTGCGGCGCCGCGACCTCGCCGGCATCGGGTGGAGCACGGTGGTCCTGGTCGCCACCGTCGAGCTGGTGTACTACGGCCTGCTGCCCAGCGGCCTGCCCGTCGTGATGGTCGCCGCCGCCCTGGCCCTGCGCGGGGCGGACCCGCCGGCCCTGCCCGAGGAGCCGGTCATGCACGGACGGTCAGGGGGCGCGCGGCGACCTGACCGTGGCCGGGCTGGCCAGCGCCACCCCGCGGGCCGGCACGTCTGAGACCACCACGGCACCGGCGCCGATGCGCGCGCCGTCGCCCACGGTGATCGCGCCGATCAGCGTGGCACCGGCGCCGATCTCGACGTCGTCGCCGATGACCGGGCAGTCGTGGTCGTTGATGCGGTTGCCGATCGTCACACCGTGTCTGAGCATCACGTTGGCGCCGATCACGGCGTACGGGTTCACCACCGTGCCGACGCCGTGCCGCAGCCGCAGCCCGGGGCCGACCGGCGTGCTCGCCGGCAGCTCCACCCCGAGCACCCACTCGGCCAGCAGCTTGTAGGCCGTGCCGACCAGGAGGTACGCCAGCCGGCCGGCCGGGCCCCGCTGCGAACGGGCGTACTGGGCCGTGCGCAACATCGCGAGGACGACCACGCTCTTGGGGTAGCCGCGGTTGGCGCTGCGGTCGGCACGCAGCTCGTCGCTCAGCCTGGCGCGCGTCATCGGCTCGGTCCGGCGCTCTGCCATGCGGGCTCCCCTCGTCCGGTGGCCCGGCGCGGCCGGGCCACCGGGCCTCACCCTAGCCAAGGTAAAGTGACCGCTCGCCGCGACCGCCGCGCGGCGCAGCCGTCAGGGGGTCGGGTGAGGTCGTCGTCCGCGGGTCGTCCGCCGGAGCCGGGCGCGACGGTCGGCTGTACGTCGGCGGCTCCGGTCGCAGCGGCTCCACGCTGCTCGAGCGACTCCTCGGCGAGCTCGACGCGGTGACCACGCTGGGCGAGGTCGGCCACCTCTGGGAGCGCGGGCTCCGCAACGACGAGCGCTGCGCGCTGCGGCGCGCACTTCCACGCCTGCCCGTTCTGGTCCGAGGTCGGCCGGCGCGCCTTCGGCGGGTGGGACCGGGTCGACCCGGAGGTCGTGCTGACGCTGAAGGACCGGGTCGACCGCCAGCGCCGGATGCTGCACACCGCGGCCCGGCACCCGCGCGACTCCGCCCTTGTGGGCGACCTCCAGGCGTACGCCGGCTACTACCGGAAGGTCTACGACGCCGCCCGCGAGCTCACCGGCGCCCGCGTCGTGGTCGACTCCAGCAAGGTCGCGCCCACCGCGCTCGCGCTGAGCCACCACCGCGGCATCGACCTGCGGGTGCTGCACCTCGCCCGCGACAGCCGGGGCGTGGCCTACAGCTGGTCCAAGTCGGTGGCGCGTCCGGAGACCGAGGGCAGCCAGATGATGCCGCGGCTGTCGGCGTTGTCGAGCACCTCGCTGTGGTCGTCGCACAACCTGGAGATCCAGGGGCTGCGCCATCGCGGGGTGCCCGTCGTACGCATCCGCTACGAGGACCTCGTCGCGGACCCCGGCCCGGTGGTCGAGCGGGCCTGGCGCGACCTGGGGCTCGCCGGGTCCGGGAGGCTGCCGCTGGAGGCGCCGAGCACGATCGACCTCTCGGGCACCCACTCCGTCGCCGGCAACCCGATGCGGTTCGCGACCGGGCGGACCGCCCTGCGCCCGGACACGGAGTGGCAGGAGCGGATGAGCCCTCGGGACCGGTGGACGGTGACGGCGCTGAGCCTGCCGGTGCTGGCCTGGCTCGGGTACGTCGGGCGACGGCGAAGCGAACAACCCGGGAATCCGGGCTGCGACCGGCTCTCCCGACGGGTCCGGACCGGGACCGGAGAACCGGTGGACGGCGACAAGCACTAGTTCGCCGCCGGAGCAATCCCGGAAAACCGCCGCCGCGGCCCGCACTTCGCCGGAGATCGGCTCTTCGCCGTAGCCCGAACGACCCAGCCTGACCCGGTCACCCGGTCGGCGGTGTCGTCACCGGCGCTGGCCGAACGCGCGCGATGCGCGGTTTCGCCGACCGGTGAGTATCGGTCGGAGACGGACAAGATGACACACACTCAGCATTACGCCCGAGGGTAGGGCCCCCGCATGCTCATGGTCGAGGACGTGTCCCGTCCTCGGACCCCACCGTGCACGTGCACGACGGGCAGCACACCGAACGCATCGATGGGGGTGCCGAGTGGAGAAGCGACGCCTCGCAAGACGACTGGTGACGGCCTGGGTGAGTCTGCTCATGGTCCTCGGGACCGGGGTCCTCGTCGCACGACCGGCCGGGGCCGCCGTCGACCCGTGCACGACCACCAACAAGGTCGCCTGCGAGAACAGCAAGCCGGGCACGCCCCAGAGCGTGTGGGACGTCAGCGGAGCCGGTGACAGCACCATCCAGGGCTTCGCGACGGACACGAGCGTGAACGTCGGCGGCACCATCGGCTTCAAGATCGACACCACCGCGTCGGCGTACTCCATCGACATCTACCGGCTCGGCTACTACAACGGCGACGGGGCTCGCAAGATCGCGTCCGTCACCCCGTCCGCGTCGCTCCCCCAGCATCAGCCGGCGTGCATCACCGACTCCGGAACCGAGCTCTACGACTGCGGCAACTGGTCCCTCTCCGCGTCCTGGAACGTGCCGTCCACCGCGGTCTCGGGGGTCTACATCGCCAAGCTCACCCGCCCCGACCTCAACGACAGCAGCCACATCACCTTCGTGGTCCGCGACGACTCCTCCACCTCCGACGTGGTCTACCAGACGTCGGACCCGACCTGGCAGGCCTACAACACCTACGGCGGTGCCGACTTCTACGAGGGTGGGGCCAACGGCCGCGCCTACAAGATCAGCTACAACCGCCCGGTGGTCACCCGGGACGCGAGCTCCGGGCGGGACTTCTTCTTCAGCGCGGAGTACCCGCTGGTCCGGTTCATGGAGCAGAACGGGTACGACGTCAGCTACATCTCCGGCGTGGACACCGCCCGCAGCGGAGCGCTGCTCAAGCAGCACAAGGTCTTCGTCGACGCGGGACACGACGAGTACTGGAGCGCCGCCCAGCGGGCGAACGTCCTGGCCGCGCGGGACGCCGGGGTGAACCTGATGTTCCTGAGCGGCAACGAGATGTACTGGCACACCCGCTTCGAGGCCTCCGCCGACACCAGCCACACGTCGTGGCGGACCCTGGTCTGCTACAAGGAGACCTGGGCGAACCAGAAGAGCGACCCCACCAGCGAGTGGACCGGGACCTGGCGGGACCCCCGGCTCAGCCCCGTGAGCGCCGGGGCCGGACTGCCGGAGAACGGGGTCACCGGCACCGCCTACATGAGCAACGAGACGGATCTGCCGGTCACCGTCCCGGCCGAGCAGGGGAAGCTGCGCCTGTGGCGCAACACCACTCTCGGGTCGCAGGCCGCGGGCACCCAGACCGCCCTGGCGGCGCACACCATCGGCTACGAGTCGGACGAGGACCTCGACAACGGGTTCCGCCCGCAGGGCCTCATCGACCTGTCCACGACCACCGGGCCCACGTCCCAGTACCTGCAGGACTTCGGCAGCACCGTCGCGCCGGGCACGACCACCCACCACCTGACGGAGTACCGCGCGAGCAGCGGCGCGCTGGTGTTCTCCGCGGGAACCATCCAGTGGACCTGGGGCCTGGACCAGAACCACGACGGAGCAGGCCCGCCGGCGGACAGCCGGATGCGCCAGGCGCAGGTCAACCTGTTCGCCGACATGGGCGCCCAGCCGCTCACCCTGGCGGCCGGGCTCACTGCGGCGGCGAAGTCCACCGACACGGTGGGGCCGACCACCACGATCACCTCGCCCGCCGACGGCTCGACGGTCGCGAACGGCACGCAGGTCAGCGTGACCGGCACGGCCAGTGACGCGGCCGGGCGGGTGGCCGGGGTCGAGGTGTCCATCGACGGCGGCACCACGTGGCGCCCGGCCACCGGGACATCCTCGTGGACCTACAGCTACATCCAGCACGGCAGCGGGTCCACGCCGCTCAAGGCCCGGGCGGTCGACGACAGCGCCAACATCGGTGCGGCGGCCACCGTGACCCGCAACGTCACCTGCCCCTGCAGCGTGTACGGGAGCACCACCCCGGCCACCCCGGCCACCTCGGACGCCTCCGCCGTCGAGCTCGGGCTGCGGTTCTCGCCGACGACGGACGGCTTCGTCTCGGGCGTCCGCTTCTACAAGGGCACCGGCAACACCGGGACGCACACCGGCTCGCTGTGGAGCGCCGGCGGGCACCCAGCTGGCCCAGGTCACGTTCACCAACGAGACGGCCACCGGCTGGCAGCAGGCGACGTTCGCGTCGCCGGTCGCGGTCAGTGCCGGGCAGACGTACGTGGTCTCCTACACGGCCCCGAGCGGGCACTACGCCAACCAGGCCGGCGCCTTCTGGTACGACGGGGTCCACGCCGCGCCGCTCGACGTCGCAGGTGGCTTCAGCGCGGCACCCGCCGGCGTGTACGGCGCACCGGGCACCTTCCCGGCCAGCGACTACCAGCGCGGGCAGTACTACGTCGACGCGATGTTCACGACCGTGGACACCTCGCCCCTCGCCGTGACGCAGCAGTCGCCGCTCGCGGGGTCGACGAGCGTCCCGACGTCGTCGACGGTCACCGCGACGTTCAACAAGGCGATCAACGCCTCCTCGCTCGCCGTCACGGTCAAGGACTCGGCGGGCACCACCGTCGCCGGGACGACGGGCTACGACCCGACGACCAGGACCGCCACGTTCACGCCGTCCGCTGTGCTCGACGGCTTCGTGAAGTACGCCGTCACCGTGACGGCGAGCGACACGACCGGAGGCAGCCTGGGCAGCGGCGGCGCCTGGTCGTTCACCACCGCCAAGCCACCGGCCGCACCAGGTGTCTGTCCGTGCGGGCTGTTCGACGACACGACCGTGCCCCGACGTGCTGCAGGTTGCCGATCCCAACCCCGTCACGCTCGGCGTGCACTTCTCCTCGACGGTCGACGGCACGATCTCCGGGATCCGGTTCTACAAGGGCCCGAACAACACCGGCACGCACGTCGGCACGCTGTGGACGGGCACCGGCACCGAGCTGGCCACTGCGACGTTCACCGGCGAGAGCACTGCCGGCTGGCAGACCGTGACGTTCGCCCAGCCGGTCTCGGTCACGAAGAACACCGACTACGTGGCGTCGTACCGCACGACGGTCGGGCTCTACTCGGCGACTCCGAGCGGACTCGCCGACCCGTTGAACCGCGACCCGCTGGTGACCACCGGCAATGCGGGCGCCTACTCCTACGCCGACGCGTTCCCGGGCGCCACCTCGTCGACGAGCTACCTGGTCGACCCGGTCTTCGACCGGCTGGACCCGGTGATCAGCATCGCGGGCCAGGACCCCGTCCCGGGCGCAGTGGACGTCTCACGCGACGACCCGGTCAAGGTGTGGTTCAGCTCGGCGATCCGGAGCGGCGCCTCGCTGGTCGTCACCGCGGGCGGCCAGGCCGTCACCGGCTCGACGACGTTGTCCAGCGACGGCCGGACGCTGACCTTCACGCCGGCCTCCCGACTGCCGGGCGGCAGCACGGTGTCCGTGACGCTCAGCGGTGTCACGTCGGTGGCCGGGGCGAGCTCGGCACGCAGGCGTGGAGCTACACCACCACGAGCACGCTGGACAACGCACCGGAGACCCTGTTCGGGGCGGTGGTGCCGGCCACGCCGAGCACCGACGACTCCTCCCCCGTCGAGCTCGGGGTGTCCCTTCACCCCGTCCATCGACGGCAAGGTCACCGCCATCCGCTTCTACAAGGGAGCCGGGAACGACGGCAGCCACGTGGGCTCGCTGTGGGACGCTGCCGGCACGAAGCTGGCCACGGTGACCTTCACCAACGAGTCGCCGACCGGCTGGCAGAGCGCCAGGCTGGCGACCCCCGTGAGGCTCTCGGAGGGCCAGACCTACGTGGTCTCCTACCTCGCACCACAGGGCCATTACGCGAGCACGCCGAGCTTCTTCAGCAGCGCGTACACGTCCGGCGACCTGACCTCGGCGGCAGGAGCCAACGGGCTCTACCTGTACGGGGCCGCCGGGGGCTTCCCGGTCCACACCTACCAGGCCACGAACTACTTCGTCGACGTCAGCTTCGTCCCGGACACGCCGACGATCAGCGTGACCAGCCGGTCGCCCACGAACGGCGAGACCGGCGTCGACCCGGCGGTGTCGGTGAACATCACGTTCTCGAAGCCGATCGGGAGCGGCTACGCGATGGGGCTCAAGATCGGCACGACCAGCGTGGCCGGGGTGACCAGCCTGTCCAGTGACGGGACCACCCTGACCTTCAACCCGACCGGCACCCTGCCGAGCGGCACGACCGTCACGGCGACGGTGTCCGGGGTGGTCTCCACCCACGGCGCGGTGCTGGCCGACCAGTCATGGAGCTTCCAGACCGCGGCCGCCCCTGCCGAGACGCTGTTCTCCGGGCTCACCCCGGCGGTGGCGAGCACGAACGACCCGGCTGCCGTGGAGGTCGGGACCGCCTTCACTCCGACGGTCAACGGCAAGGTCACCGCCATCCGGTTCTACAAGGGCAGCGGTAACACCGGCACTCACGTCGGTCATCTCTGGACCGGCGCAGGGGTCCAGCTGGCGGCGGTCACGTTCACGCAGGAGACGGCCACCGGCTGGCAGACGGCGACGCTCTCCAGCCCGGTCAGCCTCACCGCCGGACAGAGGTACGTCGTGTCGTACCTCGCCCCGAAGGGCCACTACTCGCACACGCAGAACTTCTTCTCGAAGACGTGGACCGCTGGTGACCTCACCGCGCCGGCGGGCAGCAACGGGGTGTACGTCTACGGAGCCTCGGGAGGGTTCCCGACGGCCAGCTACAAGGCCACCAACTACTTCGCCGACGTGAGCTTCGTTCCGGGGGGCTGAGCACCGGAGCGGTTCAGCTCAGCGAAGGACGGAGGGCGACCACGCGTTCGGGACCAGGAGACGAGGAGCCTCGCCGGCAGCGGTGCCCAGCGCCCAGACGTCGCTGACGCCCGGCTGGTGGGCGCGCGGCAGGCCGTAGAGCACCGTGTGCGCGCTCGACCACTCGGCCTGGTCATCGACGCTTCTGGTCTCCCCCAGCACCGTCTCGTGGCCGGTCCGGAGGTCGAGAACGGCCAGGCTCCAGTGGTCGGACGACGCCGGCACCCGCTTCTTGTAGGCGATGCGGTGTCCGTCGGGCGACAGGGACGGGCACTCCGCGTTGCGCCGCAGCGCGGTGAGGGTGCGGGCCGCCAGGTCGCCGCGCACCAGCCAGGCAGTGCCGGACCAGGCCGCGGTGGCATAGAACCGGTTGTCATCGGCGAACGTGACGCCCCAGATGTTCCGGTCACGCGCGGTGACCTGCTTCCCGTTGTGCAGCAGGGTGAACCGCTCCAGGTTGCCGTAGCCGGCGCCGTTGCGCCGCAGGATCTCTGTGGAGGTCGAGAACGCCTCCTGCTCGTACTCGTGACCGGTGACGAACGACGTCTCGGAGACCAGCCTGCCGCTGGGCGAGACGCGGGTGCGGCTGGGCAGCCCGGCCACGGGCCACGAGCTCACGACGTGCCCCTCTCGGTCACGCACCTCGCCGTGGAAGGTGGTCGCGACGCCAGGCTCGGTGTAGAGGCACGACAACGTGTCACCGACCACGTAGACGCGGTCGCACTCCGGGCCGACGATGGTACGGCGGGCCGAGGGCCGCCGCAGCGGCACGGTGGCGACCAGTCCGTTGGTCGCCGACGTGCTCGTGTCACGGAAGACGACCACCGGTGACCCGCTGCCGAGGGGTCTGGACGTCGGCCTCTCCTGGGTGGCCGCACGCGGCTGCCGGGACGGGGACCGGCCGTCGGTGCCGGCGCATCCGGCGACCCCACCGCCATGAGGGTCAGCACCGCAGGACACGTCCGGAGCCGGCCGCACCGCATCAGGCGGCCACGGCGAGGAACAACGTGAACGGCAGCCCTCTCGCCTGACGGGGAGCGACGGTCAGGGTGACGGCGCTGCGGCCGTCGCTGAAGCTGTACGACGTGGCCCCCCTGAGCGCGGGTGACTCCGCGCCCGGCATGCCGGCGCGAGACAGCGCCCGGCGGTAGAACCTGACCAGGCTGTGCCGCGAACCGCCGTACGTCGCCACCACCGTCGCCTGAAGGCGTCGGCCCGACGGGCTGACGCTGCTGCTGGTGATGCGGGTGCCGTGCGGGACCGGGACGAGCCGTCGGGGGTAGCCGTCCACGAGCCGACCGCGGGCGGCCGCGGCATGTGCCGGCACGCGGACCCGCGCCCGGGGGCTCGCCGAGGGCAGACCCGGAAGCGGACCGGCGCTCTGACCGCCGTTCACCTCTCCCGGGCCGCTGCCGTGGGATGCCCCCGGTGTGTCGGCAGGGACCTCGAGCTTGGGAGCCGACGGCCCGCTCGACGGGTCCACCGCACCTGTCGGGGAGCCGTTGGGGGCACCGCCGCGGCCGGCGCTGGTGGAGCCATCGGGTCGACCCAGCGCGACGGCGACGGCGACGGCGACGGCGACGAGGAGGACGACCGCCACCACACCGGCCACAGCCACTCGTCTCACCGTCCGGACCTCACCCGTCGATTGAAGCAGCCGGGTCCGCCCGTCGCAGGGGAACGCGCGAGCAGCGGCTCAGCTGTTGAACCGGTTCTGGGTCTTCTCCAGGCCCTCGGTGACGAGCGTCTCCACGGCATCGGCGGCCCGGTCGACCTGGAGCGGCAGCGTGGTGCGCTCGGCGGCGCCGTAGTCCGACAGCACGAAGTCGGCCGGCGACTGTCGGCCCGGCGGGCGTCCGATCCCGACCCGCACGCGGTGGAACTCCCCCGAGTCCAGGGACCGGCGCATCGAGCGCAGCCCGTTGTGCCCGTTGTCCCCGCCGCCGAGCTTCACCCGCAGGGTGTCGAACGGCAGGTCGAGCTCGTCGTGCACTGCGACGACGTGGTCCACGGGGACCTTGTAGAACTTCGCGAGCGCCGAGACCGGTCCGCCGATCTCGTTCATGTAGCAGCGGGCCCGGGCCAGGACGACGCGGACGCCCCCGACACCACCGACGCCGCCCAGGCGCCCCTCCACCACGTCGGCGCGGCCGGACTTGTGGGCGCGGAACGACCCGCTCATCCGGCGCGCGAGCTCGTCGGCCACGAGGTAGCCCACGTTGTGGCGGTTGCCGGCATAGGTGGGGCCGGGGTTTCCCAGCCCCACCACCAGCCACACCTCGTTCACGGGTTCCCGGGTCCTCCTCGCAGGCGCCGCGGCGTGCTGCAGTCCCAGGCGCTCGCGCCACCGCTGCTGCACGGCGGCGCGACCCGGGCGCCGGCTCACGCCTCCGACTGCTCCGTGCCCTCGCCGGCCTCGGGCGCCTCGGCGGCAGTCGCGGGCTCCTCGCGCTCGATGCCCGCGTCGGCCTCGGCACCCGCGAGCTCGTCCTCGACCTGCTCGGCGGTCGGCGCGTTGACCACGTTGACGATCAGCAGGTCGTCGCCGGCGTGCAGCCTCGACCCGGTGGGCAGGGTGATGTCGCGGGCGTGGATCTGGGTGCCGACCTCGGCGCCCTCCACAGAGACCTCGATGTACTCGGGGATGTGCGTGGCCTCGGCCTCGACGGAGAGCAGCGACGCCTCGGTGACCACGAGGCTGCCGGAGACGGCCTCGCCCACGACGTGCACCGGGATCTCGACGTTCACCTTCTCGCCGCTGCGGACGATGACGAGGTCGAGGTGCTCGAGGAAGCCCTTGATCGGGTCGCGCTGGACCTGCTTGGGCAGCGCCATCTGGGAGGTGCCCTCGAGGTCGATGGTCAGCAGTGCGTTGGCGCCGCCGTGCTTGAGCGCCAGCATCGTGTCGTGACCGGGCAGGGTGATGTGCAGCGGGGCGCTGCCGTGGCCGTACAGCACTGCCGGGACCTTTGCCGCGCGGCGGATCCGCCGGGCGGCCCCCTTGCCGAACTCGGTGCGGGGCTCTGCCTGGATCTTGCTCTCGGACATGAAGGGGGACTCCTTGGACTGTGCTGGTTGCCGACGTCTGCTCGAACAGTGGCTGCATCGGCGGGGCGGCTCCGAGAGACCGCAGGCCCGACGCGACGACCGGTCGCATCGAGCCACCGCGTCGATCACGGAGCGAGCTTCCGCATCCCTCGCCGAGGCAACTGCACGATCTTAGCGGAGGCCTTGCAGGCTTGGCGAATCAATCCTCGACACCCGTTCGCCTGCGGTCGGGCCGGCTGCGCCCGCGGCGCGACCGCAGACGAACCCGGGTCAGGCGCGGCCGTCGAACAGGCTCGTGACCGAGCCGTCCTCGAACACCTCGCGGATCGCGCGGCTGATCAGCGGCGCGATGGACAGGATCGTGAGCTTGTCGAACCGCCGCTCGTCGGGGATCGGGAGCGTGTTGGTGACCACGATCTCCGCCGCGGGGCAGTTCTTGAGCCGGTCGACCGCCGGGTCGGACAGGATGGCGTGCGTCGCGGCGATCACCACGCCCGAGGCGCCGGCCTCCACGAGGGCGTCGGCCGCCTTCACGATCGTGCCGCCGGTGTCGATCATGTCGTCGACCAGTACGCAGATCCGGCCGCCCACGTCACCCACGACCCGGTTCGCGACCGACTCGTTCGGCCGGTCGATGCTCCGGGTCTTGTGGATGAACGCCAGCGGCGCGCCGTCGAGGCGGTCCGACCACTGCTCGGCCACCTTGATCCGGCCCGCGTCCGGCGAGACCACGGCCAGCCGCTCGTCGCCGTACCGCGCCCGCACGTAGTCGGCGAGGATCGGCAGCGCCATCAGGTGGTCGACGGGGCCGTCGAAGAACCCCTGGATCTGCGCGGTGTGCAGGTCCACGGCGATCAGCCGGTCGGCGCCGGCGGTCTTGAACAGGTCCGCCATCAGGCGCGCGGAGATCGGCTCGCGACCGCGGTGCTTCTTGTCCTGGCGCGCGTAGCCGTAGAACGGCATGACCACCGTGATCCGCTTGGCCGAGGCCCGCTTCAGCGCGTCGACCATGATGAGGTGCTCCATGATCCACTCGTTGATCGGCGCTGTGTGGCTCTGGATGACGAAGGCGTCGCAGCCGCGGACCGACTCCTCGAAGCGGACGTAGATCTCGCTGTTGGCGAACTCGTAGGCCGACGTGGGAACCAGTCCCGTGCCGAGCTGCTCGGCGACCTCCTCGGCGAGCTCCGAGTGGGCCCGGCCCGAGAAGACCATCAGGTTCTTCTCCGTGGTCCGCTTCAGTCCGCTCACACCGGGGCTCCTCGCTTCAGGCTGCTGACCAGCTTCCGGGCTGCCCTTCATTGTTCCTCAGCCACCGGCCGCTCTGCGACCCGGGACCGGTCCGCACCGGTGCTCTCGCTCCCCAGGGCCTCGGTCGCCGCCTCGGCCCCCGGGGTCCCCGCGCGCCTGCGGAGCACCCAGCCTTCGATGAGACGCTGCGGACCGCTGCTCACCGCGAGCGCTCCCGCAGGTACGTCGCTGCGCACGACCGTGCCGCCACCAGTGACCGCGCCGTCGCCGATCCGGACCGGCGCCACGAAGGTGTTGTTCGACCCGGTCCGGGCGTGCCGACCGACCGTGGTGCGGTGCTTGGCCACCCCGTCGTAGTTGGCGAAGATCGTGCCGGCCCCGATGTTCGTCCCGTCGCCGACCTCCGCGTCGCCGACGTAGGACAGGTGCGGCACCTTGGCGGCCCGGCCGATCCGGGCGTTCTTGGTCTCCACGAAGGCACCCACCTTGCCGCCCGCGCCGAGCACGGTGCCGGGCCGCAGGTAGGAGAACGGCCCGACCGAGGCGCCGGGCCCGACCTCGGCGCCGGACCCGTGGGTGCGGACCACGCAGGCACCGGCTCCGACGACCACGTCGGTCAGCGTCGAGTCCGGGCCCACCACGGCGTCCTCCTCGACGCGGGTGGCGCCGTGCAGCTGCACCCCCGGCAGCAGCGTCACGTCGCGCGCGAGCTCGACGGTCACGTCCACCCAGGTGGTGCTCGGGTCCACGACCGTGACACCGTCGCGCATCCACCGGGTCAGCACCCGCCGGTTCAGCTCCGCGGCCAGCCCGGCGAGCTGCGCCCGGTCGTTGGCTCCCTCGGTCTGGACGACGTCCCCGGTGCGGTGCGCACCCACCGCCTCGCCGGCGGCCCGGGCGATGCCGACCACGTCGGTCAGGTAGTACTCGCCCTTGGCGTTGTCGTTGGTGACCCTGGCCAGCGCGTCGCCGAGGAACGCCAGGTCGAAGGCGTAGATCCCGCTGTTGACCTCGGTGACGCGGGCCTGCCCGGGGCTGGCGTCCTTCTCCTCGACGACCGCGGTGACGGCGCCGTCGGCGTCGCGCAGCACCCGCCCGTAGCCGAACGGGTCGGCGAGCTCGGCGCTGAGCAGCGTCACCGCCCGGCCGGCCGCCTCGTGGTCGCGCACCAGGGCCTCCAGCGTCGGCGTCTCGAGCAGCGGCGTGTCCCCGCTGACCACGACGAGGGTGCCCGTCGTACCGCCGGCGCCGGGGTGGCCGCGCAGCGCGTCGAGCGCCACCCGGACGGCGTGCGCCGTGCCGTCCTGGGTCTCCTGCACGGCGAGCAGCGCGTCCGGGACCTGGGCCAGGACAGCAGGCCCCACCTGGTCGCGGCTGTTCCCGACGACCGCGACGAGATGCGCGGGCTCCAGGTCGGCCGCGGTGGCCAGCACGTGGCCGAGCATCGTGCGTCCGCAGAGCGGGTGCAGCACCTTCATGAGCTTGGACCTCATCCGGGTGCCGCTGCCCGCTGCCAGCACCACCACCGCCGCCGGGCGACGTCCGGACTGCTCGCTCACCACCGGTCTCCTCTGCTTCGCTCGGTCGCCGTGCGCTGCTCCGCTCCCCGGGTAGGAGTCGAACCTACGTCGCTTTGTCCGCATTCAAAGTGCGGCGGGCCCTGCCGACAGACCAACCGGGGATCGTGGGGCACCAATCTAGCCATCGTCATCGCACCAACCGCGGACCGGCGTTTGCCGAGGGCGCTCCGCGGGCACCTGCTAGGGAGCACCTCAACGAAGAGTTCATTGCCTACGGTTGCGTAGGTTACGGTGTCGTAGGTAGCCGCCCACCCTCTGTGAGGACTCCATGACCCCAGCCACCGGGGCCACGCCCCCCGCTCCCGTCGCCGCGTCGGTCGGCAGTGCCGAGGCCGACCCGCTCACCCTCGTCGACGGCACCCTCGGCGGGGACACCCAGTCCCGCATGGAGCAGATCGCCCTGGGGCTGTTCATCCTCGTCCCGTTCCTGGCGGTGCTGGCCGCGGTCCCGCTCGCGTGGGGCGGCTTCCTCGGGTGGACCGACGTGGTGATCTTCGCGGTGATGTACGCGATCTCCGGCCACGGGGTCACGATCGGCTTCCACCGGCTCTTCACGCACAGGTCGTTCAAGCCGAACCGCGTGGTCAAGGTGGCCCTGGCCGTCGCCGGCTCCCTGGCGATCGAGGGCCCGGTGATCCGGTGGGTGGCCGACCACCGCAAGCACCACAAGTTCAGTGACCGCGACGGCGACCCGCACTCCCCCTGGCGGTACGGCACCAGCATCCGGGCGCTCACCAAGGGGTTGCTGTACGCGCACATGATGTGGCTGTTCGACCCCGAGCAGACCCCCCAGCGCAAGTACGCCCCGGACCTGATGAAGGACCGCGACATCGTGAAGGTCTCGCGGCAGTTCCCGGTCTGGGTCGCGGTGTCGCTGCTGGCCCCGGCCGTCGCGGGCGGCCTGCTGACCTGGTCCTGGCAGGGCGCCGTGACCGCCTTCTTCTGGGGCTCGCTGGTGCGGGTGGGCCTGCTGCACCACGTGACCTGGTCGATCAACTCGATCTGCCACACGGTCGGCGAGCGGCCCTTCCTGTCCCGCGACAGGTCCGCCAACGTCTGGTGGCTGGCGATCCCCTCCATGGGCGAGTCCTGGCACAACCTGCACCACGCCGACCCGACCTGCGCCCGGCACGGCGTGCTGCGCGGCCAGCTCGACTCCTCGGCCCGGATCATCCGCTGGATGGAGCAGGCGGGCTGGGTGCGCGACGTGCGCTGGCCGGTCAAGGAGCGCATCGCCGCCCGCCGGGTCGAGCAGCCGGTCGCCGAGGCCGCCTGAGCGGCTCCGCGGCCCGTCGTACGGCGCCGCGGGGACCCGGGACTGGCAGGATGGCCCGATGACGACGGGACCGACGACGTCCGGAGGGGCCCCCGGGCCGCCCCGCGACCGCCGCGGTCCGCGCGGCCGGATGACTGCTGCGCAGCGGCGCGAGCAGCTCATCGCGATCGCCCGGTCGCTGTTCGCCGAGCGTGGCTTCGACGGCGCCTCCGTGGAGGAGATCGCCGCCCGCGCCGGGGTCTCGAAGCCGGTCGTCTACGAGCACTTCGGCGGCAAGGAGGGGCTCTACGCGGTCGTCGTGGACCGCGAGGTCCGCACGCTGCTGTCCATGATCCAGGCGGCGCTCACCCCGGGGCCGCCCCGGGCGCTGGTCGAGCAGGCCGCGTGCGCGCTGCTGGACTACATCGAGAAGTCCTCCGAGGGCTTCCGCATCCTGGTGCGCGACAGCCCGGTGGGCTCCTCCTCGGGGTCGTTCGTCTCGATCATCGGCGACGTGGCCTCCCGCGTGGAGTACATCCTGGCCGCGGAGTTCGAGGCCCGGGGCTTCGACCCCGAGGCCGCGCCGATGTACGCCCAGATGCTCGTCGGCATGGTCGGCGCTACGGGCCAGTGGTGGCTCGACGCCCGACAGCCGCCGAAGGAGGCGGTGGCCGCCCACCTGGTGAACCTCGCCTGGCACGGCCTCGCGGGCCTCGAGAAGGAGCCCGCGCTGCGCACCCGCGACTGAGGCCGGCCGGCGTCAGCCCCACCATCCGCTCCGCTCAGCCCTGCCGGGAGGCCATCCGCGCCTGCAGCTTGTCGCGGCGCTCCTCGAACCGCTGCGCCTGCCGCTCCAGCTCGTCCATGAAGTCGGCCAGCTCGGTGCGCGCCTTCTCGCCCTCGGCGTCCAGCCCCTCCATCTCGAACACCTTCCAGTACCGCAGCACCGGGGCGACCACGTCGTCACGGTGCTGGCGCAGGTCGTAGACGCCGGCGATCGCCATCTCCACGGCCTTGCGCTGGAAGCCGGCGATGTCCGTGCCGGGCATCTGGAAGGCGGTGACCACGTCGGTCACGGCTCGCATCGCCTGGTCGGGAGCGATCTCGAGCGCCGCACCGAGCAGGTTGCGGTAGAAGACCATGTGCAGGTTCTCGTCGGCCGCCACCCGGGCCAGGAGCTGGTCGGCGACCTCGTCGTCGGTGACCCGGCCGGTGTTGCGGTGCGACACCCGGGTTGCCAGCTCCTGGAACGACACGTAGGCGAGCGAGCGGAGCATCTCCTGCTCGTGCGCCGACTTGTAGCCGGTGGACATGTGCTTCATCCGGAGGTTCTCGAGCTCCGCCGGGTCGACCGCGCGGGTGGTCAGCAGGTAGTCGCGGATCGCGATGGCGTGCCGGCCCTCCTCAGCGGTCCAGCGGTGCACCCAGTCGCCCCAGGCGGCCTCACGCCCGAACAGCGTCGCGATCTCGTGGTGGTAGCTCGGCAGGTTGTCCTCGGTGAGCAGGTTGACGATCAGCGCGGTGCGCGCCACGTCGGACATCGAGGAGTCCTCCGGCGTCCACGGGTCGCCGTCCAGCACCCCGTCGAAGTTGCGGCCCTCGCTCCACGGGACGTACTCGTGGGGGAGCCACTCCTTCGCGATCGACAGGTGCCGGTTCAGGTTCTCCTCGACGACCGGCTCGAGCTCGAGCAGCATCTGCGTCTGGGTCATGGTCGTGCTCATCGCGCTCCCTTCGTGCGCCCGAGCGGCGGACGCCCTCGAGCCCACGGTATCCGGGGCCGGATCGCTCAAACACCCCCGGTCCGCGCGTCGTCGGGCGAGCCGAGCACCTCCACCCGGTTGCCGTGCCCGTCGGCGGTATGGAACCTCCGGTACGGCGGGACGTCGACGTCCCACCGAAGCGGCAGCCCGGCGGCGTCCACGCGGTCGGCCACGGCGTCCAGGTCGTCGACGAGGAAGGCCGGGTGGGCCTTGCGGGCGGGGCTGAACGGCTGCTCCACGCCGACGTGGAGCTCGGCGTGCGGTCCGCGGAACCAGCAGCCGCCGCGCGCCGCGAGCGCATCGGGCTTCGGCACCTCGGCGAGCCCCAGCACCCCCGCGTAGAACCCGCGCGCGACGTCCTCTCCGCCGGCGGGACAGGAGACCTGGACGTGGTGCAGCACCGGAGCGGCGACCGGCTCGGGACGGTCCGGGAGACCGGGCCTGCGCGCGACCGCGAAGATCCTGCGGAACGGCAGCAGCGTGCCGTGCGGACCGGGCGGGTACGCCTCACGGAGCAGGGCGGTGTACTCGGCGACGAAGGTCTTCCGGAGGTCGTCGGGCAGGCTCTCCAGGGTCGGTCGCGCGCCGGTGCCGCTGATCCAGGCGAACACCGGGTCCGGCCCCTGCAGGAGGTGCTGGTAGGTCGTCTCCCACACCTCGACCGCGCAGCCGAGGTCCAGCAGCGCCTCGAGGTAGGTGGCCGGTTCGTGGGACCGGGGCCGGGCGACGCCCGCGGTGAACGGCGCGAACCGCGGGTCGGCCGCCAGGTCGCGGAGCAGGGTGTGGCTCGGCTGGGCGTGGTTGCCCGGCACCTGGAAGGCGAACCAGCCACCGGGCGCCAGCTGAGCCACCAGCCGGGGCAGCAGGTCCAGGTGTCCGGGCACCCACTGGAGGGTCGCGTTGCCGACCAGCACGTCGACCGGCCCCGGCGCCGTCCAGCCGCGGAGGTCGGCAGCCTCGAAGCGCACCACGCCCGGGACGGTGTCCCGGGCCCGCCGCACCATCTCCGGGGAGGAGTCGATGCCGGTCACCTCGGCGTCCGGCCACCGCTCGGCGAGCAGGGCGGTCAGGTTCCCCGGCCCGCAGCCGAGGTCGACGACGCGTGACGGTGTCCGGTGGCCCACCCGGGCCAGCAGGTCCACGAACGGTCGGCCGCGCTCGTCGGCGTAGACGAGGTAGCGGTCCGGGTCCCAGCTGTGTGACATGGCGTCCCTCCGAAGTCTCTTGACGTCAAGACACCTCCCAGCCTGCCGTGACAGTCATCTTGATGTCAAGACAGAACCTGCGGCCCGTACGGCGTACGGCTCGGGCCGTGGCAGTCCGGTGCACGTATGGGCCGCCCGCCTTTCTCGATGTCAAGATTCTCGACGGGTACGATCGAGCCATGCGTGACGAGGTGGACCGGCTGGTCGAGGCGTGGCGGCGCGAGCGCGACGACCTCGACCTGGCGCCGATGGAGGTGCTGAGCCGGGTGACCCGGCTCGGGCACCACCTCGACCGCGCCCGCCGTCAGGCCTTCGCCGACCATGGCATCGAGCCCTGGGAGTTCGACGTGCTCGCCGCGCTGCGCCGTGCGGGGCCGCCGTACCAGCTCTCCCCCGGCCGGCTGCTGCGCGAGACGCTGGTGACCAGCGGCACGATGACCAACCGGGTGGACCGGCTCACGGCCCGCGGGCTGGTCGAGCGGCTGCCCGATCCCCATGACCGGCGCGGGGTGCTGGTGCGGCTCACCGAGACCGGTCGGGGCACCGTCGACGGGGCCTTGAAGGAGCTGCTCGACCGCGAGCACGACCTGCTGGCCGGGCTGGGGCCGGCCGACCAGAAGCGGCTGGCGGGGCTGCTGCGCACGCTGACCGCGCCGTTCGAGAGCGAGTGAGCCCGGCGGCGACGGCTCACTCGAGGAGCGCGGCGACCTCCAGCCACTCCTCCTCGAGCGCCTCCTTCTCGGCCACGACGCCGCGCAACGCGGCGTCGAGCTCGGCGAGCCGCTCGTAGTCCGCGGCATGCTCGGCCAGCTCGGCGTGCAGGGCCGCCTCACGCTCCGCGAGCCGCGCGAGCTGCCGATCGATCCGGGCCACGGCCTTGCGGGCCTCACGACGCTCGGCGGAGGACGGACCGTCGCCGGCCTCCGGTGCGCCGTCCGCGTCCGGCGCCGACCCGCCCACCGGTTCGGCGACCACCGCCTCCGCCGCGGCCAGGTCGGCCGCGCGCCGCTCGAGGTACTCGTCCACGCCGCGGGGCAGCATCGAGATCCGGCCGTCGTCGAGCAGCGCCCAGACCGAGTCGCACACCCGCTCCAGGAAGTAGCGGTCGTGGGAGACCACGACGAGCGTTCCGGGCCAGCCGTCCAGGAAGTCCTCGAGCACGTTGAGCGTCTCGATGTCGAGGTCGTTGGTCGGCTCGTCCAGCAGCAGCACGTTCGGCTCCTCGAGCAGCAGCCGCAGCAGCTGGAACCGCCGCCGCTCGCCTCCGGACAGGTCGCCGACCCGGGCGGTCAGCCGGTCCCCGGTGAAGCCGAACCGCTCGAGCATCGCGGTGGCGGTCATCTCGGAGGTGCGCTGCCCGGTGCCGACCCGGGTCACCCGCCGCAGCTGCTCCACCGACGAGAGCACCCGCGCCTCGGGGTCGATCGGCGTGACCGCCTGCGTCAGGTGCGCCACCGCGACGGTCCGCCCGCGGCGCACCCGTCCGCGCGTCGGAGCGAGCTCCCCCGCGACCAGCCCGAGGACGGACGACTTCCCTGCTCCGTTGACGCCGACCAGACCGACCCGGTCGCCGGGCCCGAGCCGCCAGGTGGCGCGGGCCAGCAGCGTCCGCTCACCGCGCACGAGGTCCACGTCCTCGAGGTCGACGACGTCCTTGCCGAGGCGTTGGGTGGCGAAGCGCTGGAGCTCCAGCCGGTCACGAGGCGGCGGCACGTCCTCGATCAGCGCGGAGGCCGCGTCGAGGCGGAACCTGGGCTTCGACGTCCGGGCCGGCGCGCCGCGGCGCAGCCAGGCCAGCTCCTTGCGCACGAGGTTCTGCCTGCGCGCCTCGCTGGCCGCCGCCTGCCGCTCGCGCTCGGCCTTGGCGAGCACGTAGGCGGCGTACCCACCGTCGTACACGTCGACGACGCCGTCGTGCACCTCCCACGTGGTGTCGCAGACCGCGTCCAGGAACCAGCGGTCGTGGGTCACCACCACCAGCGCCGACGTACGCCGGGCGAGATGCTGGGCCAGCCAGGCCACCGCCTCGACGTCGAGGTGGTTGGTGGGCTCGTCGAGGACCACCAGGTCGTGGTCGTGCAGCAGCAGCCGGGCCAGCGACGACCGCCGGCGCTCACCGCCGGAGAGGCTCTGCACGGTCCGGTCGAGCGGGATCCCGGCCAGCAGCACCTCGACGACCTCGCGGGTGGTCGCGTCGGCTGCCCACTCATGGTCGGCGCGGCCCTCGAGGACCGCCACCCGGACGGTGCTCGCGGGGTCGAGGTCGTCGCCCTGGCTGAGGTAGCCGAGGTGCAGACCGCGCTGCTGGGAGACCCGGCCGGCGTCCGGCTCCTCCAGCCCGGAGAGCACCCGCAGCAGGGTGGTCTTGCCGTCGCCGTTGCGGCCCACCACACCCACCCGCATCCCGGCCCCGACGCCGAGGCTGACGCCGTCCAGCAAGGCGCGGATGCCGTAGGCCTTGTGGACGCGCTCCAGGTTGACGAGGTTCGGTGCCGGGGCTGCCATCGCGGGCTATCCGATCACACGCGCGCCGGGCGCCGGTCCGCAGGCGCAGGACACCGGGCCGAGGTGCAGCGGCGTCAGATGCGCGGCGACCCGCTCGGCGTGCTCCTGGTCCGAGCACAAGAACAGCAGCGACGGTCCGGAGCCGGAGACCAGGCAGCCGTGGGCGGTCGCGGCGAGCCCCTGGTCGAGGGCTTGGGCCAGCTCGGGGCGCAGCCGGAGTGCTGCGGGCTGGAGGTCGTTGGTCAGGGCCGTGCCGAGTCTGGCGAGGTCGTGCTCGTCGAGGGCCTCGAGCAGGGCGGGCGGCACGACCGGGTCGACCACCGCGGTGCCCGCGTGCAGGTCGTCGAACTCCCGGTAGACCGCGGGAGTGGACAGCCCGACGTGGGACTCCAGCACCACCCACCAGAACACGCCGTGGGTGGCGACCGGCGCCACGATCTCGCCGCGGCCGCTGCCCACCGCGGTGCCCCCCACGAGGGCGAACGGCACGTCGCTGCCGAGCCGGCCGGCCAGCTCCAGCAGCGCGTCGCGCGACGTGTTCGTGCCCCACAGCAGGTCGCACGCGAGCAGCGCACCCGCCGCGTCGGCGCTGCCGCCCGCCATCCCTCCGGCGACCGGGATGCCCTTGTGGATCTCCAGCGCGACGTCCGGGTTGCGGCCGTGGTGCTCGGCGAGCAGCATCGCGGCTCGTACCGCGATGTTCGTCTCGTCGAGGGGCACCTGGTCGACGGGGATCCGGTCGTCTCCCGCGACGGCCAGCGACCAGCCGCGGGCCGGCCGCGCGGTCACCTCGTCGACGAGGCCGACCGCCTGGTAGACGGTCGCCAGGGAGTGGAAGCCGTCGTCGCGCAGCCCGCCCACCCCCAGGCAGAGGTTGATCTTCGCGGGCACCTGCACGGCGACCGACCGCTCAGCCACGACCGCTCCTCCTGCTGGGCGGGCCGGCCACGGCGGCGAGGCCGGCCGCGACCCGCGCGAAGTCCTCGACGCGCAGCTGCTCGCCGCGGGCCGTGGGGTCGACACCGGCCTCCCGCAGCGCCGCCTCCGCGGCCTCGGCGGAGCCGGCCAGCGGCCGCAGCGCCGCGCGAAGCATCTTGCGGCGCTGCGCGAACGCGGCGTCGACGACCGCGAAGACCGCGTCGCGGTCCGCGCCGAGGTCCGGCGGCTCACGATGCCGCCAGGCCACCAGGCCGGAGTCGACGTTCGGCGCCGGCCAGAAGACGCTGCGCCCAACGGTGCCGGCGCGACGCACCTCGGCGAACCAGGCGGCTTTGACCGACGGCACGCCGTACGTCCGCGATCCGGGCTCGGCGGCCAGCCGGTCGGCCACCTCCGCCTGCACCATCACGAGGCCGTGCCGCAGCGACGGCAGCAGGGCGAGCAGGTGCAGGAGCACCGGCACGGCGACGTTGTAGGGCAGGTTCGCCACGAGCGCGCTCGGAGGTGGACCGGGGACCTCCTGGATCCGCAGGGCGTCGGCCTCCAGCACCTCGCAGCGCCCGGCCCGGCCGCCGGGCGCCCGGACGGCGACCGTCTGCGGAAGCGCCGCGGCCAGCACCGGGTCGACCTCGACCGCCACGACGCGGCGGACCTCCGCGAGCAGGCCCAGCGTGAGCGAGCCGAGGCCCGGCCCGACCTCGAGGACGACGTCGTCGTGGCCGACGCCGGAGGCCCGGACGATCCGGCGCACCGTGTTGGGGTCGATGACGAAGTTCTGCCCCCGCTGCTTGGTGGGCCGCAGCCCGAGCGCAGCGGCCAGCGAACGCACGTCCGCCGGACCCAGCAGTCGGGGTCCGGCGGACGTCGGGTCGTGCTCGCTCACCACGCGGGCGAGCCTAAGGGGTGGACCAGCAGGTCACATCCCCGAGCCGCACACCGGCCAGGCGCCGTAGCCGCCGCTCGCGTCGCGGACCTTGGTCGCGATCGCGATCTGGGTCTCCCGGCTGGCCTGGTTCGGATAGCCGACGCCGCCGTAGGCGTGCCAGGTGGACAGCGTGAACTGGAGACCGCCGTAGTAGCCGTTGCCCGTGTTGATGGCCCAGTTCCCGCCGGACTCGCACTGGGCGATCCGGTCCCACACGGTGCCGCCGGACGCGTAGTTGGTGCTCGGCGCGGGCGCCGGCGCCGGGGCGACCCGACGGTGCTTGGTGCCGTACACCACGACCGCGTTGCGCGCGTGGCGCACGGTCTTGGAGCGCAGCGGGGTGCGCGCGACGACGTGCCCGTTGCGGATGGTGATCCGGTAGGTGACCTGCCGCCTGCCGCTGTGGCCGCCGCGCACGGTCTTGGACTGGTTGCGGTACATGCTCGAGTCGGCGCGCCGGACCGTGCCGTAGCCGATGGTCTCGGTGACGGTGCGGGTCTTCTTGTGGATCCGCGTCACGACGATGCGTTCGCCGTTGTGCAGCGTGGCGCCGGGGCCGGGGGTGACCTTGTCCAGCTTGCCGAGCTTGATGCCCATCTGGTGGAGCGCCTGGTGCACGGTGAGCGCCGGGATCCTGGTGCGGTCGGCCTTGCCGCCGCCGACCCGGACGACCAGCTTCTTCGGGGTGACGACCGAGAGGTCCATCCCGGAGCGGCCGATACCGGCGCTGCGGCTGGCGGACAGCTTCGCGTCGGTGTAGCGGACACCGATCTGGTCGAGGGCGGAGGCGACGTCGGTCGCGGTCACCCAGTAGCGGTGGTGGTTGCCGTTGACGCTCACGTCGAGCGGACGGCCGAGCTTCACCGCGATCCGGCTGCCGTCGCTCACCGACGACCCGAGGCCCGGTGCGACCACGTCGTGGCGGCCGACGTGGACCCCCTGCTTGCTCAGGACGTCGCCGACCGTGCCACCGAAGGTGTGGACCTGCGTGGTGCGTCCGTCGACGGACAGGGTCACGGTCTTTCGCATCGCGGCGTATCCCACGCCGGTGGCCGCGACGGCCAGCGTGCCGGCGACGACGAGGACGGCAAGGACCCGCTTGCTCTTGGACAGGTGCGCGAGTGTGCTCCGCACGGTTCTCCCATGGTGGTGGTTTCCGGGCCGCGGGTCGGCACACAGGTGCGTCAGGGGTGGCGGGCTGCCCTGCCCGGCGGGCCACCGCCGGGGGATCGCCCCGCAGCGTGCAGTCCGACAAAACGCGACGGCCCGCACGAGTGGTGACACTCCGGACCGAGATCCGGCTCCCCGCGTGTGGGCCCTGTGTGTCGTCCGAGGCTTCCCCGCTCCCGGCCAACAGTTACAACACCATAACGGCGTCCGGACGGTCGAGCCAGGCGCAGTCGTCCGCATATGGGGGACTTTGCGGCGGTTTGAACGATCCAACGTGGGTCACATCACGTCCGCCCTGCCGATCGGGCTAGTCCTTTCGTGCTATTC
The DNA here is from genome assembly GCA_963811365.1 of uncultured Actinomycetota bacterium. Lineage (GTDB taxonomy): Bacteria > Actinomycetota > Actinomycetes > Propionibacteriales > Nocardioidaceae > CAWEQW01. The sequence goes on along the minus strand of CAWEQW010000007.1, from coordinate 168,433 downwards.
GAACCGCACGTTTCCGGTCACCATGGGCCGCCGTACGCCGCGAATGTGTTCTGCTGCACCGCCGCGCACAGCTCGCCGAGCCGCTCCCCGCGGGTGGCGGCCATCGACCGCAGCGTCAGCGGGACGAGGTAGGAGGCGTTGGGTCGCCCACGGTACGGCACCGGGGTGAGGTACGGCGCGTCGGTCTCCACGAGCACCCGGTCCTGCGGCGTCCCGCGCAGCGCCTCGCGGAGCGGCTCGGCGTTCTTGAAGGTGACCGTGCCGGCGAAGGACAGCCAGGCGCCACGGTCGAGGCAGGCCCGGGCGAAGCCGGCGTCGCCGGAGAAGCAGTGCATCACGACCCGGTCCGGGACGCCCTGCTCGTCGAGCAGCCGGATGATGTCGTCGTGCGCCTCCCGGTCGTGGATCACCAGCGTCCGGTCGAGCCGCTTGGCGAGCGCGATGTGCGCCCGGAACGACTCGTGCTGGGCAGCCCGGCCGTCCTCGCCGGTGCGGTAGTAGTCCAGCCCGGTCTCCCCCACCGCCCGCACCCGGTCGTCGGCAGCCAGCGCGGCAATCTCGGCGAGTGCGGTGCCGAGGTCGCCGGTCGCCGCGAGCAGCGGGGCCTCGTTGGGGTGCAGGGCCACGCCGGCCACCAGCGCCGGGTGCGCGGCAGCCTGCTCGACGGCCCAGCGTGCGCCCGCCAGGTCGCAGCCGATCTGCACGATCCGGGTGACGCCGACCGCCACCGCCGCGGACAGCGCCTCCTCGACGGTGAACCGGCTGCCGTCGGGGCCGTCGGCGACGTCGAGGTGGCAGTGGTTGTCCACGACGGGGTGCGGCAAGGGCTCGGGCGGCTCGGGCCGGCTGCGGTCCCGGCCGTCGCCCTTCCTGCTCCGGGTCGGCCGCTCGCTCACTGGTCCTCCTTCGCGGGACGGTGGACGGCGTCGTACACGACCCGCTTCGGCACGCCGGCCCGGCGGGCGACCGCGAGCACCGCGTCCCGGCGCGAGGTGCCGACCGCCTCCTCCTCGGCGACGAGCCCGCGCAGCGTCTCCGGGTCGGTCGCCAGGTGCTCGGCGGCAGGGGCGCCCCCGACGACGATCGTCACCTCGCCGCGGACCCCGTCCGCGGCCCAGCCGGCCAGCGCGGACAGCCCGGCGCGACGCACCTCCTCGTGGGTCTTGGTCAGCTCGCGGCACACCGCTGCCGGACGTTCGGCGCCGAAGGCCTCCGCCATCGCCTCCAGCGAGGCTCGGGTGCGGTGCGGCGCCTCGAAGAAGACCATGGTCCGCGGCTCGTCGGCGAGGCCGGCCAGCCGGCGCGCCCGCTCTCCGCCACGGCGCGGCAGGAACCCCTCGAAGCAGAACCGGTCCACGGGCAGCCCGGAGACCGCAAGGGCGGTGAGCACGGCCGACGGCCCGGGAACAGCGGTCACCGGCAGGTCCCGCGCGACCGCGGCGGCCACGATCCGGTAGCCCGGGTCGGACACCGAGGGCATCCCGGCGTCGGTGACCAGCAGCACCCGCCGGCCGTGCTCGAGCGCCTCGACGAGAGACTCCGTGCGGGACGCCTCGTTGCCCTCGAAGTAGCTCACCACGCGCCCGGTGACGGTGACGCCGAGGTCGGCGGCGAGGCGCCGGAGCCGGCGGGTGTCCTCGGCGGCGACGACGTCCGCGCAGGCAAGCTCCTCGGCGAGCCGCGCCGGAGCGTCGGCGACCCGGCCGATCGGCGTCGCCGCGAGCACCAGGACGCCTGCGGAGGTCGGGGGGCCGGGGCTCGAGGGCAGTGTCGGTGTCACGCGGCGATCATCTCAGCCGCCGGCGGTCCGTAGCATGGCGGACGTGACCGCGACGCCGACCCGGGACCGTCCCGCGCGCCGTGGGCCGGACGTCGCGGCGCGCCGTACGGTCGGCCTGTCGCGGACCGCGGACGGCCGCGTCGTGCCGAGCGCTCGTCGGCGGATGGTGCCGCTGGTGCGGCACGAGAGCCGGCTCACCGGCTGGCTCGCCACGGCCGGGGTGACCCTGCTCGCGTTCCTCCTGCGCCTGTGGCACCTCGGGCGGCCGCACTCCTTCGAGTTCGACGAGACCTACTACGCCAAGGACTCCTGGTCGCTGTGGCACCACGGCTACGTCACGAACTACGTCGGGGACGCCAACGAGCGCATCCTGGCCGGTCACCTGCACGGCATCTTCGCCAACGGCCCGAGCATGATCGTGCACCCCGAGGTCGGGAAGTGGATCATCGGCCTCGGCGAGGAGATCTTCGGCATGGACCCCTTCGGCTGGCGGATCGGCGCCGCCGTGGTGGGCTCCCTGATGGTCGGGGTGATGGTCCGGCTGGTCCGGCGGCTGACCGGGTCGACGCTCCTCGGCGCCACCGCGGGACTGCTGCTCTGCTTCGACGGGCTCCAGTTCGTGATGTCGCGGCTGGCGCTGCTCGACGGGTTCCTGGCCTTCTTCCTGCTCTGCGGCGTCTCGTGCCTGGTCGCCGACCGCGACTGGGGGCGGCTGCGGATGGCTCGGCTGGTGCCGAGCGGCTCGGTGCTCTCCGCGGCGGACTGGGGCCCGGTGCGCGGCCTGCGCTGGCGGCCGTGGCGGCTCGCCGCCGGCATCTGCTTCGGCCTGGCCGCCGGCAGCAAGTGGAACGCGCTCTTCCCGATCCTCGCCTTCGGCGTGCTGGTGTGGCTCTGGGACTCCGGCGCCCGCAGGTCGATCGGGGTCGCCTACCCGTACTTCCGGGCGGCGCTCGCCGACGGCCTGCTGGCGTTCGGCTACCTGGTCGTGGTGGCCCTCGTCGTCTACGTCGCGACCTGGACCGGCTGGCTGCTGCACGCGCACGTCTACGAGCTGTCGCTGTCCGACACCCAGTACGGGCCTCCGTGGGGCAGCTATCTCCAGCACCCGACGAAGGGCTTCTTCCCCGAGCTGTTCCGGTCGCTGCGCTCGCTGTGGAACTACCACCAGGACGTGTACACGTTCCACACCCAGTTCCTCAACGACGCCACGCACACCTACCAGTCGCACCCGCAGGGCTGGCTGATCCTCAACCGGCCGGTCGGCGTGGACGCCCAGCTGAACATCAAGCCGGGAGTCCAGGGCTGCGACGCCCCCGCCGACAGCACCTGTCTGCGTCAGGTCCTGCTGCTCGGCACCCCGGCGCTGTGGTGGGGCGGCGTCCCGGCGCTGATCTACGCGGTCTACGCCTGGGTCGGGCGACGCGACTGGCGGTACGGCATCGCGATCGTCGGCGTGGTCTCGACGTGGCTGCCGTGGATCCGCTGGGACGGCCGGCCGATCTTCTCCTACTACGCGGTGGCCACCATCCCGTTCACGGTGATCGCCGTGACGCTGTGCCTGGGGGCCGTGCTGGGCGGGCCCGCCGCCGCACCGCGGCGCCGGCTCATGGGGGCCACCGTGGCCGGCGGGTTCGTCGTGCTCGTCATCCTCAACTTCGCCTACTTCTGGCCGATCTACACCGACCAGCTGATCTCCACCCCGCACTGGCTCGAGCGCATCTGGTTCCGGCGCTGGATCTAGCTGGCGCGCCGCGGGCCGCGGGACGCGGGCCGTGAGAATCCTCGGAATTTCCTGCGCGGCCGGGGAGCCGGACCCCTAACCTCGGACCACAAGGGGGTGGCCATGAGCAACGGGCATCAACACGACAGGCAGTTGCTGGAGGAGGCCTTCGTCGCCGGCTGGCAGGCCGCGCTGGCCGTCCGGATCACCAACCCTCGCGTCCTGGCCGTCGTCGACTCCTGCTTCGAGCTCTGGCTCGAGGAGGCTGCCGACGAGGCCGAGGTGCTGGGGCTGCCGTTCCGCCGTCGAGAGGACCTTCCGCTGGTACGGCGCGAGGAGCCGGTCGCGACACCCGCGCCGACGGTTCCGCACAGACCGGTCCGGCGTCGCAAGGCGTCGGTGCAGACAGCCACCTGAGGGCTGCCCGCCGAGGCCGGGTCACGACGGTCAGCGACGTCCGGCGCCGTGCACCTCCGACCACCTCAGGTCGGGGTCCAGCTGCGGGTCGTGGCTGTCCTCGTGCAGCGGGTCGCTCGCCAGCTCCCAGCCGACGTCGTACCCGTCGAGGTACAAGGTGTCCTCGGATCGCGGGGCGTACTCCCCGTGCTGCCACCACGCCTGGAACGCGTCGTCCTTGCCGCGCTGGAACTTCGGGTCGCGTGCCACGGCTACCACCTTCGTGACTCATCCCCGGCCCGCGAACCGCGGTGCCGGCCGTCTGCGCACCCCACTCTGCGACGGCCCGGTCGCTCGGTCGAGAGGCGAAAGACCCCAGCAGGCCCGGCCGCGCGCCCGGTCGCGACCCGCCGGCCCGGGCTACGATGCGGCCATGGAGAAGCGCAGGCTGGGAAGACTCGGGCACCTCAGCTCCGTGCTGGTCTACGGCGCCGCGGCACTCGCAGACGTGCCGCAGGAGGTCGCAGACCGGTCGGTGCAGGAGGCCCTGGACGGCGGCATCAACCACTTCGACGTCGCCGCCGACTACGGTGACGCCGAGCTCCGGCTGGGACCGTGGATGCCGAGGATCCGGGACCGGATCTTCCTGGCCACGAAGACCGGTCGCCGCGACCGGGAGTCGGCCTGGGCAGAGATCAACGCCTCGCTGGAGCGGCTGCAGACCGACCACGTCGACCTGCTTCAGCTGCACGCGGTCGTGGACCTCGACGAGCTCGACGCCGCGACCCGGTCCGGTGGGGCGCTCGAGGCGGCGGTCCGCGCGCAGGAGGAGGGCCTCGTCGGCGCGGTGGGCATCACCGGCCACGGCAACCTGGCGCCGGCGACCCATCTCGAGGGGCTGCGTCGTCACCCGTTCGCCACGGTCCTGACCCCGCTCAACCCCGTGCTCTGGCGCGACGGCTCCTACCGCGCCGACTACCAGGCGCTGGTCGAGGAGGTGCGCCGCCAGGACGCCGGCCTGATGACGATCAAGACGGTGTCGCGCCGCAACTGGCCTACCGACGAGCACCCGTACGCCACCTGGTACGAGCCGTACGACGAGCAGCGCCGGATCACCGCGGCGGTGTCGTGGGTGCTCGCGCACGACGAGGTGACCGGCATCCCCACCGCCGGCGACGTCCGGCTGCTCGGCATGCTGCTCGAGGCCGAGCGCAACCGGGTCCCCGCGGCCGAGGCCGAGCAGGAGCTGGCGCGCGACGCCGACTACTCCTCCCCGTTCATCTCCATGCCGATCTGACCCGTGCCGATCTGACCCGTGCCGCTCCGGGCCCCGCCGCGCCGGGCCGGACCGCTCCGGGCCGGGACGCCTCCAGGGCGGTGAGGTCGCGCTCGGCGTACAGCCGGTGCTCCCACTCCTCGTTGAGCACGATACGCAGGCACTCGGCGACCGGGAACTCCTCGCGCCGGGGCCAGTCGGGCTCGAGGCGGGTCACCGACGAGTGCAGCCGCTCGTCGGTGATCGCGCCGATCATGTCGCGCACCATCGCCTGACGGGTCCGGCGGACCTGGAGCACCTCCTCCAGCGACGGCCGCGCGGCCCGGTCGCAGGGGACCCGTCCCAGCCGGGCGCCTCGTCCCAGGGCAGGTCCAGCGGGTGCCACGGCGCGAGGTCGCCGAGCACCATCCTGCCCACCCACGCAGCGCTGGTGAAGCCGAGATGCCGCAGCGTCTGGATGAACGACCAGTCGTCGTCGACGCTGAGGTGGAGGGCGTCCTCGGGGAACGTCCGGGCCCGCGCGACGGTCCGGCCCCCACAGCCGCTCCAGGATCGCCCACGCCTCGCGGAACCCGACACGGTCGTCCGGCCGCATCCTCGCCCGGTCGCGAAGACCGCGCCGCGGAGCGTGACCCCGTCCACGGGCGCGGGCGGCGGCCCTGGCTGGAGAGGCGCGGTCATGAATGCGACCCTACGGTCGGTCGCGGACGGTCCGCGTCCGGATCCGAGCTGGTGCGGGCATGCGACGGCGGCTGCGCGGGTATGCGTCGAGCTCTCCAGGGCACTCGGTCGACGGAGCGGAGCGCCCGTTCGTGTGGAAGGAGTCCCGATGCCCGCCCCCTGGCTCGTCGCGATCTCCTGGGCCGCCCTCGCCGTGGCGGTGGTGTGCACCGGGATCATCGCCTACGACATCCTCGTCCGGGGCTACCGCCAGCCGATGGGCGTGATGGAGATCGTGTGGCCGGTCACGGGCCTGTACGCCGGCCCGCTCGCCCTGCTCGGCTACCGCCGGTTCGGCAGACCACGAAGCCGTCAGTGGCTCGGCGAGCACGACACCGACCAGCCGCCGCAGAAGCCCGGCTGGGCGTCGGTGGCCGTCGGGGTGAGCCACTGCGGCGCGGGCTGCACGCTGGGCGACATCATCGCCGAGCTCGCGGTCTTCGCGCTCGGCGTGACCATCGCCGGGGAGGCGCTCTTCGCCGAGTTCGCCGGCGACTACGTCCTGGCCGTCGTGCTCGGTCTCGCCTTCCAGTTCTTCGCCATCGCGCCGATGCGCGGACTCGGCGTCCGGGACGGGATCGTGGCCGCCGCCAAGGCCGACATCGCGTCCTTGACCGCCTTCGAGATCGGGATGTTCGCGTGGATGGCCCTGACGTCGCTGGTCTTCTTCCCTGCGCCGCACCACGTCCACCCGGACTCGCCGGTGTTCTGGTTCATGATGCAGATCGCCATGCTGCTGGGCTTCCTGACCGCCTACCCCGTCAACGTCTGGCTGATCCGGCGAGGCATCAAGGAGGCCATGTGACCCGGGTGCACCTGGTCCGGCGTCACGTCGAGCCGCCGGAGGGACGTCTTCCGCTGTCGCGACGCAGGCGACCGCGGAGGTGGGTGGCGGCGGCGACGACCAGGCCCCCCAGGAGACCGACCCACGCAGCGGGCACACCGACCTCGAGGGCGGCGAACCAGGCCGTGGGCGGGTAGCTAAGGAGTCCGACGACCAGCCCGACGGCGCCGCCGAGGACACCGAGGGCCAGCGCGCCGGCGACCGGGGCGCGAAGCGCCGCCGGCAGGCCGTCGAGGAGGGTCCGGGACCTCGTCACGGCCCCACTCTCCCACTTCGGACCACCACTGGCGCCCCGGCTGGCTCACCGGTCCAGGAGGGAGCTCCTTGCGGCCCTCATGCCCGGCGATCAGGTATCCCGCGGCGGCCTCCGGGTGCGGCGTGCCGGTCGCCGAGCCGTGGCGGCGACACCCGGACCGGGCCGGAGCCGGATCACGCTCCGCGCGCCCGAGAAGGCGCCCCATGACGCTCAGGAGGTCTCGATGACAGTGCCCGCGGGCAGGGTCGCCGGCGTCCTCGGCGAGGTCGATCCGATGGCCGTGCCGTCGCGCGCATCGGGGCTGGCGCGGGCAGCCGCCGGCGGCGTCGCCGCGGGCGTCGTCGTGGTCGCCGCGAGCGGCTCGTCGACGTTGCGCACAAGGCGGTCTACAGCACGGTGGCCGGCATGCGGACCGCCTGCTGCCTGCCACGCTCCGGTCGCAGCGCGGCACCAGGAGCCACTGAGCCGCCGGCCGCCCCGACGCGGCGGCCGGCTTCTCAGGCGTCGTCGCGGTCGGCCTGCTCACGGGCCCGGATGATGCTGCGGGCCAGCTCGACCAGGGGGACGCCGGCGCGAGTGGCGGCGTCCCGGAGCCGGTCCTCCGCCGAGGCGAGGTCGACGCCTACCTGAGCGGCCAGGATGCCGGAGGCCACGTCGACCGTCGTCTGGTCCCGCAGCTGCCGGGCGGCCGTCTCGGCGTTGTGCCGGGTCGCGAACGGAAGGTCGGCGTTGGTCACGGCCCCGGTGGCCCAGGCGCCGAACAGCTCGGCCAGCCGGCCGTGCATTCCCGCGAAGGCCGACCCCGAGGCGGCGTAGAGGTTGACGGTGCCTCGCACCCGCCCCTCGGCGACGATCGGCAGTGTCAACGTGCTGCGCACCGAGCGCGCGGCGCCGGCCTGCCCGAAGAGTCGCCACCGCTCCTCGTCGAGCAGGTCGTCGCGGTCGAACTCCCCGATCTCCCCGGCGTGGGCGCAGTCGACGCACGGCCCGCCGGCGGCGTACTGGACCGCGTCGAGGACCGCGAACTCGGCAGCCGTGGCCACCAGGGTGAAGGTGACGCCCTCCTTGAGCGGGGCGACGCTCACCCCGACCAGATCGGGCACGATCTCCTGCGCCCGGTTCGCCAGCTTGGTCAGCGCGGTCAGCAGGGTGCCCGGGGCCGTCGCAGCCCGGTCCAGCTCCTCCGCCGCCTCGATCGTCTCCGGGATCGGCTCCATCGGCGCCACTGCTGCGTCCTCCTCACAACTCGGACTCGAGGAGTACCCGTCGGGCGCACCCTCAATCCTGCCGGGCCGAGCCGCGGGTTGCGCCGCGGCCGGTCAGGCGCATGGCCCGGACGCGCGACGAAACGGCGAAGTGCGGCCAGGTGGGCCGCGATCCGCGCCACGTCGGCACGGGCCCGGACGGGTCTGCGGCGGCCGACGAGGCTGTCGGCCGCCGCACGGCCTCAGCTTCCGGAGCCGGGGAGGTGCTCCTTGACCTCGGCGAGCTTGCCCTTGAACCCCTTCGCCGCGATGCCCGCGGCGTCCTCGTCGCCATGGGTGAGCGCCTTGGCGGTCTTCTTCATCTGGGTCAGCCGGACATGCGCGGGAAGCGGGGAGATCTGCGGGTCGGTGACGAACTCGAGAAGCACCGGCTTGTCCGCGGCCAGCGCCTTCTCCCACGCGGGTACGACGTCCTCGGGCCTGTCCACCCGGATCCCCTCGAAGCCGAGCAGCCGGGCGAACTCGGCGGCGGGGACGTAGGGGACCGTCTGCGTGTAGGGGTTCTTCGGGTCACCGGCCTGGGCCCGCTGCTCGAAGGAGACCTGGTTGAGGTCCTTGTTGACCAGCACGGTGAAGATCAGCGTCGGGTTCTTCGACAGCAGCTGGTCGGCGTACCGCTTGACGGTGAGCAGCTCGTTCATCCCGAGCATCTCGAACGCGCCGTCGCCGGTGAACCCGAACACCGGCCGGTCCGGGTAGGCGAACTTCGCAGCGATGGCGTACGGCACGCCCGGGAGCATGGTGGCGAGCGTCCCGGACAGCGAGGAGCGCATCTCTCCGCGGCTCATCACGTAGCGCGCCCACCAGTTCGTCGCCGAGCCGGAGTCCGACGTCATGATCGCGTCGTCCGGCAGCAGCTTGTTGAGCTCGTAGAACACCAGCTGCGGGTTGAGCGGGTCCGCCTTCTGGTGCGCCCGGTCCTCCAGAACCCGGTGCCAGGCGAGGATCTCGGCTTCGAGGATCTCCAGCCAGCCACGGTCCTCCTTGCGCTCCAGCTTGGGGATCAGGGCCTGGAGGGTGTCCTTCGCGTCACCCACGAGGGAGACGTCGTTGGGATAGCGGACCCCGATCATCGAGCCGTCGATGTCGATCTCGACGCACTTCGCCTGGCCCTCCTCGGGCAGCCACTCGGCGTACGGGAAGCTGGTGCCGACCATCAGCAACGTGTCACAGCCCTCGATCATCTTGTTGGTCGGCTCGGAGCCGAGCAGACCGATCGGACCGGTGACGAAGGGCAGGTCGTCGGGGATGACGTCCTTGCCGAGCAGTGCCTTGGTGACGCCGGCGCCGAGGATGTCGGCGACCTCCATGACCTCCTTGGCGGCGCCTCGTGCGCCCTGGCCGATCAGCATCGCGACCTTCTCGCCCTCGTTGAGGACGTCCGCGGCCTCTCGCAGCAGCGTGTCGTCGGGCACCATGTGCGGCTGGGTCCAGCCCACCGAGGTGCGGACCTCGCCGTGGGCGCGCGGCGGGTCCTCGTACGTCGCCTCCTGCACGTCCTCCGGCACGATGACGACCGCCGGACGGCGCTCGGTCAGCGCCGACTTCATCGCACGGTCGAGCACGTGCCGAGCCGAGTGCTGGTCCATCACCGTGGAGACGAAGCCGCCGATGTCCTTGAAGAACGACTGCAGGTCGATCTCCTGCTGGAAGTGCGCCCCGACCGACATCCGCTTCTGCTGGCCGACGATGGCGATCACCGGCTGGTGGTCGAGCTTGGCGTCGTAGAGGCCGTTGGCCAGGTGCACCGCTCCCGGTCCGGACGTGGCGATGCAGGCACCGATCTCCCCGGTGAACTTGGCGTGCGCGCACGCCATGAACGCCGCCATCTCCTCGTGCCGGGTCTGGGTGAAGAACGGGTCCTCCCCGACCTCCTCGAACGCACCCAGGAAACCGTTGATGCCGTCCCCCGGGAAGCCGAAGATGCGGTGCACGCCCCACTCCTGGAGACGCTCGAGCATGTACGCTGCAACGTTGGGCATGTCGTGCTCGTCCTTTCCTGTGCTTGTTTCTGGTTGCTCTGTCAGGTTGCCGAGCCGGCCCCGTGCGCGACCTCGTGCGTCACGGTGCGGGTCGCGACCGCGACGCCGGTGGCGATGGCAGCGCCGACCGCACCGACCGCGGCCAGCCGCCCGACCCGGCGTCGTAGCGGCGGCTGCGGCAGCGCAGCGGCTGCTCGGCGCTCGACGCGCTGCGATGTGCCTGTGTCGGTCTGCTCGCGCGCGAGCTTCATCAGCTGCGCGAGGTGCAGCGGCTGCCGGCCGGTTCCGGCGTCCTTGACCTGGGTCTTGCAGGAGAACCCGTTGGCCACGATGTAGGTGTGCTGGTCGGCGTCGCGGACCGCGGGCAGCAGGCCCTGCTCGCCGCAGTCCATCGAGATGTCGTACTTTCCCTTCTCGAACCCCCAGGAGCCGGCGAGGCCGCAGCAGCCGCCGTCGGCCTGCTGCACGTCGAGCCCCATGCCCTCCAGGACGTGCCGCTCGGGCTCGATCCCGCCGGTCGCCTTGTGGTGGCAGTGCCCCCACAGCAGCGCCGCGCCGTCGAGATGCGGCGGCTCGATGCCGAACCGCTCGAAGAACTCGCCGAAATGGTAGGCGTTCTCGGCCAGGCGCCGGGCGTCCTCGTCGTGCGGCATCATCTTCACGAGCTCGTCCTTGAAGACGGCCAGGCAGCTGGGCTCCATGCCCACCACGGGCGTCCCCGCCCGGACGTGGTCGCGCACCGCGGCGAGGCACCGCTGCAGGTAGCGTTCGGCCATGTCGAGGAAGCCGTAGTCGTACAGCGGCCGACCGCAGCAGACGTGGCCGTCCGGCATGATGACCTGCCAGCCGGCCGCCTCGATCGCCTCCACGCAGGCCACCCCGACGTCGGTGTGCATGTGGTTGTTGAAGGTGTCGGGCCACAGCACCACGGGACGCCCGTGCGGGTTGGCGGTGCCACCGCGCCGCCGGAACCATTCCTGGAGCGTCATCGGCGCGAACTTCGGCACCGGGCGCCGCTGGTCGACGCCGCCCGCGAACCGCAGCAGCGACCGCAGCACCGGCGTCTGGGACACGAAGTTGGCGACCTCGGGCATCGCCGAGGCCACCCGGGCGGCCTGGTCGATGAACCCCATCGCGTAGGCGTAGCGCGGTCGCCAGCGCCGCGCGGACTTGAAGTGGTGGTGCAGGAACTCCGCCTTGTACGTCGGCATGTCCACGTTGACCGGGCAGTCGTTGGTGCAGCCCTTGCACGCCAGGCAGAGGTCGAGCGCGTCGTACACCTCCTGCGACTGCCACCCGTCGGTGATCACCTCGCCCTGGAGCATCTCGAACAGCAGCCGCGCCCGACCGCGGGTGCTGTGCTTCTCCTCGCGGGTCACCTGGAAGCTCGGGCACATCACCTGGTCGCTCTCCGGCACCCGGCACTTGCCGACGCCGACGCAGCGCAACGTGGCGTGCGCGAAGTCGTAGCCGTCCTCGGCGTAGGCGAACGTGGTCTGGGGGTGCGCCGGGTGGTAGTCGACCCCGAGCTTCAGATGCTCGTCGAGCCGGTAGGGGTCGACGACCTTGCCGGGGTTCATCTTCCACTCCGGGTCCCAGATCCGCTTGAACTCACGCATCGCCTCGACCAGCTCGGCGCCGTACTGCTTGTCCAGCAGCTCGGCCTTCTGCTGGCCGTCGCCGTGCTCGCCGGACAGCGACCCGCCGTAGGACACGACGAGGTCGGCGGCCTCCTCCATGAAGGACCGGTAGTTGGCCACGCCGGCGGCGGTGCGCAGGTCGAAGCTGATCCGGGAGTGGACGCAGCCCTGCCCGAAGTGGCCGTACATCGCCCCGCGCAGGCCGTGCTTGTCGTAGAGCTTCTGCAGGTCGCGGAGGTAGTCGCCGACCCGCGGCGGCGGGACTGCCGAGTCCTCCCAGCCCGGCCAGTGGTCGTGCTCGTCCGGTGGGAAGGCGGTGGAGCCCAGGCCGCTCTCCCGGATCGCCCACAGCTCGCCGCTCTGACCGCCCTCCTCGACGCTGCGCGCGACGAGCATCCGGTCGGCGTCCACGCCCTTCTCCTGCCTCAGCCACTCACAGAAGGCGTGCGCCGTCTTCTCGGACTCGCCATGCCGGTCGGCGCCGAACTGCACGATCAGCCAGGCGCCCGACGTGTCCCGGGCGGGGAGCACACCGAGGTCCGCGACGTTCATGGCGAGCTGCTGCTGGTCTTCGACCAGCAGCTCGTCCACGCCCTCGAGGCCGATCGGCCTCCAGGTGTCGACGATCTCCTGCACGTGGTCGCCGGCCTGCCCCACCTCGGGGTAGCCGACCACCACCGTCGTCCGGTGCAGCATGGCCGGAGTGAGCAGGAGCTCGGCCTGCAGCACGGTCACGCAGGTGCCTTCGGTGCCCACGAGGGCACGCGCGACGTTGAAGCCGCGCTCGGGCAGCAGCTCGTCGAGGTTGTACCCCGAGACCCGCCGCGGCAGCTCCTCCACGGAGGTGTAGCCGGCACGGATCGCGTCGGCGTACCTGTCCCGAAGCTCGCGCAGTCGCGCGTAGATCTCGCCCTTGCGGCCGCCCTCGGCGATGATCTCGTCGAGACGGTCCTCCTCGTCCACCCCGACCCAGAACCGCTCGCCGTCGTAGGTGACCACCTCGAGCGCGTGGGTGTTGTCGGAGGTGCGGGGGCCGGGACCGTAGAGCTGGGACTGCACCGAGTGGATGCCGCAGGAGTTGTTGCCCACGTTCCCGCCGATCGTGCAGCGCGAGTGCGACGAGGGGTCCGGGCCGAAGACGAGGCCGTCCTTGCCGGTGACCCTGTTGAGGTTCTCGTTGATCGTTCCGACCTGGGTGCGGACCCGTCGGTTCGTACGGTCGACCTCGCCGACGTCGGTGAGGTACTTCGAGCTGTCGATGATCACCGCGAAGTTGACGGTCTCGCCGGAGAGGCTGGTGCCGCCACCGCGGTTGGTGATCGGCGCGCCGAACTCGCTGCAGACCCGGTGGGTGGCCACGATGTCCTCGAGCGTGCGCGGCACGACGACGCCGACGGGCACCTGCCGGAAGTTCGAGGCGTCGTTGGCGTACATCGCCTTGGACGCGTCGTCGAACCGCACCTCGCCGGTCACCACCTCCTCGAGGGCTCGCGCGAGGCCGCCGACGTCGAGAACGGCTCGAGAACGCGGTTCGCCCGGCACCCGGACGTCGGTCTTGGCGGGGACCTGCACGGTCTCGCGGGCGCGCAGCTGGGTCATGGCACTCCTTGACGAGGCTCGGGCTTGACCCAACGCCCGTACCCGGAGGCCCATGCCTCATCCGTTGTCGCGAGCGGTTCCTGCACCGCGCAGCGGTGCCCGGTCCGCTCCTCACCGGCTCGCGTCGCCCACCAGCTCCTCCTGGATCTCCTCCAACGACCGCCCGCCCGTCTCGGGCACCTTGCGCACGAAGAACACCAGCGCCAGCACCGACAGGCCGGCGTAGAGGAAGAACACCCCGGCCCGGGTGATCGCCGAGCTGAGTGTGAGGAACGTCTGGGCGACGATGAAGTTGGCCAGCCAGTTCGCGATCGTGGCGACGGACATCGCCTTGCTGCGCACTCCGACCGGGAAGATCTCCGAGATCATCAGCCAGAAGACCGGACCCAGCCCGATGGCGAACCCGGCCATGAACAGCACGAGCCCGACGAGGGCCAGCCAGCCGGCCTGGTGCTGCAGGGTCGAGGAGGAGAAGTAGACGCCCAGCAGGACCAGCGCGCTCAACAGCACGCCCGTGCCGGTGAGCAGGAGCGGTCGCCTCCCCACGCGGTCGAGCAGCAGCACGGCGACGACCGTGAACACGACGTTGGTGATGCCGACGACCAGGGTGCCGGCCAGCGCAGCGGAGTTGGCGAGCCCGGTGTCGCTGAGGATGGTCGGCGCGTAGTAGATCACCGTGTTCACGCCGACGAACTGCTGGGCGACCGCGAGCACCACTGCCACGACGATCACGGCGCGAAGCCGCGCCTCGAGCAGCGTCCGCACCGAGGACTCGCTCTCGGCACGGTTGGCCTCCTCGATCGCGCTGAGCTCCCCGTCGACGTCCGCGTCCTCGTCGCCGCTCCGGAGCCGTCCCAGAACATCGCGTGCCCGGTCGGCCTGGTCGGTCGAGGACAGCCACCGCGGGGTGTGCGGCACCGTCAGCATGCCCACTGCGAGGACCGCGCCCGGGATCGCGGCGACCCCGAGCATCCACCGCCACTGGTCGGGGAAGCCGCGGAACAGGTAGTTGACGATGTAGGCGATCAGGATGCCGCTGACCACCGCCATCTGGTTGAACGAGGTGAGCCCACCTCGGACCCGCGGCGGCGCGACCTCGGAGATGTAGAGCGGCGACACGAAGGAGGCGGTGCCCACCGAGATGCCGAGCAGGAACCGGAAGCCGATGAGCATCGTGGCGTTCACGCTCAGGGCGCATCCGACGGCGGCGAGGAAGTAGATGGTGCCGGAGATGACCTTGGTCCACTTCCGGCTGATCCGGTCGCTCAGGTAGCCGGACGCCAGAGCGCCGACCATCGCACCGAGCAGCAGGACCGCGACGATCGCCTGCTGCTGGAACTGCCCCGCGTGCAGGTCCTTGCGGATGTAGAGCAGGGCGCCGGAGATCACTCCCGTGTCGTAGCCGAAGAGCAGACCGCCGACCGCGGCGATCACGCTGATCCGCACGAGAAGTCCGTTGCCTGACGAGCGAATCTCGTGCACGAACCCAGCCATGTGGGCGAGTACCCGGCGGCCGCACCGCCATACGCCGCTGCAGGGCGCCCGCGGCCCGGCGTGGCCGCCGGCGCCGGGGCCCTGCGCGGGTCAGCCCCGAGCGCCCTGCCAGGCCGCCAGGACGGCACTCACGACTCCGTCGGCGTCCAGGCCGTGCTCGTGCAGCAGCTCGCCGCGGGTGCCCGCCGGGATGAACTCCCGCTCCGGCAGACCGAGGCGGAGCACGGCGGACCGGTCGTCGAGCGCCCGGCCGAGCGCCTCGCCGAACCCCCCCGACGGCACGTTGTCGTCGACGGTGACCACCAGCCGGTACGACGACGCCCTCGCGACCAGCTCCGGCTCGACCGGGACGAGCCAGCGCGGGTCGGCGACCGTGGCCGCGATGCCGTGCCGGCTCAGCCGGGCAGCAGCATCCAGGACCGGTCCCGCCATCGCGCCCACCGGCACCAGGAGCACGTCGGGGCGGTCGCCCGCGACCAGCACGTCCGCTCGGCCCCAGTGGTCACAGGCGGGCAGCTCCTCCGAGGACGACCCGCGCGGGTAGCGGAGGGCGGTCAGCCCCTCCGACGCGATGCACTCTCGCAGCAGCTCCCGGAGCCGGGCCACGTCACGCGGCGCGGCCAGCCGGGCTCCCGGCACCATGCCGAACAAGGACACGTCCCAGACGCCGTGGTGGGAGGGACCGTCCGGACCGGTGACCCCGGCCCGGTCCAGCACGAAGGTGATCCGTGCCCCGTGGAGAGCCGCATCCATCAGCACCTGGTCGAAGGCCCGGTTCAGGAACGTCGCGTAGACCGCCACCACCGGATGCAGACCGGCTGTCGCGAGCCCCACGGCCGAGGTCACCGCGTGCTGCTCGGCGATGCCGACGTCGAAGATCCGCTCCGGGAAGCGCCGGGAGAACGGGAGCAGCCCGGTCGGTCGCATCATGGCCGCGGTGATGGCGACCAGGTCCGGGCGCTCGGCTCCCAGCCGCTCAAGCTCTCGCCCGAACACCGAGGTCCACGATGTTCCGGAGGAGGCCGGCCCCGCAGCAGGCACGGTGTGCAGGCGGTCGGCCTCGTCGGACTCGGCCGGGCCGTAGCCCTCGCCCTTGCGGGTCACCACGTGCACCACCACCGGATGCTTGAGCACCCGGGCGGCGCGCAGCGCGGACTCCAGCCGGGCCTCGTCGCGGCCGTCCACCGGTCCCAGGTAGGCCAGCCCCATGGCCTCGAAGAGGTTGTCCCGGGCGATGCCGGCACGGAGCTCGGCCAGGTGGGCCGGAAGCCGACCCGCTGTGGGCTCGTAGGAGCGGCCGTTGTCGTTGAGCACGATGACCACCGGACGCTCCGGCGTCGCCCCGATGTTGTTCAGCGCCTCCCAGGCCATGCCGCCGGTGAAAGCGCCGTCACCGATGACGGCCACGACCCGGCGCCCCGGCGTGCCGGACAGAGCGAAGCCCTTGGCCAGCCCGTCGGCGTACGACAGGGAGGTGGACGCGTGGGAGTTCTCCACGACGTCGTGCACGCTCTCGGCCCTGCTGGGATAGCCGGACAGCCCGTGCCGCTGCCGCAAGCGGTGGAACCTGGCCCGCCGCCCGGTCAGCATCTTGTGGACGTAGGTCTGGTGCCCGGTGTCCCACACGATGGCGTCGTGAGGCGAGGAGAACACCCGGTGCAGGGCGATCGTCAGCTCGACCGCGCCGAGGTTGGAGCCGAGGTGACCGCCCGTGGTGGTCACCAGGTCGACGAGCTCGGCGCGGATCTCGGAGGCGAGCAACGGCAGCTCGTGCGAGGCCAGCCGGCGCACGTCGTCCGGCCCGGAGATGCTGTCCAGCAGCCGCCCCGGCACGGGGGTTCCGTCGCCGTCGCTCACAGTGCCGACCGGGTGGTGGAAGAGGGACGTCTCGGCTGCCATCAGGTCCCCACGGCGGCGCGGAGGGTCTGCGTCAGCGAGCCCATCGTGGCCACGACAGCGGTGGGCTCGTACCCGCAGTGCGCCATGCAGTTGGCGCAACGGGCATCCTTGCCGCGCCCGTAGCGGTCCCACTCGGTGTCGTCGATGAGCTCCCGGTAGGTCTCGACGTACCCGTCGTCCATCAGGTAGCAGGGTCGCTGCCAGCCCTTGAGGGAGTACAGCGGAATCGCCCACGCAGTGCACGCGAAGTCGACCTTGCCCTCGAGGAAGTCCAGGTACAGCGGCGAGTGGTTGAGGCGCCACCGCTTGCGTCGGCCGTCGGCGAAGGCCTTCTTGAACAGCTGGCGGGTCTCCTCCGGACCGAGCCAGTGCTCCTGGTCGGGCGCCTTCTCGTAGGCGAAGCCGGGCGAGATCTGCATCAGGTCGACCCCGAGGTCGTCGTTGAGGAAGTCGAGGACGTCGATGACGTCCTGCGGACTGTCGGTGTCGAAGAACGTCGTGTTCGTCATCACCCGGAAACCGGCGTCCTGCGCCATCCGGATCGCCGCGATCGCCTCGTCGAAGACTCCGTCCTTGCACACCGACGCGTCGTGCCGCTCGCGCAGCCCGTCGATGTGGACCATCCAGGCGAAGTTCCGGTGCGGCTTGAACTTGTGCAGGTGCTTCGGCATCAGCACGGCGTTCGTGCACAGGAAGACGATCTTGTTCCGGGCGAGCAGCTGCCGGACGATCTCGTCGATCTCCTTGTGCATCAGCGGCTCACCGCCTGCGATCGACACCATCGGGGCGCCGGCCTCCTCGATCGCGGCCACAGCCTGCTCGACCGGCATCCGCTGCTTGAGCCAGTCGTGCGTCTGCTGGATCTTGCCGCAGCCGGCGCAGGCCAGGTTGCAGGCGTAGAGCGGCTCGAGCTCCACCAGGATCGGGAACTTCTCCCGTCGCAGCACCTTCTGCTTCAGGAGGTACCCGCCCAAGCGGATGGACTGTCGCAAGGGCATGCTCATGCGTGCGTCACCTCTTTCGGTAGCGAGAACGAGACGTCCTCGGTGGGATCGCCCAGCTGCCGGACCACGGTCGGTCCGAGTCCGCGGAGGGCTGCGACCAGCTCGTCGACCAGCGCCGGCGGCGCTGACGCCCCGGCGGTGATGCCGAGACGGCGTACGCCGGCGAGCCAGGCGAGGTCGACCTGGGACACGTCGTCGACGAGGTGGGCGGGTGCGCCCGCGGCCTCGCTGACCTCGGCCAGGCGAACGGGAGTTGGAGGAGTTCGCGGAGCCGAGCGACCAGCACCAGGTCGGCCTGCTGCGGCGACCCGCTGCACGGCGTGCTGCCGGTTGGTCGTGGCGTAGCAGATGTCGTCGCTGTGCGGACCGCGGATCCGCGGGGAACCGGTCGCGCAGAACCGAGACCGTCTCGGCTGCCTCCTCGACGGCCAGCGTCGTCTGCATGGCGTAGGCGACGCGGTCGGGATCGCGGAACCTCGCACCGACGCCGCCTCTTCGGCGTCGGCGACCACGATCACGTCGTCGGGCGCCTCACCGCAGCGTCCCGACGACCTCCTCGTGGTCGTGGTGCCCGACCAGGAGCACGGTGCCGTCCGCGGGCGGCGAACCGGCGCACCTCCTGGTGCACCTTGGAGACCAGCGGACAGGTCGCGTCGATCACCTGGAGCCGCCGGTCCCGCGCCGTGTCACGCACCGACGGGCGCGACCCCGTGCGCCGCCAGCACCAGGACGCTGCCCTCGGGAACCTCGTCGGCCTCCTCGACGAAGACCGCGCCCCGCCGCTCGAGATCCTCGACGACGTGCCGGTTGTGCACGATCTGGCGCCGCACGTACACCGGCGGCGCCGAAGCCGCTCCAGGGCGCGCTCGACGACCTCGATGGCGCGCTCCACGCCGGCGCAGAACGAGCGCGGGCCGGCGAGCAGCACCTCGCGCGGTCCGGCGGCCGCCGCCCAGGCGTCGATCGACCGGCGCCGCACGGCGCAGGGCCGCGAGGGCGCGCGAGCCCCGCGGCCCGGCGTGCCGGGCCGCAGCAGCGGGTGCTGCGGCGTGTCGACGACGGCGCGGAGCACGAGTGTGGTGCCGTCGGCGCAGGCCAGCAGCGCCGACTCGGTGTCCACGGCGACGGCGCCGCGCGCAGCCGAGCTGCTCGCGACGGCCCTGGCCGTGCGACGATCCGGTCGACGGTGACGACCGGTCCCGCATGGACCCGCAGGCCGTGACGGCGGCAGGGCACTCGTCAGCAGCGGTGCCGCGGCGCACGGCAGCCCGCGCTCGGGCACGTGGTCGCTGTCGCGGACCTCGGTGGCCACGACCAGGTCGCCGGGGTGCCAGGTCGTCCGACAGGGCGCCGGCGACGCCCGCGACCAGGATCGGGCCGCCGGGCGGGCTGCCCGCCGCACGACCGGTGCGGGTGAGGTCGGCGCGTCGACCACGTCGCGCAGGGCGAGCCACTCCGAGCGCAGCGGTGTACAGACGGTCGGATGTCATCGTGCTCCTCTCGGTCGGGGTCCTGCCTGCTGGACCGGGCGGCGTGCGGGCTGACCCAGGTACGCGGCCCAGCGCCCAGATCGGGAACACCAGTCGGTAGAGGTGGTAGGCGATGTAGAAGTCGCCGGGGAAGCCGGTGCCGGTGTAACGGTCCTCGTCCCAGCCGCCGTCCGGGCGCTGGGTGTCCACCAGGTAGCGGATGCCGCGCGAGGACGACGGCGGACCGTTCGCCGGCGGCCAGGAGCGCCAGCAGCGCCCAGGCCGTCTGCGACGGCGTGGAGTCGCCGCGGCCCACCCATGCCGGGTCGCCGGTAGGAGCGCAGGTCCTCGCCCCAGCCGCCGTCGGCGTTCTGGTGCGTCCTCGAGCCAGCTGCACCGCACGTCGGATGCGAGGGTCCTCGACCGGTACGCCGGCGGCGACGAGCGCGGGCACCGCGGCACCGGTGCCGTAGACATGGTTGGCCCCCCAGCGGCCGAACCACGACCCGTCGGGCTCCTGCGCCTCGCTCAGCCAGGCGACCCCGCGACGGCACGGCTCCTCGTCGGCGCGTCCCTCGGCGGCCAGCATCTCGACGACGTGGGCGGTCACGTCGGCGGACGGTGGGTCGATGACGGCGCCGAAGTCGCAGAACGGGAGCTGCTCGGCCAGCCGGTCGGGTGTTGTCGGCGTCGAACGCGCCCCACCCGCCGTCGCGCGACTGCATGCCGGTCGTCCATGCCACGGCCGGTCCAGGCGGCGCCGCAGGCGCGCCGGGTCGGGGTGCCGGACCCGCCGAGAGCCAGCACGATCTCGGCGGTGTCGTCGATGTCGGGGTAGCCGTCGTTGGCGAACTCGAACGCCCAGCCGCCACCGGCCAGGCGCGGTCGCCGCACCTGCCAGTCGCCGGCGGAGTGACCTGCTCGTCCAGAGCCAGTCGGTGGCCCGACAGCACCGCCGGGTCGTCCGGCGCGACCCCCGCGTCCAGCAGTGCCGCCACGGCCAGGCCGGTGTCCCACACCGGGGACTGGCAGGCCTCCAGCCACCGGGCGGGGCCCTCGGCGGTATCGGTCGTGCACGATGAACCCGTCGAGACCGGCAAGGCCCGCCTTCATCGCGGGTACTCTGGACGTCGTGCCCGCTCAGGTGCAGCGCGATCAGGCTGTAGACCCAGGGCGGCTGGATGCCGCCCCAGCCGCCGTCGGCCTCCTGGCGGTCGAGGATCCACGCGCACGCACCGGCGCATCGCGCGAGTGCGCGCAGCCGGCGGAACGGGCCGCCGGTTGTAGGCGTGGAGCGCCGCGTCGAGGCGCTGGAACGCGCCGGCGAGGGTGCGGTCCAGGGGTGCCGCGGGGCCGCGGGCTCGGCGCCGGAGCGCAGGTCGTCGATGCCGAACGCCGGCCGGCCGCACGGGCCGCAGAGCGCTGACGACGGTCAGCGGGACGATCGTCTGCCGCGCCCAGCAGCCCCAGTGGTAGATGTTCAGCGGCGCCCAGGTGGGCAGCAGGATCAGCTCCGGCGGCAGATGCGGGCAGTCGTCCCACGTCCCAGAGCCCGAACATCGACAGCCAGATGTGGGTGAAGACCCGTGCCCGCCTCCACGCCCCCCGGCACCGCGCACGAAGTCGGCGGCGGTCCGCATGTGCGCGGCGCCGCGGGGTCGTCGCCGGCCATCCGCAGCGCGACCCACGCCTCCACCGTGGTCGACAGGTCGCCCGGCCCGCCGGCGAACGTCGACCAGGTGCCGTCGTCGTTGCTGCTGCGAGCGGATCCAGCGCGCGGTCCGGGCGTCGGTCTCGCGCGGTGGCGATGCCGAGGAAGTGCCGCAGCATCAGGTCCTCGGCGTCCATGGTCACGTTCGTGGCCGAGGTCGCCCTTCCACCAGCCTTCCTCGTGCTGCAGCGCGCGCAGGTGCGCCACGGCGGCGTCGAGGCATCGCCGGACGTCCGCGGTCGACGGGTCGCCGGGTCAGCTGGCGGGGGGCGCGCGACACCGTCGTGCGCCTCGGACGCCGCTCACAGGTCGCGCTCCACGACGAAGCGGGCCAGCTGCTCGAGCTGCTCGCGGTGCGGCGGGTCGCAGGTCGACGGGTCGCCAGCGCGTCCAGGGCTCGCTCGACACGCCGCGGGCCTCCCGGCACGGCCCAGTCCCGGCCGCCGGCCGGCCTCCACCAGGTGGCGGCCTGCGGCCAGCGCCGCCTCGTCCGGCGCCCTCTGGCGGCCGGCCAGCCACGCAGCCAGCTCGCTGTCCCGCGGCGCCGCCGTGCTCGATCGACCACACCACCGGCATGGTCTTCTTGCGCGAGCCCGCAGGTCGGAGAAGACCGGCTTGCCGGTGCGCTCCGGGCCGCCCCAGATGCCGAGCAGGTCGTCGACGAGCTGGAAGGCCAGGCCCGAGCTCGGCGCCGTACGCGCCGCAGGGCCGCGGCCGTCGCGGGTGGCGCGCCGCCGAGGATCGCGCCGAGCTCGGCGCTCACGGCGAGCAGTGCGCCGGTCTTGCCGGCGGCCATGTCGAGGCACTCGGCAGGGTCACGTCCTCCGCGTGCTCGAACGCGACGTCGAGCACCTGCCCGCGGATCAGCTCGCGGGTCGCGACGGCCAGGGCGCGCTGAGCGCCGCCGGCGCGTACGGCGAGCCCGACTCGTCGAGCACCTCGTGGGCCAGAGACAGCAGCGCGTCGCCGACGAGCACCGCCGTCGCGTCACCCCAGACCGACCAGACCGTGGGCCGGTGCCGGCGCTCGGCTGTCGCGGTCCATCAGGTCGTCGTGGATCGAGCGAGAAGTTGTGCACCAGCTCGACCGCCACCGCTCCGGGAGAGCGCGCCCGGGCTGCCGCACGACGCGCCTCGCCGACGAGCAGCACCAGCTGCGGGCCGCACCGCCTTGCCCGGCCGCCTCGACACGCTCGCGCCGTCCTGGTCGCACCAGCCGAGGTGGTAGGAGGCGACCAGCCGGGTGTCGTCGTCCAGCCGCGCCACCGCCGCGCGCAGCGAGTCCGGGTCGACGAGTGGTGCGCCCACGGTCCGAGCGCGTCGATGACGGACGGTCATGACGCCACCTCGGCCGCTCGGGGCGCGACGCACTGCTCGCCGCCGTCGGCACGCCGGTCAGCACGGACAGGGCCGCGGCCTCGCCGCTGCGCACGGCCCCCTCCATCGTCGCGGGCCAGCCGGTGGCGGTCCAGGCGCCGGCGAGGTGCAGGCCCGGGAGCGCGGTGCGTGGCGGCGGGTCGCCAGCGCGCCGCTACCGGGTGCGGGCCGGAAGGTGGCGTGTGGTTCACGGGTCACGAAGAACTCCTCGATCGTGCGCTCGGCGAGATCCGGGCAGCAGCCGGTGCAGGTGGGGCACGACGAGCCCACCGGCATGCCGGCGACCGGCATGCGCGGACCAGGTCGTCGGCGGCGGAGAGCGAGACCGCGAGGTACTGGCCGCCGCTCGCGGGCTCCAGGCCGGCCTGGCTCGTGCGGTCGAAGACCCACTGCAGCGGGCTGTCGACGGCCGCGACGAACGGCTCGTCGAGCACCGCGCCGGTCCAGCACGCAGGTGCAGGTTCACGATCGGGGAGCTGCCGAGCCGCGCGGCCCAGCCGGCGGTCAGGTCGCAGCGCGCCGGGCGGCAGCAGCGCCTCGGCGGCCGTGGGCGGCGCGGCGAGCACCACGTCGTCGTACGACTCCTCGCCGGCCGTCCGCCCGCGACGGCCGCCAGCCGTTCCCGCTCGGCCGGTCGAGGCCCGGACCCGCGTCCGGCATGCGCACCTCCACCCCGGCGGCGGCCAGCGCGGCGGCGCCGCATCGCCGTGCAGTCGCTGCAGCGGGACCCGCGACCAGCCGATGTCCGCGGCGTCGCCGATCCTCGAGCAGGCCGAGCTGGAAGACCGTCGCGGCGAGCGCCAGCGAGGCGTGCGTCGGCGGGGGCGTTGAAGGTGGCGACGCCGATGAGGTCCCAGAGCGCCTCGACGGCCCGGGGGCCCTGGCCGTGGTCGCGGCAGCCAGTCCCCGAACGAGACGCGCGTCGGTGGCCGGGTCGGCCCGGTCGACCCGGCCGCAGCGCGAGCGCCGCCGCGCCGCCCGGCACCCGCTCGGTGCGGCGTCAGCCAGCGGTAGCGCAGCCAGTGCCGGGCCGAGGTGCAGCGGGGCCGGCAGCGGGTCGCAGCTGCAGATCCGCGCCGACCCCGGCTCGCTCCTCGCTGCGCACCGGCACGTCGAGCCGCGGCTGCAGCTGCACCAGGTCCGCGACGCCGAGCCGCTCGAGCAGCGCGAGGTAGGAGGTGCAGCAGCGCAGGAACACGTGCTGGCCGTTGTCGACCCACAGGCCGTCGCGGCGGAAGGAGTGGGTCAGCCCGCCGAGCCGGGCCCGGGACTCGAGCAGGGTGACCTCGTGCCCCGCGTCGGCGCACCCCAGCGCGGCGGTGATGCCCGGCCAGCCCGCCGCCGACCACGGCGACGCTGCGCGCGGCGCTCATCGCCCGGCCCCGGCCGAGCGCGGTCAGCGCCACCCGGACCTTCTCCGCCGCCGCTGAGCGACAGCCGCCGGTCGTAGACCGAGCACCGGGTCGGCCTGGATGCGGGCGAGGAGGTGGTGGTAGATCCCGGCCATGGCCCGGCACGACGCGGCGCTGCGCCGGTCGAGGTGCGGCACCAGCCGCAGGCCGAGGCAGTACCAGTCCTCGGCGCGGGCCGCGGCGAGCCGCAGGTAGCCGGCCAGTCGTCCCTGCGGGTCGTCCAGCGTGCCCGTGCGCGTCGAGCCGCAGCTCGACGCCGAAGCGCGTCGAGCTCGTCGGCAGGCAGGTAGACCCGGTCGTTGAGGAGGTCCTCGCGGACGTCGCGCAGGATGTTGGTCTGCTGCAGGGCGATGCCGAGCTGGTCGGCGTAGCCGGCGGCGACCCCGCGGGTCGACGCCGTCGCTGCCGAAGATCGACAGGCACAGCCGTCCGACCGAGCCGGCCACGCAGCCGGCAGTACCGGACGAGCTCGTCGAAGTCGCCGATCCGCACCTC
Source organism: uncultured Actinomycetota bacterium (assembly GCA_963811365.1). Lineage (GTDB taxonomy): Bacteria > Actinomycetota > Actinomycetes > Propionibacteriales > Nocardioidaceae > CAWEQW01. The sequence continues at coordinate 144,095 of CAWEQW010000007.1, read as the reverse complement.
GCTCGAGGTCGAGCTCGACACCGTCGACGAGCTCCTCGAAGGCACCCAGCGGGACCGGGAACCGCCGGGCGGCGTCGGCGACCGCGACGAGCACCGGGTCGTCCACGGCGTCGAGGCGCGCCGAGGTCCTTGCGCACCGACGCCAGCGCGGACCGCTTGTCCGGCGAGCGGGAGGTCCCCGTCGCCGATGTCGTCGATGCGCCGGGCGAGCGCGTACAGCGCGCACAGCGCGTCCCGCTTGACCGGTGGCAGGAGCCGGATGCCGTAGTAGAAGTTGCGCGCCTCGGTGCGGGTGATCTCGCGGCACGTCGCGTACGCCTCGGCCGTGGTGCCTGTGGCGGTGGCGGTGCTCATCGGACCGCCTCCGCTCCGCGTGGTCGCCGACGGGCCGAGCAGCCGCACCAGGCGCGCGGCCGTTCCGGCCCGCGACGGGCTCGGTACGGCAGCCCAGCACGTCGCCGTCCGTGCGCCGCAGGGCCGGCACCGTGGCCTGACCGCCGGCCACGAACCCGGCGACGCACGGGCCGCGCCCAGCCGCGCAGTCGTCGCACCAGGGGTGCGCCCTCGGCCAGGATCGCTGCGGCGCGGTCGATCTCGAAGCGCATCAGCCGCGCCAGCGCCGGCGAGGCGGCGGCGAGCGTCGAGGTCGGTCTCGGGGACCCCGAAGCGGACCAGGTCCTCCGCGGGCAGGTAGATCCGGCCGCGCCCGGCGGTCCTCGCCGACGTCCTGCCAGTGCTCGAGCAGCTGCAGCGCGGTGCACACCCGGTCGGACAGCCGCAGCCGTCGGCTCGGCGTGCTGGCCGAAGACCGCCAGCACGATCCGGCCGACCGGGTCCGCACTGAGCCGGCAGTAGCTGAGCTAGGGATTCGAACGTCGGGTACCGCCGGACCCGTTGGTCCCGGAGGTTCGCCTGGATGAGGTGGTGGAAATAGTGCTCGGGCACCCGGTCGACAACCGTACGTCGCAGGTCTGCGAACACGGTGTCGGCGACGTAGCCCCCTGCCCAGGTCCGTGTGACCCGCTCGTCGAGCTCCCGCAGGAGAGCGACCCGGTCTCCGCGTGCGAGGTCGCCGGTGTCGTCGACCGTGCGAGCGAAGGCGTACACGGCGTGCAGCGCCCGGCGGTGCCGCGTCGGCAGGAACGCGAGTGCGACGGGGAAGTTCTCGCCCCGCTCCCGCTCACGCAGGCTCTCGGGAGGCGTCACCTCTTTGCTTCGAGCTGTCACCCTTCGATCGTGCGTCACGGGTGGTGCTGGATTCTGCTCACAATCCACACATTCCGCGCAGGAGGATTTGTATCCGACGTACAACCGGGCGGTGAGCAGCCGTGACGGTCACCGAGCAGGCGCGCGACGACGTGACGAGCCGGCTGCTCGACCGGCTCCCCCAGCTCATCGACGAGGTCAGGGACGGACTCCGGGAGCACTGGCCCGAGTACGCCGAGTTCCTCGACCATGACCGGGAAGGCGTCATCGAGGCCGCGAAGCTGTTCGCACCGCGGCTCCTGGAGTGCACCCGACCCGCGGGCGACCGGACCCTGACGAAACGGCAGGACGAGCCGCTGCGGCTGGTCTTCGAGCAGATCGGCCGCCGACAGATGCAGCAGGGCGCCGACCTGACCCGCCTGCTGACCGCCTTCCAGTACGGGTCCCGGATGGCGTGGAGGTACGTCTCGGCAGTGGCGCTCAGCGGCGATCTGGCCCCCGACGACCTCGCAGTCCTCGCCGACGCGGTCTTCGGCTTCGTCAGCAACCTGTCGTTCGCGGCGGCTCGGGGCTACCTGTTCCAGCAGCTCGACGACGCCGGCGCGCGCGAGAGCGCGCGCGAGGAGCTCGCCGCGCTGCTGCTCAGCGGTCGAGCCAGCCGCCCTGCCGTGCGCGCGGCGGCCCAGCGCGCGGGATGGCGGGTGCCCGAGACCGCCGCCGTGGCCCTCGTCGGCCCCGACGACGGCCTCGGCCGGCGGGTCATCGACGGCCTCGGCTCCGAGGCCCTCCGCATCCCGGGCGACGTCCGATGCGGCGCGATCATCCCCGAGACGGCCGACGCTGCGGGCCGGCTGCACCTGCGTCGGCTTCTCCAGGGCGCCTCTGCCGTGGTGGGATCGGTCGTCACGCTCGACCGGCTCCCGCGGAGCGTGGAGATAGCCGAGATCGCGGCGCGGCTGTGCCGGGAAGGCGTGATCGACGGCGACCCCGTCTTCGCCGACGAGCACCTCGACACGATCATGGTCCGCCGGGACGGCCTGCTGCTGGACGTGCTGCGGCACCAGGTGCTCTCGCCCCTGGACGACCTCACCGAGGCGTCCCGCGAGCGTCTGCTCGAGACGCTGACGAGCTGGCTGCGGCACCAGGGGAACCGGATGGCGATGGCCGAGGACCTGTGCGTGCACCCCCAGACCGTGCGCTACCGCATGGCTCAGCTGCACGAGCTTCTCGGCGACCAGCTGGACGACCCGCGCTCACGGGCGCGGCTGCTCCTGGCGCTCAACTGGACGCAGTGAGCGGGCGGCGACGGAGCCGGACCCTGCGCCGTGGACCCGACCGTCGCCGGGCTCGGCGCTGGTCGTGAGCCGGCCACCCACGCCGTCGATCGCGCCCTTGAGGTGCCGGGCCGCCGTCGCCGCGTCGAGCAGGGCCGGGTCGGTGGCGAGACCGAAACCGAGCCGGCCGCCCCAGGTGAGCGCGCCGATCGCGAGCGCCGTCCCGGGCGCCACCGGCAGGATCGGATAGACCCCGTCGGGCCGACGCCCGAACATGGTCAGCTCGCCGCCGGGACCGGGCAGGTTGGAGACGACGAGGTGCAGGAAGCGCGCCCCGTACACGCTCCTGGCGAACCACGCTGCCGCCGGCTCCGGGAGCAGCCGCAGGCCGTTCGCCATCACGAACCGCGAGGCGACGGCTCTCGTCGGCCGGCGCAGCCGGCCGGTCCGCCGCGCGGCCGCAGCGACGAGCTCCTCCACGGTGCCCTCCGTGGGCATGTCGACGATGATCGCCGCGGTGGAGTTCCCCTCGTGGCCGGCTCCGGGGGCTCGCATCATCAGGGGGACGGAGATCTTCAGGGACCCGTCGCTTCGGGCGACGAGGGCCGGTGACGCGGCACGCACGGCGTCCACCGTCAGGGCGATGAGCAGGTCCGTGACCCGTACACCACGCAGCCGCGCGGCGTCCTGAACCTGTTGGAAGGCCACGTTCACCAGCCCGTAGCCCCGGCGGGCCGAGCCCGCTCCGACCGGCCGGGCAACGCCGTCGGTCGCGAGCTGGGTCAGTCCCTGCACGACCGCAGCGGCCCGACGGAGCCGCCCGGTGCCGCCGGCCACCGGCTCGGGAAGCGAGCCGAGCGGGTCGAACAGCCGCATCGCGCTCATGATGGTGCCGATCCCGTCGGCGACCGCGTGGTGGACCAGGACCACGACCGTCGAGGTGGTCGGCCCGTCTCCGGCGCTGCGGACCAGCACGACCGTCCACAGCGGTCGGTCCCGAGGCAACGGCGACTCGGCCAGCTCCGCGACCAGGCGCTCGAGGCCGTGGGGGCCCCGCACGGTGCGTTCGCTGACGTGCTGGGCGACGTCGACCGGCACCTCCACCCACCGCGGGCGACGCCAGCGCGAACGCGTTTCCAGGCGTCTACGGAAGTGTGGCAGGGGCAGGAGCCGCTCGGCGACGAGCCGGCGGAGCTGCTCCAGAGACGGCCCCTCGCCGGCCTCCAGGGTCACCAGGCCGCCGACGTGCTGAGGGGCACCGACCGCCTCGACGTGCAGGAAGAACGCGTCGCAGCTGGGCACCGGCTCGCCGGGGGGTCCGTCGTAGCGCCAACGCGCGTACCTGGTACCGGCGAGGATCGGCAGCACCACGGCGACGGCGTCCAGCAGGTAGTGGTTCGCGGTCGACATCACCACGACGACGGTGAGCAGGACGTGGAGCGCGCTGACCACCTGGACCCTCGGTCCGGCGGTGAACCGGGCCAGCACCACGCTCACCCACAGCGCCCACCCGACGTGCAGCGACGGCATCGCAGCCAGCTGGTTCGCGGTGTCCACGATGCCCGAGCCCCACGAGCCCACCGTCCCGCCCTGGCTGACCGTGTCGATGAACCCGAGGTGCGTCAGCATCCGCGGCGGAGCGGTCGGGAAGAGGAGGAACGTCGCCAGCGCGAGCAGGTTGAGGACCACGAACGAGTCACGGGCGAACCGCCACTCCTCGGGGCGGCGCAGCCACACCCAGACGAACAGGGCCAGGGCACTGATGATGTAGGTGGAGGCGTACTCGTAGTTGGCCAGTGTCGCGAGGGCGCGGTGCGGAGCGAGCCAGGTGTTGAGCGCCCGCTCCGGGTCCAGGTGCAGAAGGTGCTCGACGCGCAGGATGGCCCGGCCGTGCCGCAGCGCCTCTGCGCGGCGGCCGGCGCCGAGACCGTCGACCAGCAGATAGGCCCCGAACAGTCCCAGGCCGAGCGCGACCTGGCTGACGAGGTGGGGGCGGTCCGTCAGTCGCGGGCGGCGGGAGGCCTGCCTCGGTCGTCCCAACGTCCCATCGACGTGACCCGACACGGCTTCGAACGTATCAAACCGTTGCGCGCGCCCGACTGCGGAAGCGGAACGTCACCCCTTCGATGCGGTGCAGGCGCGACCAGCCGAAGTACGCGCACACGCCGATCGACAGCGCGGTCAGGGGCGCGCTGAGAACGCCGCGCGAGAACACGCCTGCCGCAACGCCCCAGTGCAGGATGCCCAGACTCATCGCGGCGTCGACGAGCCGGGACAGGCCCCACAGGAGCGAGACCTGGACGAACATCCGCTTGACCCGCGCGTCGAGCACCAACCGGGCCGGGAGCTGCACGAAGTCCTGCGCGAGGCGTTGGGTGATCGGACGTCCGATCGCGGCACTGCCGATGAACAGGACCGCCATCACCATGGAGCCGGCGATCGGCTGGAGCAGGAAGACATAGACGCTGGAGAGCGTCAGCGCGATCACCGTGCGGGCCATCAGCATCGTGAGCACCAGCAGCAACGTGCCCGGGACCCGGCGGACCGTGACGAGCCGAGCACCGACGGTGAGCACGCACCAGCCGAGCACGGCGAGCAGCCCCTCGAACGCGCCGGCCGTGAGCATGAGGCAGTAGAGCAGCAGGGTCGGCACGATCACCGTCTCGAGCAGCAGGCGCAGTCCCCGCAGCAGCGTCGGACGCAGGTCACCCAGGTCGATCACGTGCTCGTCGGCCGGGTCGGGGGGGCGAGGGTCCGAGGTCATCGCCCCCACTATGACACGGCTATGACACGGCCTCGGCCGGCTGGTCCTCCTCGCGACGACGCCAGAGGGCGGCCGAGGGCGAGTGCGCCAGGACCACCGCGCCGACCACGACGAGTGCTCCCGCGCAGGCCAGGCCGACCATGGTGCCGGGACCGGCGGGGAACCGGACGGGGAACGCCAGGACGCCGATCGCGTAGCTCGCGATGGGGTTGGCCGACTCCTTGGTGGCGACCGCCCAGGGCAGCGGACCGTTGGCGAATGCGCCCTGGCCCAGCACGAGACCGGTCGCGGTGGACAGCGCCAGCGCGTAGCCGACCCAGTCCCTGGCGGTGTAGGCGACCCCGTGGTTGAGCAGGTCGTCGGTCGTGAGCCTGATGAACACCGCCGTCAGCGCGAAGCACAGCCCGGCGCACGCCCCCGTCGCGAGGACCAGCGCGCCCGGGGCCAGGCGCGACGCGACCGGCATCAGGACGGCGATGATCGCTGCCGTGGCGATGGCCACGACGGCGATGAGACCTCGGTCGGCGTGGCCCGACAGAGGCCGCACGCGGACGACGAGGATCAGGATCACCAGACCGGCACACAGGCACAGTCCCCCCATCCAGTCGCGCGGGCGCGGCCAGGTCCGCTGCTCGAGGGACGACATCGGCAGCGCGAACAGGAGCTGGGTGGCGAGCAACGGCTGCACGGTGGCGATGGTGCCCACCTGCAGCGCGACCGCCTGGAGGCCGAACCCGGTCAGGTTGACCAGCCAGCCGCTGAGCCACAGGCGACTGCGCACGAGCTGCGACATCAGGGAGACGGCACCGACAGCCACCGACCGGTGGTCGCGGGTCGTTCGACGGGCGGCGCCCTGCTGCAGGAACGCCGAGAGAGCGAACAGGAACGCCACGGCGAGACCGAGCAGCGTGGCCGCCAGCGTGCCGCTCATGGACGTCCGTCCGCACGCGGACCGATCCGCACCTGTTCGCCGTACCGCGCGGACAGCCGCCGGAAGAGCCCGGGAGCGGCCGCGCGCACCGCCGGCGCGACCCTCAGCCAGCGCGGCACCCACAGCTCAGCACGACCGTCCGCGATCGCCTGCGCGACGGCGTCGCCCACCACCTCGGGCCGCACCGGGCGCGGGAACCGACGGGGCGGGGCGCCGCCGCGAGCGGCGAAGAACGGGGTGTCGACCACGCCGGGGAGAACCGACGTGATCCCCACACCGGTGCCCGAGAGCTCCAGGCGGAGGCTCTCGGCGAAGGCGTCGAGCCCGGCTTTGGCGGCGGCGTACACGGCCTCGCCCGCGACGCCCGTGCGCCCGGCCACGGAGCCGACCAGGACCAGGTGGCCCTCGTCGCGCTCCAGCATCCCGGGCAGCAGGGCCCGCACGAGCTGGACCGGCGCCACCAGGTCGAGGTCGAGGATCCGGGTCAGGTCGTCCGGGTCGGTGTCGGTGAACGGCGCACACAGACCTGCGCCGGCGTTCGCGACGACGGCGTCGACCCGGCCATGCACCGCGAGAGCGTCGGCGGCCAGCCGGCGGACCGCGGGCGCCTGCGTCAGGTCCGCGAGCAGGGCGGTACCTCCCGTGCCGCGGGCGACCGCCGCCGTCCTGGCCCGGTCCCGGCCGTGCACGAGGAGCCGGGCACCGCGCTCGCTGAGAGCCCGCGCCGTGGCCTCCCCGATGCCGGAGGAGGCCCCCGTCACGAGCACCACCCGGTCGTCCACACGCACCGCCTGGGCCCCTTTCGCGTCACCTGGGCGTCAAGCCCTCACCACCGGGACCAGTACCACGTGCGCGACGGAGTAACCGTTGGTCGGTCCGGGCGTCGTCAGCCTCACAGACCGTTCGCGACGACCTCCACCGAGTCGAGGAAGACCTCGATGCCGGTGACGAACACCTCCCGGTCCGACAGCGCGACCAGCTCCGGGATCACGGCGGCCAGGGCCGGCAGCCGGGCGGCGTCCACGGCGCGGAGGTCACCCACCCAGTGCGACGTCGTACCCGTCTCGTCGTCCCGCAGACGCTGCCGCGAGAGCGCCGCCGCGGCCGCCAGCACGTAGCTGGAGTACGCCGCGTAGAAGCGGACCGCCTGCTCCTTGCCCAGGCCCGCTCGGCCGAGCTGGGTGAGGGTCCAGTTGATGGCCGCGAGCTCGCCCGCTCCCCCGGTCGCGATCGCGGGCGACTCCACGCCGACGTGCGGGTGGGCCGCGAAGGCGTCGATCGTCAGCGCGGCGCCCTGGCGCAGCTGCTCTCGCCACGGGGCCGCCCGGTCGATCTGCTCCTGCGCGGTGACGATGAGCCGGTCCACGACGGCCGCCATCAGCGCCTCCTTGTCCCGGAAGTGCCGGTACACGGCGGTGGGGTCGACGCCCAGGGCCGAGCCGAGACTGCGGAAGGTGACCGGCTGCGCCGCCGCGGCAAGGTCGATGGCCGCGGCCACGATGACCTCCTGGTCGAGCTGTGCGCGCCCGGCCGTCCGCCGAGCCTTGCCGCCGCTCATGTGCTCCGGGCCTCCCGTGCGGGCTGGGCGTCTGTCCTGACGCTGCGCCGACCGTAGCGGCGATCAACAGCGTTGACAACGATGTCTGCGCCGCTCTACCGTCTGCGCTTGTCCGGCTCGGGTCACGGCTTCCACACACAGACAGGGCGCGAGCGCATGCAGGCAGATCTGGTCTTCACCGGCGGTCCGGTCCACCTGGGCGACGCCGCTCGCAGCCGGGCCACGGGCGTCGCGGTCGCCGGCGAGCGCATCGTGGCGGTGGGCCACGCCGAGGTGACCGAGCTGGTCGGACCGCGTACCGACGTCGTCGACCTCTCCGGCCGGCTGCTCGTCCCGGGGTTCCAGGATGCCCACGTGCACCCGGTCGCCGGCGGCGTCGAGCTGGGCGCCTGCGACCTGAGCGGCGCGGTCACCGTGGACGAGTACCGCGAGCGGATCTCGGCGTACGCCGCCGAGCATCCCGACGTCGCCTGGATCACCGGAGGCGGCTGGTCCATGGAGAGCTTCCCCGGCGGCACCCCGGACCGCGCGCTCCTCGACGCGCTGGTGCCGGACAGACCCGTGTTCCTGCCCAACCGCGACCACCACGGCGCGTGGGTGAACACCCGGGCGCTGGAGCTGGCCGCGGTCGACGCGCGCACCCCCGACCCCGTCGACGGCCGGATCGAGCGCGACTCCGAACGGGTCCCGACCGGCATGCTGCACGAGGGCGCGATGCAGCTCGTGGCGGCCCACGTCCCGCCCACCACGGACGCGGACCTGCTCGAGGGGCTGCTGCGCGCCCAGACCCTGCTGCACTCGCTGGGCATCACCGGCTGGCAGGACGCCGCGGTGGGCTCCGACGGCGGGCTCGGTGACGTCACCGCGGCGTACCGTGCCGCGCAGTCCAAGGCGCTGCTCACGGCGCGGGTCGTCGCAGCGTTGTGGTGGGAGCGCGACCAGGGACTCGAGCAGCTCGACCGGCTCGTCGCCACCCGTCGAGAGCTGACCGGCGGTCCTCTGTCGGCGACCAGCGTCAAGATCATGCAGGACGGAGTGGCGGAGAACCACACCGCGGCGATGCTCAGCCCCTACGGCCGCGGCTGCTCCTGCGCTCCCGGCGGCGCCCACGACGGGCTGTCGTTCGTCGACCCGACTGCCCTCCGCGACTACGTCACCGTGCTCGACGAGCACGGCTTCCAGGTGCACTTCCACGCCCTCGGCGACCGGGCGGTCCGGGAGGCGCTCGACGCCGTCGAGGCCGCCCGCACCGCCAACGGCTTCAACGACAACCGGCATCATCTGGCCCACCTGCAGGTGGTCCACCCCGAGGACGTCCCGCGGTTCCGGGCGCTCGGGGCCACCGCCAACCTGCAGCCGTTGTGGGCGGCGCACGAGCCGCAGATGGACGATCTGACCATCCCCTTCCTCGGCCCCGAGCGTTCCGCGTGGCAGTACCCGTTCGGGGACCTGCTCCGCGCCGGCGCCACCCTGGCTGCCGGCAGCGACTGGCCGGTGAGCAGCGCCGACCCGATCCAGGGCATCCATGTCGCGGTGAACCGGATCGCCCCGGACGGCGACGCCGAGTCCTTCTACCCCGAGCAGCGGGTGGACCTCGGCAGTGCGCTCGCGGCATACACCTCGGGCTCGGCCTACGTGAACCACCTCGACGACACGGGACGGATCGCGGTCGGGAACCTCGCCGACCTGGCGGTGCTCGACCGCGATCCCTACGTCGGCCCCCCGTCGGACATCTGCCACACCCGGGTGGAGCAGACCTTCGTCGGCGGCCGACGGGTGTACGCCGCTCCTGCCTGACCACGGGCCGCGCCGGGGTCGGTGGCCCGCAGGTCGCCGGGCTACGCGTCGGTCGCGGTCTCGCCCCCGGTCTCGAGCTTGATGACGTGCAGGACCGCGTTGATCAGCGCGAGATGGGTGAAGGCCTGCGGGAAGTTGCCCAGGTGGTGGCCACTGTGCACGTCGATCTCCTCGCCGTAGAGCTCGAGGGCACCCGCGAAGGAGAGCAGCTTCGCGCAGAGCTTCCGCGCCTTGCTGAACTCACCGATCTCGCAGAGCGCCGAGACCAGCCAGAACGAGCAGATCGTGAAAGTGCCCTCCTCGCCGGAGAAGCCGTCGTCGGTCTCCTCGACCCGGTATCGGAGGACCAGACCGTCCACGGTGAGCTCGTTGCGGATGGCCAGCACCGTGGCTCTGATGCGCGGGTCGTCCGCGGGCAGGAACCGCACCAGAGGCGCCAGCAGAAGCGAGGCGTCGAGAGCGGTGCCGCCGTAGAACTGGGTCAGCACGCCACGCTCGTCGACGCCGTTGGCGAGGATGTCCTCCTTGATCTCGGTGGCCGCCAGCTCCCACTCGGCGGCCTTGTCGTACTCCCCGCTCATCCGCGCGAGGCGGGCTCCCCGGTCGACGGCGACCCAGCACATGATCTTCGACGACGTGAAGTGCCGAAGCTCGCCGCGGACCTCCCAGATGCCGGCATCCGGCTCCCGCCAGTGCTTGAGCGCCTCCCCGACCTGCTTGTCCAGGATCGGCCAGATCCGGTTGTCGAGGTGGTCCACCGCCCGGGAGTGCAGGTACACGGAGTCGAGCAACGCCCCCCAGACATCGTGCTGGGTCTGGGCATAGGCAGCGTTCCCGACCCGGACGGGTCGGGAGTCGGCGTACCCGGGGAGGTGGTCGAGGGTCGACTCGGTCAGGTCGCTCTCGCCTCCGATTCCGTACATGATCTGCAGGTCGTCGTCGCGCTCGGCGACGTCGGCGATGAAGGAGAAGAAGTCCACCGCCTCCCAGTCGAACCCCAGCGAGTACATCCCCCACAGGGCGAAGGTCGCGTCGCGGATCCAGGTGAACCGGTAGTCGTAGTTGCGGTCGCCCCCCGGCGTCTCCGGCAGGGAGGTCGTGCCGGCCGCCACCACGGCGCCGGTGGGAGCGTAGGTGAGCCCGCGCAGCGTCAGGGCGCTGCGCTGAAGGTAGCTGCGCCACGGGTGGTCCGGGAACCTGCCGCGGGCGAGCCAGCGCTGCCAGTGGTGCGCGGTCCACACCTGCCGCTCGTAGGCGTCCTGCGAGGTGAGCGGCGGGTTCCCGCCGCCCCACGACAGGGCGACGAACCGTGAGTCACCCTGCTTGAGCAGGGTGCGGGCGCTCGCCTGCCCACCCTCGACGCCGAGCAGCATGTCCGAGGTGAGGGTGACGGTGACGTTCGACTCCGGGGCAGTGCCGCGCGCCTGGCGGTAGCTCTCACCGGTGTACGTCCACGTGACCGGCGCGCTGCCGTAGTCGAGCATCGGCTCGCAGTCCATGATCGTCTGGACCTCGCCCGAGACGCAGCGGATCGTGCGCACCAGCACGTGCTCCGCCTCGTAGTCGGTCGGTGTCCGCTGGTACGTGCGCGACCTGTCGTCCTGGTGGTGCCACGGCCCGACGAGCAGGGCGTCACGCACGATCATCCACCCGGTCGCCGTACCCCAGCTCGTCTCGAGGATCATCGTTCCGGGCAGATAGCGACGGTCCGCCGGCACCCGGACCCCCAGAGGCGCGACCGTGAACGAGCCGGCCCGCCGTCCCAGGACCGTCGCGAAGACGCTGGGGGCGTCGAACCGCGGCAGGCACATCCAGTCCACCGATCCCGACGGTGCCACCAACGCCGACACCTCGCCGTCGCTCAGGAACCCGTAGTCGCCGATCGGCACCGCCCGCGACTGCTCGATCGGGTTGACGAGCCGAGCGGTCCTGCCGTTCCTCTTCGCCACCCTCGAAGCATGGCCGGGTGCCGGACCGCCCGCAAGACGCTCGTCGGCCGCGACCCGTCGGGCACGCGGTCGACCCGTGCCCACGCCGCCCCGGCTCGCGGCTACAGTGACCCGGATCGGTCAGGAAGGCGACGGTCATGGCACTCCCCGAGGCAGCGGTCACCGAGGCTCTGCGCCTGGTGGACCTGACCGGTGTGCTGGCCAACGCCCTCCTCGGGGGCGTCGTGGCCCGCGCCGCCCGGTTCGACCCCATCGGGTTCGGCACGTTGGCGATCGTGTCGGGCCTGGGCGGCGGGCTGCTCCGCGACACGCTGCTGCAGCGGGGGACACCGATCGCGCTGACCGACTCCGCCTACATCGTCACGGCGCTGGCCGGGGCACTGGTGGCATTCATCCTTCCTGTCGAGGGCCGGCTGTGGGATCTCGCCTTCCCCTACGTGGACGCGCTGGCGCTCGGCTGCTGGGCTGCCGCCGGCGCCCAGAAGACGCTGGGGTTCGGGCTGGGCTGGCTGACCGCGGTCCTCCTGGGGACGATCACCGCCGTCGGCGGGGGCGTGACCCGCGACGTCATGCTGCGCCGGGTGCCGTCCATCTTCGGAGGCAACACCCTGTACGCCACGTCCGCGCTGTTCGCCAGCGGCGTCATGGTCATCCTCTACGACGCCGGCTACCCCACCCTCGGGCTGGTGGCCACCACGTCGGTCGGTGCCGGCCTGACCCTGGCCGCACGGTGGCGCGGCTGGCAGCTGCCCGACGCCTCCCCGTGGCAGCCCGGCGCCCGGTGGGCACGCTACCCACGTCCGCACTGGCGTCCCCGGCAGCGTCGCGCAGCCGGCAGCACCCAGCCCTCCGGCGAGTCGTTCGAGGACGGCTGACCGGCGAGCTCCCTCGCGAGGATGGCCGAGCGTGTCGGTCCGGGGCGGCCCTGAGCCCCGGCCCGATCCGGGCCCGGCCGCCACGTCTTCCCACGACGTGCCGTCGCCTCCCACGAGGTGTTCATCGAGGGAGGCGGCGGTTCGTCGGCATCCCATGGTGGACCGACCACTGCGGCTCCCGCCGGGGGTCCGGAACGGCCCGGCCAGGCCCGGCCGGTGGTGCTCAGGCGGCGCCCGGCTCGACCGGGTGGCCGGCGAGGCGCCATTCGAGCATCCCGTCGACGGCTCTGCGTGCGTCGAGCCCGCGAGACGACAGCACCCGGACGGCGTCGTGGGCCAGCACGCAGTACTGACCGCGGCAGTAGGCGACGATCTGGCGGTCCGGCGGCAGCTCGGCCAGCCGGTCGGCCAGCTCCTCGACGGGGATGTGAACCGCTCCCGGAAGATGCCCGGCGGCGTACTCAGGGCCGGGGCGCACGTCGAGGACCAGAGTGTCCCCGGCCCCGAGCCGGCGGAGCAGCTCGGCGGTGTCGACGGCGTCGCCGTCCTCCGGGCCGAGGTAGGCGCGGGCCGCGGCTCCGGTGCGCGGTCGGTGCCGTCGGGCGACACTGCGCAGGTCGCGCCACAGGCCGGCGACGTCGTCGGCGGCAAGGGAGTAGTAGACCCGCTTGCCGTCACGGCGGGTCTCCACCAGACCGGCCTCGCGCAGGGTCTGGAGGTGCGCCGAGCAGGTGCTCATCGGCAGGCGAGCGGCAGCGGCCAGCTCCTCGACACTGCGCGGGGCCTGGGCAAGCAGGTCCAGCAGCTCGAGGCGACCGGGGTTGCCCAGGACCTTCCCGACGGCGGCGAACTCGCGGTACAGCGCATCCTTGGCGGCCCGGTCACCCATCGCCTGCTCCCTCGGTCTCGACACGTCCCGGGCGGTGATGCGTCTCGTACATGCGCGCCGCAACGACCATCCCGGAGGCAGCCGTCAGCGCTGCCACCGCCCACACGGCGGCCCGGACGCCTAAGGCGTCCGCCACGATGCCGGCCAGCACGGCGCCGACAGCGAAGCCACCGTCGCGCCACAGACGGTAGATGCCGACCGACGTGGCACGCCAGGACGGATGCGCCACGTCCCCGATCGAGGCCAGGAGCGTCGGGTAGACCATCGCGGTCCCGGCGCCGAGCGTGACCGCAGCGACGGCCCACCACCCGAACGCCTCGACTGTCGCGGTCATCGCGAGAGCGAGAGCCTGCAGCCACATGCCACCGGCGATCAGCCACTTGCGGCCCACCCGGTCGGACAGTGCCCCGGTGACCAGCTGTCCCAGACCCCACACCGCTGGGTACAGCGCGGCGAGGACGCCGATCCTGGCCACCGAGAGACCCGCGCCGGCGAACAGGATCGGGAACAGTCCCCAGGCGAGACCGTCGTTGAGGTTGTTCACCAGACCGGCCTGGCTGGCCGAGGACAGCGCCGGCTCCCGGAAGCTCGTCTGGACGAACACCTCCCGGTTCGACAGCCCGCCGTGCAGATGGTCGTGCCTGCCGTCCGCCCGGGAGACGTGGCCGGCGGACTCCAGACGGGCATGCCCGCGGGTCTCCCGGACCGCGAGCGCGGACAGGGCGAGCCCGAGCGCGGCGAACGCGATACCGAGCAGGAACGGCGCGGGCCGCAGGCCGTAGGCCTCCGCCAGGTATCCGGTGGCAAAGGCAGTGACCGCGACCGCGCCGTACCCGGCGGCCTCGTTCAGGCCCATCGCGAGACCGCGACGTTCCGCTCCGACGAGGTCGATCTTCATGACCACCGTCGTCGACCAGGTCAGGCCCTGGCTGATGCCGAGCAGCACGTTCGCGGTCACCACCCACGCCCACGAGGGCGCCCAGACCAGCAGCAGAGGCACGGGGACCGCGACCAGCCAGCCGGCCACCAGGACCGGCTTGCGCCCGAACCTGTCGGACCAGGTGCCGGCGACGTAGTTCGTGGCGGCCTTGGCGATCCCGAACGCCAGGATGAACATGAGGCCCGCCGAGTAGCCGCGGACCCCGAAGACCCGCTCGCCCAGGAGCGGCACCACGCTGCGCTCCTGTCCGAGCATCCCACCGACCAGCGCGTTGACGCTGACCAGAAGCAGGAACTGGGCGGCGTTCTGGCGCAGTCCCAGCGCGATGCGGGGCGGAGCCGCTGCGACCTTCCGGGTCGGCGGGATCATCGTCTGGTCTTCCCCGTCTCGACGTCGGCCCGGCTCCCCGATACCGGAACACTACATCATTCCCGAGAATGAGGGAACGGGCCGAGATGACGTCGTGCCAGCCTGCTCCCTGACCCGGTTCCAGGACACCGCTGCGAGGCGACCCTGGTAGCCGGGTGTCCGGGTGCGGGGCGTGGCAGCTCAGCCGGATCGAGGGAAGTACATGATCACGGCGACGCCGATCAGGCAGACCAAGGCCCCGACGACGTCGTACCGGGTGGAGCGGTGCGCGGGTGAGGGTGCCGGCCGAGGCTAGGCAGCCGTGCTCGCCAGCGACGGCACCTGGGCGACTTGGCCCAGCGTGGCGGCGAGATGGTGCAGGTGGCGCACGACAGGGTCGGGGTGTGAGCCGGCGGCGGGGTCGGCGAACAGCGCGTGGTCGCCGCTGGCCAGGGGCTCCATGGCGTCGGGTACGGCGGAGCCGGGTGGCAAGGCGCTGAGCGCGCCCACCGCCTCGGCGATGGCGCGGGCGGCCGCCGCGGAGGCCGTCGGTGCCGAGGGAGAGCGGCGCCGCACGGCGATCACGAGTGCCCGGCACTGTGACACCGCGGCGATGTAGAGCCGTAGCCTGCGCGCGGTCCGCGGACTGGTGCTGCCCCAACCGACCCGGCGGGTCAGCGGCCGGGCGACCAGCGCAAGCTGCCGGGCGTCGTCATCGAGGCGCCGCACCAACGCGTCCAGGTCGACGCCGCGATCGCCGTCGGCGTACGACGCGACCGACTCGAGCAGCGTCGCCATCGAGGTGAGCATCGCGTCGCGGGCGCTGCGCACGGTGTCGCGTGTGGAGAGGGGGGCGACGAGCAGCGCGACCCCGATGCCGGCAACGGCGCCGACCGCTGTCTCCCCGAGCCGCAGCACGAGGATCGCGTCACTGAAGGTCCCCAGCACCGTGTACATCTCTGCGAGCAGCACCGTGATGAAGAACGTCATGCCGGCCTGCGAGACCTTGGCCAGGTAGAACGCCCCGAACACCGAGACCAGGATGAGCGTCAGCACCACCACGCCATGCCCGGCCGTCAGGTGTGCCAGGAGCACCGCCGCGACCAGCCCGACCACCGTGCCGACCACGCGTGCGACGCCCTTGTCGAAGGTCTCGTAGCGGGTGCCCGTGCCGGTGAACATCACGAACGCCGTGATGACCGCCCAGTAGAACCGGGTCGGCGAGAGCAGCGTGCCCAAGACGATGGCCACGGCCCCGGCCAGCGCCACCTGCACCGCCTGACGACTGGTCATCGACAGCCGTGACACCGGGTTCCACCTGCCCTGCGCCGCGACGTCCTTCGCCACCGCGGGCGAGCCGGGCAACCCCCCGAAGGCGAGCATCGACGCGGCCTCGAAGTCGGCCTCGCCCGGGTCCACCTCGGGCGGCTCGTCGACAGCGGCGTCGAACCGCAGGAACTCCTCGACGCCGTACGCCAGGTGCCGGGCGGGCCACCAGCCCGCACCGCCGTCGCGCTCGACCTCCGCGGCCCGACGACGGAGCCGGTCACAGGCGATGAGAGCCGCGGTGTCGAGCCGTCCGGCCAGGTGGTCGGTGGCTGTCTGCGCCTCCGAGCGCAGCAACGGGTCGGCCTCCCCAAGGCGCATCGCCGCGACCGCGACGCGCTCCATCGCCTGCTGAGCCTCGATGAGCCGGCGCCGCAGCGCCGCGGCCGACCAGCCTTCCGGGACCGCCGACCGGTCGGCCGACCAGGCGTCGACCAGCAGCGCCGCCTCTCCCATGCCCGCCCGCCGCGCGTTGAGCACCCGAACCGCCCGCGCCCGGCGACGCTCGCTCGTGGCTGAGATCGCCAGCAGATCGGCGCTCTCGCGCGCCACCGAGCGCCCACGCGAGAAGAACGAGGTGATGGTGGAGTGCAGCACCCTGCGCGGGTTCGTGTAGAGGACGGTGCTGCCCAGCAGGCACACCCACACCGACGACACCACCGACGCCAGCAGCAGCTCCGGCACGATCGCCCACCCAGCCTGGAGGAACGTCGCGAAGAAGAAGCCCATCCAGGTCATGAAACCGTAGAAGAACCACGCCCCGCCGAACCGGCGCACCCACACCGCCGCGAACAGCACTGCGGCGAACGCCGGGACCTGGAGCACTCGGTGCGCGTCGGTGAGCACCGCCAGGACCAGCCCGATCCCCACCGCCACCGGGAACCCCGCCGCCGCGGGCACCATCTCGCGGCGCAGCATCCCGGAGAGCGCGTTCGAGCCGAGCATGGCGACGACCGCACCGAAGAGCGTCATCGAGAAGGCCCCGAGCCCGGTGACCCCAGCGGCACGCGCCACCGCCTGCTGAACGACAAGGGCACTGCCGACACTGACCGTCACCGCGATGGCCCCACGCAGCCGACCGAGCCCGGGGTCGGACGCCACGACCCGGTCACGCATCTCCAGCAACCGCCGACGGGCGCCCTCCCGGAACCGCTCCCCGGGCTGGGAGGCCGAGTCGAGAGTCACCGGGCCATCTTGGCAGGGCGATGAGCACGCGAGGACGGCCGTACTGACCGCGGCCACGGCGGTGCCAGTCCGCCGTCACACCATCCCACGACGAACCGCCACTTCCCACGAGATGCTCATCGAGGGGAGAGGCGGTACGTCGACATCCCGTGGTGGACCGATCAGCGCCGGCTCGGATGCGAGTGCAGGCGTGCAGGTGGAGTCTCGGTCACCGCGCTGCGGCGGCGGTGGCGCGTTGCAGGGCTCCGGTGAGCTCGGCGCGGGTGCCGAGCTCGGCGGGCAGGACCTGCAGCGAGTCGGCGGTCGCCGGTTGGGCGTGGCGTCGGATGGCGGCCTCGATGCCGGCGACGAGGTGGCGTCCGGAGCTGCCGAGCTCCCCGCCGACGACGAGCGCGGCGGGGTTGAGCAGGTTGCAGAAGTCGGCGAGCACCCCGCCGATCGTGCGGCCGGCCTCCTCGAGGATGCGCACGGCGATCGGGTCGTCGAGGGAGGCGAGGTCGATGGCGTCCGGGTCGGCGCTCGGCCGGGTGTGGGCCACCTGGGTCCTGAGGGTCTCGACGGAGACGACGGCCTCGAGGCAGCCGCGGTTGCCGCACCGGCACAGCTCGCTGCGGCCGGGTAGCCGGGTGTGCCCGATCTCGCCGGCCAGCCCGCTGGCGCCGCGGTACGGCAGTCCGCCGACGATGAGACCGGCTCCGATGCCGTGCGAGGCCTTGACGTAGAGGAAGTCGTCGCACTGGCGTCCTGCGCCGCAGCGTGCCTCGCCCAGAGCGCCGAGCAGGGCGTCGTTCTCGACGTGCACGGCCGCGCCGAGCCGCCGCTCGAGCTCGCGCGCCGGGTTGAGGCCGACCCAGCCGGACAGAATGGTCGGTGAGCGCACCTCGCCGGTGCGTAGGTCGATCGGTCCGGGGATGCCGGCGACAACCGCGGACAGGGTCGTGACCGCGCGTTTCTCGCACAGCGACGCCAGCAGCTCGGCAGCGACGTCCATGGCTGCGGTCGCCTGCAGGTCGACGTCGAGGCGCACCTCGCTGACCGCGACGGGCGCGCCGACCGGATCACCGAGGGCGACGTAGATGTGGTTGTGGCCGAAGTCGATGCCGGCGACCGTTCCGCCGGAGGCCACCGCCCGCAGCGTGGTGGCCGGACGACCGCTGCCGGACCCGATACCGCCGGACCTGCCGTCCAGCTCGGTCACCCGGCCCTCGCTGAGCAGCCGGCTGACCGCCTGGTTGATCGTGGACCGGGACAGTCCGGTCAGGTGCGCGAGGTCGGCCCGGGTGGTCTCTCCACGCATCAGAATCAGGTCGTACAGCTCTTCGCGCGTCCGGTCCCGGGCGGACCGGACGGTTCTCTCCGCCATGCGCCGATGCTAGCGACCGTTCCCTGCTTTTGAGCCATCTCCATTCGAAAGATCGCAGATTTCGCCCTACTTCAACCGTTGACCCGCTGAAAGAGTTGCTTCTAGTCTCTCTGCACCATCCCGGCCCCACGCCGGGCCGCACCTGCGCCGGAACAAACCGGTGTGGGTGCACGACTTCTCGAGGAGAACCCCACATGTCCCTTCCACCCTCTCGGCGCACTGCGCGTGCCGGCCGGGCGGCTCTGGCACTCGCCGCCGCCGGTGCCGTCACGCTGTCGAGCCTGCCAGCGGCCCTCGCCGCCACCACGGACCCGAGTCCGGGACCGCTGGAGCTCCACAACGCCCAGCTCTCCCGCCAGGCGGCGACCGAAGGCATGGTCCTGCTCGAGAACCACGACAACGCGCTGCCGATGGCGAAGTCCGGCAACGTCGCGGTCTTCGGCGTCGGTGCCTACAAGACGGTGAAGGGCGGCACCGGATCGGGTGACGTCAACAACCGCTACACGGTCACCGCTCGTCAGGGCCTGGAGAGCGCCGGCTACACGGTGACCACGAGCCCGGCCTACTGGTCGGCGATGACCGGCGCCTACGACGCCAAGTACGGCAGCGGACCGGCCCCGCTGTTCGGGCCGCCCATCGACTACTCCTCCGTCGAGCAGCAGCTGACTCCCGACACGGTCACGCCGACCGCACCGACGGACACCGCGGTGTTCGTCGTCGCCCGCAACGCCGGAGAGGGCGCCGACCGCAAGCCCGGGCCGGGCGACTACCTGCTCACGGACACCGAGAAGAGCGACATCGCGCTGATCGGTCGGACCTACCGCCACGTCGTCGTCGTCCTGAACGTCGGCGGAGTCATGGACACCGCCTTCTACAAGCAGATCAACGCCGGCGAGCACGACCCGGCCGGCGGCACGGCCGTCGACTCGCTGCTGCTGATGAGCCAGGCCGGTCAGGAGTCCGGCAACGCCCTGGCCGAGGTGCTCAACGGCACCGTCACCCCCTCGGGCCACCTGACCGACACCTGGGCGTCGAAGTACTCCTACTACCCGGCGTCGGACACCTTCGGCGCCAACGACGGCAACACCGCGACCGAGCCCTACAACGAGGGCGTCTACGTCGGCTACCGGTACTTCGACTCGTTCTACAAGAAGATCGACCCCGCCCACGCGGCCGACGTGGTCGACTACCCCTTCGGCTACGGACTGTCCTACACCAGCTTCGACATCAAGACCGAGACCGTGCGGGCCAACGCCCGCACCGTCGCGGTGCGCGCGAAGGTCACCAACACCGGGGCTCGCAGCGGCAAGCAGGTCGTCCAGGTCTACTTCTCCGCCCCGCAGGCCGGCGTCGACAAGCCGTACCAGGAGCTGGCCGGCTACGCGAAGACCGACACCTTGGCGCCGGGCCAGTCGCAGAAGCTGACGATCTCGTTCGACACGACGCAGATGGCGTCGTTCGACACGGCGCGCTCGGCGTACGTCCTGGACGCCGGCAGCTACGCGATCCGTGTCGGCGACTCCTCCCGAGACACGCACGTCGCGGCGCGGCTCGACCTCGGCCGCGGCGTCGTGACCGAGCTGGTGAACCACGAGCTCGACGCCACCAGCCCGACCGACCTGCACAGCAACCGGACGAGCTTCTTCAGCTACCCCGGCGAGGAGCACGAGCTGGCGACCGCGCCGCGGCGCCGGCTGGACGCCCGAGACTTCCACACCGTGGACGACCGGTCGCGCCTCGAGCAGAACGTGCCGGCACCCTCGACCTCCCCGTACTACGCCATCGACGGAAGCCCGATCTCCTCGACGACGGCCTACCTCGACCGGACCCAGCAGAACTGGGACGGCACCGGCGCGCCGTACTCCCCGAAGCTCGGCGAGACGGTCCACCCCGTCCGGCCCAAGCCCGGCGCGACGCTGTACGACGTCGCCGACGGCACGGTCTCGATGCACCAGTTCGTCGCCGGGCTGAGCGTCACCCAGCTCGGGAACATCGTCGAGGGCCTCGGCTTCGCGCCGGCCGCCGATGCCGTCGGGTCCACCCCCTCGGCCGTCGGTGCCGCGGGCTACACCACGGCGAAGTACGAGAGTCTCGGCATCCCCGGCATGACGCTGTCCGACGGGCCTGCCGGCCTGAGACTGACCCAGAAGGTCCCGACCACCCCTCCGACCTACCAGTGGGCCACCGCCTGGCCGGTGGGCACGATGCTCGCCCAGACCTGGAACCGTGACCTCGTCCGCCAGGTCGGCGACGCCATCGGCAAGGAGATGCGGGAGTACGGCGTCACCCTGTGGCTGGCTCCGGGCATGAACATCCACCGCGACCCGCTCAACGGCCGCAACTTCGAGTACTACTCCGAAGACCCGCTGGTCGCCGGTCTCACCGCGGCAGCCACCACCCAGGGCGTGCAGAGCAACCCCGGCGTGGGCGTCACCCTCAAGCACTTCGCCGAGAACAGCCAGGAGGCCAACCGCAACGCCGACGACGCGGTCGTCAGCGAGCGAGCGCTGCGTGAGATCGAGCTGAAGGCGTTCGAGTACGCCGTCAGGTCCGCGCAGCCGATGGCGGTCATGAGCTCCTACAACAAGATCAACGGCACCTGGGCCTCGAAGAACTACGACCTGCTCACCGACGTGCTGCGTGGCGAGTGGGGCTTCAGGGGCCTGGTCATGACCGACTGGGGCGGCGCGCACGGTGCGACCGACACCATGTACTCCGGCAACGACCTGATCGAGCCCGGCGGCAACCCCGACGAGGTCATCTCCGCCACGAAGAAGGTGCTGCCCTCGATCGACGTCACCGGGATGCCCGCCTACAACAAGACGAGCATCAGCTTCGGGTCGTCCACCTTCACCTCCTACTCGCTCTCACTGGGCAGCCTGGCGCTGTCCACCTCCGGTGACCGGACGGTGACGACCACGGTCGACCAGAACACCGACCTGACCAAGGTGCCGCTGTCCGGAACGACGAGCACGAACGCGTCCGGAGAGTCGGTGTTCACGCCGAACGCGCCGTACGGGACGGTCGACGCCGCCTACCAGGACGCGACCGCGCTGCTGGCCAGCAACGCGCTCGACGCCGACCAGAAGGCGGCGATCGCCATCACCGACGTCGTGCACGCGACACCCGGGGACACCAGCAGCCCGGTCACGGCGTACACGATCACGCTCACCGGCAGCTACCACGTCGACCTGCGGCTCGGCGACCTGCAGCGCAGCGCCATGCGGATCCTCAGGACCGCGATGCACAGCGAGCCGTTCGCCCAGCTCGCCGAGCAGCAGAACGTGCCAGGCGTCCAGGTCGGCTCCTACACCGACCAGTTCCGCGGCCTGCCCACGTTCGTGACCGTGGCCAGGACACCTGTGCGGGGCAACCGTCACTGACCTGACCGACAACCACATCGGCATCAGCTGACCCCAGGTCGGAGGTGCGGGCGATCGATCCCCCGCACCTCCGACCTCCTCCCGCCTCTCACTGAGCACGCCGGCTCGCGAGTGCCTAGGGTGGCTTTCATGCCTGCCCTGCCCGGTCACCGGTCGCCTGTTCTGCTCGAGCTGGACCTCGTCGTACCGCCGGCCATGCCGAGCGACGGCGATCTCCTCGGACGCCTCGGGCGCCGCGGCCACCAGCTGCGTCCGACCCTGCGCGCCCTGCACGAAGCCGCCGACGATCCCCGTGTCCTCGGGCTTATCGCCAAGGTGGGCGGACCGTTGCCCTGGGCCACCATGCAGGAGCTGCGCCTCGGAGTGCGTGCCTTCGCTGCAACCGGCAAGCCCACCCTCGCCTGGGCGGAGAGCTTCGGCGAAGGGGCGGCCGACATGACGGCGTACGTCCTCGCCACGGCGTTCGACGAGATCTGGCTGCAGCCGGGCGGGCAGGTCGGTCTGCTCGGAGTGGGGATCGAGGTGACGTTCGTGCGCGGAGCCCTCGACCGCCTCGGCATCGAGCCTCAGCTGGAGCAGCGCTACGAGTACAAGAACGCGGCGGACCGCCTGATCCGCCAGGACCTGACCGACGCGCATCGGGAGGCCCTCGACCACCTCGCGGACTCGGTCTTCACCGAGGGCGTCACCGCGATCGCCGACGGACGACGGATCGAGGAGGACCGCGTCCGAGAGCTCATCGACGCTGGGCCGCATACCGCGACGCACGCTCGCGAGGCGGGGCTGGTCGACAGGCTGGGGTACCGAGACGAGGCATACGCCGCGATCGGAAGCAGGGCCGGCGGCAAGGCCACCTTGCTGTTCGCCGATCGATGGGGTCCTTCCCGCCGGCCGCACCTTCCTCGACGACAGGTGCCCCACGTGGGTCTCGTCGAGGTGCGCGGAGGGATCGTGACCGGGACCAGCCGTCGGGCGCCGGGCGGACGAACGGCGGGAAGCGACTCGGTGGCGGCGGCGCTGCGTGCCGCCTCCGAGGACAAGCATGTTCGTGCCGTGGTGCTCTTCGTCGACTCGCCGGGCGGTTCAGCTGTCGCCTCAGAGGTGATCTGGCGGGAGGTGTGCCAGGTACGCCGGGCCGGCAAGCCCGTGGTCGTGTCGATGGGGAACCTGGCGGCATCGGGTGGCTACTACATCGCCTGTCCTGCCGACGCCATCGTCGCGTTGCCCTCGACCCTCACAGGCTCGATCGGCGTCTTCGCGGGCAAGCTCGTCGTTCGCGACCTCCTGGACCGCGTCGGCCTGACGACCGGGACCGTGTCGCACGGTGCCCGCTCCTTGATGTTCTCCAACCGGAGAGGCTTCACCGACGGCGAGCGCGAGCGGCTCGCAGCCACGATCGACGCGGTGTACGACGACTTCGTCGAGAAGGTGGCCAGCGGGCGCGGCCGTTCGGTCGCCGAGATCGAGCGCATTGCGCGCGGGCGCGTGTGGACCGGGAGCGACGCTGCGCGCATCGGGCTGGTCGACGCCCTGGGCGGGCTGCGCGACGCCGTGCGCATTGCGCGCTCGAAGGCCGACCTGCCGGCCGACGCGCCGGTGTGCCCTGCGATACACGTGGCTCCGCTGGCGCGGCTTGGGCGGGCACGCAACAGCCGGGACCCCCGGGCCGCTGTGTCACGAACCCTGCCCAGCGTCCAGGACGCGGCTGCGGCCGTCGGGGCATCCACCGCGACCGCGCTTCGGATGCCGCCGCTCACCCTGCACTGAGCCGCCGGCGGCCACCACCAGGGCGCCTCAGGGGGCCTCAGGGGGCGGTGGCCAGCCGGCTGGTACGCGCGCCGGAGCAGCGGGTCACCACGGTCACCGTCGGTCGTCGTCGGCGCAGCCGCCACCGCAGCCGCCACCGCCGGCCTCGACCGACGGGTCGGCGAGAGCAGTGGACGTCGGGCCGCACGCGCACCCCTCCCCTCGCCAGGCTTCGCGCCCCTCCCGGAGCGCGACGGCAGCGATCACGAGTCCGGCGACCGGGTCGGCCCACGCCCAGCCGAGGGTCCCGTCGAGCAGCAGCCCGGCCAGTAGCACGGCCGACAGGTAGGTGCACAGCAGGGTCTGGGCCGAGTCGGCGACGACGGCGTTCGACCCGAGGCTGCGGCCGGTGCGGCGTTGCGCCCAGGACAGGAACGGCATGACCGCCAGGGAGGCGATCGCCAGACCGATGCCGACCGGCGAGGAGCCGGGCTGGTGGCTGGTGACGAGGTGTCGCAGCGACTCGACGGTGACATATGCGGCGAGCGCGAAGAACGCGACCGCCATCAGCCTCAGCGCCTGGCGCTCGCGGGTCTCGGGGATCGGGTGGCGGAACTGCCACACGATGATCAGGCCACTGCTCACCTCCACGACCGAGTCCAACCCGAACCCGACCAGCGCAACCGACCCGGCGACCAGACCCGAGGCGATCGCGACGACCGCCTCGACAGCGTTGTAGCTCACCGAGGCCGCGGCCAGCCACTGGGCCCGTCGTCCGAGCCGACGCCGCCGCTCGGGGTCGGCCACGCGGGCCGGTGCCTGCGCCTGTGGGGTCATGGGCCGGTCTCCTCGCCGTACGCGGGGCACAGCACCACTGCCTCGCCCGTGGCCGCGAGGAGCTCCTCGGCCGCCGCAAACACCTTCCGCACGGCCTCCGGCTGGGTGAGGGCGAACAGCGACGACCGCCCCACCGGTCGCGACCGGACCAGTGCACAGTCCCGCAGACACGCCAGGTGCTTCGACACCGTGGACTGCGCCAGGCCCACGTGCAGCGTCAGCTCAGCGACGTTGTGCTCGCCGAGCAGCAGGTGCCGCAGGATCGTCACCCGAGTCGGATCACCCATGCTGCGAAAGAGGCAGGCCGCGGCGCGGGCCGCCGCCCGGTCGACCTCCAGCACGCCGGCAGGCTCGATCACTTCCATCGCCATCCGGCGATGATAGCGCCAGTGCTGCGCTCACCGGCCGGGTCTCCGCCGACCGACCAGTCGACGCAGCACCGCAGCGCCGGCCACCGCTGCTCCGGCCGCCGTCACCAGGGCGGGCCGCATCCTTCCCGACCGCGGGCGGAGGTCGTCGGCACTGCTCCCCTGGTTCTCCGCCCGGACCACCTGCCGCAGCTCCTGCGACGACTCGGTGACCTGGAGGCGTCCGGTCTGCTGCAGCCGGTAGAGGTAGGCGAACGCCGGGACGACCAGCACGGCGGCCAGCGCCAGCACCGCGATCTCGCTGCGCAGCGCCGCCTCCGGTGCGCTGCCGGCGGCGAGACCGAGCGTGGTGGGCAGCAGCCACGGGTACTGCGCCACCCCCCAGGCGGCGATCACACCGGCGACAGCAAGGCCCGCGGCGACCCGCAGCAGGAAGACCCGGCCGAGCCAGATCAGCGCCAGGGCCGCGAGCCCGCCGGCCACCGAGACGACGACCAGCGGCAGTCCCGGCCAGCCCGTCAGCCGGTGGAAGAGGTACGGCGCGCCGTGCCAGAGCAACCCGAGGTTGGCCGCGGCCAGCAGTCCGGTGACCGCGCCGGCGGCGAGCGCTCGCCGCGAGAAGTAGCGGACCATGTGCGGCTTGTCCCGCTGGTGGGAGTCACCGACCAGGTACACCGCCCCGATGTAGGCGCACGACGCCACGAACAACGCCCCGGTCAGCAGCGGAGTGGGCGACAGCCAAGCGCCGAGCCGGTTGCCGCCGCCGGGCGCCACCCTTCCCGTGGCCACCGCGCCGACCGACACGCCGAGGAAGAACGGCGCGAGGATCGAGGAGGCGCCGAACAGCACCCCGTTGAGCTGCTGGGTTCGCAGCCGCTCGGCCTCGTGCCGGAATGCGAACCCGACGCCCCGCAGCACGATGCCGAGCAGGGACAGCGCGAGCGGAACGAACAGCGTCGTGGTCACGGCCGAGAACGCCACAGGGAACGCGGTCCACAGCAGAACCAGCCCGAGCACGATCCAGGTCTGGTTGCCCTCCCAGACCGGGGTGACCGAGGCGTCGATCTCCTTGCGCGGATCGGCCCCGCGACGTGTGCTGCCGGCCAGCAGGTCCCAGATGCCACCGCCGAAGTCCGCCCCGGCGAACAGCGCGTACGCCGCCATGGTCGCCAGCAGCCCCACCAGCACGGTGATCGCCTCCCACGACGGTGTCATCCGACCGGCCTCCCCTCGCGAGCCCGGGCCTCGGGCGACACCGCGTCCTCGTCCGCCGGCCCGGGGTCCTCACGACGCCAGCGCCGGCTCATCAGCCAGGGCACACCCAGCGAGGCCGCGGTCAGCACCAGGTAGATCGCGATGGTGGCTGCCAGCGTGACCGGGACCCCGCTCGCGGTGGTGGCCGCGTCGCTGGTGCGCAGGATGCCGTAGACGACCCAGGGTTGGCGGCCGACCTCGGTGACGATCCAGCCCATCTCGAGAGCGAGGACCGATCCGAGTCCGGCCAGCGCCGCCGGGACCAGGAACCAGCGGGTCCGCAGCACCCGGCGGTGGAACCACCAGTACCAGCCCTGCCAGGCCGACAGCACCACCAGCGCGACTCCGATGGCGACCATCCCGTCGAAGGACAGGTGCACCAGGTTGGGGAAGGGCACCCGCAGGTCCCGCGGCGCGCTCTGCCACCCCTTGACCTTGGTGTGCGGGGAGTAGCCGACCAGGATCGAGTCGAAGTAGGGGATGCCGACGCCGAAGTAGACCTTCCCCTGGTAGTAGATCCCGCCGATCCACTCGGTCACACCGGTCTGCGTCTTGTCGACCAGCTCCATGGCGGCGAACTTCAGCGGCTGCTGGGTCTCGATGGCCCGGGCGACGAAGTCCCCGAACACCACCTGGGTGGGAGCCATCACGGCGCCGACCGCGAACGGGATCGTGAACCCGGTGCGATGGTAGTGGTCACGGCGCCCCCGCATCAGACCGACGGCGTACACGCCCGCCATGGAGAAGCCGGTGACCATGTAGGCGGCGATCACCATGTGCGGAACCTCGTACGGCGTCGCGGGGTTGAAGAACACCGCCCACGGGTCCACCTGGCTGACCCGTCCGTTCTCGAGGGTGAACCCGCTGGGCTGGTTCATCCAGGAGTTCGCGGCAACCACCGAGAACGCCCCGAGGATGCCGGAGACCACCAGGGGCACCCCCGTCCACCAGTGCAGCCACGGGGGCAGCTTGCGCCAGCCGTAGACGTAGATCGCGGTGAAGACGGCCTCGACGAAGAACCAGATCGCCTCCACGCTGAACGGGATCCCGAAGGCCGCTCCGAACCTGCCCATCAGCGTCGGCCACAGCAGCCCGAGCTCGTAGGAGAGCACGGTCCCGGAGACCGCCCCGACCGCGAAGATCACGGTCATCACCTTCGACCAGCGGCGCGCCAGGAGCAGCGCCGAGGCGTCGCCGCGCCAGCCCGCGCCAGTGGGCGATCAGGACCATCAGGGGCATGGCGATGCCGAAGCAGGCGAAGATGATGTGGAAGCCCAGCGAGGCGCCCATCTGGGCGCGCGCAGGTGCGGCGCCGGCCGTGGCCACCAGGGCGGTGAGGTTCACGACGCGACCCCAGCGGGTCCGCCCTGCACTGAAGCAGCCGGTCCTGGGTACGGTCCCGACGTCCCGCTCCTCGAACGGCCCGGAGGCCTGATCGTGCTCGCCGCCCTCGTTGTCACGTTGCTCGGCATCGGCATCTCCGCCGCGGGCCTGCTGCAGTCGGCCCTGTACGACATCGGGATCATGCTGACCTTTCTCGGCCTGATCGGGGTGCTGGTCCGGTTCGTCGACTGGCTGCGCTGGCTCCGCGACTGAGCCGTCGCGTCCCGGCACCGCCCCGCTGCGGGAACCCGCGGTACCCGCACCGCGCGGATGCAGACTCCCCGTTCTCCACGTGACGACCTCGGGGCTGACGGCCCGGTGACGGGGTCGTCGCCGGTCCTGCACGCGAATGCGGCCCGCTCGCGAGGTGGCCATCGCGAGGCCGCGAGCGCGGCGGTCCTGCAAGCGAAGGCGGCCCGCTCGCGCGCGACCTCGGCGCGTCCCGTCACACCTTCCCACGACGTACCGCCTCTTCCCACGAGGAGCTCATCGAGGGAGGAGGCGGTTCGTCGACATCCCATGGTGGACCGCCCGTCGTGGACGCACACCGCGATCGCCGGTTAGATCGTGCCCGTGGACCCTGAGACCGTCAGCACTTCCGCCCGGCCTGACCTGGGTGACCAGGCTGCGGCAGCCTTCCGGGAGCGCTGGCCCGAGTTCATCTTCCACGATCCGGTCCCGCCGCAGTACATGCCGCGGGTCAGGGAGTACTTCGCCGACTTCGACATCCTGATGCTCGTCGACGGACATGTCGCCGCGGGCGGGTGGGGCGTGCCCTTCGCCTGGGACGCCACGCCCGCGGACCTGCCGGAAGGATACGACTCCGCGCTGGTCCGGTCAGTCGACGACTACGAGGCCGGACGGCAGCCGACGGCGCTCAGCTTCATGGCTGCTGCGGTCCACCCCGCTCATGACAGGCAGGGGCTGGCCACCGCAGTGCTGCGTGCCCTGGTGCAGCGAGCGAGCGAGGCCGGCATGAGGCACGTCGTGGCACCGATCCGACCGACGTGGAAGCACAAGTACCCGCTGGTGCGCATGAGCGAGTACGCCACGTGGGTGCGCGCCGACGGGCTCTCGATCGATCCGTGGATCAGGACCCACCAGCGCATGGGCTCTCGCATACTCGAGGTCGCGCCCAACTCGATGGTGATCCCGGGAAGCGTCGCGGAGTGGGAGAGATGGGCCGACATGCCGTTCCCCGTCAGCGGGACCTACGTCGTTCCGGACGCCTTGAACCTCCTGGAGGTCGACCGGGACGCCGACACTGCGGTCTACCGCGAGGAGAACCTGTGGATGCAGCATCGTTGAGTACCACCGGCCGCTACGGCGCAGCTGTCCCGCGATCGCGAGCAGCACGGCGCGGACTGCTGGCAGCCGCCGACGAACGCGTCACGGGGCATCCGTGGCAGCGGTGACGCAGTGATGACTCCGCGCGACCTCGAGGGGCGCACGGCGCTGGTGACCGGTGGCACCAGCGGGATCGGACTAGCCACCGCGGGGTTGTTCGTCCGCCGTGGGGCGCAGGTGGTGATCTGCGGCCGGAGCGCGGAGCGCGGGCGCCAGGCCGTCGCGCAGCTGAGTGAGCACGGAGAGGTCGTCTTCATAGCCGCCGACGTCACCGACGAGCGTCAGGTCGTCGGCCTCGTCGACGAGACGGTGGCGCGGTGCGGCGGTCTCGACCTCGCCTTCAACAACGCGTCCAACGCCGAGGCGCTGGCGAGCTCGGGCGAGTTCACGGACATCAGCCTGACCGAGTTCGAGGGCGTGGTGCGGACGCTGTTGACCAGTGCTTGGCTGTGCATGCGCTCCGAGGTGTCGGCGATGCTCGAGAGGGGCGGCGGCGCAATCGTCAATACCTCGTCGGTCGACGCTCAGCTCCTGAGCGCGGGCACCGGAAGCTACGCGGCCAGCAAGCTGGCGCTCGAGGCGCTCACGATCACCACGGCCAAGGAGTACGCCGCTCGCGGGATCCGGGTCAACGCGGTCCGGCCGGGCGCCATCCTCACGCCGATGCTGGAGCGGCATCTCGCCGCCGAGTCGGCGCAGGAGAGGCAGCACAACGTGGACCGCTTCGAGCAGGTGATAGCGATGCGTCGCTTGGGCCGGCCGGACGAGGTTGCCGCGGCAGTGGCCTGGTTGTGCTCGCCGGCGGCCTCATACGTCACCGGTCAGGTGCTCGCGGTGGACGGCGCACTGGGGATGTGACCGCACGCCGGACGCCGACCGAGTCGGGCGGCCGGATGAGCGGACCTCGCTCACCTCGCCGGTGCGGACGGGTGTCGAGGGGCCGGTCCGACCGGCCCGCGCGATCACAGCCGCCACTCGACTGGCGCGTCGGGATCGGGCTCGTAGCAGCATCGGAGCCCGGTCCGCACGCGGGTGGTCAGGTGGCGGGCGACCACCGGGTCGGCACGGTGGACCGCGTCGAGCGCGGTCGCGATCGCCTTGCGGACGGTGACCCGGGCCCGCTCGGCCCCGCTGCCCGATGTCCTGGTGCGGCCGCCGAGACCAGTGGCGGCGGCCAGCTCGCCGAGCAGCGCCTCGCGCTCGGCTGTGAGGTCCGCGCCGCGGGCGGCGCTCCCGCAGATGTCGGCCACGTCGAGCTCGGTGTCGATCTCCTCGAGCCGGCGCCGGTACGCGGCGAGCGCCTCGGCGTCGAGAACCTCGCCGAGGCCCGCCTGCTCGACGGTGTCGGCTCCGGCCGCCAGACGCAGCGCGGCCACCTCTGTTCCCGGCTGCGACAGGAGCGTGTGCAGGTGCTCGAGGCCGCGGCGGGCGGGGATCGCGGTCTCCTGGCCGGTCCGGCCGACCAGCCACACCCCGGCAGATCCCGGGCGCAGGGTCATCCTCGTCGACCGCTCGGGTTCCGAGGGCGGCGGCGATCCCGCCTCGAGGCGCTCGCGCCACCAGGTCGCGCCGATGCGACGGTACGTCGCGAGCGCCTTGTCCCGCAGCGCGCTCGCGCGTTCGGTGTCACCGAGCCGCTCGCAGGCCCGGGCCAAGGTGTCGTCGGTGACGCCGTGGAACATCACGGCACCGGAGTTGACGACCGCCCGCCCCGCGTAGGGCAGCAACAGCGGCGTGATCGTCTCGACGAGCTCGTGAAGCCCGGTTGCGAGGGCGACGTCGAGAAGCAGCTGCAGCACGAGCAGGTAGTTGTGGTCGCGCCGCAGGTTGGTCAGCACCCGCTCGTCGAACGTCGACGCGAGCCGGCGTGCGTCGTCGACCAGACCGATGCCGAGGTAGATCCACGCGACCTCGGCGACCACCTCACGGATGCCCTCACGCTGGGCGAGCTCCTCGCCCTGGCGGGCCCGGACAACTGCGGCGCCGTCGGGGTCGCCGGCCTGCACGGCGCCGTAACACACCATGGCGGCGACCACGAGCTCGCCGTCGGGCAGCTCGTCCGCCGTCTGCTCGGCCAGCGCGACGAGCGGGGCGATCGTGTCGGTCCGGCCCCGCATCAAGTCGAGCATCAGCCGGCGCGAGGCCGCGAAGAACAGCGACCTCCGCGACTCCTCGCCAAGGCGCTCGAGGGCGTGCATCTGCCGGTTGAGCCCGGAGACGTCGAGGGTTTCTGCGGCCACCGTCAACAGCCACAGATGCGCGGTGGTCCGCGCGTCGGCGGCGCTGAGGTGCGCGGCCACGTCCGCGAGCCTGCGGGCGAGGTCCACCCGGACGTCCAGATCGTCGGGCCCCCAGTGCGTGGCCAGGCCGGCATCGAGCGCGTCCGCGACGACGACCGGGTCGCCAGTGGCTTCTGCAGCCTTCACCGCAGCGGAGGCGAAGGGGACGGCGCGGTTCTGCTCGCCTGCGTAGACCCAGCAGCGGGCCAGCGCGGCCCCGAGCAGCGCGCGATCGACGTCGGCGGTGCTGGCCTGGTACGCCTCGAAGAGAACCGCGGGGATCCGGCCCGGCTCGGTGCCGAAGACATAGGTACCGGCCAGGTCGAGCGCCGCCTGCGTGCGACCGTCGACCCTGCCGGTGTCCATGTCGGTCATCGTGACATCAGGGACGGGGCAGCGTCACTGCCTCGGCGTGCGCGGCCACCGCGGCCTCGTCCCAGTCGCCGGTGCAGTACACGCTGAGCTCGGCGATCCGGCCCTCGTCGTCGAGGTCGCAGAGGAACGCCTCCCGGCAGTACCACTGCTGCCCACCGTCCTCCCAGCGCTCCTCCACCTTCATCGCGTACCCGTGTGTCCCTGCCAGGACCTTCTCCACCCGGGTCGCACCCGCCGGCGGGTGGAGGCCGGTCTTGCCGGAGATGACAGCCGATGCGCCCTGAAGCTGGATGCGCCAGTGCGGGAGGGTGATGTCGGCGAACGCGTCCGGCGCGAACAGGCCGTCGGCCGCACCCGTCTCCAGGAACGTCACGAGCCGGGCGACGCTTGCCCCGACGGACGCCGTGATCCCGGTCGTGGCCGCGGTGGTGGTCGCGGGGGTGGTCGCGGTCATCGCGCCTCACCTGCCGCGGCCAGGTTGGCCTCGAGCACGGCCATCGTCTGCTGGAGACCGTCGCTCGAACTGAACTCGACCAGGCGGGTGCCCGCCGCGATCAGCGGGAGATGTCCAGGTCCGGCGTGGTAGGCGTCGCCGGCGCCGTACGTCTCCTCGTGGTCGGCCCACCGGAAGGTGACCTGACCGCTCTCGACGAACCCCCAGTGCTGGCACTGGCACCGGTCGTCGGGCAGGCCCCGGAACAGCGGGGCCGGGTCGACGTCTTCGGTGTAGGACTCGAAGCCGACCGTGTAGTCGTCCAGCTCGGCGTACCGGCCCTGGATCTCCGGCAGATCCACCATCACTGGCGTGGTCATCTTGTTGGCGCTGGGCATCGCTACCTCCTGAGGGTCGACGGCGGTCTCAACCAGAAGGCGTGACTTCCCCGGTCACACCGTGACCCGCCCAGTGACGCGCCCAGTGACCCGCCCAGTGACCCACCGGCCGGCTCAGCTGCACGCCGTGCCCCGCTCACCAGGTGCTCGCGCGTCGACCTGGACGACACGGCGATCGTGATCAACAGCGATGTCGACGACCTGATCGACCGCAAGCGCGCCTGCAGGGTCGGTTGACGGCGTACGCCGTCGGTGGCCTCCTGACCGTGACGCCGGTAGCTCCCGACCCGATGGCCGCCGAGCCCAGGTTACGGTCGCAGGCCCTTGAGGTCTTGCCCGATCCATCGGGTCGGCGCAGGAGACAGCACGAACAGCAGCAACCAGCCAAGGCACTCCCTTTGACGCCACGGTCGCTGCAAGCCGTCGATCGCCTCCCGACGACACGGGTGCGGTGGGAACGGGTCGGCAACCGAGCTCCTCGGCCGCGTGCGGACCGGCTCGATGGCGACCTGGGAGAAACGCGCTCCCGACCCGCGGTTGAGAACCAACGTGGTTGGGCACACTGCCGTAAACGTTCAACCTCGAGAGTGCAAGTCCAATGGCGTACGAAGACGATCGAGGACTGGGCTAGCCGATGCTGAGGCTCAACGACCAGTGGGTATGGGACTTCTGGGTCGCCGACGACGGTGACCGGTTCCATGTCTTCTACTTGCACGCGACAAGGTCGCCGGGCGATCCCGAGCGTCGCCACCGCGCGGCAAGGATCGGCCATGCGGTCTCGACCAACTGGCGCGATTGGGACGTGCTCGACGACGTCTTCGACGCAGGCGCGCCAGGGTCCTTCGACGAGACGGCGACGTGGACCGGATCCGTGGTGCGTGGAGACGACGACCTGTGGCGGATGTTCTTCACCGGATCCCGGTTTCTCGGGGACTGGCCGGACCGCCGCAACATCGAGACCGTCGGCGTCGCGACGTCACCGGACCTGCACCAGTGGAGCAAGCAACCCGCTGCGATCGTGCAGGCCGACGCGCGCTGGTACGAGACCCTGGGCACCTCCTCCTGGCATGAGGAGGCCTGGCGAGATCCGTGGGTCTACCGGGACGGCGAAGACGGCCGATGGCACATGCTGGTCACCGCGCGCAGCAACCACGGCCCGACCGACGACCGCGGCGTGATCGGCCACGCTGTCTCCGACGATTTGACACGTTGGACGGTCGAGCCACCGTTGGCCGGGCCCGGGCTCGGATTCGCCCATCTCGAGGTACCGCAGCTGATCGAGCCGAGCGGCTCGTGCGCAGGGGCGATTCTCTTCTCCTGCTCGCGCGCGGCGCTCTCCCAAGCGCGGCGCGACGACGGAGGCGAAGGCGGCGTCTGGCTTCTGCCGCTGTCCAGCGGCTCGAACTCCGGGTCGGCCGAGCCGCAGAGGCTCACCGACGAGCGCCTCTACTCCGCGCGCGTCGTCGTGGACCGCGACGGTAGCCGCTTCTTGATGGCCGTCAGGCATCTGAGTCCCGGTGGCGAGTTCACCGGCGGCTTGACCGACCCCATCCCGCTCGCCGTTGACGGGCGTGGCCTTCCACGGCTCCGGCCCGACTCGCGCTTCCGGTCGTCACAGGCGACTCCGACAGCTCCATGCGGGCCACCGAACGAACCCCAACGAAAGGCAACCTCATGAACACCAGGTCTCGATCCGGTCGTTGGCTCGTCGGCGCCACAGCCGCTTCGGCCCTCCTCGCGCTGGCCGGGTGCGGTGGCGGCACCAGCCAGGCCGAAGCCGGGAACGGAAAGGGCTCCATCGCCATCTGGGCGCACCAGGGCCAGGACAGCGAGAACCGCGCCGTCCAAGCAGCAGTGGCGGACTTCAACAAGTCGCAGTCTGCGGTCAAGGCCTCGCTGAGGCTCATCCCTGAAGACACCTATACCAACACCGTCACCAACACACCGACGGACAAGCTCCCCGACGTCATCGAGATGGACGGCCCAACCGTCGCCAGCATGGTCTACAACGGCAAGATCTCCCCGATAGACGGCTTCGTGTCCAAGAAGACGATCGACAACGCCACCAGCGGGTCGGTCACCGAGGGCACCTACCAAGGCAAGCTCTACGCCCTGGCCATGTACGACTCCGCGTTGGGGCTGTTCGGCAACAAGAAGCTGCTCGATGCGGCGGGCGTGCACTACCCGACCAGCCCGCAGGGCGCGTGGACCCCCCAGCAGTTCGATGCCGCGGTGAAGACACTGGCGAAGCACAACCCGTCCGGGAAGTCGCTGGACATCTCCGAGGCGAACCTGGCCGGCGAGTGGGGCACCTACGCCTTCTCACCCCTGGTCTGGTCAGCCGGAGGAAACCTGATCAAGGACGGCAAGGCCGCCGGCGTGCTGGACTCAAGTGCCTCGATCAGCGCTGTGAAAGCCCTGCAGAGCTGGAAGCCCTACGTCGACGCCAACAGCGACAACAACGCCTTCACTTCCGGCCGCGTGGCCCTGAGCTGGGGTGGCCACTGGCTCTACCCCGCGTACAGCAAGGCGATCGGCAAGGACCTCCTCGACCTGCCGCTGCCGAACATGGGCAACGGCACCAAGACCGGCGCCGGCTCGTGGACGTGGGGCATCGGTTCGGGCACCAAGAACGGGAAGGCCGCCGGCGCGTTCGTGGACTTCCTCCTCAACGACAAGAATGTCAAGGCGATGACCGATGCCAACGGCGCGCCACCGGCCACCAAGTCCGTCTTCACCGCCGACCCGCTCTACCACAGCGGTGGCGCCTTGGCCCTGTTCGGTGAGCAGCTGCAGAAGACCTGCGCAGCCAGCAGCATCACTCCCGACTGCATCGCGGTATACCGGCCCGTCACTCCCGGATACCCCACTGTGACCAGCGCCTTCTCGAGTGCTCTGTCGGCCAGCTACGGCGGAGCGAACGCCAAGCAGCAGCTGACTCAGGCGGCCAAGAAGATCGACCAGGCCTACGCCGACAATGGAAACTTCCAGTAGCAGCTCATGAACCTGACACTGCGCCACAGCGGAGGCAGTACTGAACCCTCCGGCCTCGCGGACGCCGACCCTTCCCGAGTCCGTCGCCGAAAGCAGAGGTGGCGGGAGGCTGCCCCGGCCATCTTGATGGCGACCCCGGCGACCCTGGGTCTGGCCGTCTTCGTCGCCCTTCCCTTCGTCATCGCGATCGGTCTGTCCTTCTTCAATGCCCAGCTCAACCAGGTCCGACCCCCGACCTTTCTCGGTCTCGAGTACTACGTCCGGCTGTTCACGGACCCGGTCACCTCCGGACCCTTTCTGCGGTCGCTGCTGAACAACTTCGTCTTCGCGCTCGTCGTGATCCCCCTCCAGACAGGGCTCGCGTTGCTGCTGGCGGTCTTGCTGAACCGCAAGCTCAAAGGGATCCCGTTGTTCCGCGCCTTCTTCTTCCTCCCCGTCGTCTTCCCGATGGCGCTGGTGGCTGTGGTCTGGCGCCTGATCCTCGATCGCGGGAGCAACGGGCTGCTCAATGCCGCGCTCAGCTTCGTGACAGCCGGCAACGTGTCCAGCCACGACTGGCTCGGGTCGTCGGCGACCGCGCTGGGATCGGTGATCGTCCTGTCGATCTGGCAGGGCGTCGGATTCCAGATGATCATCATCCTCGCCGCACTGCAGGAGATCCCCGAGGAGCGATACGAGGCTGCCGCACTGGACCGGGCGAACACGTGGCAACAGTTCATCCACATCACGATCCCCGGTGTCAGGAACACCCTGATCTTCGTGATCCTGCTGACCACCATCTACGCCTTCCGGGTCTACGACCAGGTCTACATCCTGATCCGGACAGCAGGTGGCAACGAGGAAGCGCTGAGAACCGTGCTCTACAGCGCGACGTCGGCAGCCAGCAACGCGAACAACGTCGGCCTCGCCTCGGCGATGACGGTCATCTTCTTCGTGATCGTGGTGGCGATCACGCTTCTGCAGCGCCGCCTCTTGAGCCAGAGGAGTGAAGGATGAGCACTTCCCGCACCATGTCGAACAGAGCGCGGCTCGCCCGTGGCCGCGACTACGCGATCCTGACGATCTTGGCGGTGCTCTTCTTCGCGCCCATCTACTACCTGCTTCTCGGGAGCCTCAAGCCGAGCAACAAGGTCCTCGACGGGTTCGCCGGCTTCCTGCCGACCGACCTGTCACTCGACAACTACGCCAACGTGTTCCGGTCCCTGTCCTCTGACAGCACCGGCTACTTCGTCCGGTTCTTCGTCAACTCGATCATCATCTCCACCGCGATCGTCCTGATCGGGCTCGTCGTCAACTCGATGGCCGCCTACTCCTTCGCCCGCCTGCAATGGAGAGGGCGCGATGCGGTGTTCACCCTCGTTGTGCTGCTCGTCATCGTCCCGTTCGAGGCAGTCGCCGTGCCGCTGCTCTACATGCTTCAAGGCCAGCGGGACACAGTCATCGTGCAGATCCTGCCCTTCGTCGCCAACGCGTTCGCGATCTTCTTGTTCTACACCTTCTTCCTCTCCACGAACGTCAGTGTGGAGGAGGCCGCCAAGCTAGACGGCCTCGGACCGTTCGGCACCTTCTTCCGCATCGTCGTACCGAACAGCAAGCCCGTCTTCGCCACGGTCGCGATTCTCACCTTCCTCAGCTCTTGGGGCCAGTTCCTCTGGCCGTCGCTCGTGGTCACCGATCCGTCGGTGAGACCACTCCCGCTCGAGATCGGAGTCTTCTCGGCCCAACAGCCACCGGACTGGGGAGCCGTCTTCGCGTTCGGAACCCTCCTCGTGATGCCGGTCATCATCTTGTTCCTCGTCTTCCAACGCTTCTTCGTGCAAAGCGTCGCCAGCTCAGCGGTCAAGGAGTAGCGGGCTTCGCGACCGGTCCCTGCCGGTGGGCAGTACGTCAACCGACCCCTGACCAGGGCGGTTCCACGCGAGTCGATCACGGGGAAGCAGGACCGTACGCAGCGGTGGGGCGGCATCCCCGAGGTGGGGCGGCGCTACACCTGTCGGGTCAGGTGCCCGTCAGGTGCTCGGGCCGCACCGGGACCCGGGTGAGGGCGAGCCCGGTGGCCGCGCGGATCGCGGCGACGATGGCCGGTGTCGAGGAGATCGTCGGGGGCTCCCCGACACCCCGCAGGCCGTACGGCGCGTGCGGGTCCTCCAGCTCGAGCACGTCTACTCGCATCGGCGGCATGTCGAGCACGGTGGGGATCAGGTAGTCGGTGAATGACGGGTTGCGCACCAGCCCGTCGACGACCTGGATCTCCTCCATGACGGCCAGCCCGAGCCCCTGGGCACTGCCGCCGTGGATCTGGCCGAGGACCGCGCCGGGGTTGAGCGCCCGCCCGACGTCCTGGGCGCAGTCGAGCGCCACCACCTTCACCAGGCCCAGCTCCACGTCCACGTCGACGACGGCCCGGTGCGCGGCGAAGCCGAACTGCACGTGGGCTCTGCCCTGCCCGGTCTCCGGGTCCAGCGTCGTGGTCGGGCGGTGCCGCCACTCGACCGCGCGCTCGATGCCGTCGTCGCCGGCCAGGTCCACCACCGCGGCCACCCGTTGCCCGTCCGACCCGACGACGTGACCGCCCTCGAGGCGCCACACACCGGCGACGGACTCCGGCTCCACGCCGGAAGCGACCGTCGCCCGCGCCAGCAGCTCGGCGGCGACCTCGCGGCAGGCGGCCCGCACCGCGCCGCCGGTGACGTAGGTCTGCCGCGACGCCGACGTCGACCCCGCCGAGCCCACCCGGGTGTCGGCGGTCTCGACGCGCACCTGCTCGATGCCCAGCTCGGTGCGCGCGATCTGCTCCTGCACCGTCACGAGTCCCTGCCCGACCTCCACCGCAGCCGTGCGCACGGTGACCACCGGCTCGTCGCCGACGACGTGCACGGACACGTGCGCGGTCGAGTAGTCGTCGAAGCCCTCAGAGAAGCAGATGTTCTTGATGCCGACGCCGTAGCCGACGCCGCGGCGTACGCCCTCACCGTGCGTGGTGTTGGCAACGCCGCCGGGCAGCGACCGCAGGTCCGGCGAGCGGGGCGGTGGCAGCGGCATGTCGCGCACCCGGCGCACCAGGTCGGCGACAGGGGCTGCCGAGTCCAGCACCTGCCCCGTGGCGACCGGGTCACCCTCGGCCAGCCCGTTGCGCACCCGGATCTCGGCAGGGTCGAGGCCCACCGCCTCGGCGAGCCGGTCCATCTGCGACTCGTAGCCGAACGCGGCCTGCACCGCTCCGAAGCCGCGCATCGCGCCGCAGGGAGGGTTGTTGGTGTAGGCGCCGTAGCAGTCGATGGCGACGTGGGGCACGACGTAGGGCCCCGCGCCCATCGTGGCGGCGTTGGCGACGACCGCCGGGGTGCTGGAGGCGTACGCGCCCCCGTCGAGCACGATCTCGGCCCGCACGAAGACCAGCCGGCCCTCCTCGTCGGCGCCGTGCTCGTAGCGCATCCAGGCCGGGTGGCGGTGGACGTGCCCGAAGAACGACTCCTCCCGGGAGTACACCATCTTCACCGGCCGCCCGGTGCGCAGCGCCAGCATGCACGCGTGCACCTGGACGGACAGGTCCTCGCGCGCCCCGAACGCCCCCCCGACGCCGGCCAGCGTGATCCGCACGAGCTCCTCGTCGAGGCCCAGTGCGTAGGCCACCTGGCTCCGGTCCACGTGCAGCCACTGCGTGGCGACGTAGAGGTCGACCCCGCCGTCCACGGCGGGGGCTGCGAGCCCCGACTCCGGCCCGAGGAACGCCTGGTCCTGCATGCCGACCTCGTACTCGCCGGAGACGACCACCGGGGCCGCGGCCGCCGGGTCGCCGTGTCGGATCCTGACGTGGCGCACCGTGTTGCCGTCGGGGTGGAGTGCCTCGCACTCTCCGCGCACCGCCGCCCGGGGGTCGGTGACGCGCGGCAGGTCCTCGTAGTCCACCTCGACCAGCGTCGCGGCGCGGCGGGCGGTCTCGGGATGGTCGGCCGCTACCAGCGCGACCGGCTCCCCCTGGTAGCGCACCCGGTCGTGGGCCAGCACCGGCTGGTCGCGGTGCTCCAGGCCGTAGGCGTTCACCCCGGGCACGTCCTCGTGGGTCAGCACGGCGAACACGCCGGGTACGGCGAGAGCGGCGGCGGTGCGGATGCCGGTGATCCGGGCGTGGGGGGACGGGCTGCGAAGGGTGGTGCCCCACAGCATCCCGTCCATCCACAGGTCGGAGGAGAACGCGAACTCCCCACGCACCTTGAGCCCGCCGTCGGGGCGCTGGACGCTGTCGCCCACCCCGCCGCGGGTGTGGGTGCGGGTCCGGCCCGGCGCGGAGGTCATCGTCCGCTCCGCGCCAGCAGCGTGCGGGTGGCGGTGGCCGCCCGCCCGGCCAGCCGGTGCTCGTCGGTCGTCAGCAGCACGTCGTCCTGCACGACCGCCGATCCTCCCACCAGGAGAAGCGCCAGCGGCGGCCGCGACCCGAGGACCAGCGCCGCGACGGGGTCCTCGCAGCCGGCCTGGGCGAGCCCGTCGACGCGCCAGAGCGCGAGGTCCGCGAGCTTGCCCGGCTCCAGCGAGCCGAGCTCGTCCTCGCGTCCCAGCACGCGGGCGCCGCCGATGGTGCCCAGCGCCAGCGCCTCGCGGGCGCTCAGCGCGCCGGGGCCACCTCGGAGCCGGGCCACCATCGCCGCCGCGTGCAGCTCGGTCGCCAGCGAGCCCTCCTCGTTGGAGGCGGCCCCGTCGACGCCGAGTCCGACGGCGACTCCCTGCTCCCGGAGCGCGGCGACCGGTGCGAGCCCGGTGCCGAGGCGGGCGTTGCTGGTCGGGCAGTGCGCCACCGCGGTGCCCGAGTCGGCGAGCCGGGTCACGCCCTCCTGGTCGAGGTGCACGCAGTGGGCGAGCCACACGTCGTCGCCCAGCCAGCCCAGGCGCTCGACGTACTCCATCGGCGAGCAGCCGACGTTCGAGCGGCAGAAGTCATCCTCGTCGAGCGTCTCGGCGAGGTGGGTGTGCAGGCGTACGCCGCGTTCTCGGGCCAGCGCGGCGGCCTCACGCATCAGGTCCCCGGTCACGGAGAACGGTGAGCAGGGCGAGACGCCCATCCGCAGCATCGAGCCCGGCGCCGGGTCATGGTGCTCCTCGAGCGCCCGCTGCGTGCCCGTCAGCGCTGCCTCGGTCGTCTCCACGACGGAGTCCGGCGGCAGCCCGCCCCGGCTCTGCCCGAGGTCCATCGACCCGCGGGTCGGGTGGAAGCGCAGGCCGACCTCGCGCGCGGCCTCGACCGTCGCACCGAGCACGTCGCCGCCGTCGCGCGGGAACACGTAGTGGTGGTCGGTGGTGCTGGTGCAGCCGGTGCGCGCGAGCCAGCCGAGGCCCGCCGCTGCGGCCGCTCCCACGACGTCCTCGTCGAGTCCCTCCCAGATCGGGTAGAGCGTGGTGAGCCAGCCGAACAGGTCCTCCTGCTGGGCCAGCCCACGGGTCGCCCACTGGTAGAGGTGATGGTGGGTGTTGACCAGACCCGGCGTCGCCAGGCAGCCGCGGGCGTCGAGCACGGTGTCCGCACGCTCGGTGACCGAGGCAGGTGCCGCGCCGGCACCCACCGCGGCGATCCGCGACCCCTCGACGACGACGTGACCGTCGGCGTACTCCGTGCCCACCGCATCCACGGTGGCGACTGCGCAGTGCTGGATCACCGTGGTCATCGGGTGCCACCCGCGCTCGACGCAGCCAGCCGCACCGCGTCGAGGATCTTCTCGTAGCCGGTGCAGCGGCAGAGGTTCCCGGCCAGCGCCTCGCGCACGTCGGCGTCCGACGGCTCGGGGTCGCGGTCCAGCAGGTCGTGCACGGCGACGACCAGGCCCGGCGTGCAGAACCCGCACTGCACGGCGCCCGCGTCGACGAAGGCCTGCTGCACGGGGTCGAGCCGGTCACCCTCGGCCAGCCCCTCCACGGTGACGACCGTGCGGCCCTCGGCCTGGCCACCCGCGACCAGGCACGAGCACACCAGGACCTCGTCGAGGTAGACCGTGCAGGATCCGCACTCGCCCTGCTCACAGGCGTTCTTGGAGCCGGGCAGCCCGAGCCGCTCGCGCAGGAGGTGGAGCAGACTCTCGCCCGCCCAGACGTCGTCGGCGACCCGCTGCTCGCCGTTGACCGTGCACCGGACCCTCATGACGCCTGCTGCGTGCGGTGCTCGTCCCAGGCCCAGGTCGCGGTGCGAGCCGCGAGCACCGCCAGCGCGTGCCGGCGGTAGGCCGCGCTGCCGCGGACGTCGTCGATGGGGTCGGCGGCATCGGCCACGAGCTCGCCGAACCGGCGTACGACGGGCGCGGCCAGCGGGGCGCGTCCGTCCCAGTCGAGCTCGCCGGCCAGGTGGTCCTCCGCCGCCGGCGCGGTCCGCGGGGTCGGGGCAGCCGACCCGATGCCGGTGCCGACCCGGCGCGCGTCGGGGTCCAACGCGAGCCCGAACGACGCCACGGCGATCACCATGGCGTTGCGGGTGCCGATCTTGGCGAACTGCTGCGGCCCGCCGGTGACCGGCACGTGCACGGCCCGGATCAGCTCGTCCGGCTCGAGCGCGTTGCGCTTGACCCCCGTGAAGAAGGCCGCT
Source organism: uncultured Actinomycetota bacterium (assembly GCA_963811365.1). Lineage (GTDB taxonomy): Bacteria > Actinomycetota > Actinomycetes > Propionibacteriales > Nocardioidaceae > CAWEQW01. Next base: position 102,328 of record CAWEQW010000007.1, on the reverse strand, counting down.
GCCGCGAGAAGCCGCCGGCCCCGCACCGACTCGACCTCGATGGTGGCGCCGGAGGCCAGCAGCGGCGGGTGCGCGTCACCCGCCGGGGAGGCGGAGCCGAGGTTGCCCGCGACCGTCCCCCGGTTGCGGATCTGGGGAGAGCCAACCGTGCGCGAGGCCATCGCCAGCCCGGGCGCCAGCCCCGCCAGGTCCGACTGGACCTGCGTGTAGGTGACACCGGCACCGATCCGGAGCACGTCGTCGGTGACCGACCAGGACCCGAGCTCGTCGAGGCGCGTCAGGTCGAGCAGCCCCGCCGGACGGCTCCGGCCGAAGTTGAGGTCCACCATCACGTCGGTGCCACCGGCGATCGGGAGGAGGTCGGGCCGCTCCGCCCGGGCGGTCAGCGCCTCCGCCCAGGTCAGTGGCTGCAGCAGGTCCATCGGTCACCACACCCCCTCGTCGGCCTCGGATCCCTCGGCCAGGACCGTCGCCTCGATCAGCCCGTACGGCCTGTCGTCGACGTGGAAGACCTCGTTGGGGTTGTCCAGGCCGAACGGCGCGAGGTCGACGAGGATGTGGTGCCGGTTGGGCAGCCGCAGCCGAGCCTCGGCGACCCCGTCGCAGGTCGTCACCATCCGGGAGCCCATCTGGTAGAGCGTCTGCTGCAGCGACCGGCTGTAGGTGTCGGCGAAGGCCGTCACCAGCGCCGACCGGACGCCGTCGTACGACGCCTGCCAGTCGGCCGGAGCCGCCGTGCACCGCCACTGCGCCTCGACCGACGTGCACAGGATCCGGTCGTCGGTCTCGGGGAGTGTCGTGTAGCGGTCCTGGGCGAAGCCCCGGAACTCCGACGCCGTGGAGCCGAGCAGCACGAGGTCGCGCAGCCCGGACCGGACCCTGGTGCCGTCGCCGTCGTGGGTCACCGTGGCGGTGCGCGTCTCGCGACCGGTCCTGGCGAACGAGTGGTCGCCCAGCCGCTCCCAGGCATGCTCCTCGACGCTCACCCTCGCCCGGTGCACAGCCTGCTGGGTGTCGACGAAGTGCCGGGCCAGCAGTGCTGCGAAGTCCTCCACCTGGTCGACCCCGTGCTCGCGGGCGAACGCGTAGACGGTGTTCTTCTGGGTGTCGGTGGGGAGCACGGCCCGGTTGTCGCCGACGAGATGGACCTCCTCCATGGCACCGGAGAGCGCGACGCTGACGGTGAGGTCGTGCAGCACGTGCCGGGGCTGGTCGCGGTCGACCTTCATCAGCCGGATCTCGGCCTTGCCGTACTGGTTGCCCCCGAGTCGCGGCCCGCCCATCACGACCCCCGGTAGGTCGAGTAGGCGAAGGGGCTGAGCAGCAGCGGCACGTGGTGGTGGGCCTCGGCGTCGGTGACCTCGAAGACCACGACCACCTCGGGATAGAAGGTCGTGGTGCCCTGGGCGCCGAAGTAGCCGCCGCTGTCGAACACCAGCCGGTGCTCGCCGGCCGGTGTCGGGGCCTCCCAGCGGGAGATCCGACCGTCGTCGTCGGTGACGGCCCGCGCCACGGGATCCCAGCCGCCGTCGCTCCGGCGTTCCCACCGCACGCCGACGCCACGCGCCGGGGTGCCGCGGACGGCGTCGAGGACGTGACTGGACAAGCTCATCAGGCGTCCACCACTTTCAGCAGCCGGAGCCGGACGATGCCGGCGAGCTCACGTCGTACGACGTCGCGCTCGGTGTCGTCGTCGTTCCCCAGCCGCTCCTCGAGCGCGGTCAGCATCTCCTCGGCGGAGCGGCCGGCTGCCCGGATCAGGAAGACGCGCCCGAAGCGCTGCTCGTAGCGGCGGTTGCCCTCGACGAGCAGCTGCTGCAGGTCGGTGGCGACGGTGAGGGCGCCGGCCTGCTCGGTGCGGGACCAGCGGTCCTCGGTGGTGCTGCCGAGCCTGCGCTCACCGATCCGCGCATGCGCGGAGAGGGCCTGTTCGAGAGCGGCGTCGTCGAGCCCGAGCACGATCTCGTCGGAGAGGGCGGTGGCGGCCTTCGCGGAGCGGAACGGGCGGGCCACGGACATCCGGCCCAGCCACGCGTCGGCGGCGCAGCACGCGCGCAGGTCGTCGTCGCTCGGATCCAGGCTCGACGCCATCCTCCCCCTCCCTTCCGGGACTTCCTACCACTCCCGTGCGTCGTGGGGCGAGTGGTCAGCGCCCAGCTCCCCCAGGACCCGCAGCCGGGCGAGGCCGCCGTCGGGGAAGACGTCGAGGCGGATGTGGTCGACAGTGGTGGTGGCCGCGTCGCCGTCCACGGCCAGCACCTGTCGGGTGTCGGGCTGCACGGCCGAGCGCGCCAGCAGCGTCGCCCAGCGCCGTGCGGGGTCGCCGTCCGGGACGCCGAGACACCCACGGACGAGCACCTCAGCGGGAGCGTTGCCGACGAAGCACGACGTGTCCACGACGAGCCGGCGGACCGTGCCCGGGCCGGCCAGGCGCACGGTCACGTGGTCGTTGCCGGCGTCCCGGCGGCGCGCGTTCTCCCAGCCCTCGCCGGTGGTGCGCGCACGACCGGGCATGAGCAGGTTGCGCGCGGCGGCGTAGAACGCGTCGGAGCAGTCGACCACGTCGCCGCCGTTCTCCAGCGCGGCGAGGTCGACGGTGCCGGTGAGCAGCTCGGGCCGCGGCGCCGGGCGGCCGTGCACCCGGAGCCGAGCGACCCCGCCGTCGGGGTGCAGGGTCAGCCGCACGTGCGTGCAGGTCGGCGCGCCCTCGACCCCGAACGCGTTGGCGGTGTCGCCCGCGACCGCCGACACCGGCACCAGCGGCCGCCAGTCGGCCGCGAGCAGCTCCTCGGCCGACGGGTAGCCGGGCAGGTCCACGCCGTCCACGCCCACCCGCGCCGGGTGGTTGCCGGTGAAGTACGCCGTGTCGACGACCACGCCGCTGACCGCACCGCGCACGCCGAGCCGCACGATCGCGAGGTCGTTGCCCGATGTGCGCCTTCGCCGGGTCTCCCAGCCGTCGTAGATCTTGCCGCGCGGCCCGAACGCGTGCGGGTCGTGCTTCGGCGGCCCCGGGGTCACCAGGTTCTCCGGAGCGGCGAACAGGTCGTCGTTGGCGTACACGACGCCGCCCCCGAGCGCGCGCGAGGCGAGGTCGGGCTGGTCGGTGATGTCGTGGCTCACCGTCGCGCTCCTCGGTCGAGCAGCCGTCCGCGTGGCGGTGCCTCCAGGTCGACGGGTCGGCCGGCCAGCCAGGTCTGTCGGACGACACCGGTCAGGGTCCGCCCGGCGTACGGCGTGACGGGATGCCGGTGCTCGAGGCGGGCCGGGTCGACGTCGTAGGACTCGTCCGGCGCGAGCACGCAGAGGTCGGCGTCGGCTCCCTCGGCGATCCGGCCCTTCCGCACCAGACCGGCCAGGTCGGCCGGCGCCGTGGCCATCCACCGCACCAGGTCGGGCAGCCGGTGCCCGCGTCGGCGGGCCTCGACCCAGGTGGCGCCCGCCCCCAGCTGCAGCGAGCTGATGCCGCCCCAGGCATCGAGGAGGCCGCCCGCCTTCAGCTCGGCCGGGCACGGCGAGTGGTCGGAGGCGACCAGGCCGATCGTGCCGTCGCGCAGCCCCGCCCAGAGGCCGTCGCGGTTGGCGTCGTCACGCAGCGGCGGGCAGCACTTGAAGGCGGCATCGCCGCCAAGCGCGTCGGACGTGGTCAGGGTCAGGTAGTGCGGGCAGGTCTCGGCGGTCACGGGAGTCCCGGCCCTCCTGGCCGCGCGCAGGACCGGCAGAGCCGCCGCGGCCGCGAGGTGCACCACGTGGATCCGGCAGCCGGTCTCCTTCGCTGCGGCCACCACCGCCTCGACCGCGACCACCTCGGCCTCCGGTGGCCGGCTCTCGGCGAACCCGGCGTAGTCGGCGCCGGAAGGGGCCCGCCTCAGGGTGCCGGGGTCCTCGGCGTGCACCAGAAGCAGCCCGCCAAGCGACGCGACCGTCTTGGCGGCGGTGTGCAGCCCGGCATCATCGAGGGGCGCGAACTCCTCGACCCCCGAGTCGACCAGGAAGCACTTGAAGCCGAGCACACCGTCGTCCCAGAGCGGTCCGAGCTCCTCGGTGTTCCCCGGGACCGCGCCGCCCCAGAACGCCACGTCGACGAAGCACCGGCCTTGCGCTGCCGAGCGCTTCGCGAGGAACGCCGCCACGTCCACGGTCGGCGGCACGCTGTTGAGCGGCATGTCGACGACGGTGGTCACGCCTCCGGCGGCGGCCGCACGGGTGGCGTGCTCGAAGCCCTCCCAGTGCGTTCTGCCCGGGTCGTTGCAGTGCACGTGGGTGTCGACCAGGCCGGGCAGCAGCACCACCTGGTCGTCGAGCCGCACCGTCGGCGCCGCGTCCCGCCGGGCACCGAGCCCCTCGATACCGACGATCCGACCGTCGCTCACCAGAACCTGGCAGCCCTGCTCCTGACCGTCCACGACCGCACGAGGCGCCTCGATGACCCGGTCGACAGTCGGCATGCCGAGGCCGTCAGTCCAGTGAGGCGCGGTAAGCGCGCCAGCCGCCGTACTGGGTGATCTCCCGGTGCCGGCCACCTTCACCGGACCGCAGCATCATGCACAGCGCCGCCCCGCCGTCGCCGAGCTCGACCACGCCGAGCTCGAGCTCGGCCGGCTCGTGCGGGAGGAACGAGTCCCGCAGGACCTCGAGGGGAATGTCATAGAGCTCGCCGGGCACGACGCCGCCTTCGGCCGCGACCGGCATCAGGCCAGGGAACTCGTCGCGCACGGAGAAGAACCGGTACCGCGGAGCGGTCTCGACCTCGCCCAGAAAGGGATGGGCAGCGATCGTGTGGTGGACGGATCCCCCGCGCATCCCTTCTCCGTTGGTCATCAGCAGCACCATCTCGGCAGCCTACGGGACGCCGGCGTCCGGCCGCACTCGCGGACGACGGCTACTGGCGGTCTCCGACGTCGTGGGCTCGGCGATGAAAGCTCGGAACCTCGCCCTTCTCTGATGGCCACGTTGGCCATCACGACCTCGGTACGAGCGGCAGGTACCGCGTCCCCGATCATCCGTTCCGGGAGACCACCGCGCCTGCCGGCCGTCACATGAGGATCCGTCCCGGGTCAGCTCCGCCTCAGCTCCTCGGCGAGCATGACGATGATTCCGCTGGGGCCGCGGACGTAGCTGAGCTTGTACGTGTTCTCGTACGTCGCCACGCCGCGCAGCGGGCGGCAGCCGTGCCTCTCGGCGATCTCGAGCGCCTCGTCGATGTCGTCGACCGAGAAGGCCACCCGGTGCATGCCGATCTCGTTCGGGCGGGTGGGGTCGGTCTCGATCGCGTCGGGGTGGATGTACTCGAAGAGCTCGAGGCGACCGTTGCCGTCCGGGGTCTGGAGCATGGCGATGTTGGCGTGGTTGCCGTCGAGACCGACGACGGTGTCGGTCCACTCTCCGCTGACGGTGTCTCGGCCGAGGAGGGTCAGCCCGAGGTCGGTGAAGAAGGCGATCGTCGCTTCGAGGTCGCGGACGGCGATGCCGACGTTCTCGAGCTTGATGGGCATGCGCCGCATGCTACAGAGACCAGCGCGATTCGCTCGAGTGAGCTGGCTGCCGGTTGCGACTCGCCCGGCCGGGGCATTCCACAGAGTCCAGCCTCCCGTTCTGGCCGTCCAGGGTGTGCGGGCTGGGCGCCTGACCGGTCTCCAGCGGCGGCGTCTCGGTGACCGGGCGAAGCTCGCTGCTGCTGTGGCGCGGCGACAACCCTGCCCGGGGCGCCGGCCCCGAGATGGCCCCGGAGAGCGCGTGCTGCGCGGACAGGACAGGCGACTGCACGGCCTGCCGGCCTACCGCGCGGGTCCGATCCGGTGGAGCGGGTTCCTCTTCGCGCCGTCCGGGCGGCCGGAGCATCGCGTTCGCAGGAGGGACCCTCCGGTGTGGGCCAGGTACTTCTCGCACGTCTCGATCGCGCCATGGCGGCCCGCGTGTGGTCCGTCGATGCTGTGGGCGAAAGCGAACTCGGAGTTCGGACTGCAGACGGATTAGCATCGGACCGACGAAGCGCGAGGGGGGATCATGGCTCAGGGTGAGGCCTTGTGGAACGAGAATGCGCTGGAAACGGCATACAACGGCGACACGAGAGAGTACCGGTCGGCGATCCTGGAGCAGTACCGGCTGTACGTGGAGATGGCTGACCGGGTCAGTCAGCGGCGAGGCTTGGCCAATACGTTCTTCCTGACGCTCAACACCGCGATCTTCGCGTTGATACCCGTGTTGTTGGGACACCGCCTCGTAGCGAACGGCTGGTGGTTGGCGTTCCCCCTGATCGCGGTGGTCGCGCAGTGTGCGGCCTGGTTCTACATCGTGCGTTCCTACCGGCTCTTGAACTCGGCCAAGTTCCAGGTGGTGGGTGCCCTTGAAGAACAGCTGCCCGCCTCGCCATTCTGGCGCGCTGAGTGGCGGCTGTTGGGTCAAGGCACCGACCGGCACAAGTACTGGCCACTCTCGCACATCGAGAAGTGGATCCCGATACTGTTCGCGGCTACCTACCTCACCGGGGCGGCCGCAGTGATCGCGTCGAGCAGGTGACGCCGTACGGGCACCCACCCGTGCTCGGCTGAAGCTGACTGTCGCGGCGTAACGCCGACGTCGACGGGTGCCTGGAGGCACCGGCGACAGTCAGCGTTTCGGTCTCGACCGACTGCCGCTGCGCGTAGCCTTGAGGTAGCCCTCGCGGGGGAGGCAGTGGCGTGGCTTCGCCGTCAAGTACCCACAGCGCCGATGCGTTGACGCAGGCGACGGGTCGGACACCGCGGTACGACGCATTCATCTCCTACAGCCACGCCGACCGACAGGTCGCTGCGGCCGTCCAGAAGGGGCTGGCGCGGATCGGCCGACGGATGGGCCGCCTCTATGCGCTGCGCGTGTTCCGGGACGCAACCGACCTGACAGCCAGCCCCGACCTGTGGGGCAAGGTCCACGGCGCCCTGGCCGACTCCCGGTACCTGGTCGTCGTCCTGTCCCCCGCCTCGGCGGCCTCGACCTGGGTGAACCGCGAGGTCACCGACTGGCTGGACAGCCGAGGCCCTGAGCACCTCTTGCTGGTGACTGTCGGGGGGCGTCTGCGCTGGGACGAGAACCGGCAGGCGTTCGATCCGGAGCACAGCGATATCGCGTTGCCCGTGATGACCCGGTCCGGAGCGTTTCCGACGGAGCCGTTGTTCGTGGACGTGACCGAGCTGGCCCCCTGGGACATCCACGACCCCGTGTTCCGGGAGACCGTCACCGACCTCGCGGCCCCGATGCAGGGCAAGTCGAAGTACGAACTGGCCAGCGATGACGTGCGCGAGCTGCGTCGGTACCGTCGCTGGCGGCGCGCCGCGCTCAGCGGACTCAGCGTCCTCACGGTGTGCGCGGTCGTGGCGGCAGCGTTGGCGGTCCTCCAGCGGCAGGAAGCCCTTCTTCAGCGCCAGGAGGCGCTTCGCCAGCGCGACGATGCTGTCGCCCTCTCCTTGGCGGCCTCCGCGCGAGACATGGAGACAACGAATCCCTCGCTGGCGCTCGCTCTAGCAGCCGAGAGCCACGCCCACGGCGCCCTGCCGAGAAGCAGAGCCACGTCAGCCCTTGTCAGCGCCAGGGTTGCGCTCGCGAGCTCCCCAGCCCAGCCGATCGGGAGTCCGCTCACCGGACACGCAGGGGCCGTCACCTCTGTGGCATTCTCACCAGACGGTCGACTGATGGCGTCGGGGAGCAAGGACGGGTCGGTCCGTCTCTGGGACGCCATGACGGGGCGACCGGTCGGCGAACCGCTCGTGGGTCACACGGGCTTCGTCAACTCCGTTGCGTTCTCCTCAGATGGCCGACTACTTGCCTCCGGCGGCTCCGATCGCACTATTCGCATCTGGGATGCCGCGACCGGCTCACCGGTCGGCGATCCGCTGACCGGACACAGCGACATCGTGACCTCGGTGGCGTTCTCTCCGGATGGGCGGGTGCTGGCCTCGGGCAGCTTCGATCGCACCATCCGGCTGTGGAACACGAGCACGGGGCAGCAGTCGAGCAAGCCCCTCAGGGGGCACACCGGGTGGGTGGATGATGTCGCCTTCTCCGCCGGCGGTGGGATTCTGGCCTCTGGGAGCTGGGACGGCACGGTCCGCCTGTGGGACCCGATCACCGGCGAAGCCCTCGGCCCACCCCTGCACGGTGACGACGAGCATGTGGAAGCGGTGGCCTTCGCGCCCAGAGGGATGCTCCTGGCCACGGGGGGCTACGACGGCTCGGTGCGGTTGTGGGATCTGTCGAGCGGCGGAACGTTGCTTGGCAAGCGGCTGCTCGGTCACTCCGGTTATGTCGAGGCGGTCTCCTTCTCTGCGGACGGCCGGCTCCTGGCCTCGGCAGGTACTGATCGAACGGTGCGACTTTGGGATCCGAGAGCCGCCAAGCCGGTCGGCAGTCCCCTCAGGGGACAACCAGATGTCGTGAACTCTGTGGCGTTCTCCCCGGTTGGGCGGACTCTGGCGACGGGTAGTGAGGACGGCACGGCACAGTTGTGGGACGCGACCCGGGGCGAAGCGATCGGCGCTCCGGAATTTTTCAAGGCGGATGAGGCCAGAGGGTGTTAGGCAGCCGGGGTTTCGGCTGGCTGGTTGATCCAGGCGTTGTCGGGCAGCGCGAGGATCTTGGGGTCGGTGCTGGTTGCGAACCGCTCGGGGTGCTGCTGGCGGGCCGCGTCGAGCGCTGCTGATCGCTGCGCATCGACGTCGCTGGCGTGGCCGTAGTGGACGTCGGCGGGGGTGTGCAGGCCGATCCCGGTGTGGTGGTGCTGGTGGTTGTAGTCGGTGGCGAAGGCGTCCATGAACGCCGCGGGCCTCGCCGATCGAGCCGAACCGCTCGGGGAAGACCGGGGCGTACTTCATGGTCTTGAACAGCGATTCGGAGTAGGGGTTGTCGTTGCTCACGCTGGGCCGGGAGTGGGAGCGGGTCACGCCCAGGTCGGCCAGCAGGGTCGCGACCGACTTCGAGGTCATCGAGGTGCCCCGGTCGGCGTGGACCACGTGCGGGATGCCGTGGATCCCGAAGATCTGCTTCATCATCTCCTCGGCCAGGACACCGGCCTCGTGGGCGTGGACGTGGGCGCCGACGATGTAGCGGGAGTAGATGTCGATCATCACGTAGGCGTCGTAGTAGACGCCCCGGGCCGGGCCGGGCAGCTTGGTGATGTCCCAGGTGTAGACCTGCCCGGGTCCGGTCGCGACCAGCTCGGGCACCGCCCGGGCCGGGTGGCGGGCCAGCCGGCGCCGTTCGGTGACCTGACCGGCCTCGGCCAGGATCCGGTACATGGTCGACACCGAGCACAGGTAGACGCCGCGTTCCAGCAGGGTGGCGTAGACCTGCAACGGCGCCTGGTCGACGAACTCCTCGGAGTCGAGGACCTCCAGGACCCGGGTCCGCTCGGCCAGGCTCAGCCTGTTCACCGGCGCCCTGCCCGGCCGCGGCACCGGTCCGATGCCGGCTCGGGCGGCGGGTTGTTCGCCCGGGTCGCGGTGGCGCGTGGGACCCCGGTCAACGCCGGCAGCAGCTCGGTCGTGACTCCCGCCGTTGCCGGTGAGCTCGCTGTAGGTGCCCATCAGCGCTTCCTGCGCGGCCGTTCGGGCTGCTCGGTCTCCGCGCTCTCGGAGATCTGCTCCAAGAGCGCGTGTGCTTTTCCCATGATCTCCAGCGCGGTCTCGGTGGTCGCCAACCGCCGCTCGCGATCGGCGAGCTCACGACGCAGCCGACCGATCTCGGCCTGCTCCGCGCTGGGACGACCGACCTTCGCGCCGGGGTCCTTGCCCTCGAGCACGCCGGCATCGCGCAGCCGGCGCCACTCGGAGATCAACGAGGAGTACAGGCCCTCCCGGCGCAGGTAGGCGCCACCCTCGCCGTGCTCGCAGGCCGCCTCGTAGGCGGCCAGGTGCTCGAGCTTCTGGGCCGGGGTGAACGACCGCCGACGCGACGGGCCCCCGGCACGAGGAGACGAAGAAGAACCACCCATCACCCCATCATCGGCGATGCTCATCGGGCTCGAAAGAACTGAACGGGACATGGGAATCGATCCTGAATCTCGCCCTGCGTCAGGCGGACTTGCTGTGAACCACTGGACTCAACTCACCCTGACACGCAGGGCTCCGCCGATCGCTTCTCCAGACACCGTTGAGGCGATTGCCTTCTCACCCAACGGCGGTCAACTGGCCACGGCCAACGGGGACTTCACGGTGCAACTGTGGAACCCGTATACCGGTGATCCGATCGGCGGACCGTTCACCGGACACAGAGGTCGCCCGGTGGGTGTGGCGTTCTCCGCAGACGGGGGCACGCTGATCTCGGTGGATGACGAGGGTGAGATGCGCAAGTGGGATGCGATCACCCACCATCCGCTGGGAGAGCCTGTGGAACTGTCCGGGCACCGAGATACCGTGACATCGGTGGCGTTCTCCCCCGATCGGGCGTTGCTGGCAACCGGGAGCTGGGATCACACAGTCCGCGTCTGGAACGCCAGCACCGGCGAACCGGTCGGCGGCCCGCTGAAGCATGAGAGTGTTGTGGAAGCACTTGCGTTCTCACCGGATGGCCGACTGTTGGCGAGCGCAGGCTGGGACGGAGTCAGGCTGTGGCATTCGTCGGCCACCAGGGTCCAGCACGGTCGCTTGCTGAGCACTGGAACCAGCAGCTGGACGTCGATCGCCTTCTCTCCCGACGGGCGGCTCCTGGCGGCTGGCAGCATGGCGGGGGCAGTTCTCACGTGGGATCCGGCAACCGGCGAACCCGTGGGGCACCCGCTTACCGGTCACACCAATGGGATCGAGAGCGTCGCGTTCTCGCCGGACGGGAAGCTCTTGGCTAGCGCGGGCTGGGATCAATCCGTTCGGCTCTGGGACGCGACCACGGGAACTCCGCTCGGCAGGCCACTGGCCGGCCACACGGACACGATAGAAGCGGTTGCCTTCTCCCCCAACGGTCAGACGCTGGCCACAGGAGGCATCCGGGAGCTTCGGCTGTGGGCCGCTGTATGGGACCGGCACGAGGGATGTCATATCGCTTCTCGCTATGTCGAGAGAGCCCAGGTCCTGTCCTACGTCCCAAGGCAGTGGCCGACGAGGTGCACCTATCCGATGAATGCCCGCGCCGGATGACTCGAGCTGCGCAGGGGCCGAGCGTCAGCGTCGGGCTCGTCTGCGTGACCGGGTCTCCAGGCTCGCTCACGGCCTTCCGGGGCGAACAGACCGATCTTGACGTGACGCGCGCTTCCCGAGAGGCGGCCCTGGTCGCGCACCAGGGTCGGCACATGGCGGTCAAGCGCATCGAGCGCTGGGACCTCGCACCCGCTGCCGCTCGAGTCCGCGGCGACGAAGGCAACCGACGACTCCACCACCGATGGGTCAAGCTCATCGACCGCCACACACGCAGCACCGTGGCCAACGTCGCGATCGCCCGCGAGCTCGCGGGCCGGTGCCGGTCCCTGGCCGTGATGGAGGACCCCCACAGCTGCTTCGCTGCCCACATCAGGCTGGTGGCAGCGCGTGGAGCGACCCGCGACCCGGCTGTGAGCAGCCGCCCAGGCGGCGACGCTCGACCCTAGACAAGCCGAAGCGCTCCAGCCGAACCACCGTACTGCGGTTACCAACCCGCACATCAGCCTGCGCGAAGGATCGAAACGGCTCAGCCGTGGGCCCGCCTTGTCTCCTGGCTGGCAGCGAGCGGTGGGTCGAGGTCGGCGAGGGCGAGCGTGAGCGTGCGCAGCCGCAACAGCGGTGACGGCGGCGGCGTGTGGGAGAACATCGCGAGATCGAAGACCAGCCTGCCCTGCGCCGGTGAGGGCGGGTTGGCATCGAACCACGCGACGATGCCGCCGACGACCTGGCACAGAGCATTGCCCTGGCCGTTGCCCGGGCATCCGCCGGCCGGGATCTTCCCGTCGTTGTCGAGGATGAAGTTCATCGGCGGGAGGAAGAGTACGGGCACTGAGATCGGCGGGAGATCGGACTGGACGCGGTACTCGTAGCGGCATTCGAGCTGCAGCTGCTGACCGCTCGCGGGTGCGTTCGTGAGCAGCTCGACGAACATGTTCTGGAGTTGGTCGGCGAGCGACCGGGTCACCGGTGTGGACGAGCCGATCTTGGCGACGTCGATCTCGATCTGCCAGTCGAGAGTCGGGTACAGCGGGTCGGCGAACGCGATCTCCCCTGTGGTGTACCAGAACTCCTTCGCGGTCTGCACGCCGGGGACGAGGTCCTTGTTGCGGATCAGGAACGCAGAGGCGAGAGCGTCCTGCTTGTCGAGCACGTTGAGGGCGGGGACGACGACCTTGCGCCGGGCGATCGAGGCGCCGATCGACGGTTCCAGCGGTCCGTCGTCGTCGGAGTAGGTCCAGGCCGCCAGCGCGTTGCTCGGGACCTGCTCCGCGGGTTGAGCGTCGTAGCCGGCTATCACGATCGAAGGTTCCCCGACCCCGGCTGGCCGGCCGTCGACCTCGTACAGGCTGACCAGCAGGGCATCGCGCTCCTGACCCTTGAAGTCGACCTTCGTCGCCGACTCCCTGACATAGACCTTGTAGTCGACGCTCGCCCTCAGCACCTGTGCGGACTGGATCGTGGGCGGACCACCGGCCAGCTTCGAGGACACTCCCGTCACGAGCTCGATGAACGAGAGGAGTGCGGTGCGGGCGTCATCGAGCGACTTTCCGGTCGTCGACGCCGTGACCTTGGCGACGAGGTCGCGGAGGTCCTTGGCGACGTCGGGGTACACCGTGACGAACTGTGCCAACGCTGCGAAGACGGACTCGATGCCCTCCAACGTCTCGTCGCCCTGGAACGTGTTGAACTTGATCGTGCAGTACGTCTCATCCTGCGGGTAGTGGAAGTCCTCGCCGTACTCGAAGCTGAAGTTCCATTGCAGCAGCTCGGACAGCGGTGGAGGTGGTGGCGCCGGGTGCCCGCCAGCAGGGTCGGCGACAGCGGCGAACCCCTGGCTAGGAAGGACCGGCGGGGTGGGGAAGGCCCGCAGCACGAGCGGCACCTTGAACGTGCCGAGTGGCTCGGTGAGGGGATCGCCGGGCGTCTGGGCGAGCGGGCGGACGAACGAGAGCCACGAGGACGCCTTGTATCCCTCGATGCCCGGGAGCTCGTCGATCTGATGCTCGATCGCGGTGGCGGCGAACTGGAGGTCGAGCTCGACGTACGACGCGAGTCGGTCCTGGAGACCCTGGTCGCGGCCGGGTCTGGTGGCCATGAGGAAGGTCAGCCGGTTGGGGGCCACTGAGTCCGCGTGCGTCAGAGCGATCTTGGCTGCCGACAAGCTGACGTCGGCCGCCCCACCATGGGCGACCCCGCCCGTGGCGGCGGGGAGGCCGTAGAGCTGTGGGCTGCACGCCGCCTGCCCGAGGTCGGCGTCGACGGTGGCGTGGAACTGGATGACCGCGTTGGTGGTGTACGCGTTGGCGAGCCTCACGAGCAGCTGCTGCTCGAAGGCGTCCTGCGCGTCGGTGAGATCCTCGGGGCTGTGCTCCTGGGACAGCACCGCCATCACCAACTGCTTCAGCGACCCGGCGATCGTCTCCTTGGCGGCGAGCAGCCGTCCGATGTAGTCCACCGTTCCTGCGCCGATGATCTGCGCCGCCGTGAGGTACTCGGGCGACAGCACGTCGTCGATCGCGACCAGGTACTGGTTCATCCACATGTCGATGTCGACGCCGCTGAAGTTCAGCTTCTGGGTCGGCGTCGGTGAGATTCCGGCGCCGGTCGTGTAGCCGTAGATGTCGACATCGTCCTGACTGATCAACTCGTTGCTGACCGGCCGCGGCGCGTAGAGGATCGGGTGGCCCTCGTCGGTGATGGCGAAGCCGATCGACTGGTTCGCGGCCAGCCCGACCCGGACGAGCCAGACCGGCTGGTCCGAGGTCGCCTCGGTCACCCGGGAGCGGTCGGCACCGGCCGCGAGCTTCAGAGCGTGGCTGCCGGGGTCCTCGAGCGCCACTTCGAGCAGCCGGGCGAAGATGTCGAGTGTATAGGCCCCCTGGTCGGTGTCTGCGACCGGTACGCCGTTGCTGTCCTGCTTGGTGAGGTGGGGGTGGATGGAGGTTGAGGCGGAGAACACGCTCGGCGTGTCACGGAAGCCGGCGTCGATGTTGTCGCTGCGACGGTCCATGCAGAACGTCGTCTGAAGCTCGACGACCTGCTCATCAGTGACCGCCCCGATCGTGCTGGACAGGACGAAGAGGGTGGGGTCGACCGGCGGATCGAGCTCGACCTCGAACGTGCTCGTCACCTTGACCGGGATACAGCCGTGGTCGGACGTGAACGGCGTCGTGTCGTCCCCGTCGGCCCGCTTCTGCAGGAAGCCGGCGATGTCGTCGAGCCAGCCCACGAGGTCGTCCCGGTCGGTGCCTGTCACCGGTACCGGCGCGGTCAGCACGCCGCTCGACCACGACAGCGCCACCACCGGGTCCGTCCCGCCATCATTCAGCTGGTACAGCAGGTGGGTGTAGACCACGAGGGCCTGCTGTGCGTTGCGCTGCCATCCGGGGATCTCGGCGAGCGGGTCGAGTGTCTCGTTGGTGCCCGGATCGTACGAGGCGGTGGTGAAGCGCAGCTCGATGCGGAAGGTCGGAACGCCGCCGGCGTCGTAGACAAGGTAGGACGAGGCGATGCTCGGCCACACGCTCAGCGCGACCAGGTCGTCGAGGTATCCGATCGGGATCGGCGCCAGGTTCGTGGCCGGCCGACCGGGCTGGTCGAGGCTCGTCAGGATCGTGTTGCCGAACAGGTCGACCCACGAGAAGTCGAGCTGCATGATGTCGCCGATGGCGACGTACGGACCGGTCTGGAGCCCGTTGACGATCTTCACCGATTGGCTGTAGTTCCATACCTCACCCGCCTCCTTGGTGGCCGGCACCGCGAATGCGTTGACGCCCGGAGCCACGGGTCCGGCACTGGTCGCCTCCGTGTTCGACGATCCGTCGGCGGGGTCGCTCGGTCCCAGCGGCAATCCCTGGTTGCTCGCCGTCGGCCACCAGAGGTTTGCGGCGATCCCGTAGCCGAGCATGGTGTAGGCGTGGAGAAGGTAGGACTCGGCGAAGGTCGGGTCAGTGGGCGCCGGGATGTCAGGTGGCACGACCCGCGATGCACCGATGGCGACGGTCCCTGGCGGCACGGTCGCCGACCGCGTGTGCGGTCCGCCAGAGGCAGCCAGCGGGTCGGCGAACAGCGCCCTGGTGGTCAGGTTGTCAGCAGCGAGGTCGGCGACGGCCGCACCGTAGCGGTCAGCGATCTCGTCGAGGTTGGCCAGCGATGCGCCGCCCGGTCCGGACCGACTGTCCACCGGCACGCGGGGCAGGCGGACGACCGCGTTGGCGGGCAGCGGTGCCGACCAGTCGGTGATGAGCGGGTTGGCTCTCTTCACGTCGTCGGCAGTCACGCCGAACCCGACGTAGCTGACGATGTCAGAGAGCGCACCGGACCTCGTCGCACCGACGAGGTAGGTGCCCCGGGTGACGTCGACCATGACCGTCGCGGCCAGCGCGACGAGCGAGTTCTCCACGGCCAGGTCGATGGGGTTCATGTAGTGGAATCGGGCAACGCTCTCCAACGAGTCGTCGGCACCGAACGTGACGGTGGTGGGCTGGGGGTCGGACATCGCGAACACGGTCGACCCGCTCGGATCGACGTAGGTGCCGGTGATCGCGGTGTTCATGTAGCCGGCGGTCGTCCGGTCGCCGGCCGTCGGCGGTGCGTAGCCGATCACGAGCTCGAGCGTGGCCTCGCCCTTGTCGTTGAACACGCTCTCGCCGAAGCCGGCGCCGGTGGCCACTTCGTTGTAGTACAGGGTGAACCCGCCCGAGCGGGTGATGCTCGCCTCCCACAACATCCTGACGAAGTCGTACGCGTCGTTGAGGCACCCCTCTGTCCGGTGGCGGGGCGGAGGCGCGTCGGCGCCGACGACGTTGGCGGCGAGGGCCGGCGGGTGCGTGAAGGTGCTCAGGTTCGCTTGTGCGATGCCGAACCGCACCTTCGACAGGTCGGCTGACTGCATGCCTGACCCCGATCCGCTCGACCCCGGCCTGGAGAGGAGGACGATCGTCTCGATGACGGCGTCGGTGGCCTGGGTCGCTTCGAGGAGTCGTTCGAGGAGCACGATGTCGTAGGCGTTGGTGCCGACCAGTTCGTAGGTGAACCGTGACGTGGCACTGTTGCCGATCGCTTCGACCTTCTTGATCGTCACCGCCACCCGCGTGCCCCATCCCCACCAGGGGGCAGCGACGTTGTCCATCTTGCCGGTCGACTCGTTGTAGGTCCCGACCTGCAGCGCCATGGTGACGGGACCCCGGCTCGGGTCGGGCAGGTTGATGAGGTTGTCGGGGAACGACCACAAAGCGAGCGCGCGGGGGGCGTCGGCAGGCTTCGCGCCGAACGCGAGCGGGATGGTCCCGCCCGCCTCCCAGCCGGTGGCTGACGACATGTTGAACTGCGCCGGGATGCGGTCGAACAGTGGGAGCGCGCCCAACTGGCTCGTCTCGGGTGCGAGGACGGTCGTCGTCGCGTAGGTCCGCACAGCGTCGATCGCGCTCGCCGCCGGCGTGTGCGGGGCTACCGAGACGTCGAGCGACGAGGCTCCGTCGGCGAAGGTCACCCACTTCAGGGCGGCCGGGTTCGAGATGCTGAAGTTGAACGGGTCGGTGTCGTTCAGCTCCGGGATATCGAACTGCTGGCCGGTCAGGCTGTACAGCCCGCAGGTGGGCCGGTCGGCGCACGGCGGGCGCGGGCCGGTCCAGGTGATGCCGTCGGTGATCGGCCGCATCCCGTGGAGCATGTACCGCCCGCACATGCCGGACAGGTGCTTGAGACCCTGCTTGGCCATGAACGAGCCGAGGAGCAATCCGAGCGGATACTGCGCGAGGTGGGGGACGCTGAGCATGGTCGAGGTCCCTACCGACGCGAAGAGCGCGGCGGTCGTGGCTGGGCTGGTCGGGTCGTCGCCGTCGGCGAGCACATCGACCGGCACGGCGAGACGCTGGGCCAGCTTCGCGAGGGTGTCGTCGTCGACGATCGTGACGGGCAGCGGCGGGACGACCATCGTGCTCAGCGCCTGCAGCACGCCCGGTCGGTCGATGTTGGCGGTCACGAGGTCAGGCACAGAGCCGTCGAAGTAGCTCGCGGCCAGAGAGCCGAGGGTGTCGCCGCCGCTGATGGGTGCCGTCTGGCCGGATCCGATCCTGACCGAGCCGCCGGGGTGAAGCATTCCCTCGGTGGTGGCGTTGGCGGTGCCGAGGTCGTGCCCGGTGAAGACGCTGCCGTAGTGCCTCGTCACCGAGTCGAAGGTGTCGCTGGCGGCCGGGCGGTAGGTGACCCCGGAGATCGTCACCGACTTACCGCCGGTCAGCGGGTGGTCCTTGTTCGCCTCGAACAGCTCGGCGACCGTGTAGGGCGCGAGGCAACCTGTGCCGTTGGCGTCGAGGTGCGCATTGGCGTTGATCGTCGCCACCGTGTCCGCTGGCGACGCCGCCGGCACCGGCAGCTGGTAGTTGCGGAGCGCGTCCTGCACGCCCCGCACCATCTGCCGGCCGATCAGCAGGAACTCGTCGGCGAACACGAAAGTCGCCATCGACGGTCCGGCAGCAACGTCGGCCGTCTCGGCCCTGCCCGTCGCGCCTCGCTCCTGTTGCACTTGGACCGCGAGCTGGTCGAAGTAGGTGCGCAGCTGCTCGAGGTAGCCGCTTGCGAGCGAGTTGAACTGGCTGAACCGGTAGACCAGGTCGGTGTCGGCGTCGGAGGGCTTGGGAGGGGGAGGGTACGTCGGGACCGTCAGCTGCAGCTCGGGGATCATCGCGAGGACCGTCGTCGGGCTGTCCGAGCCCGTCGAGTTCTCGGTGACGACGTCGAGCGTCACGTCGAACTGGGCCGCCATGAACGCGTCGATGCTGTCGGCGGGGATCGGCATGGGGGCGTCGTCGGAGCTGACGAGGTAGTCGACGAGGGGGCCGAGATCGACTGTGCCCGGCGTAGCCGGACAGTCTGTGGTCACGGGCCGGTCGGAGATGAGCAGCTGGTCGACGTCCGCCGCGTCGATCTGCTGCTCGGGCAGTGCGGCTGCGACCAGCCACCGGGCCACCTGCAACGCGAGCAGCTCGAAGCTCGTCGTGCCGTTCGCTGTGCCGTCGTCCTGCTGGTCCATGGACTCGAGGAGCAGGATCAGGGAGTAGGCGACGCGCTGGTCGGCAAGCGTGGCGCCGTCGCCGACTGCGGCGAGCACTGGTACGAGGTGACCGATCAGCGGCATGGTCTGCGCGGCCGGTGCGAGGTTCTTCCAGTGCGGGTCGAGCGTCGCATCGTCGGAGACGAGGACATCGGCGTGGAGTTGGGCCGCCCGCAGCGTGCGAAGGTGTCGCGCCCTCATGGACGTGGTGGTCGCGCTGGGGGCCAGGGTCCACGGTGGGTCGCCCATCGGGTTCTTGATCGTGAACGTCGCCTTGACCTCGGCCCTGAAGCTGAGGTGGATGGTGAAGAAGATGATCTTCAGCGAGAGTGAGACGTCGACCGAGGCGACGACGCTGATCGGGACGTCGGCGTAGGACTCACAGGTGATCTGGAGGTAGACCTTGAGCTCGATGTCCAGCGACGCCTTGATGATCGCGAAGTCGACCGTTCCGTAGAGCTTGCCGATGACCCCGACGGTGCCCTGGAGCCAGAAGTAGTAGGAGCCCTGCATCTGCGACTTCGGCGCGTTGCCCGTCTGGCCGAGCACGTACGGGTTGTACTTCGCGACGACGCCCTGGACGATGCCGAAGACGGTGATGCTGAACCCAGCCTTCAGGATGCCCATGTCGATCGACTTGCCGACGCCGACGGTCAGACCGAAGCCGAAGATGACCACCGGGTTGAAGGTGCCGCTGATGATCTTCGGCACCTGGGAGGAGGTGGCGCTGCTCAGCTTGCCGAAGTAGAAGCCACCCGAGCCCGTGACGGGGATGCCAGGTGGGACGATCCCCTGGATATTGAACGAGCGGGAGAAGTCCTCGTTCCAGGGGAACCCGATGTCGACCGTGAAGTCGCCGTTGGTGTAGACCGCGATGGCGAACACCGGGAGCGTGATCGAGTACGCACCGATGGTGAAGGTGCGCATCACGTCAGGCAGCTTGAGCTGCGACTGGTACACGCCGACGGTGTCGGAGACCTTCTTGTACATGATCTCGAACTCGAGACCGGCGAAGATCTTGGCGGCGGGTCCGTCGAGTGAGATCCGGAGCCCGTAGAGATTGGGATCGTTGAATACGATCGACAGGTCGATGAAGTACTGAGTCGGCTCGTCCACGACCGGCGGGGTCTCGGCGGGGATCACGGCGTCCGGTGTGAGTACCTCGCGCGGCTCGTCGGCATCGACGTCCTCGGGTTGACGGTGCACGTTGTCGTCGCTCATCACTCACCCCCGGCTTCGAGCGCCAACGCGTCCTCCCCGGGGTCCTTTCCCTTCTCGACCTTGAGCACTCCGAAGCTCGTGGCGATCAGCCACGAGGACGTGTCGTCGTAGACGAGCTGGTGCTGGGGCGGGTTCTCCGCGACCGGCACGATGCATCCGCTCGGCGGCAGCTCGACGTCGCGGAGCGCGTTCATCACATCCTCGACCGAGTCGAAGTCGCCGGGGTCGGACAGGGTGACGTGCTGGCCCAGGGCCAGGAGCCGCAGGTCGAGGTACTTGTTGCCGCCGCCGGAGGGTGCCGGCGTGTTGTCCGGTTTGGTCGCGTCCCAGGCGACCTTGCTGGGAGTGACGGTGGTGCCCGGGGGCGGTTCGGTGCCGCCGTCGACCACCCAGAAGAAGCTGCCCTCGAGGGCGACCTCGACCGGGCTGTCCTTCTGGTCGGGCTTGTAGGTGAGCGTGAACTTCGAGATCTTGGCGAAGCCGACGTCGAGTCCGACGTCGATGCTGAGACCGACCTCGTTGGTCGTGAAGTTGAACGTCAGCTCGAGACCCTCCAGGCTGAGGTCGTTGAGGAACGTCCACGGCGCAACGAGCCCGAACGGCCGCCCCGTGGCCCACGACACCATCGTCTCGACCATCTCGCCGATGCTGAACGAGGAGAGGTTGAGCGTGCCGACCCACTGCTCCTGTGCGTTCTTCGCGACGGTGCCCTTGAGCCCGCCCCATTCGAAACCGAACTCGGACTTCGCGGGATCCTCGGCGAACGCGTAATAGATTCTGACGTCGATGAACTTGTACTCGATCTCCGCGGTGATCCTGCCCGACAGGCCCCTGTCCGCCGAGGCCCGCAACCGCCCGAGCTCGGTGGTCGGGAGGACGACGACCTCGGCACCATCCGATGTTCCGGTCTCGAGCTCCGACTGATCGGTGCCGGCCGCGTAGTGGAGCTCGAGCGTCGCCGAGAACTCGAGGTTGTCGAGGAACTCGATCACCCACTTCGTGGTGTCACCCGACAGCGAGTACGAGCCCGTCCCGGTCTCGACCTCGAACGCGATGTCCTGGATGCCCAGCTTGCCGTTGCCGCCGATGTCCCACCCTTGGCCCAGGAACCGCTCGACAAGGGTGTCGACGTACAGCACGCCCGAGACCTGGCGGCCGGCGAAGGTCCAGCTCTTGACCGGCTTGTCCGCGTAGCCGGCCGACAGCTCGACCTGGACGTCGTCCCCAGCGAGCGACTTGCCGATCAGGACCATGCCGGTGAGCTTGCCGGAGATCGATCCCTTGACGCTGCTCAGCCAGAACGACAGTGTCTCGACCTCGAAGAGCTTCTGCCCGTTGACCTTGATCGGCCAGCCGAGGTTCAGGTCACAGTCGAGCGAGTAGTCCTTGGTCGTCGTGTCGATCTCGGCGCTGAACCCAGTGATCGAGGGCAGCTCCGGGAGCGGGGGGACCACGCCGGGCCAGAAGATCCCGACGAGTCCATCGAAGGTGATGACGCCGCTCCTCAGCTCCCCGGCAAGCTTCCCCGGGTAGGACGCGCTGACCGCGATCGTCGCCGTCGATTCGTCTCCCTCGGTCAACATCGCCGACTGGGTCCCGCCGGGGATCGTGAATGTCGCGCTGAGATCCGCGCTGAGCTGGCGTGTGCCGGTCGGTTGGCCGACCGTGACGACGGCCTTCAGGCCCTCGAGCGACAGCCCGGGCAACAGCCGCCACGCCTCGGGCGTCGTGATGACGACGGTGACGTACTCGACCTTGTTCGTCGCGGCGGTCGAGTCGTACAGCAGCTCCGTCGAGCTGACTCCGAGCGTGGTGAAACCCGACACAGGCGCCGGGAGGGCCGACGCGAGGTTCATCCCGCCGGCGAGCTGGAACACACGTTCGGGGGACAGCGCCGGGTCGTACTCGCCGTCGAAGAGCCACTTGCCGTCCGATACGGGGTATGTCAGCGAGAACGTCCCGACGCCCCTGATCGTGCCGCCGAGCCGGCCGACGGTCGGCACTCCGGCCTGCGTCGTCTCGATGGTGACGAACGGGTCGTCGAACACGACCCAGGGCATCGCGTCCGCGCTCCAGCTTCCCTCGGCCGTGAACGTCGCCGTCATGACGATCTCACCCTCCGGTGCGGTGAGCTCCAGGTCCAGCGCGAGGGTGACCCCGGCCGAACTCCACGAACTGGTTGAACCGGACACCGTGATCTTGTCGATCGTGTCCGGGGGGTCCGTGCAGTCCGGCGTGATCGTGACACCGTCTACGCCGATCGTCAGGAGGCCGAGCTGCTGGTAGAAGTCGGCGATCTCCCCGCTGGTGAACACCCCCGGGATGAGGTTCAGCGTCGTGTCGTCGACGTTGGCACAGAGCTGTCTGTGCAGGTCTGGGAGCGGGTTGGGTGGGCCCGGAGGGTCGGCGAGGAGAAGGGCCCAGTCGTCGGCGGTGGCGCCGGCCGCGGCCACCTGCTTGACCCCGTTGAGCGCGTAGTTGAGGAATCCGCACGCCATGAGGAACTTGTCGTTCACCGCCCAGCCACCCCCCGGTGGCGGTGCGTAGAAGCTCGCGACCGCGGCCAGGTAGGTGTGGAGCTCGCCGCTGGGGTTCTCGGCCCTGAACGACTTGATGAACCTGCCGATGTCGTCGGCGGGGTTGGCGAGCGGCGACCAGCTGTCGAGCCTCGCGTTCAAGCGGTTGGCTGCAGTCTGGAACCGGTCCGCGGCTGGCCCGAAGTTGTTCGCGCCGAGCGATGTCGACGGGTACTGCGACCCACCGTTGCCCTGGCTGCTGCGCCGCTGGACGTGGAAGTACGGATTGCCGAGCGTCAGCGCGAGGTTCGCCGAGCTCTGCCCTTCGAAGACCGTCGGCATCGTCGAACAGGAGAAGACGTAGTCGAACACCGGTCCCGGAACGGGGCCGATCGGGAGGAACAGCACACGGTCGGTCGACTTCGTCAGCCATTGAACGTCCTGCTGGATGGTGGCCAACGGGGCGCCTTGCCTGCGTAGCCGCGAGCGGGTGGCGGCGGTCACGTCAGGTCCGCAGACGTACTTCTTCCGAGCGTCCCAGGCGCTCCAGCACTCGAGCCCGTCGGGACTGCCCTCCGAGCGAGGCACGACCATGGACGTGCACGGCTCGTGGCCCGTCTGTTCGAGATACGCTTGGTCGTCCTCACCGATCCCGCCCGCGAGGAGCCGCTCGGCCCACGTGATCTGGTCGCGCCCAGCGTCGCCAGACATGTCGTCGAGGTTGACCACGACGACCGACCTCGCACCTCCATCTGGCTTCGCGCCGTCCCGCTGCGACGCCAGGAGACCGCCGACCAGGTTGAAGATGACGTCGGAGGGCCGCCCGATCTCGGACTTGGCCTTGACGCGGATGCCGGTGGTCACGCAAAGGTCGACGTCGCCTCCGCGCGAGCTGACCAGCCACTTGAGGATCGCCACCTCGGCCGCGTACGGGCCATCGGCGTAGGAGGCCCAGCCAGGCTCGATGGGCGGCGGCATCGAGTAGGCGCGGCGGACGAACGACGAGCCGCCGAGAATCGACTGCTGACGGAGATCGATGTACGGCCACACGGTCGAGTCCCACTGGATCTGGTCCGGGAAGTCCGCCCAGTAGTACGGCTGGAGTCGGAGGAACGCGCTCACCCGCAGCCCGGTGGCATAGTTGTCGGCCCCGTCGGCCCCACCCGTGAACCCGACCGGCGCGACCGGTCTCTGGGCGGCGACCGGGTACGTGACGAGATGGATCGTGGCCCGGTCGATCATGCCGTCGTCGCCGCCGTCAAGCTCGGGGATGAGCAGCCGCAGGTTGTCAAGCGTCGACTTGCCCCCTCGATAGGCGACCTCGATCGTGTTGGCATACTGGAACTCGCTGGCCAGTTTGCGGAGGACGCGGACGCTGCTCGCCTGGTGGCCGCGGCCCGAGGTCCCGTCGACGAACAGTCGGATAAGCGGCTGTTGATTCAGGTAGCTGCGGAACTTGTCGAGACCGGTGGTGCTCTGTTGCTGCCGGAAGCTCGACGCGACGTTGTAGAGCTGCGAGTACACCGTGCCCGGGAAGGTCACGACGTCACCTCCGCGCGCGCTACGACAGCCTGTGCGCCGGAGGACTCCGGCGCTTGCTTGTACATCGCGAGCCAGCCGAGCGCGCTCGGGTCGGGTTGGCCGACGGTGCCGGGTCTGCCGAACAACCGGAACGAGGTGTTGCCGCTGGTCGGCAGCTTGAGGAGACCGAGGAACTTCAACGCGATGTCGTCGAGGACCAGCACGTAGGCGCCCGCGCCCTGCATGTCGCTCGGCACTCGACAGAGCTCGATGCGCCCGATCGAGATCCGCAGCACTCCTTCGATGGAGAGCAGCTTGGCGCCTCCGCCGGTCCCGGGCAGCTTGATGCCGAGCGCGACGACGTAGTCGGCGCCGGTGCTGTTCGGGCTCCATGCAACGAGCAGCTCCGAGGTGAGGCCGACGTCACCGGCCAGGTTGCCGGGCGTGCCCATCTCGAGTCGGAAGGTGACACCGTTCCAGACGTCGGCGACGCCGCCGAGGCGTACGTCGGCGCCGACAGGCAGGTAGCCGAGGTCGCCGGGTGACGGCCCGCCGCTGCCCGAGAATCCGGCGATCTCAAGGGCCAGCTGGACGGCGGCCGAGTCGGGTCGGGGCGTGCTCTGTTTGGGGTCGAAGGCGATCTTCGAGGTGTCCAACGTGAGGCTGCGCTGCGACGGGTCGTTCGAGTCGACGGGCGGCTCGATGTCCCTCATCGGCAGCGCCAGCCCCGAGAACCGCAGGCCCTTGCGGGGAAGGTCCTGGCCGGTCTCGTTGCCGTACGAGAGCACGTCGAGGACGATCGGCTTCGGCTCGGGCTCCGGCTCGGACTCGGACTCCTCGCTGATCGGCGGCGCCGGCGGAACGCTGCTGCCGGACTGGGGCTGCTGCCGCATGACCTTGAAGTCGATGAAGCCCCACATCGATATCCGGGAGTCGATGACTGTGTTGCCGTTCTGGTCGGGCGTCTCGCTAACGGTCGCGAACTGCGCCTTCACCACCTCGACCTTGTTCATCACGTTGCTGTCGAAGTAGAACGTGTTGTCGTCGGTCGTCTCCAGTGTGTAGAGGGTCTGACTGCCCTGCCTCTGGAACGAGCCGTTGAGCACGATGGAGTTGTACGTGTTCGTGGGATCGCCCATGCTCGTGACCGGCTGGTCGAACACCTTGTTGAGGGTGGCCTGGGCGAGGCTGCGGAAGTCTTTTACGGCGCTGTTCTCCCACAACACCTTGAGGGTCAGCACCTTGAAGTCGTAGGTCGCGCCGGGGACCGGTGGGATCGGCGCGGCGTGGAGCGCGCCGTAGACCGGGTCGACGTAGTCGACGAGGCCGAACATCGAACTCGTGTCCGGGATCTCGATCTTGGTGCCCTCGATCGGGCTGATCGAGATGCCGAAGTGGTGGGCGTTGAACTGGGTCCGGTCGATCCCGCCGAGCAGGCCGGCGAGCTGCTGGGGCACCTGGGCCAGGGTGGCCTTCAGCACGAGGATCCCGGTCCAGGTCGGGCTCTCGGCGATCTGCTTGAACTTCTGGAACAACGACCGGTCGGGATCGTTCGGGTCCTCGGCCTGCGCGACCGCGTCGGCGATGTAGTCCTGCATCCACCCCGACAGCGCGACCAGCTCGCTGAGATTCTTCGGCTGGGGCTTCTCCTTCCCACCACACGTGGCGCCGGTCGGGAGATCGGACGGAGCGCCGAACTCGCTCCGCTGGGTCCACAGCGAGGGGTTCCGGACCAGGTCGACGAGTGGCCCGGGCCGACCTTTGATGAGCAGCACGTTCGAGTAGTCGCCGTAGTGGTTGCACGCGCCGATATCGGCCTGGATCGCCCAGGCGTCCTTCGCGACGCCGATCGACATCGCGTTGAAGAACTGCGCCTCGGAGGCGTCGCAGGCCGGCATCCCGTCCTTGACCGCGTTCCACCCCTGCAGCTTGCCGAGGATGTCGTCGTCGTTGTTGGCCGCGACGAGGAAGAGGTTGGAGGACTGTAGCGCCTCGAACAACGGCCCGCTGGGGTGGCAGAACCTCATCTGGGTCCCACTGGGGCCGCCATTCTGGCCCAGCAACACCCACTCGTAGTCGCCGCCGTCGACCTCGACGACCAGTCCCGACGGGGTCGTCGCGAGGTAGCCGTCGTCCTCGACCGACGCAGCCGGGAGTCCGAGCGTGGCGGCCTTCGATGGTGAGGTGGTCGTCGAGGAGATCGCGGTGCGCCGAGTCGGTCCGATGCCGCGCGTCTCGAGGTCGAACATCGAGTCGGCATCCATCCCGGCGGAGGGCGATGACTGTGCCGCGGGAGCCGTACCTGCGTACGGGAACATCGGAAAGACGTCGTTCGCGTCGAGCTCGATCCCTGGGCTCTTCGCCCACAGCACGGAGTCGAAACCGGCCGACGCCTCGAGCACCGTCGTCCCGTTGCCGTACAAGCTGAAGCCGTGAGGCTGGGCGGAGTAGTGGACACCGTTGGCACCGCCGGGCGCCGACCCGGCATTCGACCGCACCGACGCGTACGAGGTCGAGTACTTCGGCGTAAGCAACGACGCCGTCGCGTCGACGGGTGGGCCGGTCGGCGAGCTCTCCGGCCACGGGTAGTTCGCGGCGTAGGCGTGGGGACCGTTGCGGGTTCCGCCCGACCACTGGTCGGCGGTGAACTCGATGACGTCGTCGGCGACGAAGCTGATGGTCTCGGTCCCGGCCAGACCTCCCATCAGGTCGTGTTGCGGGGTGTTCTCGTCGGGGACGCTCATCGCGAAGGCGCCGCGGGGGCCGAGGACGAACTGCTCCGCGGCAGGTGCAGCGGAGGTTCCCTCGTGGAAGGCGAGGGCGGCGTTCAATGGCGTGAGCTGCACCCCATGACCGGCGGTCGTCCGGAACTCGGAGGCAAGGACCGTCGCCTTGCCGTCACCGTTCGTTCCCGTGAACCTCCAGGTCGTACGGCCCGGCAGGGTTCGGTTGCTGGGGTCGCTCGGGTCGATGGCCGCTGCGAACCCGATCATCTCGCCCGGCTCCTCGTCCACGCTCGCCAGCGGGTAGTACGCGCCGATGTCACCGTCGTCGGACGGGATGAAGCACTGGAACCCCCACCGCAGCCCGGTCGGCCCGAAGGAGCGTCGGGCGATCTGGATGTCGAACTGGAGGCTGGCCGCGTGGTCACCGGTGAACGGGAGGCGGGCCTCGCCGATGGTGCTCACGTCACCGGCGGCGGGCTTCGAAGAGCCGACCAGCTGCACGAGATGGGGGTCGGAGGTCGGTGCGGCCAGCGACAGCTGGTCGCCGTCCAGGGAGATCGTCGCACCGTTGGCGACCTGGACCCCGAGCGACGGCGTCAACGTCAGCATCGTTGAGCCGCTGACGGTTGAGCCCTCGGTCGTCAGACCGAACCCCTCGGCGATGACGTCGACCTCAGTCGACCCGATTCCGGTAGCGAGCGTTCGCGGGTCGGCGGCCCAGAGCACGGCGCGCAGCCCGAACGGCGACGTGGGTAGGTCGAAGATGGTCTTCACCTGATCGGCGACGGCGTCTCCGGCCGCCTGGCTTA
The DNA here is from genome assembly GCA_963811365.1 of uncultured Actinomycetota bacterium. GTDB lineage: Bacteria > Actinomycetota > Actinomycetes > Propionibacteriales > Nocardioidaceae > CAWEQW01. The sequence goes on along the minus strand of CAWEQW010000007.1, from coordinate 75,379 downwards.
TCTGGCTGGGGTCATCCCAGCCGGGAGGCACGAGCGAGCTGAAGATGAACGTCGCCAACAGCAGCTTGTCGGAGAGCGCCTGCTCGAGCGGGACCGGTTCGATCTTCGCCGGGGTGGCCGGGAGCGCGATACCGATCCACGGCCCCGACGACGCCGCCAGTGCGAGCAGTCGCCCCGAGCCCGTCGGCTGGAACACTTCCACGTCGACCTCCTGTCAAGACCGGCGCGCCTCATGCGGGCGCGACCGCGTTCGCCCGGTTCGCGGTCCGCCTCAGGTGGTGAAGGTCGTGGCGCAGGCCAGGTCGGTCTGCTTCTTGCCGGCGACGTAGGCCACCGTGTACGTCGTGCCGCGCAGCAACGTCAGGCCGTTCCAGGCCTGGGTCCTCGTCGACCGGTCGGCGGTGATTTTCTGCGTGGACATGGGCCTGGCGTCGTAGGAGTAGGTCGACGACTCCCAGATCGCCAGGTAGTGACCGCAGGTCTGCGGCGTCTGGCCGGGCGGCATGTTGTATGACACCACGATCGAATCCGGACCGAACGACACGATGCTGACAGACGGTTGGAAGTCCTGGTTCGTCCCGTCCGAGCCGGCGGCGATGTACGCGGTCGCGACCACATTGCCGAGCGGGAAATCGGTCGTCGCCGCATCGTTGCCGACCGCATATGCGACGAGATAGCTCTTCATCTGCACCTGCAGGTCGGTGAAGTTGAACGAGCCCTCCTGCTGGTTGTTCGGGTTCGACTGGGTCTTCAGGGGCTTGGTGTTCCAGGGAAGGTCTTCGCCGGATTGGTAAATCGCGACGCTGTTCTTGTAGTCCGTCGGCAGGTTTCCGTTCATGGTCTGGTAGTTCACCTGGACGCTCGTCGAGGTGATCCCACCGTCCGGAACCGTCAACGAAGTGGTGACGGCGGTCGACGATGTAATTGCGAGTTCCTCATCCGTTTCGAAGGCCATGGCAGAATTCCCCTGTTCTCAGGCACACCACGAGGTGGCCCGTGTTGCCGGGCACGCGGTAATCGGTCTGGGACCGAGAGTCCTCTGGGTCCAGGCAGGCGTCAAGATCGGCGGCGTTGTCGTGCACCCCTACCTCACTACGGCCGATATCGGCGCACGCGGTGACGGACACAGCCAGCCTTGGCGGCGTCACGTCCCATCGATCGCCAGATCCGAGAACGTCTGCGAGAGCAGCCAGGCGGCGGTTGGACGTGGCCGCTACGTGCGCCACTGAAGGGCCCGTTGGCCCGGCGTCATTCGCTTGGCGCGCTTCCACAACGGGCGCATCGACAGGTGGCCAGTCGGTAGGACCGGCGCGGGCAGGGGACATAGGCGTTGAGGGACAAAGGCGTTGAGGGTCGGGCTCGGCCGTCTCGATGACCCCCTCAGAAGCGCGGGCCAGCTGGCGCACTGATAAGCCGAAGGCTCTCGGCGACCGTGCCGCCAGTTATCCGCTCTGGTACATTCGCAAGGATGGTCGCCGAATTCGTGGAGCCAAACGTCGAACTCGGTACGGACGGTGGATTCGCACTGGCCGTCGAACACGCGACACTCACGTCGCAGTTCACCTCGCTCGAGGTTCTGTCGACGACCGCGTACACCATCTCGTACAAGTACGCCTCGCCGTCAGGCAACAACCCACAGGCCAATGGCAACGGTCTACTCATCTGGCAGGGTGAAGAGCCGGTGTTCGGGTCCGGCCAGACCCCCAACACCACGCCGGTACCCAGCACCGATCCGTCCGGTGAACCGACGTGGGCACTCACCGACGGGCTTCGGGCCCTCAACTACGTCGTCGCTTATAGCACCGACGGGAGCGCCCGGACGATTGTGGCGACGGCCGGCATCAACAGCGACGGGACTCCAGGCGACAGTTACTCGTCGACGATCACCATGGGATCGGTCAACACCGGATCGGCGGTCGTCAGCTACGACTTCCCCCCGGGATATCGGCCGAACTCCTTCGGCAATCGCCTCGGTCTCCACGAGGGCCAGTACGGGGCCCACGACTTCCCCGACGGTGGTCGGATGACGCGGTTCCCGCGAGACGACAACAGCGGCCCCGTCGCGATCAACTACCCCTTCGTGCGATCGACGTGGTACACGATCGTCTACTTCGCGGGGTCACGAGCTGAGGACGCGGCCGGATTCGTCCGATTCCAAACGGCTGGCTGACCGTCATCTCCCACGGCACCGTGAAGACACACGTCGCGCACATCTTGGCGAGTTGAAGCTCGAGGACCGCCTCCAAGCGGTCGTGTACGCCTACGCGAATGGGCTCATCGCTCCCCGTGCACCGCGCCGCGGCTGATCTGGACAACGAGAGTCCGGGATCCGAGGCGGCACGCCGAAGGCGTCGGGGCGCACCTCGGCCACCACGCTGCAGCGACTCGAGCCGTACGACCCGGATCGGAAGGCGTCGTCGAGCGACGCAGCGGGTTCCTCGAGACCTCCCCCACGCCCGCGACGATTCGCCGCCACCTGTGGGCCCCAGGTCCGCAAGCCGATCGCCGAACGACTCCGCACCGCGCGGTCACCACGGGGTGCGCTCGGTCTCGCCCGGCCGCTGCTGGGCTTGGCTGTCAGTCCTTCGACACCAGGCCGACCAAGAAGCCCTGGATCGCCTGGCCAGGGCATTCGCCACGTCACCGGAGGCGTAACGTGGTGGCCCCGGGTATGGCATGCACGCCTCTTGTCGGGCGCTCTCCGGTTCGTGAAGGTCCAGAAAGCCATGTTCATACCGATGAGGAGATGTGTCATGACGTATGCACCTGGCGACACCCGAGCCGCCTTCCTTGCCTGGCTCGACGCCAATCCGCTTCCGCAGGACACGCCTGAGGCGAGGACCGTTGTCGGCGGGGTCTGCGGCTGCACCGACACGCTGCCCGGGGAGTACTGCAAACAGCTGGTCATCCCGCATGGCTCGACGTACGACCAGGCTGCCCGGGACTTGTTGCGGCTGTGGGGCACGGGTCACGCAGCGGTGTGACCGCGTGGGCAGCCCTTACGCCGGTGGGAAGCACTGCCGCTGTGGCCGTCGAGCCCTCACTGGTCGCGAAACCGGACTTGTCGCCAAGCCCGTGGTGGCCGTCGCGAGGCGCCCGGACGCAGGCGCCAGACCCCCCTGAGGCAGATAGGGGTGAATGAATGCTTTTGGGTGTTTAGTTCCCCAGGTTGGGTGCCGATTCTCAGGGGGACGAATGCGTTGATGCGACGTCAACGCGGAGCATGGGAGGTCGGCCATGAAGACGCTCCTGGTCCTACTGGTCACGATCGGGGCGACGGTGATCGCCGTACCCACGCCGGCACAGGCCGCTGGGTGTGTCTCTCATCAGGAGTACCGGATGGTGCATCGTCACTGGGCCAAGACTCGAGTGCACCGCGTCTTCGACACCCGGGGCCGACGAGCCGCCATTGCCCATGCGGGAGGATATGCCTCGGAGGTGCGCACCTACCGTGGGTGCAGCTCCGCCTACAGCGTGGTGTCGGTGGCCTACACGAAAGCGCCTCGGGGCGTCTTCCGGTTGGCGGCGAAGTCAGCGATGTGGGCTGACTGACCCGGGCCCGGCGCATTGTCGAGCTGGGGACGGACCGAGAGGCAGTTATGGTTCAGGCGCGGGCCGCGTCGGTTCGCCCGCTGGCGGCGGCCTTGAGCCGGCGTTTCTCGGCATACATGGCGGCGTCGGCATCCCTGGTCAGCTCCTCGACGGTGACGGACGGTGTGCCACCGAGCGTGGACCCGATACTGACGCCCACCCGCAGCGAACCGACACCTGGCACGTCGATGGGCTCCCCGAGGACGTCGGCGAGCCGGCCCCGGAGCGCCTGGAGGTCGGCCATCCCGGTCAGGTCCTCGCAGAGCACCGCGAACTCGTCGCCGCCCAGCCGTGTGGCGGTGTCCGATGCGCGCAGCGCGGAGGTCAGTCGCCGTGCCGTCAGCTGCAGCACGTAGTCGCCCACGGTGTGGCCGTAGCGGTCGTTGACGAGCTTGAAGTCGTCGATGTCGAGGTACAGGACGCCAACCCGGGTGCCGTGTCGTCGCGCTCGGGTCATTGCCTGGGCTGCCAGCTCCCAGTAGAGCTTGCGGTTGGCCAGGCCGGTGAGCGGGTCGTGCAGGGACTCGCGGCGCAGCTCTTCGTGGGCCTGCTTCTGGTCGGTCACGTCGACGGCCTGCACCACCAGGCAACGCCGGCGCGCCCGCCCCCCGGCGACTACCGTGGCGCTGACCTGGACACGGATGGTCCGCCCGTCGGCGCACAGCCAGCCGCGATCTGCGGTCCCTGCCGGGATGCCATCTGATCGCGCCTTGAGCAGTTCGGCTGCGATTTCGCGGTGGTCGTCGGGGTGGGCGAGGGAGACGATGTCGAGGTCTTGGAGCTGGGCCGACGAGTATCCGGTCATGGTCAGCATCGCGTCGTTTGCCTCCAGGAAGACCCCAGGCCGAGGGTCGTCCAGGGCTACCACGGCCATCCCGATCGGCGCGCTGTCGAAGATGCGTCGCAGGCGGCTGTTGGCGACAAGGCTGGAGAGCCTGCCACGGTGAGCCCGCGACGACAGCAGCACCACCAGTGCGGCCACCAGCTCCAGCCCCACACCGGCGGCGCCTGCCTGCAGGTTCCGGTGGGCGAGCTGGTGCTGGGTCGTCGCCCGAGCCAGAGCCGCCGCCGCGGCCGTCCGCACATCCCCCAGCGCGTCACGGATGCGGATCATCACCTGGTAGCTGCGTCTCGACTCGTCCGCGCGCACGGCCTGTCGATGCCGGCCGTGCTGCTCCGCGGCGATCGCGCTCCACATCGGACGGATCCGCCACTCCACCAATCCGACAACCCGACGACCCGCGCCCTCGAGCCCGTCCGCGGTCGTGAGCCGGCCCAGTTGCGCGCGCACCGCCGCGACGCTCGACCGGTACGGTCCGAGGTACAGGGGCTCGCGGGTCAGCAGGTAGGCCCGCTCGGCAGCCTCGGCGTTCACCAGCGCAACCATGAGCCTGCCACCGGCCAGCGTGACCTGGCCATGGGCCCGCGCCGCAACCTGCTCAGCGTGGTCCGTGTTGGCGGTACGCACATCAAGAACACCCACCAAGCCACACGTGGCGGTCAGGCACAACGCGGAAAGCATGACCCACAGCCGGGGAAGCACCGCGGTCCGCTCTCGCACGAAACTGTCCTCCCGATCAGGCTCACGGGTGTACCCACGGATACTGGCCCGCCATCCATCAACCGAGGACGCGCGGACCACACGAACCATGTCAAATTGCCAACACGAAGATTGTCGGCGTTGCTGCCGCCGACTTAAATGGCCACCCCCAGGCCACCAGATCGGGGACACAGATCCCATAAAGGACAGACCGACTACCCCCGGCCTCCATGCCAAAGGTCCTGCGCCCCGCAACACCCACCTCGCGAGCTCACGCGATAGAAATCGCAGACACACGCTGCCAGAAGTGCGTTGCGACAGGCGGCTGCTCCGAGACCTTCCTATCTGAAGGCAGACGCTCAACTGTCGGCGCTCGACGCCCTCAATGCCGACTGGCGCGGCACGAACCTCGGGGTCCAAATAGGCCGGTATCCGGCTAAACCCGACTTGAGGCTTATAGCGGTTCTAGTATTTTCGCCCACACCAGTATAGCTTTGGCTACCTGGGGGCTTGCGGCGACGGAGTTGAGTGGAATGAGCCTTCCGGCGCAGGTCCAGTGGTTGAACGACCTTCAGCTTGCCTTGGCGGGCATCGCCTTCGCTATCGGCGCCCAACAGGTGAGCGAGCTGCGTTGGGGCCGACCCCGTGTGTCGGCTGGGCCGGTGAGTGCGGCTGCTCTGGCCGCGACCGTTGTGCTCGTGGTCAACTGGCTGACCCTGACGCGGTTGTCCCAGGGAGGCGCCGACGCTCTTCTGTTCCTGCGGGCCGCCGCGTCGGCCGCGCTGATGATAAGCACGTTGGGTCTCGTGCGCGCCCTGCTCGGCGATGCCTGGTCACCGTGGGTGGCGTCGGTGATCGTCGTGCTGCTCCTCGGTCGCCTCGTCCTCTGGGTGGGAACCGACCTGGTGTTCACCCATCGCTACCACGACGGCCTCCCCGTCTACGGACCGTTGCTGGCCCCGATCACCTTGACCCTGTTGCTGCTCGTGTTCAGCTACCTCCCAGCACTCGTCACCGAGGCACGAACCCATCGAGAGCGGTTGGCTATCGCGGTCGGCGGCGCAGCCTCCGTGGTACTGGCTGTCTGGTCGGTGCTCAGCGGTGACTCCTGGACAGCCGAGCTCCTCGGCGGCTACCTCACCCTGCCCGGGCTGACCGGTATAGCGGTTGCCCTATGGGTGCGCCAACTCGACACCCAACACGCCCTGAGCCGGTTGGCTCAACGACAACGCGCACTTGCCGAGTTCAGCCAGGTCGCTCTCGTGGCAAGGGCCCCCGACGTGGACCGTGCCTCGATGCAGGTACTCGCCGAACAGCTGCCCAGAGCAACCGAGGCCGACCCGAACGACGCCGACTTCCGCCGAGCGGTCGAACGCGTCTGGGCGGTAGCCACCGCACGCTCCCAGGCCGAGAAGGAGATCAGGCTTCGCGCCACGACCGACGGCCTGACAGGCCTTCCCAACCGCAGTGAGATCTGCGACCGGATCAGCCAGGCTGTCTCCGGCGCCCACCCCGGACGCACGGTAGCCGTGGCGTTCGCGAACCTGGACCGATTTGCGGCCGTGAACGACATCTTCGGCCACCAGGCCGGGGACACCGTCCTACGGACCGTGGCCAACAGGTTCAAGGCGGCGGCCAGGACCTGCGACCAGGTCGGCCGGTTGGGCTCCGACGAGTTCGTCGTCGTCTGCTCGGACGCCGGCCGCGACGACCCCGACGCGCTCGCAACACGACTGCACACGGCACTGCGACCACCCGTTGCACCGAGCAAACTCGACGTGCACGTGCACGTGCACGCCAGCATAGGGCTCGCCGTGGCAGAACCCCGCGACCCACCCATCGACGCCCACGACCTCCTGCGCGACGCCGCCATCGCCGCGCGATACGCCAAGACCCACCGGAGTCCCACGAGCCACTTCCTTGACGAGTTTCGTACCGCCACACTGTCCAAGGGCGAGCTTGAACGGGGGCTCGTCGGCGCCGTCAGCCGTGGTGAGATCGTCGTGCACTACCAGCCCATCGTGACCCCGGACACCGGTCGGATCCACGGCTTCGAAAGCCTGGCACGCTGGCAACAGGGCAGCACGCTCATCCCTCCCCTGGAATGGATCCCGATCGCAGAGGAGACCGGACTCATCCACGAGATCGGCGAGCACGTCCTGACCACCGCCGTCGACCGCGCCGAAGACTGGAACGCCCTCGGCCACCAGGTCAGCCTCAGCGTCAACGTCTCGGCGCCCCAGCTCGGCACGCCCCGCCTCGAGGAAGCAGTCAGTGCAGCAGTCAAACGCATCCCCCACCACCAGCTGACCCTGGAGATCACCGAGAGCCTTGCCCTCGACGACCACGCCCGCCGATCACTAGCCACCCTCCAGGACCTCGGCGCCCGCACCGCCCTCGACGACTTCGGCACCGGCTTCAGCGCTCTGGCCGCAGTCGCCACCTTGCCCATCAACACCCTGAAGATCGACCGGGCCCTCACCGCCCTGCTGGCAGAGCCGTCCGGCGAGACCATCATCACCGCCACCCTCTCCATGGCCAAGGCACTCAACATGAAGGTGGTCGCAGAAGGGGTGGAGACCCAGGCGCAAGACACCGCCCTGTCCAGACTCGGCTGCGAGCTGAGCCAGGGATACTTCTACAGCCGACCCGTCCCCGCCGACGTTGCGCTCAACCTGCTCAACCAGGCCAGCGCCCGTCAGGGGACATAGCCCGCTGACACGGACACCGGTTGGCCCGCCTCGAGGTTGACGATGCCGGGAAATGTTGGACCTTGGGCTCGTGACCCTGCCCGGCCAGCGCGTCTGCCCCGCGATTGCCCCCGTGGACGCACGGGTGAATGCACGTCGGACCCCGCGTACGCGCTGCCCCGCTTCCAGCAGGAGTGCCAGCGCCTGAGCGAGCAGGCCGCCTTCCTCGGCGGGACGACCAACAGGGTCTTCGCGGCGCCTGGCATCCAGCCGGCCGTGCGGTCTCACGAGGTGGCACCGGCGTGGGCGCGTTGCCCTCCTGCCCGCCGACCGCGTCGGCCCAGGCGGCGAGGTGGTGGGTGTCGACGACGATGGCGCGGCCCTCGAGGCCGCACGTGGCGGCGTGCAGCGGCTCGGGCTGCGCAACGTGACCTTGGTCGAGGGCGATGCCAAGCCCGAGGTGCTGTTCGCACGATCACCCAGATGTGCAGCTGGCTGGGCGTGTCGAAGTCGGGCTTCCACGGGTGGCGAACCCGTCCCACCTCGGCGGACCGCGGCCCGGCGCGCGCTGCTCGCCTGCAAGATCAAGGCGCTCTTCGATCGCCGACCACGACACCTACGGGAATCGGCGGCTGCACGCCGCGCCGGACCTGCTCGCCCGCGACTTCACCGCCGCCGCACCGGTCACCAACCTGGTCTCGGACATCACCTCATGGGAGCGTCGGGCCCTGGTCCGACAGGTCTGCACTCTCACGGAGGCCCGGGGCCGAGCAACCAGATAGCGGCGTAGGCGGCGGCCGCTGCTGTGGCGACCGCCAGCCCTGCGGTCGTGAACCATCTGGGGCGGTCCTCCAGCCAGGTCGCGAGTGGAAACAGCAAAGGGAAGGCCGGGAGGAGGTAGCGGGGCTTGGATCCGAAGTAGCCTGAGGTGGTCAGTGCCAGGACGGTCAGTACCAGGGTGTACACCAGCAGAGGCAGCGGCTGTCGTGCGCGGACACCGAGAACTACCAGGCCGACGAGCACGGCCAGGCCGAGAAGGATCGACGCACCGACTAGCGGCGTTCCCACCAGCTGGCGAGTCACCCAGGCCGCAAACAGCCTGCCGCCGTCCAGCTGGTTGCCCCATGCTCTGGTGGCCGCGAAGTAGCCGTCCGCGCGACCGGTGTCGTAGGCGACCCAGGTCAGGTATCCGACCAGACCCAGCGGGGAGATCACCACCGCCGAGAGGCGCCGGCCCCACGGCCGCGCGCGAGCGCTGCCAGGGGCCGCGTCAGGCTCTTGGAGCCCACCTACGACTGCTGCGACGATGACGGCGGCAACGACTGCGGCGCCGACCGGTCTCGTGAGGCCGGCGGCACAGGCCAGGATGCCAGCGAGGACCCACCGCTGACGCAGCACGGCGAACAGGCACCACGAGGCCAGTGCGGTGAACAGTGACTCGCTGTAGGCCATGGTCTGCACCACGGCCACCGGGACCGTCGCCCACAACACCACCACGACGACAGCTGCACGGGCGGTGAGCACGCAACCTGCGACAGCGAAGACGCCCGCGGCCGCCACCACGGACGACACGACGCTCGCCACCAGCCCCGCAACCGGGTACGTCAACCCCGTGAGGGTGGAAACCAACCACTCCGTGCCCGGATACAGCGGGAAGAAGGCGTAGTCCGGGAGCAGCCGCCCGTCGGCGGCCCGCCCCACGAAGCCGTATCCGTGTTCGGCGATTCCGGCGTACCACTGAGCGTCCCACTTGGTGAACAGGCGCAGTGCAGAGCGGCCCTGGGCATGGGCGACCAGGCCCACGACGAGGGCCACCAGCACACGCACCAGCACGAACAGGCACAGCGCCAGCGCAAGCGAAGCGGGGGTCGGCGACTGACCCGGGGGTGGATGTCATGGCGTTGGTAGCGGCGACGCGCGTGTCCGGTGACCAGCGTTCCCGTGCCGCCCTCGCGCGAGCCGCGGGCGGCGAGCCCCCTGCTCATGGACAGCGTCGGCTGATCACCTCGACGGAGTAGAACCAGTCGACGCGGTGGTCGCGATGGCCCCCGTCGGCGCGGTCGTGGCCCGGGCCACTGCACCCGAAGCAGGTGGCATCCGCCAACCCCGTCGGTCGCGCCGGCGCCGCAACAACTACTACGAGCGTCTTGCGCACCGGTGGCCCCCTTCAGCGAGGGTTCGCCCCAGCGGTTCGCCGGTGGCGGCCGTCGCGGCCCGTCCACTCACTCCCGTCAGGCAGTCGACCGTCCCGAGCCTCGTCACCAACTGCGGTGTCCCGCCAGTGTCGCCCTCACAGCCCGGCCTGTCCACGAACCGTCGTCGCCGGTTCTGACGATGGTCGTCGACACACGACCGTCGGGGCCGATCGCTGACGGGCTGCCAAGCTCGCCCCGGCCGTGCTGTGCGACCGCGACCCGACTGTCGACCACTCGGTGGCGACGGGGCCACGTCTCGGCGGTCGGTGCCCGGTCGCCGTCCCGGCACAGCAGTCGGGTGACGCGCCACGGTCAGGCTCTGGTCGCTCGGGCAGCCTGCGAGATCACGAGGAGCTCGACGTGCGCACCAGCATCACGGGTCGAGCGTCCAGGACACCGGTGTGGGGTCACCCATGTCGGGGTCCGTCGTACATGGAGTCCAGCAGCGCCCGGTAGCGCGACTCGATGACCTTGCGCCTGACCTTCATGCTGGGCGTCAGCTCGTCGTCGTCCACGGTGAGGTCGTGGTCGAGGATCCGGAAGTCCTTGATCGTCTCCCAGCGGTTCAGGCGACCGTTGAGGACCTCGACGCAGGTGTGGACGTACCCGCGGGTGGCGACGTCTGCGGTGAGCGCAGCGAAGTCGGTGGTGGACATGCCCCGCGCCCGCCCCCACTGGGTGAGTGCTTCAGGGTCGAGCGTGACCAACGCCGTGGCGTGGCTGCGACCTTCGGCGTGCACGACCATCTGGCTGGCCAGCGGGCAGACCGCCTTGAAGGTCACCTCGATGGTCTGCGGGGCGATGTACTTGCCGCCGGAGGTCTTGATCAGGTCCTTCTTCCGGTCCGTGATGCGCAACCGGCCCTGGTCGTCGATCTCGCCGACGTCACCGGTGGCGAACCAGCCGTCCGCGCTGAGCACCTCGGCCGTCGCCTCCGGCAGGTTGTGGTAGCCCCGCATCACCCCGGGGCCCTTGATGAAGATCTCACCGTCGGCGGCCACCTTGATCGCGGTGCCGGCCAGTGGCGGGCCGACGACTCCGAGGTGGAGGTCGTCGAGGCGGCTGATGCAGGCCCCGGAGCTGGTCTCGGTGAGCGCGTATCCCTCGAGGGTCGGCAGCCCGGCGGCGTACAGCCATCGCGCCACGTCGGTCGACAGGGCCGCGCTGCCCGAGACGAGGAACCGGATCCGACCGCCGAGGCGGTCGCGGACCCGGGAGAGGACCAGCCGGTCAGCAACCAGGAACTGCGCCCGCAGGAGCGGCTGCGGTCGGCGGTGCTCCAGCCTCGCCTCTCCCACCCGTTCACCGACACCGAACGCCCACGTGAACAGCCGGTGCTTGATGCCGCCCTCCTCCTCGACGGTCTGCACGACCCTGGAGTGGATCTTCTCGAAGATCCGCGGCGGACCCGCCATGAAGGTCGGCCGGACCACCGCGAGGTTCTCCACGATCTTGTCCATGCGACCGTCGATGGCCGTGGCGAAGCCGACCTGCAGCTGCACGACCTCCAGCATCTTGCCGAACGCGTGTGCCAGCGGCAGCCACAGGTACTGCAGGTCGCTGGGGGAGAGAAGGTCCAGCGTGGTGGCGCCGGCCCCGATGTAGGTCCAGCACCGGTGCGGCAGCTCGACACCCTTGGGCTGGCCGGTCGTGCCGGAGGTGTAGATCAGCGTGGCCAGATGCTCGGGCCGTACGGCGGCGACCGACTCCTCCACGGCTCGCGGATGCTCTACGAGGTAGGTGGCGCCGAGCCGCCGAAGGTCCTCCAGGTCCAGAACCCACTCCCCGTCGGCCGTACCGTCGAAGGTGACGACCCGAACCACGTTCGGGAGATGGTCGCGCTGTCGCCTCAGCTTGTCGACCTGCGCATCGTCCTCGGCGAAGACGATGCGCGAGTCGCTGTCGGAGACGATGAAAGCGACGCCCTCCGCGACGGTGGTGGGATAGACCGTGGTCGTCGCGGCGGCGGCGCACATCACGGCGAGGTCGGCGTACACCCACTCGATCCGGGTGCTGCTCGCGATCGCGACGCGTTCCTCGGGCTGGATGCCGAGCGCCAGGAGACCCGCGGCCATGGTCCGCACCGTCTCGTCCACCTGCGCCCAGGTCACCGACGCCCAGCCCGTGCCGGCCGGGTACCGGAACGCCTCGGCGTTCGGGGTCGCGATCACCCGGTCGTGGAAGAGGGCGGGCATGGAGACCGCCGGGGTCGGATAGCCGCTGGCATCCGTCGAACCCGCACTGATCCTGGTCACGGCCTCCTCGATTCCTGGTGGCCTCGGAGGCGCACTCAAGGGATCTCGGTGCGCTTCCACGCCAGCCAGACTCGCTCCCCGTCGACCACAGCGTCGCACCCGGCCCCGCGGCCCACCAGGGACTTTGGCCCCGGCTACGACGACCGGGCCGACCTCCGCGGTCCTGGTGTCGAGGGTCAGTGCCCCTGTCGTTGGCCGAGCCTCGCGGGTCAAAGGCGCTGCTCTCACGCACAGTTCCGGCTCTCGACTGATGGTCCCCGTCTCGGAGTACTCCTGATGCTCGAGCCTTCCATTTCGACCACGGCTCCCGCCGGGTGACCGTAGAGTCGCCCGAGAGCCGACGAGCCGTTCGGGTCAGGGGGTACTTCCAGTGCTGCGTGGTGCGGGCTCTCCTCGCCCCGGCGCCCGACCGGCGCCGCAGGCTCCTCCCTTCCTGCCGCAACCGGTCGGTGGTGCCACGTGAGCATGAAACCCGAGTCGGGCCCGGAGCTGGCCGGGAGTCGCCGGCTGATGATCCTGCTGGCGATGGCGATGTTCGTGCTCGTGGTGGACACCTCGCTGATGAACGTGTCGATCTCCGCGGTGGTGACCGACCTGGACACCACGGCGAGTGGGGTGCAGTCGGCGATCGCGTTGGAGGCACTGGTGTCCGCGGCGTTCATCCTGATCAACAGCAAGGTCGGCGACCTGATCGGCCGCAAGCGCGCCTACGTGGTCGGGTTGCTGGCGTACGCCGTCGGTGCCCTCGCGATGACCCTGGCCCAGAGCCTGACGGCCGTGATCATCTTCTGGGCGGTGATCGGCGGGCTCGGCGCCGCGCTGCTCCTGCCGGCGATGCAGTCGTTGATCCACGGCAACTTCACCGGTGCCGCCCAGAAGCAGGCGTACGCGCTGGTGGGGGCGGCCGCCGCCATCGCCGCCGCGGTCGGCCCGCTGCTCGGGGGTTTCGTCACCACCTTCCTCTCCTGGCGGGTCGGTTTCGCTCTCGAGGTGGTCGTGATCGCCGTCGTACTGAGCCAGATCGGGCTGGTCCGCGACGTCCCCTACACCGGCTCCCGCAAGATCGACTTCGTCGGTGCGGCCCTCTCCGCGGTGGGCATGGGCGGCGTGGTGCTCGGCATCCTGGTCTGGCAGGAGGGCGGCGCGTTCGTGGGCCTGTTGATGGCGGGGGGCGCGGTCGCGCTGGCGACCCTGGCGCGGTGGCTGGTCAGACGCAAGCGCGAAGGCCGGGTGACGCTGCTCGACCCGGACCTGTTCCGGCATCCGAACTTCACCGCGGGTGTGTCCGCCCAGATGCTTCAGCAGGTCACCCTCGGTGGCGCGATGATCGCGCTGCCGCTGTTCTTCCAGATGACCCTGGAGTACAACGCGATGCAGGCCGGCCTGTCGTTGGCCCCGCTCTCACTGACCATGTTCGCGGCGGCGATGGTGGCCGGGAAGAGAGCCGGTGACCGGCGCCCCGCCTCGATCATCCGCGCCGGGTTCCTGCTGGCCAGCCTCGGGGTGGCGGTCATCATCCCGCTGGTCCCCCGGGCGAGCAGCGGGTGGTGGTTCGTCGTTCCGCTCATCATCGCCGGCTGCGGCCTGGGCCTGCTGGTCTCCCAGCTGAACAACTACACGCTGGCCCCCGTGCAGGAGGAGCGGATCAGCGAGGCCGCCGGAGTCAACTCTGCTGCCGGCTCCTTCGGACTGTCCTTCGGGCTGGCGATGGCCGGCGGCCTCATGCTCGCCGCGCTCTCGGTCAGCTTCACGAACATGACCGAGAACAGCGCGGTCATCCCGCCGGCAGAACAACAGCAGATCGCCGCCACGCTCGAGAACGACGCCGAGGTGATGAGCAACACCGCGCTCGAACAGCAGATCACCGGCCAACCCCCGGCTGTGGAGGCAGACGTCCTGGCGATCAACGACGTCTCCCGCAACCGGTCCCTTCAGATCGCACTGCTGGTGCCGTTGCTCGCCGGTCTGCTCGGACTGGGAAACTCCTTCCGGATGATCCGCCTCCCCGACGTGAAACCGTCCGTCCCGCTCACAGGGACGGACTTCGGCTGAGCCGGCAACCGGCGGGTGGACAACGTGCGGCAGTGACCAGACAGCCGCCCGACCGGCGCGCTCGCGGCCGCAGGATCCAGCACCTCCTCACCGGAATCGCACCGGCCGGGCGCGGCCGCACCGCGCCAGGGCCGTCGAGAGGCCGGCAGTCATCACCCCCGGGCGCCTTCCCGATCGTGACGCTGCGTTTGCGCCGGATACCGCTACGCTCGACTCTGGCCGCCATGCCGCCGTTGCGTGTCCCCGACTTGCCGGTATCTCCTGACCTGATGGCCGCTGAGTCCAGGTGACGGTCGCAGCTTGACGTCCTGCCCGGTCCATCGTGTCGGCGCGAGGAGACAGCATGAGCAGCATCCAGTCACAACGTTCGAGCCAGGGCTCCCCAAGACGGCTGTTCACCGCTGGCGTCGCCACCTTCGCCGGCGTCGTCCTGGCCACCGTCGCGGTGTTCGAGATCCTCCAAGGCATCGCCGCGATCGCCAACGACAGGGTCTTCGTCAAGGGAGCGCAGTACTCCTACGAGTTCGACGTCGCGACCTGGGGGTGGATCCATCTGCTCCTGGGCCTGATCGGCCTGGTGATCGGCATCGCGATCCTCACCGAACACACGCTGGGCTACCTCGGGGGGATCGCGGTCGCCTTCTTCGGCGCGGTCGCGAACTTCGCGTTCCTGCCGCACTACCCGGTGTGGTCGATACTCGTCATCTCCCTCGACGTGCTCGTCATCTGGGCGCTGTGCACCCAGCTCGGTCGGGACCGCGTCGACGAGAGCTTCTACACCGGCCCGGACGCCACGGGCCACCCCCTATCCGACCGAGCGACGCAGACGGGCTCGAGCGCGCCGGCCGAGCGTGTGGCGGCCGAGGTGGCTCGCACGGGTGACCCGACGCCATCGAGGCGGAGCGCACCAGATCGCCCGTCGTAGGTGAGGCGACCAGGCCGGCGGCCCCCCTACCGTCCCGACGGAGGTGGACCGCGATGACGGCTTCGGAGGCCACCGGCAACCGGCCGGTCGATCCAGGTGCGACCCGTCGCTCGGTGGCGAGGCGCTGGGCTGCGATCGTCTCCCTCCTGAGCGCCGTGGTTCTCGTGTGCGCTGCCGTGGTGATGCTGCTGCGCAGCCCCGGCCTGCTCCTCGCGGGTCTCGTTGGCCTGACCTGCCTGGTCGGTGGAGGCTGGTGGGCGGTCACCGAGCGCTACCCACGCCGCGCCGTCGGCCTCGTCGTCATGACGCTCGGCGGCCTGGGTCTGGTGCTGTCCGTGACCATGGTTGCCCTGCACGCCTTCGAGGCGCTTACCCGGACGGTGCTGCTGCTCGGGCTGGCCGGGCTGGCGGCGGTCACCGCTCGGGTGGCGCTCGCGCCGGGCCTGCATGAGCTCGACCGACGCTCGGGGACGAGCCGGGTGACCCCGCGCAAGCCCGTGCTTCTGTGCAACCCGTGGTCGGGTGGTGGCAAGGTCGAGCGGTTCGGGCTGGCCCGGATGGCCGAGGAGCTCGGCGTCGAGACGGTGTTCCTGGACCACGGGCTGGACCTGGAGCAGCTGGCGTACGACGCGATCGCCCGAGGTGCGGACTGCCTGGGGATGGCCGGCGGCGACGGCTCCCAGGCACTCGTCGCGGCCATCGCGGTCGAGCACGGCATCCCGTTCGTGTGTATCTCCGCCGGCACCCGCAACCACTTCGCGCTCGACCTCGGCCTCGACCGGGACGATCCCAGGACCGGGATGAAGGCCTTTCACGAGGGCGTCGTACGCCGGGTCGACTACGCGGTCGTGGGTGAGCGGCTCTTCGTCAACAACGTCTCACTCGGCGTCTACGCCACGATCGTCCAGGAGCAGGGCTACCGCGAGGCCAAGCGTCAGACCACCGCCCAGCTGCTCCCCGAGCTGCTCGGGCGCCGGGCCGAGCCGTTCGACCTGCAGTTCACCGCCGAGGACGGCACCGAGGTGGACGGCGCCTTCCTCGTCCTGGTCTCCAACAATCCTTACGTACTGGGCCCGGCGTTCGACGTCTCTCAACGGCGCCGGCTCGACTCCGGCAGGCTGGGCGTCCTGGCGGTCACCGCTCGCACCGGGAAGGAGGCTGCTGCGCTCGTGAGCAGCGCCAGCCTCGGGCTGAGCCGCAAAGACCCCAACATCCACCAGCTCACCGCCGAGACCTTCGAGATCCGGTCCCGCAGCGGCACCGTGCTCGCGGGCATCGACGGTGAGTCGCTCCAGCTGGAGACGCCCTTGGAGTTCGCCAGCCACCCCGGCGGCCTCAAGGTGCTTGTCCCGAAGGAGAGCCTCGTCACGGCCGCCCGGCGCAGCAACCGGGGGTTCGACCTCGGCGACCTGGTGGCGATCGCCCGCGGCCGGCAGCCGGGCGTCCTCGAGACCACCGAGAGCGGGTAGCCGGCGTGTCCGGTGACTCGGCGCCTCGGGCGCGCGACGACCGCCCTGACGGGGTCGCGACGGCCAGTGGACGCGCCACCCTGAAAGCGGCCCCCAGAGAGGCCATCTCGGCCACGACGGGGTTGACCCCACGATGACTGGCACCGCGCCCGCGGCCCGGCAGGACAGCCGGCTGGCCAGATCCGACCCCGGAATCAGGCTCCTGCAGACCTACCGCCCGGCCTGGCTGCGGTATGACCTGCTCGCCGGACTCGTCCTGGCGGCCATCCTGGTCCCGCAGGGCATGGCTACGCCGAGCTCGCCGGCCTCCCCGCGGTCACCGGCCTGTACACGACGGTGGCGTGCCTCGTCGGCTACGCGCTGATGGGCCCGTCCCGCATCCTTGTCCTCGGTCCGGACTCCTCGGTGTCGCCGCTGATCCTCGCCGACATCATTCTCCCTGACTGACACCATCGCCACGTCGACCAGCTTCGCGGCCCGACGCGGTGACGAGGTGCGCCCCGACCAGGAGATGATCGGCCTCGGCACCGCGAACCTGGCCTCCGGCATCTTCCAGGGGTTCGCCGTCTCCACCAGCGGCTCCAGAACGGCGGTCGCCGAGCAGTCCGGGGCCAAGAGCCAGGTCACCGGGCTGGTCGGCGCCGGCACCGTGGTGGCGCTGCTGCTGTCCCTGGTCGCTACCCTCGGGGTCGTCTTCTTCGGCGTACTCCAAGGCATCCTCATCGCGATCGCGCTCTCCATCCTGCTGTTCTTCCGGCGCAGCTGGTGGCCGCACGGCGCGGTCCTCGGCCGTAGCCCCGACGGCACCTGGCACGCCATCACGACCGACGCCGAGGCGCAGCAGACGCCCCGCATCCTGGTCTTCCGGTGGGAGGCACCCCTGTTCTTCGCCAACGCCGGGATGTTCCGGGAGCAGGTCGAGAGCCTCGTCAGACAACGTGGCGACCGATGGATAGTGCTGCAGTGCGAGGCCGTCACCGACATCGACGTCACCGCCGCCGCCTTGCTGGAGCAGGCCGACACCCGGTTCAACGAGCGCGGCGTGCACCTCGCCTTCGTGGAGCTCCGCAGCCGACTTCGCGACCTCATCCTTCGCTACGGCCTGCTCGACACCCTGGACAAGGACCACTTCTACGGATCCCTCGACGAGGCACTCGCCGAGATCGCCCGGATCGGCGCCGGCATGACCTACGACGACCAGCCCCGGCCGGGAGTGCTGTAGCGACAGCGGAACGACCGGGCCCCGGACACACCTTCCGCAGCCGAGCCGATCAGCTGATGCTCGGACCCTCCTGGGCCCGCGAGTTCTCCGCCGGTCCGAAGACGACGACCACCGCGAAGTCCTCACGGACATCGACGAAGCGGTGCTCTTCGCCGGCAGGGACGAACGCTACGTCGCCAGGTCCCATCTTCACCGCCCCGCCGGGAGTCCACAGCGTGGCCGTTCCGCGACTGACGAGGTAGATCTCGTCCTCCGTATGCGGTGACTGGGGGTCCGAACCACCCGCGGGCAGCGAGTAGGTGCCGCAGCTCAGGTCGGGCACCTCAAGGTGCTCCTCCCAATGCGGGCCCGTGGTCGCAACGTAGGTTCCGGCGCCCTCGAGGATCTTCATGGTCGTGATCGTATGAGCCGCCAGCCTTCTCGGCGACTCAGACGACGTCTCGCAAGCCGCATCGACGCAGAGGTTGCCGAGCGCGGCCCGACGGGCGAGGAGGGCTCATCCGGCCGGAACCGTCCCGGACGACGGCCGCCACTCGCGGCGGAGCAGACCGAAGACCCACGAGTCCGACACCTCGCCGTTCACGACGCAGTCCTCCCGCAAGGTCCCTTCGTGCGCGAACCCGAGCTTCTCCAGGACCCGGGCGGATGCGGCGTTGCGCGTGTCGGTCTCGGCCTGGACCCGGTTGAGGTCCAGCGAGTCGAACGCCCACTGCAGCAAGGCGTGCGCGGCCTCCGTCGCGTAGCCGTGACCCCATGCCGCACGCTCGAGGCAGTAGCCCATCGACGCCCTGCGATGGTCCGGGTTCCACCGGGTCAGGCTGCACCAGCCGATGAAGGCCCCCTCTGGGACCCGGTCGATGGCCAGCCGCGCCCCGGTGCCCTCGTCCGCCATCTGCCGGCAGGCCGCGATGAAGCGTCCGGCGCGCGCAGGTTCGCTCCACGGCGGCGCGTCCCAATAGCGCAGCGCGTAGGCGCTGCTGTGCAGCTCGAAGAGGGCGTCCGCGTCCGCTTCGGTGAAGGGACGCAGTCGCAGCCGAGCGGTGGACAGGGTGGGAGTGGGCAGGGACATGGATGCATCTTGTCGCGCCGCGTCGAGCGAGTCGACGTCCTCCAGAACGACGTACGCCGTCGTAGTCGAGGTGGTCGAACGTGGCCGGCCCGTAGCTGCGCAGGTACGCCGTGATTGGCCCGCGGACCTGTCGAATCCGCGGTTCCCGGCCACCTCGGCGAGGCCTGAGCGCGGTCCGTCCGCGCTGCGGTGCGGAGCGCCAGGTGCGCTCCGCACCGCAAGGACGGCTCAGCGGGGGCGGTAGGCCCGGACGGTCCCGTCGACCTCGATGGTCACCGGGCCGACATCGGCCCAGTCGTGGTGGGCGAACTGCGCGAATGTGCATTCGATGGTGTCGAGCCGGTCCACCGACCTGCCGTGCACCGCTTCCGGGCCGGACGTGGACTCGTCGAGCACGTCGCCGGAGGCGTCGGTAACCAAGACGTGCCAGGCGAAGGTGGTCGGGACGAGCACCGACGTGCTGTCGACCAGGTGCACCGCCGGCTGCTCGGCGTCCGGGCTCGAGACCGTCACGAGGTAGACCTGGCCGTCGGAGCAGGTGAGGTCCAGCAGGAACGTGTTCTGGTTGACCGGGTCGGCCGAGGCCGACGGCGCGGCAGCGAGGACGAGAGCGAAGGCGGACGTGACCACGGCCCGGGCTTTGGCGTTCATGACTCAGGCCCTGGCCGTCTGCCGGGTCCCGGTGCCGGACAGCGCGCCCAGGACGACGCCGAGCCCGCCGACGACGATGCCGATGGCGGTGCCGGCCTCGCCGGCGAACAGGCCGATCACGGCCGCGACCACGTTGATGCCGCCGACCACGATGATGGCGGCGCGGCCCCACGTCTGGTTGGCGGCGAACGCGATCGCGGCGACGACGCCGGCGATGGCCATGACGGCACCGAACACCCGCCAGGCGGTGTCGATGTCGCCGTCGGGGACGGTGCCGAGGTTCATCAGGGCGAACAGCGCGGTGACCGCGACGGCGGCCCACTTCACGATCTGCATGGTGTCTCCTTCGGTAGGGATTCGGACACCACGACTGTCGGCCCTACCGCATCCCGGCCCCAGAGCCGTCGCTCACCCGCGCGGGCTCGCTCGTCCCGATCGCTCGGGAGCCGGTTCCCGGCACCGCGGGACCCGAACCGATTGCCGGAGGCGGCGTACGGCGAGATCCTCGAAGCACCGTGATCGCCGAGCTCCGCCACCTCGCCACCCGCCATGCCTCCGCCGTGGCGGTGGTGGTGCTCGTGCTGAGCATCGCGGGCGCGGCTGGGACCCTGCTCGCCGCACGCTCCTACGCCGGGACCCAGTACCTCGACGCCGGCGAGCTCGTCTACATGGCCTGCCAGATCCTCCCTTACGGCGTGGTGGGCGCCGTGCTGCTCGCGCGGCGCCCGGACCTGCCGTTCGGGTGGCTGCTCGCCCTGGCCGCGATGTCGCTGGTGACCGCGATCGCGCTCGGCGGCCCGGCGGTCGTCGCCCTCGAGCACGGGCGCGGCGGCCAGCTGGCACTGTGGGGTGTGTCCGCCGGTAGCCTGATGTTCGTACCAGCGGCCTTGGAGGGCCTGGTCAACGTCCGGTTCCCGTCGGGCTCCCCGACCGGCCGATGGGGGCGTGTCCTCGACCGTACGATCGCGGGCGGGATAGTGCTCGCCGTGGTTGGCGGCGTGATCGGCGACTCCAGCGTCCGCGCCGTGTATCCCGACGGCGCACCGGACGGAGCCAGCCGATGGGTCGACGGCACGCCACTGACCGCGATCGGCAATGCGACCATGGTCGCCGTACCCGTCCTCATCCTGCTCGGGGCGGTCGCGGGCATCGGCGTCGTCGTGCGCTACTGGAGGTCCGCCGGCGTGGAGCGGCTGCAGCTGCGATGGCGGGCGGTGGGGGTGGTCGCAGCGCTGGCGCTGTTCCCGTTCGCAGTGGCCGAGGTGCTCCCGGACGCCTTGTTCGACGTATGGCCACTGCTCTTCGTGGCGACCCTGGCCGTGCCCGTGCTCCGCTACGACCTGTGGGCCATCGACTCGATCATCCGGCGCTCGGCCGCCGCCTCGTTCGCCTCCCCGACCACGGTCGTGGAGAACACGGTGCGCGCCGCCGCCGAGATGCTGCGGCTCCCGTACGTCGCGGTCCGGCATGGCGACCGGGTGTTGGCGGCCGCCGGCGAGGCGACCAGCACCGTCGAGACCTGGCCCCTGGTGCTGGACGGCGAGTACGTCGGCGACCTGGTCGCCGCACCCCGCCACGGGTTCGCCTCGATCGCCGGGGCGGACCGGCAGGTCCTCGCAACGATCGCGCAGCTGGTCGGCGGGTCGGTGCGGGCCGAGGTGCTCACCGTAGACCTGCTCGCGGCCCGGCAGCGGCTCGTCACCGCCCGGGAGGAGGAGCGGCGGCGGTTGCGCCGCGACCTGCACGACGGGCTCGGTCCGCTGCTGACCGGTCTCGGCCTCAACCTCGACGCAGCCGCCGCGCAGCTGAGCCGGTCGGAGGAGAAGACCGCGACCTACCTCGGCAACGCCAAGGCGGCGTCCGCGGAGGTCATCACGGGCCTGCGCCAGCTCGTCGAGGGGCTGCGGCCGCCCGCGCTCGACGAGCTCGGCCTGCCCGGCGCCCTGAAGCTCCACCTCGACGGCCTCACCTCGGACGCCGGCCTCGTCCCTGGACCTCCGGGTCCCCGAGCAGCTGACGCTGCCGGCTGCGGTCGAGGTGGCGGCTTTCCGTACGGCGGTCGAGGCGGTCACCAACGTCGCCCGCCACAGCGACGCCCGGAACGTCACGGTCGACGTGGTCGATGACACCGACGGCCTCACCGTCACGGTCACCGACGACGGCACCGCCCGGACCGGCTGGACCCCCGACGTCGGGCTCCTCGGGATGCGCGAGCGCGCCGAGGAGCTCGGCGGCACCCTCGAGGCCGGCCCGGCCGCGCACGGCGGCCGGCTCCGGGCCCGCTACCCACGAGGAGGTTGGCGATGACCACGATCGTGCTCGCCGACGACCACCCGCTGGTGCGTCAGGGGCTGCGCGCCGTGCTCGACGCCACCGACGACATCGAGGTGGTCGCCGAGGCGGACGACGGCAGGGCGGCGGTCCGGCTGTGCGTCGAACACCGACCGGACGTCGTACTGATGGACCTCCAGATGCCCGGCCTGCACGGCCTCGACGCCACCCGCGAGGTACGCCGCGTTGCGCCCGGTACGGCGGTGCTGGTGCTCACCATGTTCGACGACGACGACACCGTGTTCGCAGCCGTCGCAGCCGGGGCGGCCGGCTACCTCCTCAAGGGCGCGGACGGCGCCGACATCGTCGCCGCCGTCCGTGCCGCCACGGCCGGCCAGGCGGTCTTCGGAGCCGCCCTGGCCCGGCGGCTGCAGGTGTGGTTCGCCAGCACCGGACGGCGTGACGCGCCGTTCCCGGAGCTGACCGACCGGGAGCGCGAGATCCTCGACGGCGTGGCCGCCGGCCTCACCAACTCCGATATCGGGGCCCGGCTCTTCCTCTCCCCCAAGACCGTCGCCAACAACGTCACCGCGATCCTCGGCAAGCTCCAGGTCGCCCACCGCGCTGAGGCGATCGTGAAGGCGCGCGAGGCAGGCCTGGGGCGCGGAGGGTGATCGCCGACAAACCGGTGGCGTGCCCGCTGCGGGTCCGAGAGCGGCCGGACGGACCGCAGTGTCGACCCGGGCATCCGACGGGGGAACCCCCGCAGCACCGGCCGCCCGGCACTGGCCTGGTGGTGCGGCGACCGTCGGGCTAGCGACGGACTTCCAGCACCCGGTTGAACGGGGTCTCCGCGGCGGAGCGGAACCGGGTGAACCCCGCCTCAGCGACGACCTCGCGGATCCGTGCCGGCCCGGCTTGGGTACCGAGGGCCAGCCCAACCTCCTGGGAGAGCGAGGCCGGGGTGCACAGCAGTGTCGAGAAGCCGTAGAAGGCGCGGCCGACCGGGTTGAGGTTGTCCTCGACGCGGTCGCCGGCCATCGGCTCCACCACCATCCAGGTGCCGTCGTCGGCCAGGGCGTCGCGCACGTGGCGCGCCGCGCCGACCGGGTCGCCCATGTCGTGCAGCGCGTCGAAGGTGGTGACGAGGGCGTATCCCGTGCCGGTGAAGGTCTGCGCCGTCGCGGTCTCGAACCTCACCCGATCGGCGACGCCGGCATCGACGGCGCGTTGGCGGGCGACCTCGATCGAGTCCGCGTGGTAGTCGAACCCGACGAAGGTCGACGCGGGGAACGCCTGGGCCATCAGCACGGTGGACGCACCGTGGCCGCATCCCACGTCGGCCACCCGCGCCCCTGTCCTGAGCTTGTCCACTGCGCCGACGGCTGGCAGCCACTCCTGTACCAGGTGCGCGTGGTAACCGGGCCGGAAGAACCGCTCGCAGCCGTGGTGGACGTCGGTGTTGTGCTCGTGCCAGCCCACACCGGCACCGAGCCGCGCGGCGTTCGCGATCCGGTCGGCGTCGGCGACGGTCCCGACGGCGATCTGGAACAGGCCGGGCAGGAACGCCGGGCTCGACTCGTCGGTGAGGGCCACCGCGTGCTCGGGCGGAAGCAGGTAGCGGCCCGTGCCGGCGTCGTACTCCACGAAGGATCCAGCGGCCTGTGCGTTGAGCCACTCGCGGGTGTAGTGCTCGTCGGTGCCGGTCTCGGCGGCGAGCTCGGCAGGAGTCAGAGGTCCGGCAGCAAGGGCGCGATACCAGCCCAACCGGTCGCCGAGCACGACCAGGGCGGCGTTCAGGGTGGCGCCGACCTCGTCGACGGCGCGGAACACGAAGGACATCAGACGGTCGCCGTCGATGGGTGGGTCGGTCGGCTGGGCGGTGGAACGCTGATCGACGGTCATGGGACAGGCCTCTCGGGTTGGCCGGCACAGGCGCCGGACCATGGACGCTAGGCCGATAGACGGATTAGCCTCAATGGATGAACCTCATGCTTCATAAGCCATGCTGATAGAACACGTGAAAGCCGTCCGGGCGCTGTGCGAGATCGACGTCCACGGCTCGTTCTCGGGCGCCGCCCGGGCACTCGGTGTGAGCCAGTCGGCGGTAAGCCAGCACGTCGCAGTGCTGGAGTCGC
Source organism: uncultured Actinomycetota bacterium (assembly GCA_963811365.1). GTDB lineage: Bacteria > Actinomycetota > Actinomycetes > Propionibacteriales > Nocardioidaceae > CAWEQW01. The sequence goes on along the minus strand of CAWEQW010000007.1, from coordinate 51,311 downwards.
GGGTGGGGCAGGCCCTGGTCGAGCGCGGGAGCCGTCCGGCCGGACTGACTGAGGCCGGCCACGCGGTGGCCCGGCACGGCCGGGCCGCGCTGGCGCGTCTCGACAGTGCGGAGCAGGAGCTGGCGGAGATCGGGGGGCGACGAGCCGCAAGGCTGCGCTTCGGCAGCTTCCCCTCGGCGTTGGCCACGTTCGTGCCGCAGGCGCTGGCCGGCTTCCGGCGCGCTCTGCCCGCCGCGCGCCTGACGATCGTCGACGACCATCTCCAGCGACTGCTGCCCCGGCTCGAGGACGGGGAGCTCGACGTCGCTCTGCTCTACGAGCATCCCGGCCTCCCCGTGCGCGACGGCCGCCCGCTTCGACGGGTGGTCCTCTTCGACGACGAGTTCCGGCTGGTCCTGCCCGAGGGACACCCGCTGAGCGCCCACCCGGTCGCCGACCTCACGGTGCTGGCCGGCCAGCCCTGGATCGGCGGGCTGCCCGGCAGTGCGTGGTTCCGGATCGTGCGGCAGAGCTGCCGCGCCGCCGGGTTCGACCCCGAGGTCCACTTCGCCTCCGACGACTACGTCGCCGTGCAGGCGTTCGTCGCGGCGGGTCTTGGGGTGGCGCTGGTCCCGGGGCTCGCCGTGGCCGCGCCGCTGACCGGAACCGCGGTGGTCCGGGTCCGCAGCGGTGTCCCCTCGCGGCGGGTGGTGGCCGTTCGCCCCGACGACGCGTTCCCGGCACCCGCCGGCCAGGTCATGGTCGACGCCCTCGTCACAAGCACCCGGCGGTTGCGGACGGGCGCGCCCCCAGGTGTCACCCGCTGATGCGGGGCAGCACCTCCTCGGCGACGAGGCGCAGCTGCCGCGGCTCCTCACCCACGGGCCACAGGTACACCCGGTCGCATCCGGCCTCGGCATAGGCGGCCAGCAGCTCGGCGCAGTGTCCGGCCGGGCCGACGCACACCCGCGCCAGCAGCGCGGCAGGTTCGGCGGACAACATGGGCGAGAGCACCTTACGCACGACCCGGTCGGCCTCCTCGCGATCCTCGGTGACCCACGTCCACATCGTCGCCAGCGCCGTCGGGAGCTCGGCGCGTCCGGCGCTCGCCAGCGAGGCGCCCAGAAGCGCCCGGCCGGCGCGGAACCTCCCGGGGTCCGTGTGGTACGCCGACGCGAGCCAGCCGTCCCCGAGACGGGCAACCCTGCGCAGCCCCGCAGGCGAGCCCCAGCTCGCAAGCCAAAGGGGGATGCCCTCGGGCCGGACCGGGCCCGGTTCAAGCCGCCCACCGGGACCGTGCTCACCGTGGAGGACGTCATGCAGCAGGACGACGTCGTGGTCGAAACGGCGCCACCGATCCTCGACGCGAACGTCTACCGCCGCGAGGTCGGCCGCCGACGAGCCACCGCCCACCCCGGCGACGACCCGCCCCCCGGAGAGAACGTCCAGCGCTGCCAGCGCCTTCGCCAGCGGCAGCGGACCCCGAACGACGGGCAGCGCCACCGTCGTGGCGAGCTCGAGGGGGTCCGACTCTCCCACGATGGCCGTCAGGGCGGTCAGGCCGTCCAGCCAGGGCCGCGAGAAGTGGAGGTGGTCGTTGGCCGACACCGCGGCGTAGCCGGCGGAGCGCGCCGCCCGGACCGCCCCGACCAGGCGCCCCCACGAAAGGCCCTCACCGTTGAGGTCGACCTGGGGCAGGTGCACGCCGATGTCCATCACGCATTGTCGCCCCGCAGCAGACATCACCACACCAAGAGGGTGCCTTCGGCTCCTTGGGCGCCAGGGAGCGTGCCGCTCGGAAGGCCGGACCATCCGAGCCTTCTGGCCTCATGGGAGCGTGTAGAGAGTAGAAGGACCGTGGTCGTCATGGTCGGGGGCGGCGAGGAGCCGACAGGCGCGACACCGGCGACCTCGCCGCCTTCACGGAGTTCGCCGAAGCGCGCGCCGCGTCGCTGTTCCGGACCGCGTACCTGATGGTCGGCGACCATCAGCTCGCCGAGGACCTGCTCCAGGAAGCACTGGTGAAGACGCTGACGGCGTGGCCCGGGCTCCGCGACCGCGACGACCTCGAGGCCTACTCCCGGCGCAGCATCGTCACGACCTCGATCTCGTGGCGGCGGCGTCGCTCCTTCCACGAGCGCCCCGTGGAGGTGCTTCCCGAGCGGTCGGGCCCGGATCCGGCCGTTGCCGCGCTACTACCAGGACCCGACCGAGACGTGCGTCGTCCACGGAGAACCTTCCTTCACTGTGCTGGCGGGTCGGCTGGTCGCCGGCATCCACGACGGTGTCGTCGAGGACGAGGCCATCTCGGTGACCCTGGCCGACGGGACGGAGCCTCGGCTCCGGCTGCCGGCCGGCTACCTGGCGCCATGGCCGGCGGGGCGAGTCGCCCGCGCTCGAGGGGAGGTGTCTGCCTGGAACAGGCACGCTCCCATCCGGGTCGCGTCCACCACAGCCAGGCCGCCGAGACATGGATCCTGTCCGGAGGCGTCCACCAGGCAGAACATCAGAAGTCGAAGCACTCCATCAGGTTGCCGACCGATGCCAGCCCGTCTCGTGGCGGAGCCGGCGGCCCGACCTGACCGGTGGCGGCCTGGTAGTTGGGCCCGACCGGCGTCGCCGTGTCGAACCGGTGGTTGACCGACGCCAGCGTGGGAAGCCCGAACACGCTCTCGATCAGCTTCAGGGTCGACGTGTGCTCGTACAGGGTCGGTTCGAGGTGCGACTTCTTCGCGAACGGAGAGATCACCCAGGTCGGCACCCGGAACCCCAGGCCGAACGCGTCCAGCTGCTGCGGCCGCTGATGGTCGAAGTACCCCCCCGACTCGTCGTAGGTGAGGATGTACGCCGACGTGTCCCAGGACGAGGACTCGCGCAGCGCCGTGATGAGCTCCTCCTGGAGGGCCATCCCCACGGAGATGTCGGCTGGAGGGTGCTCGTCCCATCCTCGCGCGTAGCTGGGGACGATGAACGACACCTGGGGAAGGCGGCCGCGGCGCAGGTCGTTGAGGTAGGCACCCTTGCTGCCTCGCGTCCGCATGTCGTGGGCGTACTTCTTCCAGAAGACGAAGACGTTGTCGGTGTTCCCGTACGGCACGCTGTCCCAGCTGGCGTTGTAGACCTTCCAGGTGATGCCGAAGGCGTCCAGAAGGTCCAGGATCATGGGGTAGTCGAACACGCTGTACCCCCAGACCCCGTTGGTGGTGATACCGCCGGATGTGCCGGCTGCCAGGTAGAAGCGGTTCGGCCAGGTCGGGCCGAGCTGGGAGCAGAAGTAGTTCACGCACAACGTGAACTCGTCGAACAGGCTGTAGTAGAACGGCAGGTCCCCGGCGGTGTAGTAACCGAGGGCATTCGTCCCGGCTGTCGTGTAGAACCCGTCCATGTCGCCGAGGTGGTACTCGTCGTGCATCGCGGTCCACGAGTGCCCGATGTCCGGTGTGCTGAGACTCGTGAAGTGGTACGGCGCGACGCTGCCCCCCGCGCCGTCCGGCTGCGTGTAGCCGTCCGGTACGCCGTACCCGCCGACGAACGGCGCGAACCCGAAGTAGTGGTCGAAGGACCGGTTCTCCTGGCAGCTGATGATGATGTGGTCGATGGGGGTGGACGCGGCGCTCGGTGCCCCCCATGCCCGCGGCGCCGGCATCAGCGGCGCTGCCGCACCGGCCGCACCGAGGATGGCCGCTCCCTTGAGAAGGGTGCGCCGACTGATCGGGGCGCTCACCGCCTGCGTGGCCGATGGAGGTCGTGATGTGGACATGCCGGTTCTCCCGCCTCGAGTCGCAATCTCGGAAGTTGCCACTGGTCCGCCCCCCTGTCAATGGGTGAGCCGGACCGCTTGCCTCCTCTCCCTGTCGCGAGCCGGGCACCGCGCCACCTGATCCCGCAGACGGGACCGCGCCAAGTTGGCGTTGCCGGTCACGGCCACCACGCGAGAGCTCACCCCGATCAGCTGCAGCGGTTCGCCACGGAGATCGCGGCGGATCCGTGACACCGGGCCCTGCAGGACGCGCTGACTCGGAACCAGGCCGACGAGGTCGCCCTGGACTGCGCGGTGGCGGTCTCGGCGCAGCGGTCGTTGTCCAGCGACCTGGACGCCGCGCTCCGGCAGGCGGCGACGGGCTGCGCGACGGCGCGACCGCGACGACCACGCGATGCTGTTGACCGGGTTCGAAATCGTCGGCGAGGGGGACGACGCACGGCCACGTCGCTGGCGGGTGCAGAACAGCTGGGCGCCGAGAAGGTGGACAGGGGCGCCAAGCGCTACTCCTGACCAGCGAGGGCGGCCTCGAGTCTGTCCAGGAACGGAACCTGCGCCGCCTTGAGCTTGCGACGCGCTGTGGCGAGGTCGAACCACTCGACGCGGTCGATCTCCGGGAAGGACCCGACGCGCCCGGATCCGGGCGGCCACTCCATCTCGAAGGTGTTGCTCACCGCGGTCGTGGTGTCCACGTCGCCCTGGGCCGCCCATGCCAGGACGAGCTTGCCCGACTTCTGCCGGATCTGGCCGAGCTCGGTGAGCGGGACGTCCGGCAGCGTGTGCCCGGTCTCCTCGGCGAACTCCCGGTGAGCGACCGCGACCAGCTCCTCTCCCTCCTCGACCTCGCCCTTGACGATCGTCCAGTGGCCCAGATCCTTGTTCACCCAGTACGGCCCGCCCATGTGAGCAAGGAGCACCTCGAGGCGGCCGTCGCGGCGACGCCATAGCAGGATGCCGGCGCTGGTTCGTCCGGACTTGTCGGTCCTCACAACGTCTCCCTGGCCAGTGGTGTCGCGGCGCAGCCGCCGAGCCCATGGGTTCCGGGCTCACGGTACCTCCGGAGGTCGTCGCATCTTCGGATGGCCGAGTGGCCGGCACGGTGGGCGCCGTTTGCGTGGATGGGAGTCCAGCCGGGTGAGCCGGAGGGTGTTCCTCGCCGCCCACGATCTCGATCGCGTGCGGCGTGCCTTCGACGGGGTTGCGAGCGATGGCGTCGTGACGCAGCGCGGTGCACTCCGTCCTCCTAGATGAAGACGGCGGCGGCCATGGCCTGACCAGCGGGTTTGGTGGAGCTGAGGGGATTCGAACCCCCAGACCTGCTCAATGGGTGCGACCCCCCGCTCGACGTCTCGTCCCATCTGGCCGCTCTTAGGAGAAACACCCTTGACCTGCGCAGACACCCGAAGTCGGGTGATCTGATGGCGGCAACTCTACCCCCGGGGCTCGCCGGATCCCGGATGACTTCCGGTGCGATTGTGCTGACTATCCGGTGACACCCGGTGTACCAACTCGACCTAGAAGCAGGATCTCGCCCATAGCCTTCCGGCGACGTTTGACCCGAAGGACGCACTGGCGCATTGCGGGTTTCCGTCGGTCCAAGGTGAGGGGTCTCGCTGTCAACCTCGGGTGTGACGCGAGCCCGAATGGTGTGTTGGAACCGGAGCCCGAGCGATGTGTTGAAACCGGCGTCATACCGCCCAGAATGACCCAGTGACCGTCGGCAGATTCCGCAGTTTAGGCAGTCGCACCAAATGACCTCCTGTAACGGAGTATTGAGGAGTTCCGACGGCACGCCTCAGATCATCGGTTGATGACTGGACTGTTGCTGGATGACGGCTCCGCTCGAGGCGAAGGATGAGACGTACGCACAGTCCGGGGCGCCAGGAGGAGATGCAAGAGTCAGTCGACCGCGCGCTTGCCGAGGAGGTGCGGTCGACGAGTGGCCCGCCTGGGTTCGGTCGAGAAAGCCGCCTTTGCGGGCTGTCGCCGTGACCGTAAGGGCCTCTGTCACCCTCCGGCCAAGCGCTGACCGCTCCTTCGGATGGGCGGCGCACTAGACAACGGCCAGAAGCCACGCAAGCCTTGAAGCAGTCACCTGTGGACAGGAGCGAAGCGATGTCGTCCTTCTTGGACGCGAAGGCATTTCCCTTCGAGAAGCTGCACGCTCGAAACTTGGTACGAACTCTAGCCGACCTGTACTGGCGGGAGGCAGATACGCGGCGTGTGCTGGACGAGGCGGGAATTCCACTGCGCTCGGTGACCCTGGGCGTATCGTCCGAGCATCTGTGGCACGACATCATGGACCTAACCGCTCGTCGAGCCCAACTCCGACAACTGTTCGACGTCATTCTCGCGGACGAGAACGTTCGAGCTGCATGGCCACGCATCGAAGAGCTGCTCGGAGACAACCCGCCGGTCGACCCGGGGGCGTCGGCTGCCATGCCATTCCCCGGCTCCACTTTCCGCCTTTGTCTCTCGAACGCCAAACTGGCAACGAACTCACACTCCTGCATGTTTCATTCCTTAAGGAGGCATTGAAGTCGCACCCGCGGTGTGCCGCTTGATTGTGAGGCTCGGTGATGGTAACTATACAGCCACTGGCTTCCTGATCGCACGGGACACCATACTGACAAACCATCACGTGCTGTTTTGGCATGACCCGTATCGGCGCGATTGGACCGCCGCGCAGCGAGTTCAAGCCTGGTTTGCTTACGAACAATCGCTCGACGGGCAGCTCAAGGTTCCCGTGATCCTTGACCTCGAGCCTCGGCTAATCGCGGGTGATCCGGTCCTCGACTGGGCAGTGATAATTACCAAAAGCCCGGTTATTCCGGACGAGTTTCCAACAGTTCCCCTAGCGGTTGATATTGGATTTCACCGAGGTGACGGAGCATGCATCATTCAACACCCAAACGGGATGGTCAAGCAGGTTGGACTCAAACACAACTCCGTGGTGGGCATCCAAGAAGATTCGTTCGACGACCTGACCGACACCGAAGGTGGTTCATCCGGTAGCCCGATATGCACGGAGGCATGGCAGGTGATTGGATTACACCGCGGTTCCAGCACGATGGACATTGAGGGTCGTGAAACAGTGGTCAATGTGGGGGTGCCTATCCGAATCGTTGCCGAGGGCTTGCGCGACAAGGATGTGGCTTTCACGGTCGATGCTCGTAACCGAGACATTGATGACGATATGTTTCAGTTTTACTGTTCGACGTGCTTGAAGGAATACGCCTTTCGTCGGACCGCCGAGATTCTCGCTTGGTGCTTTCCTGACGAGCCATCAGCGCGCATCATCCTCCTTGGCGCGTTACCGCGCCCCGCTCTTGATCTCCGAGGATCCGCGAACAGTTTTGGCCCACAATGCTAGAGACGGCGGCACGGCGAGGTAAGTTCATACATGTCGTCGAACTTGCGCTAGCAAACGCGTCAACCAATGCCGCGAGGGACGAGCTCCTTGAGCTGTTTTCTGCGATGCGCGACCAACCTTGCTGCCGGGAAGGCGAGCAAGAAGCCTTCGAAGAACCCGAAGGCCCCGAAAGCCAGGCTGGCGATGCTGGGCGCTCTAACGTTCGATATTTGGCGCGCCCCGAACCGCTCGCCGATTGAGATGCGCCGCGTGAGCAGGATGACTCCCGCGGCGCGTCGTACAGTACCGCACACCCGCTCAGTGAGGTACTCGATGAGTTGTCGCGCCTTCCGTTTGACAAGCACATGTTCGGAACGGTGGCGATCCACACGCAGCATTTGCGAGCCCTCCTCGCTGGCCTTGAGAGCCAGCATTTGTCGGGCTATCTGCCGGAGGTAGAAAGCCTTGCGTTGCGTTTTGTTCCGCATTGAACGAGGCGATCGATCGAAGTTCATCCATGGCTTGTCGGCGGTCCGCCTACAACCGTGCCGTGGGCCTGAGCATGGCATTGCGTGAGAGCTTTCGAGGCTAAGGAACCGCATGCCGGCGGATCGCGCAGCGCAGGAACCCTCCCTGAGGACAAGCCTTGAGACCCTCAGTCGAGTTTGCGCAACGCCTAGCTCATGCTCGAAAATAGTAACAGCAGTCTCGAGCCTGCTTTGAAGGCCGTTCAATCTGCACTCGAGAGATTGGTCGGCTCGCTTACTGATGAAGATGCAATGAAGGAGCTCGAGAGTTTTCGCGACGACTTTGTGCAAGCGGCCGGGGTGGTTAGGATTCACAAGTCCGCCCAGTATGAATCGAACTGGGATTCAGTGAAAGCTTGGGGCGATTGCTGGCGCCTTACAATCAACGTCATTCGCACCCTGCAGCGTGAAGTTCCGCATATGGAACCGGCCAGGAAGCGCACGTCCGACTGTGTCGGTAACCGGTCCAACACGGTGTCTGTCATTGTCCTTGAGTACTTGTTGCCGGACGCAACAGAGGATGCCAGTTAGTATCGAAGACCAAGTCGCATGCGAAGCCGTTTGCAGCGGAGAGTGTCACTTCAGGTGCGCGCCTCCGAAGCCGCCGCGGTGCGCGATCGAAGACTAAGCCGAGACCCTGCGCGGCCACCGGGTGCTCCACCTGGTCGGCAAGGGCAACAACCCCGCAACCACGCCGCTGACCGTGCCGGTGCTGCGCGTTCTCGAGGCGTGCCGGGGCGAGTCAGCGTGCCGGGCGAGGATCTGGGCGTCGCGTAGGGAACGCCGGCGTCGAGGGCGTTGGTGATGGCGGCGGTGCGCCGTGAGGCGCTTGTTGATCGAGTGGAGGTGAGAGACCTGCACCGTGGTTCTGTCGCAGCAGGACTGCGTAGCTGAGGGCAGCCTGACCCGGGAGGTGCCGGGATCGGGTGGCAAGCGGCCCTGACGAAGCCGGGACGTACCAGCACCGCCAGATGGCGCGGGTCCGGCGTGCGTGGCGGAAAGGCATACGCGAGGAACCGGCGTTTACGCCCCTCAATCACTTACCGGCTCGAACCTGGCGGATCTGGGCCGGGAGCGACGCGCACCTGGTCGACGGGCACCCGATGCCGGTGGCCGCTGACCGGGAACTCCCTGGGCTTTCGCTAACGGCGATGGGGAGGCCGCGGTGAAGTGCTGCGGGGTAGCCGCGGCGAGGTCGCAGGGGTCAAGTCGGGTGCCTCCTCCGCCGAGCGAACAGCAAGCGAACACGGGAACCACCCTTGGTCTGCCGGAGGGCCACGCGGCCAGCGTGGCGCCTCGGGCTGGGCCCACCGTCGGCCGAGCGGTCAGGGGTGGGGCGGAGCCGCCGTAGTACTTCGAGGTCGGGAGAGCCGGTCACATGGGGAAGGGCGGCAGTGGTTTCGAGAAGGAATGGAGGCTGCAATGCCGAAAGACGCGTCACCGAACGGTGGCGCCCTTGACGAGAGCGACCCGGAGGTCCGAGTCGGTCCCCGTCGACGGGTATCGGAGATGCAGGCCAAGCTTCACCGTTGGGCGGTGGCCGATCCTGGTCGCCGGTTCGACGACCTGTTCAACCTCGTGCACGACCCGGCCACGCTGATCGTGGCGTGGGACCGGGTCGCGACCAACCGCGGGGCCAAGACGGCCGGTTCGGACGGGTGGACTGTCGCCCGGCTCGAACGGGAAGTCGGCGTCCCTGTGTTTCTGGATGACCTCCGTTCTTCGTTGAAGAGCGGACAGTTCAGACCCCAGCCGGTGCGGGAACGCAAGATCCCCAAACCCGGCGGGTCAGGCAGGGTTCGTCGCCTCGGGATCCCGACGGTGACCGACCGGGTAGTCCAGGCTGCGTTGAAGCTGGTGCTGGAACCGATCTTCGAGGCCGACTTCGAACCGGTCTCCTACGGGTTCCGGCCCGAACGGCGCGCACACGACGCGATCGCCGAGATCCACCACTTCGGCACCAAGGGCTACCGCTGGGTGCTGGACGCGGACATCGAGGCGTGCTTTGACCGGATCGACCATGCGGCCCTGATGGACCGGGTGCGACTTCGGGTCAAGGACAAGCGGGTGCTGCGGCTGGTCAAGGCGTTCCTCAAGGCCGGGATCCTCACCGAACTCGGCGACCACGAGGACACCTACACCGGCACGCCGCAAGGGGGCATCTTGTCCCCGCTGCTGGCCAACATCGCGTTGTCGGTGCTCGATGAGCACCTGCACGCGCCATGGAAACCGGGCGGGTCGATGTCCACCGACTCACGACGCAGTGGCCGCGCGCGTCGAGGCGAGCCGGTCTGGCGGATCGTCCGCTATGCAGACGATTTCGTCGTACTGGTCCGCGGCACCCGTGACCAAGTCACGGCGCTGCGCGAGGAGATCACGAGTGTGCTGACGCCGGTCGGGCTGAGCCTGTCACAGGCCAAGACCCAGGTCGTGCACATGAGCGAGGGGTTCGACTTCCTCGGCTTCCACATCCGGTGGAAACGCAAGAGGGGCACCAACAAGTGGTACGTCTACACCTTCGTCGCGAAACGGCCGGTCCGGTCGGTGCGCGACAAGATCCGTGCCCTGACCCCCAGGACGTCACAGCAGGACCTCAGGGCCGTGCTGATCCGGATCAACCAGATCACGCGCGGCTGGGTCAACTACTTCAAGCATGCCGTCGCGAAGCACACGTTCAGCCACCTTCGGCAGTTCATCTGGTGGCGGATCGTGCAGATGATGCGGACCAGGCATCGCTGGAGGTGGAAGGACGTCCGTCGCTGGCTCACCGACCACACCGGCCGGTGGAAGCCGATCAGCGCGGACGGGATCGAGATGTTCAACCCCGCCGCGGTGCCGGTCACCCGGTATCGCTACCGGGGCAACAAGATCCCCAACCCCTGGGTGCAGGCTGCCTGAACCAGCCCTACGGCAGAGACCATGGAGAGCCCGTTGCGTGGAGACACGCACGGCGGGTTCGGCGAGCGGCCTGGGGAAACGGACCGAGAGCAATCCCGGCACCGCGCCCCAGGCCGACTCAACTGGCGCAGCCGGTGCGGGCTGATGTGCCTCGGTACACCGGCGATCTTGGCGGTCCGGGCCACCATGCGATAGCAGTCGCGGCGGTCGATCGGCTTGCCGGCGAGCGGCCGGAGGATGAAGTGGCCCGTCGGTTCGCTCCCACGCACCACCGAGCACTACGAAGTCGCCCGCGGCAACCTCGACCGCCACGGCGTCCACTTCCTCACCGCCTACGTCGCCGGCGTCTGAATTCGGCTCATCCCGCGTCCTTGCCGCCCAGAATGCGGCTGCCGAGCGTTCCATGATTCACCGTTCGCGTCACTCACCGAGGTAGAACCGGTTTCTTACTGACGCGCGGGGGTTTCAGATGAGATATTGCGAGGGTGCAAGCGGTCCCAACTGCCATACTGAACAAGCTGGACCTTCGCGGTGCCGCAGAGAAGGAGGCCGTCGCGTGGCGCAATCTCCTGCCCCCCGAGCCTTGGTGCCGGCATGTCGCTCAATCGCCTGGCCCGTTCGCGCGCTGGGTGTCCAATCGCCTGAGCTCCGGCGCGCGGAACGCCCCGTCCGCGGTGGTCGACGCGAGGAAGGCAAATCAAGCTTTTCGGCCCGTCCCCGTGGTCGGCATCGCGGAGCGCATCGCGATGAGAGCACTTACTGACTGGATCCTGGAAGGGGTTGACCTGCCTGAGCGGGGCCAGGACCAATACCGAGCTTTCGTGTCCGGCCCGATCAGTCGAGCCTTCCCAAATGGCAAGGTGGCACGACTGTCCCAAGCTTCGATTGACTACGTTGTTCAAGCGGACATCGCCGCCTTTTATCAGTACGTCGATCACGGCGTTCTGCTGGAGGAGTTGCAAGTACGTACGGGCAAGGTGGAAGCGGCTCGGCTACTCATCGAGTTGCTCGGAGAGATACAGGGCACGACTTATGGACTTCCTCAATTGCTGGCAGCTTCAGACGCCTTGTCGGAGGTGTACATCCAGTCCTGGAGCGTGACCTTACTCGGCAGACGGCCGATGTATGGAGGTTCAACGACGACTTCCGAATCGCAGCAAATGGTTACGGCAATGCTCAGCAGGCTACTTGGAGAACCTGAGTTCCGCCGGCACGCCCGTTGGGGCTCATTCTCAGTGACCACAAGACAAGCATTGTCAGGTTCTCCACCTACTTCTGGCACAATTTCCTGGGAGAAGTCGGGGATAGCGACGTGGAGGTGAATCCGGAGGAGGTCGACGTCTGGTGGAGGAATATCCCGACCTTAGCGATGGCGACCTTGTCGATACAGCTCAAGCAACGATGAGCAGACTGAACGAGGAATCAGAAATGTCCGATTGATCTGACAGATCCCTCGATTGGCGATGTCCGCGAACTTCGGCGTGCTTTCAATATTCTCGCCCGCCATGGCGACAAGTCAGGCTTGCGCCACGTGGAGGAGGTCTTCCGCTTCGTGCCTCAACTTACCCCCTAGCTCTGCGATTACATCGTGGTTCGCCATCGGTCTGGGCATGGGGTGGCTCGCGTCTGGAATGCCGTTGTCAAGAGATCACCCACACATAACGTTTGGCAGCGGGCGTGGCTGACGTACGTGGCGCGCGAGTGCGCGATCTCCTCGAAGACAGCGGGGATGGCTCCGGTCGCAGTTCCGGCGGGCCCCTGCGGGCCTCTTGCATGCGGAAACCGAGTCTCGAGCCTCGCTGCAGTACCAGAAACATCGAGTTTGGAGTACTTGGACACGGCGTTGCGAACACAACCCGAGGCGCTAGCCCCCTGGTACGCGCTGGCCATGAATGAACCTGGCGAATGTCCCTCAGCAACAACGCAAGGCAGTGCGAGGTAGCTCACCCCTGTTCGCGCTACTGATCGACGAGTGGCCCGTGACCCCAAGCTGGCCCTCACCGAGGCAGCGATACGACTCATCCGCCATGCTGCAGCGGATATTCCCAACCAGGGAGCCGTAGCCCGACCTCCAGGTCGCGTCCTACGCAATGCGCTTGGAGCGTCAACCGACCCCGGTGTGTGGCTCATGGAGGCAGCGCTGCTTCGCCTGGTTTCCGTCATCGAGGCCTATGTGGACGCGTGTCAATGTTCCGGATGGGTCTCGTGGTCGACAGCAGCCATGTGCTCGTCGCCAAGATGCTCGAGGACTTCGAAGTGGGTTCAAGCAGTACCTGGCAGCAGCGGCACGACTCGTACGAGGGGTACCACAGGTTCTCTCTCAGGAGTCGTGCCGGGTGGGATATTGTATTCGCGAGCATTGAAGTCCGCAATTGCCTGGCTCACGGACTCGGAAACCTGACTGCGCAACAGCGGGGTAAGACGAGCTACCCACAACGGTTGGCCGCATCGGCGTCACGGTCGGATCGAACCGAATGCATCTGGGTGCCACCACGGTCGCCACCGTTGGCGAGGGTGCGATGACTTCGTACGGGCTGTGGACGCGGCTATTGACTCATAAACCCGTAAGGGCGCCGAAAGACTATAGATCGGTCCAGTCACTCGAGCGACAAGCCCGGCGCTCAAGAGCGCGTCATTGCGGCTCATCCGAATCGAGGGTGTAGTCGGGGCCTGAAGCCTCCGGTTTCGAGCAGGGATCTGGCGATGTAGTTGGTGAGGTTGCGGAACCCGAGGGCGGAGCCGCGGAGTGTTCGAGCCGTCCGTTGATCGCCTCGGTCGGTCCGTTGCTGGTGCCGGGCCGGTCGAAGTAGGCGAGACGTCGGCGGCGCGCTTCTTCAGGGTCCGGCCGAGCTTGGTGAGCTCGACCAGGCGTCTGGGACGCCGTGCTGACCGACTCGATAGCTTGACCATCAGCTCGCGGCCGTGGCGTGCGGTCCTCGTGCCGGTAGGCGGCGATCATCCGCTGGTAGATGCCCCAGGTCGCCTCGACCTCGACATGCTGCGTCGCCGGCGAACAGCGCGTCGCAGGCGGTCGATCTGCTTGTCGGTGAGCAGGTCGGCGCCGGTGTGACAGGGTCCGGCGCGCGGCGTAGAGCGGGTCGCCCTTGCGGCCGCGGTGGCCGTGGATGGCCTGCTGGACCCGGCGTCGGCACTCGTCCGAGCGCCTCGCCGGCCAGGCGCGACGACGTGGAAGGGATCCATCACCGCGACCGCGTCGGGCAGCTCCTCGGCGGCGGCGGTCTTGAAGCCGGTGAACCCGTCCATCGCGACGACCTCGACCGCCATCGCGCCAGGCCTCGTCGCGCTCGGCGAGCCAGGTCTTGAACGCCTGCTTGGAGCGGCCCTCGACCATGTCCAGCAGCCGCGCGGGACCGGTGCCGTCACGGACCGCGGTGAGGTCGATGATCACGGTGACGTACTTGTCGCCGCGCCGGGTGTGGCTGCCAGTTGGGTCGGCCCGGGGCGCGGTGCTCGGATTGCTCCGAGTCCGTTTCCCCGGACCGCCCGCCGAACCCGGCGTGCGATTCTCACCGCACCGGGCTCTCCACGAGGTGGCTGCTGTTCAGGCGGCTTCACTTGTCGGTGTCCACGGGGTCGGGATCTGGTAGCCGCGGTAGCGGTACCGGACAACAGGGACGCTGGCCGCGCCCTTGAATCTGACTCCGTCGACGGCGAGCCTCCAGGTCCCGGGCAGGCAGAACCTGCGCCGGAGTTCTGGCCACCCGATCCGGTGCTTCTTCCGCAGCCAGTTGCCGTGATCCGCTCCCACGCGTAGGAGTCGATCCCGGCGAAGACGGCCTTGGACACGCCGTGTCGGAAGTAGTTGGCCCACCCCCGCAGCACCCGCCCGAGGTACTCGATGAGATACCCGGGCTCGCGGTGCAGGGTCGATCTGTAGGTCATCACCTTCACCCGACCCTTGACCGTGGCGATCGCCTTGGCCGAGGGCTTGGTGTACACGAACCACTTGTTGCTTCCCCGTTTCCGCATCCGTCGGATGTTGAAGCCGAGGAAGTCGAACCCGTGGTCGATGTGGACCACGCGGGTCTTCTCCGGCGCCAGCCGCAGCCCCATCGGGGCGAGGACATCTGGCTACCTCCTCGCGCAACTGCTGGGCGTGCTCCTCCTCTCCGGTGACGAACGATGACGAAGTCATCGGCGTACCGGATCAGTCGGTAGTTCGCTTCACCGCGTCTGCGGCGGCCCTGCCGTTGCACCTCGGTCGCCATCTGCTGGTTCCACTTCGCCATGAAGTGTTCATCCAGCGCCGACAACGCGATGTTCGCCAACAGCGGGGACAAGATCCCGCCCTGCGGGGTGCCGGTGTGCGTCGCCTCGCGGGTGCCGATGGTAGTCATCACCCCGGCCTTGAGGAACGCCTTGACCAGCCCCAGCACGCGCTTGTCGCCGATCCTGTGCCGAACGCGGTCCATCAAGGCGACGTGGTCGATCATGTCGAAACACGCCTCGATGTCGGCTTCCAGCACCCACTTGTACGCCTTGACGTGAAGTGGTGGATCTCAGCGACCGCGTCTTGCGCGCGCCGGTTCGGTCGGAACCCGTACGAGCACGGCTCGAAGTCCGCCTCGAAGATGGGTTCCATCACCAGTTTCAAGGCGGCCTGCACTACCCGGTCGGCCACGGTCGGGATGCCCAGGCTACGGAGTTTCCCGCTGGCCTTGGGGATCATCACCTGCCGCACTTCAACCGGGCTGAAGGTCCGCTCCTTCAACTGCTCGCGGACCCCGCACAAGAACGCCTCCACCCCGATCCGGTGGCGGATCTGGGCCACGGTGGCCCTGTCCACCCCCGGTGTCCGCGACCCCTTGTTCCCAGCGACGCGTTCCCACGCCACCATCAAGAACGCCGGGTCACAGACCAGGTTGTACAGATCATCAAACCGGCGGCCGGCGTCCTTGTCGGACTCCCCGGCCGCCCAGCAATGCAACTTGGTCTGCATCCTCCGTACCGCCCACCACGCCTGGTCGGCTCAGGCCAGGCCAGCACACGGCGCCGGTGTTCACCGACGCTTCTTCGGACATCACAGTCCCTCCGTTCCTCATCAGTTGCTTCCTCTCGCTGCCGTCCTTCCCCATGGCCCCCTGCTCGGCGCTGTGACCGGCTCTCCCGGCCTCGGAGTACTACGACGGCTCCGCCCCACCTACGCCCTTCGGCAGGCGACGCATCTATCCAGCAACCACCCGAAGGCGGCCACGGGACCGGTCGCAGATGGTTCCCACGTTCACTGTTGTTCGGTCGACGGGAGAGGTGCCCGGCTTTGCCCCTGCGGCCTCGTCGTGGCCACGCCCGCAGATCTCTCCACGAGCGTCGTAGACCTTCACCACGACCTGCCGGACCCGACACATAGAACCGTTCCGACAGTTCCCCGACCCGACACGGCGTCTGGCTGACGCCGCCCGGCCCGGGTACGCACCGCTATCCAGCCCAGATCCACCGGGTTCGAGCTGGTCGACGATCAAGAGGCTTTACGACACCGGTTCCTCGCGTACACCTTCCCGTCTCGCTCACCAGGCACGGCCCGTCCGGTAGTACCGAACCGCCCTGACTTCACCGCGGCTGCTCCCACCCTCACCGGCGTCCCCCGGGTCAGGCTGCCGCCAGCTTCACCCGACCGCTACGACGGCCAAGCGATGTAGGTCTCTCACCTCCATCCGAAACAACAGCGCCTCGTGGCGCACGACGTGCTCATCGACCCCGATCGACCTGCACGCCGTCGAACCGGCTGCTCGTCGTCGATCAGGACCCGCTTGCCCTCGGCCAGGACGGCGTCGTTGGCGGTGTCCCACGCGACGCCGAGCGCCTTCGGCGACGCGGGCGACGGTCAGGTGCTGACACGACGATCGCCTTCCAGCGCCCACCGCAGCCCGCGGCGCGAGAGCTTCGCCCGCGGCTCGGCCGCCGCGGTGGTGTCTTGGCGCCACACGTGGCCGCACCCGGTGCAGCGGTAGCGACGCACCGTGACGACCAGCGTGGTCGGCCGCCACCCGAGCGGCTCGTGCGCCAGCCGCCGGATCACGGTGTCGCGCGGCGTCCCTCGCAGCCGCAGCGGCGACACCACTGGTCCGGCTCGAGGACCCGGCAAGCGAGCACCGCCCGGTCGGGTTCGAGGCGCTGGCCGGTCACGACGAGGCCGAGTCGTCGAGTCGGCAGAACGTGGTCAGGTCAGGGCGGGCGAAGCCGGCCGGGGCGGTAGCGTCAGGCACGTCGAGGTCTTCCAGATGGCGGCGTAGGAACCTCCATCCTCGGGAGACCTCGACCCCTATCCCGGGACCGACGCGCCGACGCGCCCGCTACACCCTCATCTGGGAAGAGCCCTCATTGCGCCGCGAGTGAAGTGTCAACGCGTGGACGGAAACGTTCTCTACATGTACCTGCAGCCCACGATCCTTCGAGGCTCGACGCCCCGTACGCCCCATCCAGCGGTTGACGGGTTCCAGAAGTGCCACGGCGAAACCGGAAGCAAGCCCCAAGGCGAACGCACTTATTTCCCCCCACATGCAGGCAACCTACCGCCCCGTGCAGGCTACCGCTCCATTGTGCCCAGCTCTGCTGGAACCTCGCGTCGGGCCTGAGATGGCACACCACCTGAGGACCGCTGCATTCCGCCGCATGCGGACGCGGGTCCCGGCCCCGGGGCGCGCTGTCTGTAGCGGCGGTGTAGCGACCTCCGCGGTTCCAGTGGACCCGCGGTCAGGGCTTGCGGGGCCGGTGCTGCACCGTTACCGGGCCGGGCCGCCAGGTGAGGGCGGGGATCGTGTGGAGTGGCTCAAACGGGTCGGCGGCCAGCTGCCATGCGAGCGCGAGGCTCTCGCGGATCGTCGGTGCCTGGTCTGGGTTGGCCTGAGCCGCGAGCCGGCGCAGTGCGTTGACGTCGGTGAGCTTCACCGTGACAGTCCAGGTCAGCGTGCCGTGATCCTCCGAGACTGGTGTCACCTCGATGTCTTCCTCGAGGACGCGGAAGGCGCCGACCTCGTGCGGCGGCTCCATGGTGGCTGTGGGCCAGAGCAGCCATGTCAGTGTGTCGAGTGCGTGCGCCTCGGCCTCGATACCCGGGTCCTCGGCGTCCGCGTCTAGGTCCCCCGTCCGCTCGCGCAGCACGACCTTCACGGCGCTTTCCCGGGCTTCCCGCGCGGCTTCACGAAGGGCCTCAGCATCGACGACGGTGATCTCGGCGGTGACGGTGCGGGACCACGTTTCCCGGTTCCGCCCACGCTGCCCGAGGGTGACACCACCGGCTGCCGCTCATGCGGCATGTCGAACAGGGCGGGCTCGTCGGCGTTCATCGCGCGCCACCCTACAAGCCTCCACCTCCCCGATCACCTCGAGGCATGCCGCGGCGAACGCGCCGAAGGGCCCTTGGTGCTGCGGCCGGTCTTCTCCGGCAAGCCGATCGACCGCCGCGACTGCTATCGCATGGTCGCCCGGATCGCGAAAGCCGCCGGCATCCCACGCCATATCAGCCCGCACTCACTGCGCCAGTTGAGTCGGCCTGGGGCGCGGTGCCGGGATTGCTCTCGGTCCGTTTCCCCAGGCCGCTCGCCGAACCCGCCGTGCGTGTCTCCACGCAACGGGCTCTCCATGGTCTCTGCCGTAGGGCTGGTTCAGGCAGCCTGCACCCAGGGGTTGGGGATCTTGTTGCCCCGGTAGCGATACCGGGTGACCGGCACCGCGGCGGGGTTGAACATCTCGATCCCGTCCGCGCTGATCGGCTTCCACCGGCCGGTGGGGTCGGTGAGCCAGCGACGGACGTCCTTCCACCTCCAGCGATGCCGGGTCCGCATCATCTGCACGATCCGCCACCAGATGAACTGCCGAAGGTGGCTGAATGTGTGCTTCGCGACGGCATGCTTGAAGTAGTTGACCCAGCCGCGCATGATCTGGTTGATCCGGATCAGCACGGCCCTGAGGTCCTGCTGCGACGTCCTGGGGGTCAGGGCACGGATCTTGTCGCGCACCGACCGGACCGGCCGTTTCGCGACGAAGGTGTAGACGTACCACTTGTTGGTGCCCCTCTTGCGTTTCCACCGGATGTGGAAGCCGAGGAAGTCGAACCCCTCGCTCATGTGCACGACCTGGGTCTTGGCCTGTGACAGCCTCAGCCCGACCGGCGTCAGCACCTGAGCGATCTCCTCGCGCAGCGCCGTGACTTGGTCACGGGTGCCGCGGACCAATACGACGAAATCGTCTGCATAGCGGACGATCCGCCAGACCGGCTCGCCTCGACGCGCGCGGCCACTGCGTCGTGAGTCGGTGGACATCGACCCGCCCGGTTTCCATGGCGCGTGCAGGTGCTCATCGAGCACCGACAACGCGATGTTGGCCAGCAGCGGGGACAAGATGCCCCCTTGCGGCGTGCCGGTGTAGGTGTCCTCGTGGTCGCCGAGTTCGGTGAGGATCCCGGCCTTGAGGAACGCCTTGACCAGCCGCAGCACCCGCTTGTCCTTGACCCGAAGTCGCACCCGGTCCATCAGGGCCGCATGGTCGATCCGGTCAAAGCACGCCTCGATGTCCGCGTCCAGCACCCAGCGGTAGCCCTTGGTGCCGAAGTGGTGGATCTCGGCGATCGCGTCGTGTGCGCGCCGTTCGGGCCGGAACCCGTAGGAGACCGGTTCGAAGTCGGCCTCGAAGATCGGTTCCAGCACCAGCTTCAACGCAGCCTGGACTACCCGGTCGGTCACCGTCGGGATCCCGAGGCGACGAACCCTGCCTGACCCGCCGGGTTTGGGGATCTTGCGTTCCCGCACCGGCTGGGGTCTGAACTGTCCGCTCTTCAACGAAGAACGGAGGTCATCCAGAAACACAGGGACGCCGACTTCCCGTTCGAGCCGGGCGACAGTCCACCCGTCCGAACCGGCCGTCTTGGCCCCGCGGTTGGTCGCGACCCGGTCCCACGCCACGATCAGCGTGGCCGGGTCGTGCACGAGGTTGAACAGGTCGTCGAACCGGCGACCAGGATCGGCCACCGCCCAACGGTGAAGCTTGGCCTGCATCTCCGATACCCGTCGACGGGGACCGACTCGGACCTCCGGGTCGCTCTCGTCAAGGGCGCCACCGTTCGGTGACGCGTCTTTCGGCATTGCAGCCTCCATTCCTTCTCGAAACCACTGCCGCCCTTCCCCATGTGACCGGCTCTCCCGACCTCGAAGTACTACGGCGGCTCCGCCCCACCCCTGACCGCTCGGCCGACGGTGGGCCCAGCCCGAGGCGCCACGCTGGCCGCGTGGCCCTCCGGCAGACCAAGGGTGGTTCCCGTGTTCGCTTGCTGTTCGCTCGGCGGAGGAGGCACCCGACTTGACCCCTGCGACCTCGCCGCGGCTACCCCGCAGCACTTCACCGCGGCCTCCCCATCGCCGTTAGCGAAAGCTCCAGGGAGTTCCCGGTCAGCGGCCACCGGCATCGGGTGCCCGTCGACCAGGTGCGCGTCGCTCCCGGCCCAGATCCGCCAGGTTCGAGCCGGTAAGTGATTGAGGGGCGTAAACGCCGGTTCCTCGCGTATGCCTTTCCGCCACGCACGCCGGACCCGCGCCATCTGGCGGTGCTGGTACGTCCCGGCTTCGTCAGGGCCGCTTGCCACCCGATCCCGGCACCTCCCGGGTCAGGCTGCCCTCAGCTACGCAGTCCTGCTGCGACAGAACCACGGTGCAGGTCTCTCACCTCCACTCGATCAACAAGCGCCTCACGGCGCACCGCCGCCATCACCAACGCCCTCGACGCCGGCGTCCCGCTCCGCGACGCCCAGATCCTCGCCCGGCACGCCGACCCCCGCACCACCGAGCACTACGACCGCGCCCGCGGCAACCTCGACCGCCAAGGCGTCCACTTCCTCACCGCCTACGTCGCCGGGGTCTGACCCAGCACGGTCTGACCGACAGCCCTGCACCTCCGGGCGGGGGTCACGCCGACTGGAGCGGGCGGATCGCCTCGAGCTCGTCGCCCAAGTGATCCTTCTCGACCTCCAGGTCGTACCGGGTCTGCAGGTTCAGCCAGAAGCGGTCCGTCGTTCCGAAGTAGCGCGCCAGCCGCAGCGCGGTGTCCGCGGTGATCCGGCGCTTGCCGTGCACGATCTCGTTGATGCGGCGTGGAGGCACGCCGATCGACACCGCAAGATGGTGCTGCGTCACCCCCAGCGGCTCCAAGAACTCCTCCAGGAGCACCTCGCCAGGATGGATCGGTGCCATCGTCGCCATGTGAGTCCTCCTAGTGGTAGTCCACGATGTCCACGTCCTCGGCGCCACCCGAGGTCCACACGAAACAGATCCGCCACCGCTGGTTGACCCTGATGCTGTGCTGGCCGGCACGGTCCCCTTTCAACGCCTCCAGGCGGTTGCCCGGAGGGACCCTCAGGTCGTCGAGCAACTCGGCGGCATCCAGCATTGCCAACTTCCTCAAGGCCACCCGCTGGATCCGCGGATCCAGACCCTTGACACGCTCACGTGACCACAGCCGCTCGGTCGCGGAGTCCCCGAACGACCTGATCACAACGACCAGCATAACGCGTCACGTTATGCTCAGCCAAGGATCGCCTCGACAAGCCCCCATGCGCACCCGCCGTGTCACTTCGCCGCGAGTGCGACCCCACGGCTGCACTGAGGTGTGCCTGCCTCTATCCGAGTGAGGCGGTCGCCGCTCGAAGGTCGTTCAGCGCGGCCAGCGTGTACGGGGCAAGCGGGTCGGTCTCTTCGGCGTCACCCTCGCTCCATTCCGCGAAGCCCCGCTTGAAAGCGAGGACTCCCATCTCTGCGGCGAGGTGTGCGACCGGGGCCGCGACTCCGCGAGCGACCAGGGCTTCGGTCATCGCCGCAGCCAAGCCAACGTTCTTGAGCAGGGCCCGCTCCTGCAATTCGGCGCTGGCCGCGACGGCGGCCGAGATGCGCGGACCCAGCTCGCGATTCATCGGCCCCATCTCGCTGGATGCGCGCTTGAGCCCGGCGGCCACCGCCTCCAAGGGACTCGCCTCGGCAGGAGCTGCGGCGATCCCTTCGCCCAGGAGGCGGCTGAGCGTCTCTTGACCGGCGGCAAGGAGCTCGCGCTTGTCGGGAAAGTGTCGGAAGAAGGTGCTCTTCGTGATGCCGGCACGCTCGGCGATCTGCGCGACGGTCGTGTCGTCATACCCCTTCTCGGCGAAGAGATCCAGCGCGGCCAGGACGATGCGCTCGCGTGCGCCTGGTTCCCACCTCGCCATGCGTCCATCCTAACGTGACGGGACTTTTGTCCCATCACCCGCTACAGTGATGGGACAAAGATCCCATCACTTCAGGAGAACCCATGATGGTCTTCGTCACCGGCGGAACTGGCCTCGTTGGCACCGCCGTCGTATCCGAGCTGCTCGCCCACGACCACACCGTCAACGTCCTGGCTCGCTCCGACGCCTCCGTCCAAGCGGTTGAGGCTGCGGGCGCCACGCCGGTCCGCGGCAGCCTTGCCGACCTCGACGTGATCCGTGGAGCCGCGGGCGACGCCGAGGGGGTGATTCATCTGGCGTTCGCGAACGACTTCAGCAGCCCCGAGGCACTGGAGGCCGCGATCGCCGAAGAAACCGCCGCGCTCACCACCCTCGGCGAGGCGCTGGTGGGCACCAACCGTCCGCTCGTCACGGTCTCCGGGACTCCGGGGGTTCCCGGGCGGGTCTCCACCGAAGCCGACCCCATCCGGACCGACGGTCCGGTCGGCGGCCGCGGGCGCACCGTCAACGCGATCCTCGCGCTTGCTTCCCAAGACGTGCGAGCCTCGGCGGTTCGCCTGCCGCGCACCGTGCACAACAACGGCGCCGGCGGGTTCGCCGGCATCCTCACCCAGATCGCCCGCAGCACTGGCGTCTCCGGATACCCCGGCGACGGCACCCAACGCTGGCCTGCTGTGCACGCGCTCGACGCTGCAGTCCTGTTCCGGCTCGCCCTCGAATCCGCACCGGCCGGCAGTTCCTGGCACGCGGTCGACGACGAGGGCGATGCCGTCCGGGACATCGCCGAGATCATCGGGCGCAGGCTCGGCGTACCGGTGGAGCAGGTCCCTGCCGAGACCTTCGGACCGATCGGCGCGGTCTTCACAATCGACCAACCATCCTCCAGCGCCGCGACCCGCATGAAGCTCGGCTGGGAGCCGACCCACCCCAAAGTGCTGACAGACCTGGAGAACATCCAGCCCTGACGAGCGCTCCTAGGTGCGTCATTTCGCCGCGAACCGGCGCTTCCTTTGCTCGAATGTTGCCCCATAAGTCCCCCGGCTCGGTCTTGGTCGCGACCGAGACCGCCGGCCGCGTCTCTGAGGTCCGCGACGGAAGGCAGCGGCCTAGATGGGTCTGAGGACTGCGACCAGGAAGTCGGAGTCTTCACGCCACGGACGAAGGTCCCACGTGGACAAAAGCAGGTCAGCCTTTAACCCCGCTTGGCGGGCGTCGGTCAGGAACGCAGAGAACTCGTAGCCACGACCGGCCCCGAAGCCGATGACGACCCGTCCCTCAGAATGAACGTGCCCTGTGAGGCGTCGCAGCACCTCATGGCGAGTACTCGGCGCGAGGAACGTCATCACGTTTCCGGCGCAGACAATGGCATCGAAGGGCTCCGAGATGCCGTGGACAGACAGGTCGAGCTCCGCCAAGTCCTCGACGATCCAGCGAGGGCCGGGATGATCCTCGACTGCGGCCTCGATCAGCACCGGATCGACGTCGACGCCGACCACGTCGTGCCCGAGGCGGGCCAGTTCAGCGGCGACGCGACCGGGGCCACAGCCCGCATCAAGGATGCGGGCCCCACGGCCAACCATCGCGTCAAGCAGGCGCGCCTCTCCAGCCAGGTCGCGACCGGCTGCTGCCATCGAACGGAAGCGCTCGACGTACCAGGACGAGTGGGCTGGGTCCGCCGCCACCTTCTTCATCCACGCGCTCTGTTCCGCCATGTCTGTCATTGTGCCGTCCGGAGCCCCGTCGCTGGCCCGGGACCTCCGTCACTCCGCCAGTGCACCCGAGAAGGCGCCGCTTGAACTCGTCTTCTCGATGGCAAGGTCTGGCGAGCCGTCGAACAGCGTTCAATGCGGTGCGGTGTCTATTCGCTGGCACGTGGCTCCGGTCGGTCGCGTGTAGCAGATAACGGCCTGCCATGACCGGACGGACGTTGGTGGCGCCGTGGCTCGCGGTCCGGGAGGTCGTCGGGCTAGCGTCATCTGCGTGGCCAGAGCAGAGGGCGTCCCGGCGTTCACGATGAACCAGCTGGCGGCGTTCGTTGCGGTGGCCGAGGCGGGCACGATCAGCCGCGCCGCCGAGCGGCTGCATGTCTCGGCGTCGGCCCTCTCAGCTGCGGTCACCGAGCTCGAGCGAGCCCTTCAGACGCAGCTGCTGCACCGGCGCAAGGCGAAGGGCGTGAGTCTCAGCCCCGCCGGCGAGCTTGTGCTGCCACGGGCCCGCTATCTGCTCCATCAGGCCCGCGAGCTCGAGGCGGACGCCCGCGGTGACGAGCGCGGCGTCGCCGGAGTGGTACGCCTGGGCTGTTACCCCTCGCTGGCGCCCACAGTGCTGCCGGTGCTGCTCAACGAGTTCACCCAGGCGCACCCCGAGGCACGCGTCGAGGTGGCAGAGAACACCCAGGACCAGCTCACCCGGGGACTGGAGAACGGCGAGCTGGACCTCGCGATCATGTATGACCTCGACCTCGCCGGCACCTGGCGCACGGCGACCCTCGCGCACCTCCAGCCCCGGGTCGTACTGCCGGCCGGCCACCGCCTCGCCGACTCTGCACGGCCCATCGACCTGGCCCACCTGCGCAGGGACCCCATGGTCCTGCTGGACGCCCCGCCGAGCTCGAACCACGCCCATGACTGCTGCGCCAGGGCCGGGTTCACGCCGAACGTCGTCTACCGAGCCCGCACCTACGAGACGGCGCGCTCGTTCGTCGGGCGCGGGTTCGGTTGGACCCTGCTCCTCCAGCGGCCGAGCGCCAACGTGACCTACGAAGGGTTTGCGGTCGTCGTCAAGGACATCGGCTCACCCGTCCTGCCGCCCGTCGCGGTCGACCTGGTGTGGCAGCCGGACTCGCTGCTGAGCCGCGCCACCCGCACCTTCATCACCGAGGCCGTCGGGGCGGCGGGGCGCGGAGCGCTGGGCATAACGCAGGATTCCTGAGGATCTAGCGAGGCAACCTCCGCTTTTCAAGCGAAGTGAGGGCGCTCACTCTTGAGATCACGGCTGACCGCCGGTGAACACAAGGAGACCTCATGGCAACCGCAGTCGCACATCCGGGCAGCGCGCCCGACGCCCGCGAAGGACGACGCAGAGCCCACAGCGGCTCCGGAGCCCCGCCGGAGCAGCCCACCGGCGCCGGACGCGCCGTCGTGAGCAGCTTCGTCGGCACCGCGATCGAGTGGTACGACTTCTTCATCTACGGCACGGCGGCAGCCCTCGTGCTCGGTCCCCAGTTCTTCCCCGGCGGCTCTCCGCTGGTCGGGACCCTGGCCGCGTTCGCCACCTTGGCCGTCGGCTTCGTCGCCCGGCCGTTCGGCGGCGCGATCATGGGCCACTTCGGTGACCGGACCGGCCGCAAGTCGATGCTCGTGGCCTCGCTCATGCTGATGGGCGGCGCGACCGTCGGCATCGGCCTGCTGCCCAGCTACGCCGCCATCGGCGTGTGGGCGCCGATCCTCCTGGTCACGCTGCGGTTCGTCCAGGGCATCGGCGTCGGCGGCGAGTGGGGCGGCGCCGTGCTGATGGCCACCGAGCACGCCCCGAAGGGCAAGGCGGGCCTGTACGGCGCGGCACCCCAGATGGGCGTGCCGGCGGGCGTCGTCCTCGCCAACGTCGTCTTCCTGCTCTGCACCCGGCTGATGACCGACGAGCAGTTCACGTCGTGGGGCTGGCGGGTGCCGTTCCTCCTGAGCGCCACCCTGGTCATGGTCGCGATGTGGATCCGCCTGGGCGTCATGGAGTCCCCTGCCTTCGAGGCCGTCGAGAAGGAGGACCGCATCACGAAGGTCCCGCTCCTCGAGGTCATCACCAAGAGCCGGCGCACGGTGCTGCTGGCCGGCGGCACCTTCGTCGCCACCAACGGCATCGCCTACGTCTTCATGGTCTACGTGCTCAGCTACGGCACCACCGAGCTCGGCCACACCCGCAGCACCATGCTCGCGCTGCTGATCGCCTCCTGCCCGATGTGGATGCTCGGCATGGGGCTCTCGGCGTACTTCTCCGACATCCTCGGCCGGCGCAAGGTGTACGTCAGCGCCGCCGTCGCGCTGCTGGTCGTCGCCACCGTCTTCTTCAGCCTGATCGACACCGGCTCCATCGCCGTGATGCTGGTCGGGATGCTGCTGATGGCCTTCGTCCTCGGCTGCACGGTCGGCCCGCAGTCGGCCCTCTTCGCCGAGCTGTTCCCCGCCCATGTCCGCTACAGCGGCGCGACGCTCGGCTACCAGGTCGGCGCCATCCTCGGCGGTGGCATCGCACCCTTCGTCGCCACAGCGCTGTACGCCGAGTACGGCACGTCGTCGGCCATCACGGCGTACTTCGTGTTCCTCAGCCTGGTGAGCCTGGCCTGCACGCTGGTGCTGCTCCGCCGCCCGCACGTCGCCGAACCGGAGAGCGAGCAGGCCCGGCTGAAGGGAGCGAACTGATGTCCGCGTCTGCCTACTACCAGCCTTGCAGCTACGCGGCGTGCTCCCTCGACACGTTGCCCACCGGCGACCCCGCCCTCCCGGTCGTGGTCGTCGGCGCGGGGCCGGTCGGCATGGCCGTGGCCCTGGGCCTGGCCCAGCGAGGCATCTCCGTCGTCGTGCTGGAGGCCGCCACCGAGGTCTCCTTCGGCAGCCGCGCGATCTGCGTCTCCCGGCACAGCCTCGAGGTCGCCGACCGGCTCGGCTTCGGTGAACGGCTCTCGGACCTCGCGGTCGCGTGGGTCGGCGGCCGCAGCTTCTACCGTGACCAGGAGGTGATGCGCTTCCAGATGCCCAACGAGGCCCACACCGTGCGCCCACCCATGGTCAACGTGTCGCAGTCCGAGCTCGAGCAGATCATGGTCGACACCATCGCCGCGCATCCGCTGGTCACCCTGCACTGGGGCGCCCAGGTCACGGACGTCACCCAGTCGGCGGACGAGGTGCTCCTCGAGGTCGCCACGGTCGACGGCGTGCGCACGCTGCGGGCCGCATGGGTCGTGGCCGCTGACGGCGGACGCAGCCGGATGCGCGACGCTCTGGGCCTGCGGCTCCAGGGGCTGAGCTACGAGGGCCGCTACGTCATCGCCGACATCCACTGGGAGTCCGATCTCCCCGCCGAGCGGATGGTGTGGTTCGACCCGCCGAGCAACCCCGGCTCCACGGTGATCATGCACCAGCAGCCGGGCGACATCTGGCGCATCGACTACCAGCTCGACCCGAGCGAGGACGCCGAGGTCGAGACGCAGGAGGAGCGGATCCGCGCCCGGATCGCCAACCACCTGACCTGGCTCGGCAACGATCGGCCCTGGACCCTGGAGTGGCACGGCTTCTACAAGGCGCACGCCTTGGCGCTCGACGGCTTCACCCACGACCGGGTGGTCTTCGCCGGCGACGCCGCCCACCTGGTGCCGATCTTCGGTGTCCGCGGCCTCAACTCCGGCATGGAGGACGCCGAGGCCCTCGCCTGGATGCTGGCCGCTGTCGTGAACGGCACCGCTGACCGCCGGCTGCTCGAGACCTACTCAGCGGAACGGCACCGCGCGTGGGAGCAGAACGTCGCCAACGCCGGCAAGTCGACGCTCATCATGACGCCGGGCACCCACGGGCACCGCACCACGCGCGACGCCCTGCTCGCGCTGAGCACGGAACGGCGCGAGTTCAGCCACCTGATCGACCCGCGCCAGAGCAGCGCCACCCACGCCCGCGCGTCGTCCCTGACAGTGCCCGCGCGGAGCGCCGCCGACGGTGAGGTGACCGGCCTGCTCCCGGGCGACCCGGTCGCGGACCGCCGCGTCGTCCTCTCCGACGGCAAGGAGACCTCGGTCCACCAGCTGCGCGGCACGGGCTTCGGCATCGTCGGAGTCGGCCTCGACCCCGAGCAACGGGTCCAGGCCGAGCGCCTTCGCCACGAGCTGGCCACGACACTCCCCCGCGAGGACGTCTCCCTCGTGCTCGTGGGTGGGGAGGCCGCAGGCGACCACACTCCCGTCGTGCCCGACCCCGACGGCGAGCTCGCCGCCGCCTGGGGCACGCAGCCCGGGGAGCTGTACGTCGTACGCCCCGACGGGCTCCTGCTGGCGCGAGGCGCAGCACCTGACCTGGCCGGGCTCGCCGCCCACGTGGCCGCCGGTGGCGCCCCGACCGCTACCACCGAGGAGACCGCCGACCGCACCGTCGACCCGGGGGTCACGCTGCCCGTCGGCGAGGCGCGTCGGGAGGCCGCCTGGCTGGCGCTGTCCGGGGGCATCGACGCGGTGCCCGCCGACGGCCGCGAGCAGTTCCTGGCCCGTCTCGCCCTGCTGCTGGGCGACCGGATCGACCCCGCCGACTTCCAGGAGGCCGTGTCCGTCGCGGCCTCCGTCCGCTGACCAGCTTCCGGAGGACCTGATGGCTTTCTACCGTTCCGTGGGCCACGTCCCGCACAAGCGGCACACCCAGCACCGCAGCCCCGACGGCGTGCTGTACTTCGAGGAGCTGATGGGCGAGGAGGGGTTCTCCTCGGACTCGTCGCTGCTCTACCACGTCAACATCCCGTCGGCGGTCGTCGACGTGCGTCCCTGGGAGCTGCCCGATCTGAGCATGACGCCGAACCACCCGCTCACGCCTCGGCACCTCTCCACTCACGCGCTCTTCCCCGACGACGCCTCCGCCGAGGGGGTGGACGCGGTCACCGGGCGGCGCCTGCTGCTCGGCAACGGCGACGTGCGGCTGTCCTACGTCGTCGCCACGACGCCGAGCCCCTACTACCGCAACGCGATCGGCGACGAGTGCCTCTATGTCGAAGCCGGACGGGCCGTCGTCGAGACGGTCTTCGGCGATCTCGCTGTCGGCGGGGGTGACTACGCGATCGTCCCGCGGGCCACCACGTTCCGCGTCGTGCCCGACGGACCGGTGCGGATCTACGTGATCGAGGCGAACTCGCACATCGGGCCGCCCAAGCGCTACCTCTCGCGCTTCGGGCAGCTGCTCGAGCACGCGCCGTACTGCGAGCGCGACCTGCGCGGCCCAACCGTCCCCAAGGCGGTCACGGACCCGAGGGGCGAGGTCGAGGTGCTCATCAAGCACCGCGGCCCAGGTCCCGGCGGTCTCGCGGGGTCGATCCACACGCTCCCCCACCACCCGTTCGACGTCGTCGGCTGGGACGGGTGCCTCTACCCCTACGCCTTCGCTATCGCCGACTACGAGCCGATCACCGGGCGCGTGCACCAGCCGCCGCCGGTGCACCAGGTCTTCGAGGGACACAACTTCGTCATCTGCAACTTCGTGCCGCGCAAGGTCGACTACCACCCGCAGGCCATCCCGGTGCCGTACTACCACTCGAACGTGGACTCCGACGAGGTGATGTTCTACTGCGGCGGGGACTACGAGGCACGCAAGGGCTCCGGCATCGGCCAGGGCTCCATCAGCCTGCACCCCGGCGGGCACCCGCACGGCCCACAGCCCGGGGCGTACGAGCGTTCCATCGGCGTCGAGCAGGTCGACGAGCTCGCGGTCATGGTGGACACCTTCCGCTCTCTCGACCTGGGAGAGGGAGCGCTGGCGACCGACGACGGCGTCTACGCCTACTCCTGGAGCGGCGGGCGCCGGCTCGGGCAGGAGGGAGCATGACCATCAAGCTCTTCGACGGGCTCCTCGCGGGACTCTGTGACGACGCCGCGCTCTTCCCACCCGGCAACCTTCCCCTGACCGAGGCGGTGCCGGCCCACGTCGCGCACCGGGCCAGCGAGCACCGGGCACTCGTGGGCCCGTTCATCGTGTCCGCCGCCGATGTCGACGCGCTCGGACCGCTCCTCGCGGGCACCGAGGCGGGCTCGTTCGAGGTTGCGGTGACCGCGCCCGCGCCGGACCGGCTCACTGCCGCCCTCGCTGCCGCCGCGGGCGTCCCGGCTCTGCGGGTCGTCGCCCTCGAGGTCGCCGTCCCCGCCGGGGCCGATCCCTCGGCGGTGGTGCCGACCCTGGACGCCGCGCTCGCGGGCCGCCCCGGCCTCGAGGCGTACGTCGAACTTCCGCGCGACGACCGCCGGCCCGCGCTCCTCGCGGAGCTCGTCGGCACCCCGTACCACGCCAAGCTGCGCACCGGCGGGGTGCGGGCCGACCTCCACCCCGACGATGACGAGCTCGCCGCAGCCGTGGTCGCCTGTGTGTCGGCGGGCGTGGCGTTCAAGGCCACCGCCGGCCTTCACCACGCCCTCCGCAACACCGACCCCTCGACCGGCTTCGAGCAGCACGGCTTCCTCAACGTGCTCGCAGCCGTCGACGCTGCCCAGACAGGTGCGACGACCGGCGAGGTGGCCGCAATCCTCGCGGAGCGCGACTCGTTCGCGGTGGCCTCCTTGGTCGCCGGGCTCGACGGTCGGGCAGGACTCGTCCGGGACGCGTTCCGCTCCTTCGGCACCTGCAACATCGACGACCCCCGTGACGAGCTGGCCGCACTCGGACTGCTCGTCCCCGCCCGCGCCACCGACCAAGGAGCCCGCTGATGGTGACCCTGACCGTCCCCGACGACTCGGCCTTCGGCCTCGACAACCTGCCCTACGGCGTCTTCAGCACGCCCGGCACCGACCGTCGGGTGGGCACCAGGCTCGGTGAGCACGTCATCGACCTCGCCGTGCTGCTCGGCGACGACGTCTTCGACCGTCCGAGCATCAACGACTTCATGGCGCAGGGCCACGAGCGGTGGGTGGAGGTCCGTGCAGTGCTGCAGGACCGGCTCGCCGGCGACGTACCGGCCGAGGCCGTGCACGCGCTCACCGACGTGGAGCTGCACCTCCCGGTCGAGGTCGCGGACTACGTCGACTTCTACGCCTCGGAGCACCACGCCGCGAACCTCGGTCGACTCTTCCGGCCCGGCAACCCGGACCCGCTGATGCCCAACTGGAAGCACCTCCCGGTCGGCTACCACGGTCGTGCCGGCTCGATCGTCGTCTCCGGCACGGACATTCCCAGACCGTGCGGGCAGCGAAAGGGACCGCAAGACCCGGCGCCCGTCTTCGGGCCCTCGGTCCGGCTCGACATCGAGGCAGAGCTCGGCTTCGTGGTCGGCACCGGGACGCGGCTCGGAGAGACCGTGTCCGTCGACGAGGCGGAGCAGCTCATCTTCGGCGTCGTCATCTTCAATGACTGGTCGGCCCGCGACATCCAAGCCTGGGAGTACGTGCCACTCGGCCCCAACCTCGGGAAGTCGTTCGCCTCCACGGTCTCCGCGTGGGTGGTCCCGCTGCTCGCGCTCTCCGAGGCCCGCGTGGACACGCCCGTGCAGGAACCGGCCCCCCTGCCCTACCTCACGATGAAGCAGGCCTGGGGGCTCGACGTCGACCTCTCGGTGCAGTGGAACGGCGAGGAGGTCAGCCGACCGCCGTACCGCGAGATGTACTGGTCACCGGCGCAGATGCTCGCCCACCTGACCGTCAACGGCGCACCCACTCGCACGGGCGATCTGTTCGCGTCCGGGACGATCTCGGGGCCTGAGAAGGAGACCCGCGGGGCCTTCATCGAGCTGACCTGGGGCGGCGCGGAGCCCATCACCGTCGGCGGCGAGGAGCGGACCTTCCTCGAGGACGGCGACGAGGTCGTCCTCACCGCCTCCGCTCCCGGCCCGAACGGACGCCGCATCGGCTTCGGCGAGGCCCGCGGCCGGATCCTGCCCTTCCGAGGACACCTCTGATCCCCTTCCGGTGACCAGGACGAAGGACGCGCCGGCGATGGTGCGCGACTCATCGCCATCGTGATGCGAGGCCGCTTGTGGCCGCCATCGTGCAGCATTCGCTCGATGTGCGGCTGCACGCCTACTCCCTTTCCTCAACCAAGTTTGGCCCGTTCGTCCATGATCAAGCCGATCAGCGCTTTCACGAAGGCGGAAGTCAACTTGAATCTCGATCAAGGCATCGCGCCCCACCCCCGCCCATCTCCGCCACTGCGGAAGCACCGCACGCCGCCCGCGAGTCCCAGCAGGTTCCGACGCCACCCCCGTGGGCAGATATCGGCGAGCATCTGACGGCGCCCGAGGCCAAGCGTGAACGCTGTTGCTCAAGATCGGGCTATTGATCACTGCGTCCTTTCGCCGCGTACGGAGCGGCCCCGTTTGCCGATGGTCGTGCGCTTCCATTGTGGCGTGGGGAGCGCCATAATGGCGCCATGCCCAGTGTTCAGATCAAGGATGTTCCTGACGAGACGCATGCTGTCCTCCGCCAGCGCGCTGCGGCCGCACATCAGTCCCTGCAGGAGTACCTGCGCGCGCGGCTCATTGAGGAAGCCGGTCGCCCCACGCTGGAGGAGGTGCTAGATCGAGCCTCCGGGAGAGCGGGAGGCTCGGTTTCTCTCAAGGCATCCGTGAGCGCGCTCCGGTCCGAGCGTGCTCGTCGTTGATGCAAGCGTCCTTGCCGTGGCCCTCGCTGATGACGGTCGGGATGGCGACAAGGCGCGGGCGAGGCTCCGTGGTGAACAGCTGGCAGCCCCCGAACTGGTCGACCTCGAGGTTGCCTCCGTACTTCGCGGGCAGCTCGCCGGAGGACATCTCGACATCCGGCGGGCCGAGCTCGCGCTGGCCGACCTGATCGATCTGCCGGTCCAGCGAGCACCCCACCGGCCTCTCCTCACACGGTGCTGGGAGCTGAGGGCCAACCTCACCGTCTACGACGCGGCATACGTCGCCCTTGCCGAGGCCCTCGACTCCGACCTGCTCACAGGAGACGCCCGCCTGGCCAAGGCCCCGGGCCCCCGGTGCCGTATCGAGGTCATGCGCTAGGGCCCCTCGAAGTACCGCAACTGCCGCATAGTGTGCGCGTCAGCGCGGGCGGATCTGCCGCGATGTGCACGGACAGGCAGCTGGTCTCAGCCGACGATGCCAAGCTCGCGTGCTGCTCGCACTGCCTGCCTCCGGTTGGCGACGTTGAGCTTGGACAGGATCGCCGATACGTGATGGTCGGCTGTTCGGCGCGCTATGTAGAGACGCTCGGCCAGCTCGGCGTTGCTCAGGCCCTCGTCCAGTAGGGCGAGCACTTCCACCTCGCGCTCTGTGAGACCAGCTGCGTTGGTCAGGGTCGCGGACCTCGGACGAGCGGGGACGCTGGACACCCCCCGGTCACGCAGCTCCCGTCGTAGCCGCGCCGCGACTGCGTCGGCACCGATCCGGTCGAGCAGCCCCAGTCCCTGCCGGACCTCCTGCGGCTCACCGGACTCGACGTGCGCCATCGCCCCGTCGTAGACCGCGCCGAGCTCATCCCACATCCTCGCAGCCTGAGCAGTCCGCCCGGTCAGCTGAAGCCGGTGTGGGCGCGACACCTCGAGCTCGTCGGTCACGAGACTGGGATCGAGCCGTCGCAGCCACACGGCGAGATCTCCTCGCGCCCACTCCAGGCCGACCCGGTCGACGCTGTGCAGCAGCCGTACCGCCTCCTCGCGTCCCTCGGAGGTGCCGCACAGCCAGCTCCGCTCGAGCAGGGCTGCTGCCGCTGGCAGCAGCCGCAGCGGCTCACCCAACCGAGTTGCCAGGTCCCACGCATCGTCGAGGTCGGCGCCGGCATCCCCGGTCCGGCGTAGGTGGACCAGGCCGCGGACCAGGTGCGCCCACGTCCGTGCCAGTGGCGCGCTGGGACGATCGAGCACCGCCGTAGCATCGTCCAGCGCTGCCTCCCAGTCGCCCCGGAGCAGCCCCAGGCGTCCGCGCGCTCCGAGCTGCCAGACGTGGCAGACGGGGAGATCGAACTCCACCGTGAGGGGAAGGCTCATGTCCAGGACGGTCGCGGCCTTGGACAGGCGTCGTTGCTCCACATCGAGGTAGGCGAGGTTGCTGAGCGCGCTGGAGTGCACCTCATCGAGTCGGTTCACCGCGGGCCGGACGAGCTCGAGCAGTGAGTCGCGGGCGCTCGTTCGTCCTTCGACGACAGCGAAGATGCCGTCGAGCAACTTGGTACGCACGCCCAGCAACCACTCGCCGCTCTCCACGGCCGCGGCGCGCGCCTCGTCGAGCAGCGCTCGTGCCTTCGTGACGTCGTTCGCCTGCACGGCCAGGTACGCCTGGAGGCTCAGGGCGTGGCCGCGCACCGAGGGCTCTCCTGCCGCCTGCAGGACGGCGATCGCGTCGGCGGCGTGCCGGTCCGCGGCGGCTCGGTTCGCGCGATACCACTCATACGTCGCCAGTGCCTGGTGGTCGGTGCTCACCGCGGCTGCGTCGGCAATCTGCCGACGCAGCGTCATGGCCTGGGTGGCGCTGTCGATCGCCTCCTCCAGCCGGTCGAGCACGTACTGCTCCTCGGCGAGCTGCTCCAGCAGGCTGGCGCGCACCTCGGGAAGCTCCGGTTCGCCGTGCTCGAGGGCAAGCGTGAAGAAGTCTGCTGCCTGCGTGTGGGCTCCAGAGCGTGCAGCCGCGACTCCGGCGTCCGCGGCGTAGCGAAGGACCCGCTCCGGATCGCCCGCGCTGCGTGCGTGGTGTGCCAGGACGGCCGGTTCCTGGGGCGCTGTGCCCTCCAGTGCATCGAGCATCCTGCGGTGAAGACCGGACTCGGCCCCTGGCGGCAAGGAGCCGGCGATCGCCTGCCGGCACAGATCGTGGCGGAAGGCGACCCCACGCGACGTACGACGGATCAGGCCTGCGCGGTGCAGGGCGCGGAGTGGTGAGACCCCGAAGCCGAGCTGCGGGAGCAGCCGGTCGGGAATCGCCTCCGGCGCGCACACGAGAAGGTCGAGCAGCTCGCGGGCTTGGTCCTCGAGGTCCACCGTCCGCGCCAGGATGGCATCGCGCACCGTGCGCGGAAGGTCATCGCCATCGTGGTCGAGCATCTCGTTGACGAAGAACGGGTTCCCCGCGGTGATCGCGTGCAGGCGGTCGGTGTCGATCGCTCGCGTGTCGTTCGCTCGCGCGTCGAGCAGTGTGCGCACCGCCGCGCTGCTCAGCGGTGGCAACTCGATGGTGACGGCGTCCCGTGAGCGCGCCGCGTCCCCCAGCAGTGTCCTCAGCGGGTGTGTGGGTTCCAGCTCCTCTGGCCGCAAGGTACCGACGACCAGTGCGCTTGTCGTGGTGATGTGACGGAGCAGGAAGCGCAACAGCTCCACCGTTCCCTGGTCGGCCCAGTGCACGTCCTCGACGACCACGATGCGCGGTCCTGTGCGGAGCTCGTCATGGACAGCTTGATAGATGTCGTGCGCCAGCCCATCCCCCTCGAGCAGGCGCCGTGCATGGGGTCCGAGCTGGTCTCGGACGTCGAGCAGCGGACCGAGAGGTCGCGGGGTGGCCAGGGGGTCGCAACCGCCCCACAAGACCTCCCCCTGACCCATGAGCAACCGGGTGAAGTGGCTGACCAGAGACGTCTTGCCGCCGCCGGACTCAGCCACGACCAGGACCAGACCGCCGGATCCGGCCCGAGCGCGAGCCCAGCGCGCCTGCAACACGCCCAGTTCCGCGTCGCGTTCGACCAGAGTCACCGAAGAAGAGTACGACGCACCGCACGCACCGAGCGCTGCCTCACGTCACGCGCTTCGTACGTATTCCGGCGGCACAGATGGGCATCTACTACCGATGGCGTGGGGGACGTCGTCCTCGAAGGTGGTGGCACAAGTGATCGGCCGGTTCGGAGTGGATCCGTCCGATCTGTCAACTACTGGAGGTATTCATGTCTTCGTTTCCTGCACTCGCCCACATCGCTGTCACGGTGACCGACCTCGAGCGCAGCACTCGCTGGTACACCGCCCTCTTCGACGCCGAGCCGGTGTTGGACGAGGACGAGACCACCGGTGGCTTCCACCACACGGTCTACGTCATCGGGGGCGGCCAGCTGTTCGGTCTGCACACCCACCCGGGTGCCCTCGGCGACAAGTTCAACGAGCTCCAGACCGGCCTGGACCACGTCTCCTTCGCGTGTCGTGACCGCAACGAGCTGGAGGACTGGGCCGCTCGGCTGGACCAGATGGGGATCTCCCACGGCGGCCTCGTCGATGCGCACTACGGATCGGGGATCTCCTTCCGCGACCCCGACGGGATCGCGCTGGAGTTCTTCGCCCCGCCGGCGGCCTGATGCGCCTAGCCGGTTCCAGGCGACTCGAGGGGAGCGGACAGACGTGTGGGAGCCGACACCCGGCGCCGATGCGAGCAGTTGCCGGTTGAACCACGGCCGGCAACTGCTCGTGCCGCCATTGGCTCGACGAACCAGGCGAGCCGCTCATCGTGATTCTTGATCCGCCATGTGTCGGCGCCATCAACTCGACCAGCGCCTGACCGTTCGGACCGCTGATTCGGCGGGGTGTACGTCTGGGAGTCCACAGAGGCGTTGCAGAGATGGCGAGAGGGGAAGCTTGCAGAGACACTCGCCGAGACCTATCAGGTCACCGAGGGCCCCACATCCGAAGGCGCCCAGGTGATGCTCGTCCTCCACGCTGAGAGCGGTCCGCTCCAACTGGCCCGTGTCTCGAGGTGTGTCTATCCGCCGGGGTGTCGGCGCGATCGCACCCGTGGGCCTCCGCCGTCCGCCGGCGCGGATTCCCCTTTGGCAGCCGATGAGCGGATGAGTTCTGCAGCCGGGCCGGTAGTGCCACGCCCCCTGAGTTCTCCGTGCCCGGAACCACATAAGGTCGCGGGAGTGCCGCCGGATACGGATGCCCGGCGAGAGAGGAGATGCTCGATCGATGCACAAGATCACCGTCCAGTACTTCGACCCCGCCGACGGCGACGACTTCGAGACTGCCTACCGCGAGCGGCACGTGCCGCTTGTGCAAGCAGTCCCCGGTCTCGAGCGCTTCACCATCAGCCTTCCCCACGGTGACGGCGCGCCATACTTGGTCGCCGAGCTGTGGTTCGCCGACGGCGACGCCCTGAGCACCGCCCGGACCTCCGCCGGGATGGCTGCGGTGCGCGCCGATTCGGCGACGTATGACGTGGCCCGGCGGATGATCTTCGCCGGAAGCGTCGAGGACGTCTGATCGCTACGGGCGCGGGTGAGGTCGTCCAGGTTGTCCCCGCCTACCTGCTCAAGGAGGGCCTGCGCCTGGTCTTCCAACTCCCGACCGAGGTGGCGGCCGGTGAGGTTCTCGGGGCTCTTCCACAGCGCGTAGCGGGCGTGCTTGAGTGCCTTGGCGTGCCGGGACGCGCTGCCGGCGCGACGCTGCGTGACCGCGCCACGGGCGGTGCGGTGTTCCACGCCTGACGGCGGACCTCGCCGAGGGCGTCGGTGGCCCACTTGACGACATGGAAGGGGGCGGCGCAGCGGGCCGCGTTCGGACAGCGGCGAGTGACCACGGCGCTGATCGAGTCCGCGTCGTCGGCGGACACGTGGGTGATAAGGGCGGGCTGTTCGCCGAGGGCGTCGAAGAAACGCTCCAGGGTGGCCTTCTCCCGGCCGGGTGCGGCCCACACCAGCCGGCTGGAGTCGTGGTCGACGACCACGGTCAGGTACCGCTGATCGCGCTTGTAGGAGGTCTCGTCGATCCGATCCGCCGCAGGTCGGCGAACCGGTCGTGGAGCTTCTCGACGTCGGCCCAGACCCGGGTGATGATCGCACCCGCGGTGCGCCAAGCGATCCCCTCTCTTCCTGAACGCACTCTCCGAGCACTGGGTGGCCAACCAGGCGACCTGCTCGTCGAAGGCGTAGGTGTGGCCGACCGTCTGGATCGTGCCCAGGTCCAGGACCGCCACCGCCGCCGACCCTCGCCGCGGTCATAGGCCGGTGACCGCCGCCCGCACCGTCCACACCGTCCCCGCGCTCGCTTGCGCGGCCGCACATGCGCGACCAGCAGCTGCTCGTCCTCGTCGTACTCGACGTGTTCGACGACCGTCTTCTCGACGCCCAGCAGGGCACGCCATAAGGTGGCGTTCTGCACGCCGTTCTCCGCTCTTCAGTTCCGGACTCTCGACAAGCCAGGAACCTAGACAGGGAACGGCGTGCGCTGGTTCAGGCGCGCTCAACCACCCACGGAAGCATCAGGAGAGCCTGATTTCCCAAGGCGCTGCGCCGTCGTCCTCCCACCAGCACACAGGACACAGGCCGTAGTCGCCTCTGCCTGGCAGCGTCCTATAGCCGCAGCGAGGACCTGGGTACGAGGGGGATGAGTCTGTCCGTTCCCGACGCCCATGCACACGGACATGGCCGCATGGTGTGCGCGGCAGCGCGCGCGGATCTGCCGCGACCCGAGCGCTCCGAAGATGCGTCATACCGCGTACGGAGCGGCCCCGTTTACCGGATCTGCCGATGAGCGCACACCCAGTTTGGCCACGGCCGCGGCGCAGCTTGCTGCTACCTAACCGATTGCATCGGGTAGGTCGAATCGCCGGTGGAGCCGGTCGTCCAAGAAACGGGCGATGCCGGTCACCGCTGTCCCCTCCAGGTTCGGGATGAGCACCAGGAGGCCGCGTGCCCGACCTTCGAGATAGCAGCCGAATGCCGCATGCCCGCCCGCTCGGGTCGGAAGCAAGGTGTAGCCGTCACCCGGTCGCCGCAGCGCACTGGCACTTAGGAAGGTCGCGATGGCGTGGGGAGCGTCGTACTGTTCCGTCGCTGGTGGCATCGCGAGCCACGCCTCGTCGGTGAGCAGGGCGACGACCCTCTCAACGTTGTCCGCTTCAAACGCGCTGGCGAACTCCTGGGCCAACTGTGTTTCTGCGGTTGCTGTGGGGGCCGGCACGGCTGCGGGCATCGCCGTCCTGGCTCGTTGCAGCAGGCCCTTGACGGTGGTGGGCGTCACGTCGAGGATTGCCGCGACCTCGGCGAGGCTGAACCGAAGCACGTCGCAGAGGACCAGCACGGCTGTCTGTCGAGGCGGCAGTGTTTGTAACGCCGCAACGAACGCGAGTTCAATGCCCTCGCGGGCCAACACCCGGGCTGAGGGGTTGTCGTGCTCGATCAGCGCGTCGGGGTACGGCTGTAGCCACGGGAGCTCAAACCTCGAGGAGGGCGTCGGCGGCTCGAAGGGCGGTGTCGGCGCGAGAGGTGGGCGCCGTCGGCTATCGCGAACCGCGTTGAGGCAGCGAGTGGTGGCAATGCGGTAGAGCCAGGTGCGCACTGAAGAGCGTCCGGCGAAGGTGTCCAGACCCCGCCAGGCCGCGAGCAAGGTCTCCTGCAACAGGTCATCGGCGTCGTCGGTCGAGCCCAGCATCCGGTAGCAGTGGACGTGCAGCTCGCGCCGGTGCGGCTCGACCAACGCGCGAAAGGCCGACTCATCCCCGGTTCGAGCGGCTTGCAGCTCGGCGTCGGTCATGCCCGAATCCTCGCAGACCGGCCGAGTCTTGTTCACGAGCGCAGACCGCGACGGGCGCGCGGCCGTTCCGATCCGCGGCTCCACGGTGTCTACCCCTGCAACGTCACCGAACGAGAGGAATCATGATGATCACTCCGTCAACGCCGAAACAGATCGCCCTCGCCTACCACCGGGCCTGGACGTCGCATGACATGGATGCGGCCATGGACTACGTAGCGGAGGACGTCGTGTGCGATGCCCCTCCTGGACGAATGAGAGGTGCGGCGGCGCTGCGCGGGTTCATGGGGCCCTTCGCTGACATGCTCACCTCCTCAGAACTGCTCGCGGCCTACGGCGACGAGGGCGGTGCGGTGGTCATCTACGACACCGCGAATCGTGCCGTTGCCAGCGCTCCCGCCGCCGAGTTCCACCAAGTCCGCGACGGACGCATCACCGCCATGCGGATCGTCTTTGACCGACTTCCCTTCGCCCTGGCCCGCGGCGAGGTCGTGCCGCGGGCACAGTGAGCCCAATCGACACGCTGGTTCAGGCGTTGGTCGCCCGGTGCTGAAAGGCGATCCGCCCGCCGGATCGTTAGTTCAGCGCAGCCAGTACACGCACATGCCTTCGACGGCGAACGTCCGGGGCCGATCCATGCCGACGCCCAAGTGCCGCGGCCGCCCGCGGGTCTACTGCAGCCCGGGCCTGCCGGAACATCGCCTACGAGCAGCGGCGGGGTGATCCACCGAGGTTCCCGGTCACAGCCAGCGACGCGATGCGCCCGGCGGTCGGATGAGTCCGACATCGACATGGGGACCTATGTCGACCTTGTCCTGGACTCGCCGCGGGCGACGCAAGACCTGATGAACCAGCTCGTGGTCCGGGTCGCACTTGGGCAGATCCTCGAGGACGTCCGCTACCAGCCGGCAATCTCGAGTCTCGTGACGGCGTGTCCGGGCGGGAGATCGTGAGGTCCATGCCGGCTAGGTGCGCCAACCACTCCGCGGGCCGCCGAGGCGAGCCGAAAACGGCTCCGATTGGTCCGAGAGTGACGTCGAAGGTGCTGACAGTGCATCCGGAGCTCCTGAATCAGGACCCCAGAAACCTGCGCTGACCCGGTGTTTCGGTGGAGCTGAGGGGATTCGAACCCCTGACCTTCTCATTGCGAGAGGGTCGCCTCCACCTGTCGCCGGAACTCGGAGAAATTCGGCGAACCTGCTCTGACCTGGGCCGACGCTCGACATCGGTGTCGTTGTCGAGCACGACACTACCCGAGCGGCACGCATGATCTCGGAGTTCCTCGTGCCGATTCCGCGGAGTAAACGCGGATCGTAAGAAGACACATGCCGGCCCCCACTCGCTCCTACTACAGCCTCAGGGCACGGAGATCCGCTTGCGGGACGGAATGGACCAGAGCGTCGAGCGCAGGGCGGCCCGCTTGACAGTCATAAGCGGCGGAAGGGGTATTCATCTGAGCGGAGTAGTGCAGGTCAGGGCGTTCTCCAAGGTTGAGCGGCTCGTGGCCTGTCCAGGCTGGGCGGGTGTCCCCGTGTCACCGGCGGCGAGGGCCGCGTCTTCTTCGGCTTTGGGTCAGCCACCAGGTCGCGGTAGCGGACCGGGGTGTGGGCGACGGCGAGTTCGAGCACACGGTAGAAGACCAGGCCTCTGCTACGCGATCGTCGTCGGTTGAAGCGGAACACGAACTCGTTGAGGTAGCTCTGCAGGTGCGCCTCATCGACCGATCCCTGGTGCTTGCCCAGGAGCCACCGCTTGGCCAGCGAGGCCACGCGATGCACCGCGGTGAGCAGCTCCCCGGGGTCCTCCCCGCGAGCACGCGCCGCGCGCTGGCTGCGTGGTTCGTGGCTGTAGCCGAGTCTGTCGAGGCCGCGGTAGCCCATCCACCCGTCGGTGATGACCCGGGCACCTGGCTCGATGTGCTCGGTGACGAAGGCATGCAACGACTTCGCGGACCCATCGGCCAGGATCGCCATCCGCGCACGGCCGTAGCCGCGGGGCTCCTTGAGCTCGACGGCGATGCCCACCAGGGCCTTCTTGCCCTTGGCCCGGCCACCCCGCAGCCCTGGCTCCTCGCCGCCGATGTAGGTCTCATCGACCTCGACGGTGCCGGTCAACCGGTCCCTGCCCGGACGCACCAGCACCGAACGCAGCCGGTGCAGCATCGCCCAGGCGGTGGGATAGGAGCCGATCTCCAGCGCCCGCTGCAGGCTCAACGCGGACAGGCCGTCCTTCTGCGAGGCGAACAGCCAGCACGCCTCGAACCACACCGTCAGCGGCGTCCGGCGACGATCGAACATCGTG
The DNA here is from genome assembly GCA_963811365.1 of uncultured Actinomycetota bacterium. Classification (GTDB taxonomy): domain Bacteria; phylum Actinomycetota; class Actinomycetes; order Propionibacteriales; family Nocardioidaceae; genus CAWEQW01. The sequence goes on along the minus strand of CAWEQW010000007.1, from coordinate 10,156 downwards.
CCCGCCGTGACCGCCGTGCGTGCTCCACAGGACGTGCACCGGTACCCGCCATCGGCCACCCTCCAGCCGCCGGCGTTGTGGCACCGCGGGCACACGAACCCCTCGGGCCAGCGCAGCCAGTCCAGATAGTCCAGGCAGTCCGCGTCAGTGCCGAACCACGACCGGAACTCACCCGCCAACCTCGGGTAATGCACGCCCGCGCGCGGCTGCAGCGAAGTCACCGGGCCCAGGCTACTCCGGTCAGATGAATACCGCTGAGCGGCGGAATGGGTCACCCATCGAGAACTGGGGTGGCGGCTGCTAGGACGGGGCGTTAAGGGCCTTGGCGAAGGAGCTACACCTCCTGTCCGGGCTTGGTCACGTCATCTCCGCGGATGCCTAACCAGACCGTCGCAAGCGCGGGGTCCAGGTTGTAACTTGCCACCCCTCCGGGTAGCCACTGCACCGTCGTAGGCCAATCAGTCTGTTCGAAGCCGTTCTTCGGGTTCTTCAGCCGCATCGTTAGCCCGGCGAGTTGCCCGCGCACGCTGTACTCGGTCGCGCCTGCAGCCTCGGCAATATTCTTGACGCCGACCTGCTCACCGTCAGCCGTCGCGCACAGATCGAGGAGAGCCAAGGTCGCCGCGTTAGCCTGCTCGGACAGGCGCCGCAGTGAGTCTTCATCCCAAGGCGGCCCGTCCTTGAGCTTCTTCGGGGCGTCCGCGCGCCGACCAATCGTGAACTCCTCAACTTCCGGAACGGGGTAGAGACGGCTGAAGGACACGACCGTCTGGTCGTTGACGCGATAGGCGCGAAATCGCGTGAGTGAGAAGTCGACGTTCTGCTCGTTGAGCCACACCACGGCGGCGGTGACCGAGGGAGGAAAGTCAGAAGCGATGACCATCAATCGGGGATGACGGATACCTTCAACTGACAGCAGTTGCTTTGTCGTCAAATGCTCGAGCGCTGCTGCGCGGGTCAGTGGTTCCCCCGACTTTTCTCGGGTGGCCGCGTACATTTCAGCCACGTCCTCAGGTGTTAGCCGGCTAACCATTGCGGCGTAATTGATCGCTTGCATGTGCGTCGTCGGAGGCGCTGCCCCCCTCTTGAGTTCGACGACGACAAGGTGGCCCTCCTCGTCCAAAGCCAAGACGTCGAGACGGTCCGCGACGGGGGATCCGTCCGCGGCCTGCCAGCGGTCGAACTCGCTAGTGATGACCACGGTTCCTGGCCCAATGATCTCCGGGTTAGCCAACACCCACTCCTGCAGGTGCTGCCTCTCTTGGAGGCCCAGCTCTTCCAGACCCTCGCGGGCGATCTTGACGGCCTTGTTCTTGTCGACCGTAAAGAGGATCTCGTCATACATGCCTTGCAGTCTGCCTGACCTCTTACTCAAGACCCAGCCTTTGACGCCAGGCGCAGGCCAAACCTGCGGCAGTCGGTCCGCAGAGTCCGTCACTCGCACAAATGGCTCAATTACTGCTTTTTGGGGCAATCCCACTGACGATGATCTGCCCTGATCGCGGAGTGGGACAGCTGACGTGACACCACGTTCGTTCATGCGCATTTGCTGACGGCGGTCTTTGCCACGTCCGCGACGGCCCTGAGGACGAGTGCCTAGGGATGCGCTGATGAATGCGCCATTTCGAGCTTGATGGCTGGGACGTGGCTCGAGTACTCGCTGGAGTGCTCGCGGAGGGCTCTTGAGCTGCCCCATTGGCCCCGCTTCGGGGCCTCGGGGCGGTCTTGGGCAGGCTGACGCCTGGCCGTCACCCCATCAGGGCGACGGCGCGTGCCCGCATCAGCCAGTTCGCCGAGGCGAACAGCACGTTGAGGTGGTTGAGGTTCTTGCCGATCCCGCGGTAGCGGGTCTTGGTGAATCCGAAGTCGCGTTTGACGACCAGGAACGGATGCTCGACCTTGGCCCGCACTGAGGCCTTGCGGGACTCCAGTGCCCGATCGTGTTCGGTCATCGTCTTCAACACGCCCTTGCGGGCAGCCACCCGCCACTCGATCTTCGAGAGGTGTTCGTCGCCGACCACCTCGGGGCGCTTGGCCGCTCCTTGGTAGCCGGCATCGGCGTAGACGACCTCGTCATCGACACGCACCAGGTTGACCGCCTCGTCCAGATCGTGCACGTTCGCCGCAGTCGCGGTCACCGAGTGGGCATACCCAGTGCCGGCATCGACCCCGAGGTGGGCCTTCATCCCGAAGTACCACTGGTTGCCCTTCTTCGTCTGATGCATCTCCGGATCCCGTGTGCCTGTGGCGTTCTTCGTCGAGGACGGTGCCGCGATGATCGTGGCGTCGACGATGCTGCCGCCGCGCATGATCCAGCCCTCGTCCTCGAAGATCTGGTTCTGCGCCGCAAAGAGCTTCTCACCCAGCTCGTGCTTCTCCAGCAGATGCCGAAAGTGCAGCAGCGTCGTCGCATCGGGGACCTGCTCGACGGCGAAGTCCAGACCCAGGAACCGGCGCATCGCGTACGAGTCGTAGACCGCGTCCTCCACGCCCTCATCCGAGAGCGAGAACCACACCTGCAGCAGATACATCCGCAGCATCGTCTCGATCGGCTTGGCCTTGCGGCCCCTCTTGCCCGGCTTGTCCGCGTAGTAGTGCGGCTCGATCAGCCGCACCCAGGTCGCCCACGGGATCGCGGCGTTCATGGTCTCCAGGAACTGCTCCCGGCGTGAGACCCGCCGACGGTTGCCGTACTCGATGTCAGTGAAGCTGGGCTGATCGATGTCCACGCCCCATCATTTCGCCGCATCGCCCACCAAGCCACACGCCGCCCCGCACTACCGAGAAGATCAGCGCATCCCTAGGCAGGGTCCCGGTGAGCTTCCAGGAGGAGTCGACTGATCTCGTCCAGGGAGGCGTTGAGTGACAGACGAATCCCGCGGAGCACGTACTCGTGCATAAGAGCTGGAACGGTTTCTGGCACGCTAAGTTGGCCCGCACTGAAGAGATTCGCCAGAATCGCTCTCTGCTTGTCCTCGACCTGGAGGGCGAGCTCCATGAAGCTGCCTCCCATGATTCGGCGCGCGGGTACGGGGAGACTGTCAAGCGCTCTGAAGCCGACCGCCTGTAGAGCCCACATCGCGCCGCTCAGCGCTTCCGCAGCGGGTGAACTTGGCCGGAACAGGTCCTCGAGTGGCAACTGCACTTCAGGTCGGAAAGGACCGATCTGCAAGGGCGGGTCGACCCGAACCTCGTTTATCGCCTCAGTGACGACAACGGTGATGTGCTCGTTCAGAGACTGCATGAGGTCGAAGTACCTCTGCCGTCCCTTATCGGACTCAATCCAGGCACGAAACAGGGACAGGACGTAGACCTTGAAATCGCCCCGTTCTGCAAGCCGAAGTTCACCAGCGACCCACAGCCGCGACATAGGACGCCAGACCGCCTCCGTCTGCTCCCGGAGGTAGTAACTCGCCAGGCGCCGATAGAACGAGGGGTAGGCATCCTGCAGCTTGCGCGTGTAGGCCTCGGTTGAGAGCCGGTCCATCACCTTGGTGACGAAGCGGTTGCCGTTGAGTCGGAGCCGCCCGTATTCGGCCAGGCCGCACGCCACCACCAGGTCCGGACGCTCGATGGCCACGACCTGACAGCCCTTGAACCCTGCGCCCACGACCTCCCGGACCTGCGGGACCGCCACTCCACCGCCGGTGACGATCACGAGGGGATGGTCCGCGGCCCACCTATCGGCTACATCGGCGATCACCACGCTGAACCGACCCAGCCACGACGACTCATCAAGCGGATCGCCAAAGACCTCTGCCACCTCGATGCCGGCGAGCAGGCTTCCAGCAGTCCTCCCGCCCACGGCTTTTGCCGGGTGACGCTCCGCGCCAAGTCTGGGGCGCCTTGCTCTCCGCAAGAATGTTCTTTGCGTAACCGGCAGAGGTACAGGGTCTGTTCATAGTTGGAAGGCCACGTTCGGAATCGGCTCGCCAGATCTGGCTTGCGTGCGATCAGCGCCTCACAAAGGCCCTCGTCGATCTCAAAGAGACCCAACTCGCGACTGGAGGAATCCTCCGCCGGGAGTCCACCGCGGATGGTCGTGACATCGACGGTGGAGGAGCCTACGTCAATCACGACCACCGGCTCTGCGAGCAATCTGCCGCGGAGCTCTGGCCAAGTGACCCAGGCCTGCACCAATGCCGAGCGAGACTCGGGCACCACAATGACGTCGGACGGAAGCATCGATGAGGACTCGAAGTGCGCCCGATAGAGGTCGACGGCGTCGGCGGACCAGGCTGCCGGGCAGCCGACAACGAGTTGAGCGTTCTCCTGGGTGACCGCGGGCGAGTAGGCCGCTGTCTCGCGGACCCACACCTCCTCGGCAAAGGCGAGCAGGTCACGACCGAAGTCTTCCCTCCACCGGTCTATCGACTCCTTGGCGGGGGCGGTCTTGAAGCTGAGCCGCAGTTGTTGAGCCTCTTCGGTCGTAAGTGCCTCGACCCCGATGAGACGACGTCGAGCCCGAGCCTTACCACGTGCATATGCGATCACGGTGGGGGTCGTTCGCTTCGACTCCACTTGTGGAGGAAACGCCGACTCCAGTGAGCAGGTCGCGATGCAGCTCTCGGCGTCTCCGAGGTCGAGGCCGACACTGAACTTGGTATCCATGCACACCTGCTCAGGCCTGCGCCGCGAGGTCGTGGTGGGTGGGTCCGTAGCGCCATGCCCGAACCATCAGATCGCCAATAGCTTCCGGAAGGGGAGCAGCCGGATAGAACGTCCGCGCGTTCGGGCCCGTGGACATGAGGAATTCGGCCAAGCGGTGCTCGTTCTCGAGCAGCCTCTCCAAGCGGTCAACCCGTTGTACATCCCATCCGTGCCTGTCGGCAATCGCGTCCGCGTGATCGCCACGGCTGGCCGGCTGGCTCAGGTACGTCTCAAGGTCCCTCCAGAGCGCGTGGTCGCGTGTGAGCTCAGCGAAGAACAAGGGAAACTGAACCCGGAACACCATCAGTCGCGCCAAGGTCACCAAGTCGTCGGGAGCAGCTCCCGACCTGCTGCTCAGCAACAACAGGTTCACGAAGCGCTTTGCGCGGCGCGGGTTGCCAGACGCCGCCGCCTGAACCAGGTTCCACACCGAGTCATCGAACTCGAGCCCCGAGAGTTCTGAGAGCCCTCGCCGGAGCAGTTCGCCGGGTGGATCAGGAACGTAGCGCACGAGCTGAATGTGTTTTTCCAGGTAATATGTCCGGTACTCTTCGCTATAGCGATCCAAGAACTTGAGCGCCTGCCTGATGGCGTCGATGTCGAGTGCGATCACGAAGATGCAGTTTCGACTGGCAAGAAAGAGCTTGATGCCCTCAAGGATTTCAAGTGCCGCCTCGGGTTCGCAGCGGTCGAGATCGTCGACCAGGATAACCAGTCGTCTGTTGCCCAGCGCTTCACCGACAAGCATGTCGAATTCCTCGGCGAAACTGCTAAGCTTGGAGTTCCGCTCATTCTGCAGTTCGGCGTAATTGTCCATAAACTGGCCTATCTGGCCCGCCGTAACCAGCCCGTGTGTCAGTCCTTGCAGAGCGCCACCGAGAAATACCCTGGTCGCCACCCGGCCTAGATCGATCAGTTTGGACTTAATCTGGCTCCCCGGGCTATTGTCCGCCAAGTTGGTCAATACGGACTGGACGAGCGCGGGCCACACCTCGGATCGATGGCGAAAGCGCCATGCGTCGAACCACAGAGTCCGAAAGTCGGGTCGGGCTTCGAGATCTTGCTGCAAGAGCGCGAGCATGCTGGTCTTGCCTGTTCCCCAGCCGCCGAAGAGGCCGATCGTCGCCGGCGGATCTTCGATCGACGAGATGAGATCTCCCAGCTCTAGGGAAGACTCCTTCAGAGCAAACAGGTCCTCGTCACGCGTCCGTACCGGGTTGTCTGACAGGATTCTCACGAGGCCCCCTCCGGGATTCCGGCCGAGCCCTACAAAGGCTGCCACAGGACGCCCCGCGAGTACACCTCGCCAGAAGTGTCGCCGCGCCGACTGCCCCATTCTGGGCGAAGTGGGCTACCCCCTACGCGACCTGGACGGCGTCCTTCATCTTGGCGGGGACCTTCTCGGGGAACGACACGACTAGGTGTCGGTTCAGTGCGGTGGCGACGCGGGCGAGGGTATCGATGCGGTTGCGGGCGCCGCCGCCTTCTTCGAGGCGGGAGATCACGGACTGGGTGGTGCCCATGCGTGCGGCGAGCTCGCGCTGGCTGAGGCCGGCGTCGGTGCGCAGGTCGTAGATGAGCTGGCCGAGGGCGAGGTCCTGCTCGATACCGGCTCGGGTCTCCGCGGGGGGCGCGGGGCGCTTGCCCTTGGCGTCGGTCCAGCGTGAGTAGTTGGCCATCGTCTCCTCCTCCATTTGCTTCGTTGGCTTCGGGTTCAGGGGTAGCGCAGGGCACACTCGGCGGCTGCGGTGCGTGCTCGGTCGATCTCGTGGCGTTCGTTGTTGCGTTGCTTGCGGAACGTGGTCAGCAAGATGATCCGGCTGTCCTTCGTGAACCTGTAGGTGATGCGTCGTGCGGTCGGGCCCAGGGCGAATCGGAGCTCGAACAGCCCGTCGCCCAGGCTGCGGGACAGTGGCATCCGGGCTTGGTGTCCGAGCTCGGCCAAGCGGTCCACGATCACCACGACCCGTTGCCACTCCGAGTCGGTCAGTGTGTCGAGCCAGGCGACGACCTCGTCGTGAAGCTCGACGTCCGCCACTCCCCCATGATCGCATTTCTGCGATCATCGCACAAGAGCGATCAAACCGAGGCCGGTTCAGAGTCCGAGGTCGCGGCTGGAGGTGGTCTGCAGGGCGTGGACGGGGCGGATGTAGCGCTCGATGAGGATGTCGATGCGGCGGTGTCGGGTCTGCGCGGCGATTCGATCTATGCCGATGCCGGCGAACGCGGCGCTGGTGGCGTGTCCGGCCCGGAGGGAGTGGCCGCTGATCCTGCCGTTGGAGAGTCCGGCGGCGAGGGCGCGTTCCTTGACGATGTTGGAGACGGCGTTGCCGGAGATGGGGAGCAGCGAGGGTCGTCCGCCGCGCAGGCTGGTGAAGAGCGGTCCGGGCGCGGCGCCGCGGAGGGCGAGCCAGGCGTCGAGCGCGGCGATGGGGTCGATCAGCGGGTGTTGGCCATGGGCGATGCCGACCGCCTGTCCGCGGGCCTCTCGGTCGGTCTTGGACCGGCGTAGGTGCAGCAGTAGTCTCCCGGGCTTCGGCTCGAGGTCGGCCAGAGCGAGGGCGGCGAGCTCGGATCGGCGCAGGGCTCCGGCGAAGGCGAGCAGAAGGATCGCGGTGTCCCGGACACCGCGCTCGGTGGTGCGGTCGATGGCGGTGATGATCCCGCGCACGTCGGCGACGCTGAGTGGTCGAGTCGGGCGGCGTGGGGCGCGACCGATGATCCGGCGCAGGCCGCGGCGGACCTGCCGGACCGCGTCCTGGTCGACGGGGTCACCGACGCCGTGGGAGCGGTGCTGGTACCCGATGGCCGAGCAGGCCGAGTCGATGGTGGCCAGCGAGAGGCCTTGCTCGGCACATTCGGTCAGGTACGCGCAGACCGCGGCTGGCTCGGCCGGGAACAGCACGATCCCCCGGCCGGCACACCAGTGCACCCATCGGCGCCAAGCGTAGGCGTAAACCTTGCGCGTGGACTCGGCGTGGATGGCGGCGAGAGCCGCAGCGATGCGGCTCTCGTCGGTTTCAGTGAGGCCGGCCCAAGGGTCACCGGACGTGCCGGCAGGGACTTGGGGAGGAACGGACGGGGTGGCAGGTATCAAGGAGATGGTCATCGCAGGGTTGTACCGGGACCTCTGCGGACCACGGCGAGAAGACCGGGTCTGAGCCGGGCCTCCGTCGAAAAGCGCGGAGTAAACGCGGAGAGGCCATGCTGTCTCCCTGGTTCGAGATGACGGGCACCGGCCCTGACCAGCAAGTTTGGTGGAGCTGAGGGGACTCGAACCCCTGACCTTCTCGTTGCGAAGGTGCGCCTTGCTCCACCTGCCACATGTGCGACCGCTTCCGTGCGTTGCACTGCTTGCCCCGACAAGCCCGAATCTCCGACTCGGGGGCCACCGGGGGGCCACAGCCGGACGACGGATCCACTGGCTCTGTTCCCAGCCTCTGGGCCGACGCGTCCGCGCGCGAATTCCGGCCTGAGCGTGTGCTTCTACACCGCGGCAGTGCGTCCCGAATGCGGATCCCTTGCGGGACATGTGGCGCGCCACGCTCGATCAGCACGCGCCCGGGGTGCCGATCGCGGTTCCTCTGCCAGGTGGCGGCACAACGTCGCCGCCACCGTTCGTGGATTCATGGTCGGCCCAGTGGCGTCACCCTCGTCGCAGACCCTCATTCGTCAGTGGTGAGCCACGCCAGGATGCGCTCTGCCGTCTCGTCGGCCGACAGGTCGGTGTTGTCGATCACAAAGTGCGGCCAGCGAGCGAGCAGACGCTCGACCGGCGCGTCCGATCCTGGTTCCGAGGTCATCCGGTGCTCGGCTTCCAGTGCACGGACGTTGGCGTCCGACCAGTCGAGGTCGCGCTTGGAGCGCTTCTCGGCCAGCCGGTGTTCAGTGCGGTTGCGGGCCAGCCGGGTGTCGAGTCCGGCGACCAGTTCGACTACTGCGACCTGGCCGGCGACGTCGTACGGTGCAGCGAGCCTCTCCAGGAACTCGGCGTCCTCCTGGAGATCCATTGACATGACGACCGTGAAGATCAGGTAGGTGCTGGCGTTCATCCGGGGCCGCCAACCAGACGGTCGCGCCGATGCTGTCGTGGCGCCACTCCGTCCGGAAGTGATATCGTTGCAGTGATATCGGAGGTGGTCGTTATGGAACAGATCCTGATCCGCAACCTTCCCGCAGGGACCAAGGCCGCGCTTCGCGCCCGTGCCAAGCAGCGTCACCGGTCGGTCGAGGCGGAGGCGCGCGACGTACTCACCAGGGCACTGGCGGGAGAGCCCGTCACCATCGTTGACCTCTTGGGCACCGACGAAGGTGCCGACATCGAGTTCGAGCCCGAGCGGCTGGGCCTGACGGCTCGTTCAGCGCAACTGTGAAGTACCTCTTGGACACCAACGTGGTGTCCGCACTGCGGGTCCGAGGGCGCAACCGGTCCGTCGAGGTGTGGGCAGCGTCGGTTCCCGTCGGTGACCAGTTCGTCTCAGCATTCACCATCGCGGAGATCGAGCGAGGAGTGCTTGCCAAGGAGCGATCCGACGCCGAGCAAGGAGCGGTGCTGCGTCGCTGGTTCGAGGAGAACGTCCTCCCCACGTTCGCGGACCGGGTGCTGCCGTTCGACCTGCCGGCGGCCCGGATCCTCGCGGCCTATCGGGTTCCCGAGCACGCACCGTTCGACGACGCCCTCATTGCCGCCGTCGCCGAGTCTGCAGAAATGACCGTCGTGACCCGGAACACCAGACACTTCGAACCCCTCGGCGTGCCTTGCCTTGATCCGTGGGACACCGCGTCCAGAGGCTGACCCATCCGCCGAGCGCCGGACGTCAATGCCGGCCACGCGTCCAGAGTCCTCGCCCGGTGGGTCGCAGTACCTGCCTTGCGGCAGGAGGTGAGTTGGGCGCTGGCTGGAGCAGTCGGGCGTGGCCCGATGCCCGAGCCGGCCGCAGTCCGCGGCCTGGCCGGGCCCACCCTTGGAGGTGCGCCATGAGCGCGCTGCTTGTCGGGTACGCCCGATGCTCCACCGATCAACAGGACCTCACCGCCCAACGCGATGGTCTGCTCGCCCTTGGGGTCGAGGCGGAGCGGATCTACGTCGACCACGGCCTGACCGGCACCAACCGCGAGCGACCCGGGCTCCGAGAGGCCCTCGCTGCCTGCCGCGCCGGCGACACCCTGGTGGTGACCAAGCTCGATCGCTTGGCCCGCTCTCTGCCCGATGCCCGAGCGATCGCCGATGAGCTCACCGCCCGCCAGATCAGCCTGTCGCTCGGCGGGTCGGTCTATGACCCCCAGGACGCCGTCGGACGTCTCCTGTTCAACGTGCTCGCCATGGTCGCCGAGTCCGACCTCATCCGCCTCCGCACACGTGAGGGGATGAGGGTCGCCAAGGCCAAGGGCCGGCTCAAGGGGAAGCAGCCCAAGCTCAACCGCAAACAAGAAGCTCACCTGGCGTCCCTGGTGCACAGCGGCGAATAGATCGGCGGACTTGCGCGTAAGGACTGCCGGATCAGAG
>CAWEQW010000006.1:0-498082 GCA_963811365.1 uncultured Actinomycetota bacterium | reverse complement strand
TGGCGAGCTCGGTCGGGCCCGCCTACCGGGCTGTGTGGCACCGGACCCCGCAAGGTGACTGGACCATCTACACCACCGCACCGCCGGAGCTGAGCTGCCCGGGGTACTTCGGGGCTGTGAGCCGCGCGGTCCAGGTGCCCGGGATCGACGCGGTTGCCGGTGCCGCTGTCCCCGACATGACCCTCGGCGTGCCGGTTGACCGCAGTGCTGCGTTCTCGTAGCACTGTTACTGCGAGAACGCAGAAATTCGTGATGAGCGTCGTGGAGGAGCACCATGACCGCCCTCAGTACACCGAACCGCCCGATCGACGACCGACCCGACGGACGTGGCTGGCGTCGCCTCATCGCCTCCGTGTCGGACGCCACAGAGCGTCTGGCGAACGTACGGGTGTGGCTGCCCGTGGCCGTCACCTGCGCCGCCTTCACGGTCGTCTTCTTCGGGTCCTCGACGCCGTTCTCCATCCCGACCGTGGAGACCGCCTGCGGCACCACCCCCCCACGTACGCGCCGGCGCGACCGGCGCCGAGGTGCACTCCTTCCTGTCCTCCTGCGGACCCACGGGGCGGGCGGCCTACCAGGCGCTCCAGGGGGCTGACCTCGTCTACCCCTGGTCTTCGCGGTGTTCCTGGCGTCGTCGTTGGCGCTGGTGCTGCGGCGTCTCGTGCCCGGGCGCCAGGTGTGGCTGGCACTGGCTGCGGTTCCGTTTCTTTCCAGCGCCTTCGACTACCTCGAGAACGTGTGCGCCTGGCTGGCCTTGGCGGCGTACCCCTCGCCCGCAGCGACCGACAGCCTTCTGGGCGTGGCCTCGATGGCCAAGGTCGCGACGTCGTGGGCTGCCGGAGCCTCCTGATCGCCGGGCTGGCGGCACTCCTCGGCCGCGCCGCCGGGGATGCCGAAGACCCCTCCAGGCTCGCCCCGGGCCTCGGCAACGTCCTCTTGGACGTCCAGCTGGTGTCCCGCGCCACCACCGCTATGATCGACGAGACGCTGCGACCGGCGGGGCTGGATGCCGACGAGTTCGCGGTCCACTCCGTGCTCGCGTCGACCGACGCGATGACGCCCACCACCCTCGCGCACTGGATGGCGGCGCCGCCGACCACGGTGTCGAGCTCCGTCAAGCGACTCACCGGGCGCGGTCATGTCGAGGCAGCGCCCAACCCCGGCGACCGCCGCTCCTACCAGCTACGGTTCACCGAGACCGGACGGGCTGCGCACCTGGCGTCTGCGGAGCTGTTCCTGCCGGTACTGGCGGGCGTCACCAACGGCTAGGATCTCAGCGCGGCCGAAGGCCGGCTACGGCACGAGTTCGCCGGTGAGGCGGACGAGCAGACGCATGTGCATGCCCGCCTCGACTGGGTTCACCCGATCCACAACGAGCTCGACCGGGCGCTCCATGATCCGGTGCACGTAGTCGAGCAGTGGATCCGGGACATATCCGAGACGGTCGCCGCTCTGCCTCACAAGCAAGGCACGCTCGTTGACCTCGTTGTGGTCTCGAGCTGCAGTTCAAGACGATCGCCTGGTTCAGGTCGTCGATGGCAGCGCGCTCCTCAGACGTCGGGTGTCGGATCCCGTGTACGAGGAATGGCAGGCTGACAGGTCCCGGCTGGGGCAGTGGAGCCAGCTCGTAGGTGTCGCCGGTGCGACCACCGCCCGACACCGCGAGCACCTCAAGGGGCTCAGCCGTGGCACCCAAGCCCAACTGCTCCAGCGTTTCGGCCCGCTCTGGCCGGTGAGGGTCCATGACCCGTTCCGTCCGCGAAGATCGGAAAGAGCGACTTGCTCTCGTGCACTCGTCCGAGCCGGAGTCCCGGCAGAGCTCGCGTCACGCCGTCGTCGTAGTCGAAGCGGAAGATGTGTTGGTCGTAGCTCAAGACGCCGACGCGGCTGTGGCGACGGGTCTCGGGGTCCCGCCGACTGACAATGAGCGTGTCAGTCTTCAGCGGCGTCACCATGGCACAACCTCCTGTGGTTCTCGCGTCCCACCTGCTCCATGAAGGTAGACGGGACTCCGACACCAGTGGTCAGGTCGGTCGGATTGCTGCGCGGGCGGTGGCCGCGACGGCGAAGTCGACGTCATGGATCTCACCCCATCGAGCCCGCGCAGCGCCAGCGAGCAGGCTGAGAACAGTGAGGGTGTCACTGTTGGCCGGCGGTGAGGAGGACCGGTCGTGGCCGTTGCGCCAGCCGAGGTCGTACAGCAACTCGCTGATCTCGCTGCGCCACTCCTCGGGCGGCGTTCCGCTGCCGACGACGGCGAGCGCCATCCACCCTGCTTGGCGTTCTGCGTCCTTGGTTCCCAACGGGAGGCGTCCGACGATGTGCCGCCACAGTGCCTGCGGGTCCTGCCCACAACGCCGTGCAGCGACGGTCGGTGCGAGCCGGCCCTTGCGCACGCTGACCAGGCCCAGGGCGCGGGCCGTGCTGCGGAGGTCGGCGACGGGATAGGTCTGGTCCTCGCGGTTCGCCTTGCCGATCCACCAAGCGCCGATCCCGGTGCGCTCGGCGATCTGCTCGACCAGTGCGGGCTTGAGGTAGCCGGCTGCGGTCAGCGGCACGCCGCCGCCGATGAGGTCGAGGAGGATCCGGTACGTCTTGGTGAGCCGGGCCGCCTCGACGTCGCTGACATCCGTCGGGCCGTGGGAGACCGGCCGCCCGAGGAGCTGGCGGAGGGCTCGGGTTCCGCGGCGTTCCAGCTGGTCAGCCAACGCGGCCAACTCGCCGGTCACGGCCACCGGCTCAGCTGCCGCGACCGCCAGCGCGGCGTTCGTCTCGTCGAGGTCGAACCGGTCGGGGTGCCACTCCACCGGCAGCCAGCCGTGGCCGTGCTCGGCGTCCTCGAATCCCGGGGGCAGCAGGTCGTCGTCGTACCCGCTGCGGACCCACGCCACGATCTCTTCGTAGCCACCGAGCCCGCCACAGTCCTCGGGCGGGCAGGCCATCCGGCCGGCGGTGCAGCGCACCACCTCCGGCGGGGAGCCGAGCACCTCCTCGACCACGAGCTTGTGGTCCCAGCCGTCGCCGAAGTCGTACTCGTACCAGAGCTCGTCACCCTTCTCGGCGAGGATCTGGTCGAGCCGGACGTTGTCCTCCAGCAGCCCTTCCTCGCCCTCGTCGAGGTCGAAGTCGGTGACGAAGTACGGCGAACGGTGGTCGTTGCCGGTGCGGAACCGGTGGAGATGGGAGTCGTACCAGCCCATCGCGGACTGGATGACGTCATGGACCCGCGGCAACGTGAGGTCACCGGGCAACTCGAGGCGCCGCCAGATCGGCGGCTTCGCTCCGTGCAGGTCCAAGCGCACGCGGAAGCCGCGCGTTGCGATCGGAACAGGAAGGAGCCTCGGCTCAGACCTCGCGTTGAGCTTCTCGAAGATGCTGGTGACCTGCCCGCTCATCAGCGCATCGAGGAGCGCCTTGCCCTCCGCCGGGCTGGCGCCGGCCATCAGTTGCTCCACGAGGTTCTGCAGATCGGGCGGGTCGAACTGGCCGTTCACGGCGACCAGTCAATCATTGATGCCCGGTGCAGCCGTTCACCCCCTCAGGACTTTCGTCCAGCGCGCGCAGGAACATGTGTGACGTCGACGGTTCCGGGCTGCCAATCGATACCCGGAACGGCCCGGATCGGCGCGAACAAGTCGACGGCTCGCTGCCACGCGGCAGCGAAGTTCTGCGCTATCTGGTCTGCGGCATCAGGGCGGATCTCGACGGCGAGGCGCCGTAGTCGATCGACATCCCGCAGCTTGACGGTCACCGCCCAGCGCAGCGTCCCTTCGTCGCCGTAGTCCTCGATCACCTCGGCCTCCACGGACAGGATGCGGAAGGCATCCGCCTCCACAGCGTCGTCCAGCCCTGTCGTCGGCAACACGAGCCAGGCCACCTGATCCAACGGGCCGAGCTCGTGGGACTCGTCAGGAGCAAGATCGGTGAGTTCCACGAGCGTGTACGCCGATTCCTCCAACTCCTCAAAGGCCTCGCGAACAGCTTCCCGGTCACGGATGACGACGGTCGCCGTCGTCGTGGCCGACCAAGTCTCCCGATTCCTGCCCCGCCGGAGAAGTTCGGGACGAGCCGGCACGTGCGCCTGGTGCGCTGATCACCTGAAGCTGCTGTGCCGGTCCTGACCGGTCGCCCTGACGTAGTGCCGCGCACCGGTGTAGGTGGCGCCCCGCCAGCCGAACTCCATCTGTGCCGGGCCGACTCCGCGGGCGCGGAACCGGTTGTGGTCGCTGTGGTTGCCCGCCTCGCCGCGAACGCCGTGGTCGCCCGGGACGGTGCCGGTGACCACGTGCCCGCTGTTGGTGGCGATGAGGGTGTTGTGGGAGAAGCGGTTGCGGTAGGCGTAGTACTGCACCAGCAGCTCCGGTGAGCCGTCGTCGAGGCGGTTGTTGCCGCGCAGCCAGTTGCGGGTGAAGACGTTGTCGTGGGAGGAGCCGGTGCGGACCCCGCCGCAGTCGTCGGCGCCGTTGCAGTAGCCGCCAGTGGTGATCCCGGTGAACAGGCTCCCGGTCACCCGGTTCCGCAGCACCAGGACGTGGTCGGCGGTGCCTCGCGGGTTCTCTGCGGCCACCTCGATCCCGATGTCGCTGTCGGCGACGCGGTTGCGCGCGATGCGGATGTGCGAACCGCCGTCGACGTAGATGCCGTCGGCGCAGTTGCACCAGGAGCCGTCCTCCCAGTACGCCGGGTTGCCGCGCGACCGGATCCGCTGCACGGTGTTGTGCGCGATCACGCCGTTCCGGGCGCGGTTGCGCCGGGTGTAGCGCCACTTCCCGGTCAGCGTCTGCTCGTAGCCGATCGCGTCGATGCCGATGTTGTCGTTGTCCCGGATCTGGTTGCTCGCGGATCGACCAGCCGGTGACGTTGCCGTTGACGACCACGCTCTCGCTGGCGCCGAGATGCAGGTTGTCCACGGTGTTGCCGCGCGATGACCAGGCCGCGGATCGGTAGGTGCGGGTCGTCCCCGTACGCCGCGATCCCGTGGGCGTTGATGTCGTAGCTGCCCAGGGTGTTGTTGTCGTTGCCGAGGTCGTGCACGTGGTTGCCGAGGATCCGCACTGCCGCGGTCGTGGCCGTGCACGTAGACGCCGGCGGGCACGGTGTCGAGCGCGTCGAGTGCGGTAGCCGGTGATCTCCAGGCCGCGCACGGTGATGTCACGGCTGTCGGCGATCTCCACCAGACCGGTCAGGGTCCGCGGCGGGGTCAGCCCGGCGCCGGAGAGCACCGGGTGCTCGTGACCGTAGGGCCGGAGGGTCAGGTGCCGCTTGTCGATCAGCCGGATCCGCTGGTGGTAGACGCCGCCGCGCAGCAGCACGGTGCCGCCACCGGCACCGAGCCGCTGCACCGCCGCCCGCACGGTGCGCAGCGGACGGGCCGGCGTGCCAGCGGCGGCGTCGGAGCCGTGGGGGCCGACCACAACGCGGGCCGGAGTGGGCGGCGGCGCCGCGGCGGCTGAGCCGGCCGCGACGGCCGTCAGCGAGCCGAGTGCCAGCAGGGTGGCGGCTGCGCAGGCCACGGTACGTCGCTTCATCTGGGGTCCCTTCGGTCGGGCCGACCCGCCGATCGGTAGCCGTCGACGAGGTCGAGGTAGGTCGGGCAATCGCCTCGACGGCCGACTCGCGCGGTCCGCCCGCGAGTGGCCGCGCAGGGGTTCCCACCACGCCGTACGGCCGAGCGCGAAGCCGGTGAAGCCCGGCACGTCGGCGACGATCTTCAGCCAGCGGTGCACCGCGTCGGTCTCGGCGACGGCGAGGGCGGTCAGCTCCGCGCGCAGCTCCCGGTCGTAGCGGCCCCGGTCGCCGTCCAGCGCGTCGAGCTGGTCGGCGCGGGGGTTGTAGCGGGCCAGCACCTTGGCGTAGCACGGGTCGTGCGTGTCGATCACAGCTTCGTAGTCGTCCTCGAAGCGCAGCTCCGCCTGGCCGCTCACCTCCACCGGCATCGCGATCGTGATGCCGGCGGCACGGGCCTCGGCGACGTGGGCGCCGCCGACCACCCGCTTCGCTTCCACCATGCGGGCGGTCTGCTCGATCGTCGGCGGGCGCGTGAGGCGGCATGAAGGAGGTGCGGAAGGAGTTGCGGTGGTCGAAGGCCAGCGCGTAGACGGGTCTCGTACCTGGGGCGGGGCTCATGAAAGGACCACGGACCGGGTCAGGTGCCGCGGCCGGTCGGGGTCCAGCCCGCGCCTTTGCGCCGTGGCGACCGCGACCCGCTGGACCCGGACGAGCTCGGCCTGCGCGTCTCGGCCGCTGGTCTCCACCTGCGCGCCGGTCACCGACACGTCGCTGGCGAGCGAGTCGTCCGGCTCGCCGAGCATCCACACCAGGGTCGCGTCGTCGGCCGCCGACAGCGGCCCGTGGCGGTACTCCAGCGCGGGGTAGACCTCGCTCCAGGCCGCGGCCGCCTCGCGGACCTTCAGCGCCGCCTCCGCGGCGACCCCGAGGGCCCAGCCGCGGGCGAGGAAGGCGTAGTGCGGCGCGGTCGACCAGCGACGGCTCGACCGGCTCGTCGAGCAGCGCCGCCGCCTGCGTCGATCACCGGTCGCCATCGCGTGGCCCACGTGCGCGCGCAGCAGGGTCAGCGCGCTGGTGGCGAACCGGGTCTGCACCACCGACTGCTCGTCGGCGTAGTCGAGCACGACCAGCTCGTCGACGGCCTCGGCGATCGGCGTGGTGGCGTCGGCGGTGATGCCGAGCGTGGGCACGGAGTCCGGACAGCTGGGCGAGCGCCTGCAGCACCTCGGTGGTGGTGCCGGAACGGGAGAGCGCGACGACGAGGTCGTAGGGGCGCACGGGCATCTCCGAGGCCGGGAAGGCGTCGGTCTCGCCCTGCCCGGCGGCCTCGCGGGCCGCAGCGACGGCGGCGGCGATGTGCAGCGAGGTGCCGCACCCGATGATCGCCACCCGCGCCCCCGGCGCGGGCAGCACCGGCGCCGCCTCCTTCGCCGTCTCGAGCGCCCGGGTCCAGCACTCCGGCTGGCTGGCGATCTCCGCGAGCACGTGGCTGCTGCCGGCGGCGCTCCGGGCTCTCCTGCTCTGGTGCGTTCACTGTGGGTTCTCCGCTCTCGAGGCGTGCACGATCTCCGCGCTCGTCCCCGTCCAGCGCCGCGCCGGTCGCGGCGTCGAACAGGTAGATGTGCTCCGGTTCGGCTGGTGAGGGTGAGCCGCTCGCCCGGGCTTCGGGCGCGATGTCGGGGCTCGGCCTGGACGACGAGCGCGGACCGGTTGCCTCCCCGACGACGACCCACGGCGTCCTGCCCGACGAGGCAGTGCACCAGGGCGTGGCTGCCGAGGGGCTCGTGGAAGTCGACGGTCACCTCGATGCCGGGGTGCCCGGGCGGTCCGACGTGCAGGCACTCCGGGCGGATGCCCACCACCACGTCGGCGTGCCCCGCCGGCGCGCGGCCGAGCGGGTGCCCGCCGAGCACGACCTGCCCGTCGGCCACGGTGGCGGGCACGAGGTTCATCGCCGGGCTGCCCATGAAGCCGGCGACGAACATGTTCGCCGGGTGGTCGTAGACCTCCTGCGGGCGTGCCCAGCTGCTGCACCTCGCCCCGGTTCATCACGCAGATCCGGTCGGCCAGCGTCATCGCCTCGACCTGGTCGTGGGTGACGTAGATCGAGGTGATGCCCGAGCCGCTGGTGGATCCGCTTCAGCTCGGCGCGGACCTGCCCGCGCAGCTTGGCGTCGAGGTTGGACAGCGGCTCGTCGAGCAGGAACGCCTGCGGCTCGCGCACCAGCGCCCGGCCCATCGCCACCCGCTGCCGCTGCCCGCCCGAGAGCTGGGCGGGCTTGCGGTCCAGCAGCTCGTTGATGCCGAGGATCTCGCCGATCTCGTGCACCCGGCGGTCGATCTCCTCCTTCGGTGTCTTGCGCTGCCGCAGACCGTAGGCGAGGTTCTTGTAGACGCTCATGTGCGGGTAGAGGGCGTAGTTCTGGAAGACCATCGCGATGTCGCGCTCGCCCGGACCCTGCTTGGTGACCGGTTCGCCGCCGACGCAGGATCTCCCCGGAGGTCGGCTTGTCCAGGCCGGCCAGCAGCCGCAGCGCCGTGCTCTTGCCGCACCCCGACGGGCCGACGAGGATGACGAACTCGCCGTCGGCGACCTGCAGGTTGAACTCCTTCAGCGCGACTACGCCGTTCGGCGTAGCGCTTGGTGACGTTGCGGTACTCGACTTCGGCCACGGCTCTCAGCCCTTCAGCCCGGTGGCGGCGACGGAACGGACGAAGTAGCGCTGAGCGGCGAAGAAGACCAGCAGCATCGGCAGCAGGCTGAACACGTTGCCGGCCATCAGCAGGTGCCATTGGTGTCGTGCGAGCCCTGGAAGGTGGTCAGGCCCAGCGGGAGGGTCATGTGGCTCTCGGTGTTGATCACGATCAGCGGCCAGAGGAAGGAGTTCCACGAGTCGAGGAAGGTCAGCGCCGCCAGCGTTGCCAACGCCGGCAACGACAGCGGCAGCACGATCTTGAACAGCACGCCCAGCCGGGACGTGCCGTCGATGCGCGCAGCCTCCTCCAGCTCGACCGGGATGGTCAGGAAGAACTGGCGCAGCAGGAAGATGCCGAACGCGGTGGCCACGTTGGGCAGGATCAGCGCCCCGAGGTGGTCGATGCCGAGCTGGCTCCAGACGTTGGTGCCGATCCACTTCACGATCAGGAACTCGGGGATCATGGTGACCTGGAAGGGCACCATCAGGGTGGCCATCAGCACCGCGAACAGGGCGCCGCTGCCGAGGAAGCGCAGCCGGGCGAAGGCGTAGCCGGCGATGCTGCACAGCACCAGGTTGGCGACGACCACCACGATCGCGACGACCGCACTGTTGAGCATGAAGCGCAGGAACGGCGCCGCGTCCAGCGCGGTGGGGTAGTTCGCCCACTGCGGGCGACGCCGGCCACAACACCGGCGGGAACCGGCGGGTCTCGGCCTCGGTCTCCAGCGAGGTGATCAGCATCCAGAAGAACGGCACCAGCAGGAGGAAGGTGATCGGGATCAGCACCAGGTGCCAGGGGCTCGGGCGTCTCATCGTGCTCACTTGTTGTAGTGGACGAAGCGGTTGCCGATACGGAACTGGAGGTAGGTGATCACCAGGATCACCATGAACAGCACGTAGGCCAGCGCCGCGGCGTACCCGGCGTTGAACTGTTGGAAGGCCTGGTCGAAGAGGTAGTAGACGACCACGGTGGTGGCGTGCAGGGGCCCGCCCCGGGTGGTCAGGTAGACCTCGTCGAAGAGCTGGAGGGCGTTGATGCTCAGCCAGACGGCGAGGAAGAGTGAGGCCGGGCTGAGCAGCGGCAGGGTGATCGTGCGGAAGATGGTGACCGGCTTGGCCCCGTCGATCGCGGCGGCCTCGTGCAGCTCGTGGGGAACCCCCTGCAGGGCGGCGAGGTAGATGACGACCGAGAAGCCGGTCCAGCCCCAGACGGTCATCGCGACGATGACGTAGAGCGCCTGACCGGGGCTGGAGAGCCACTGCCCCTCGGGCAGGCCGACCGCGCGGAGCGCGGCGTTGACGATGCCGAAGGAGGGCTCGAAGAGCCACATGAAGATGATCGCCTCGTTGATCGTCGAGACCGCCATCGTCACGTAGGCCGCGGTGCGGTAGATGGTGATACCGCGGACCTTGCGGTTCAGCGCCACCGCGATCAAGAGCCCGACGATCATCGTCAGCGGCACGAACAGCGCGGTGTAGATGATGGTGTGCTCGATGGCCAGCCGGAAGGTCGGCGTCACCGGGGATCTGCTGGTAGTTCTGCAGCCCGACCCAGGGCGTCTCGGGCGTGAGCAGGTCGGACTTCTGGAACGACAGCAGCAGAGACCAGAGGATCGGCAGCAGGCCGAAGACCCCGATCAGCACGCATCGCCGGGGTGACGAACGCCCAGCCCACGGCGTCTTCCGAGCGGGACAGCCGCCGCAGGATTCCGGCTCGCCGAGGCGGCGTCTTCTCCGCAACGCTGGTGAGTAGCGGTGGCCATGGCCGTCGCTCAGCTGCCGGAGAGGGCCTGGTCGGTGGCGGCGGCCGACTGCGAGAGCGCCTGTTGCGGGCTGGTCTTGCCCAGCAGCACGCCGACGATCGAGTTGCCCAGGGCCTCGGAGATCTTCGGGTACGCCGTGACCTGCGGCCGGGCCTGCTTGACGTTGGAGAGGTTGTCGATGAAGACGTCTTCAACCCGGGCAGCTTGTCGTTCATCTGGCTGACCACACTCGGGTCGTCACCGATCGACTTGCGGGTGGGCAGGTCGCCGGTCGCCAGCGAGAACTCCTTGACCTGGTCCGGTGCGGTCAGCCAGGTGACGAAGATCTTCGCGGCCTTCGACCCGCGCGCTGCCGTTGTCGAACAGCACCCAGTTGTCCGGGCCGGAGATGCTCTGGTGCCCCGCGGACGAGCCGGCGTACGTCGGCATGATCTGCACGCCGTACGGCACGTGCACCGAGGACAGGTCCCACGGCCCGGTCACGATCATCCCGATCTTGCCGGCGTTGAAGAGGTCCATGTACTTGGAGTTCGTGGTGTCGACGTACATCGACTTGTCGTCGACCGCCATCTGCTTCAGCGTCGTCATGGCCTGCAGTCCCGCTGAGGAGTTGAACGCGGCCTTGGTGTTGCCGGAGTTCAGGATCTGCCCGCCGGCCTCCCAGAGCATCGCCTCCCAGTGCCAGACGCTGTCCTCACTGGCGTCGGCGGGGTAGGACGTGCCGTACTGCTTGGAGGAGGAGTCGGTCAGCTTCTTGGCCGCGGCCCGGAAGTCGTCCCAGGTCCAGTTCGCGTTGGGGGGCGCCACGCCGTCCTTCTTGAACAGGGTCTTGTTGTAGACGATGGCCAGGTTGTCGACGAGGGCCGGCATCCCGATCACCTTGCCGTCGACGGTGGTGACCGCGCGCTCGCCGGGGTAGAAGTCGCTCCAGTTCACCGCGGTGGACTTCACCGTCGAGGTCAGGTCGACCACGGACGGGATCTTGGCGACGTTGGGCGCCCAGCTGCCGTAGAGGTAGGCCACGTCCGGTGGCGTGCCGCCGCGAACCGCGGTGAGCACCTTCTGCAGCGCGTAGTCGTTGTTGGTCTCGAGCACCTTGACATTGATGTCCTTGTGCGAGGCGTTGAACTCGTCGACGATCTTGGTGAAGGCCTTTCCCTCCACGTCGGTGTAGCCCTCCCACACGGTGATCGTGCGTCTTGCCGCTCGACGACCCGTTGCCGCCGCCGCAACCGGCCGCTGTCACCAGCACCGCCGCCACCGAGGCCGCCATCGCCATCCGACCTGACCGCCTCATCACCGACCGCCGCCTCTCGACTCAGGATCGCTCACAAACGATCACAACCTGCGCGTGTGCTTGCGCATTTGGCCCCGTTTCGCTGGACTGTACGACGTGTTCGATCACTTAGCAATGGCTGCGGGGGCGGATTACCCGGTCACTGTCCGTTTCGCACAGATCCGGAGGCGATGCGGATGCTGAAGGCCGACCGGATGGCAGCCATCCTCGAGCACATCGCCGAGAGCGGCAGCGTCGACGTCGCCCGGATCTCGGCGGCCCTCGACGTCTCGGCCGCCACCCTGCGGCGCGACCTCAAGACGCTGCAGGACCAGGGGCTGCTGGTGCGCACCCACGGCGGCGCGGTGGCCAGCGGGGTCGGCTTCGAGCTGCCGCTGCGCCACCGGGAGGCGCGCCGCCAGCCGGAGAAGCGGGCGATCGGCCGGCTGGCCGCCTCGCTGGTGCCCGACGGTGCGGTGGTGGGCATGACCGGGGGCACCACGGCCACCGAGCTCGCCCGAGCCCTGAAGAACGACGCCGGGATCATCGTGGTCACCAATGCGCTCAACATCGCCGCGGAGCTGGTGCTGCGCCCCTCCCTCCGTGTGGTGGTGGTCGGCGGCGCTGCCCGGCACGCCAGCTACGAGCTCGTCGGTCCCGTCGCCGAGTCGGTGATCGAGCGTTACCACCTCGACATCTCGTTCATCGGCGTCGACGGGCTCACCGTCGCCGAGGGATGCAGCACCTACGACGAGCTGGAGGCGCACACCGACCACGCCTTTATCAGCCGCGCCCGGCGCACCGTGGTGATCGCTGACAGCAGCAAGCTGGGCCGGCGTACCTTCGCCCGGATCTGCCGCACCGACGAGATCGGCGACCTGGTCACCGACGCCGACGCCGACCCCGCGATCCTGGCGGAGCTGCGCGACGCCGGGGTGAACGTGCTGGTCGCCTCGCCGGGCGCATCTGATCAGAAACGCAACAACAACCGTGCTCGGTCTTGATCGATTGGCCGAATCGCTGGGATAGTCACGCGCATGGCCAAGGTTGCTTTCATCGGCGCGGGCAGCGTCGAGTTCACCCGTAACGTCGTCACCGACCTGTGCAGCTATCCCGAGCTGCACGGCCGGCTGGAGCTGGCGCTGCACGACATCGACGCCGAGCGACTGGGGCACGCAGAGACGATGGCGCAGCGGATCAGCGAGCAGACCGGTGCCGGGGCGGTGGTGAGCTCTCACCTGGACCGCGCTCGCGGCCATCGAGGGCGCCGACTACGTGGTCAACGAGATCCAGGTCGGCGGCTACCGCGGCCACGCGCACCGACTTCGACATCCCCGCTCGCTACGGCGTGCGGCAGACGATCGGGGACACCCTGGGCATCGGCGGCATCTTCCGCGGGCTGCGCACCATCCCGGTGCTGATGGCGATCGGCGAGGACATGGCCAAGGCCTGCCCGGAGGCCTTCCTGCTGAACTACTCCAACCCGATGGCGATGCTGCCCTGGGCCGTCTACGCCGGCACCCCGTTCGACCGGGTGCTCGGGCTGTGCCACTCCGTGCGCGACACCCACCGCTTCCTGTCCGGCCTGGTCGGCCTGGAGCCCGAGCAGGTCGACTTCACCACCGCCGGCTTCAACCACCAGGCCTTCGTGCTGCGGTTCGAGCACGAGGGCCGCGACCTCTACCCGCAGCTGCGCGAGGTGATCGAGAAGGACCCCGAGCTGCAGCGCCGCGTCCGCGTCGAGATCTTCCGCCGCTTCGGCTACTTCCCGACCGAGTCCAGCGAGCACTCCGCGGAGTACCTGCCCGTGGTTCATGCACCACGACGACGAGATCGAGCACTTCCGGATCTTCGTCGGTGACTACCTGCACCGCTCGGAGGAGAACATCGACGAGTACGAGTCGCACCCGTCGCGAGCTGGAGAGCGGCGCGCCGCTCGAGCTGGAGCCGGCCAACGAGCTGGCCTCGGAGTTCATCCACGCCCACCAGACCGGCGAGCCGGCCGAGATCTACGTCAACGTGCGCAACGACGGCAAGATCACCAGCCTGCCCGACGAGTGCTGCGTGGAGGTGCCCTGCCTCGGTCGACGCGCGACGGGCCGCACCCGCGGTCGGTCGGCGCGCTGCCGCCGCAGCTGGCCGCGCTGAACCGCACCTTCCTCAACGTCGTCGAGCTGACGGTGCGCGCGGTGCTCGAGGGCGACCGCCGGCACGCCTACCAGGCGGCGCTGCTCGACCCGAACGCCGGCGCGACGCTGACCACCCGCGAGATCGTGGCGATGTGCGACGACCTGTTCGAGGCGCACGGCGAGCTGATGCCCGCCGCGCTGCGAGGGTGAGCGCGCTGCTGGTCGCCCTCGACTTCGGGGGCACCAAGCTGGCGGTCAGCCTCGCCGACGAGCGCGGTGAGGTCGTCGCCGGCGACGTGCCGCCGACGTAGCTGACCAGCCGCATCAGGCGCCGCCGTCCACGACCGCGACCGCGTCGATCTCGACCAGGATCCCGGCGCAGGGTGGAGCCGACGGTGGTGCGCGCCGGGAAGGGCGCCGTGAGCGTCTGCGGTAGACCGCGTCGAAGTCCGCGAAGTCGCCCAGGTCGGCGAGGTGCACAGTCAGCTTCACCGCCGAGGCGAGCGACGAGCCCGCCGCCCGCAACGCCGCGTCGACGTTGCGCAGCGTCTGCTCGGTCTGCGCGCAGACGTCCGACGCCGACGACCTCGCCGGTCTCGGGTCGTGCGGGCCGAAGCCGCTGGTGAAGACGAAGTCACCCACGCGCAGCGCCTGCGAGTAGGTGCCCTTCGGGTGCCGGGGCGGCGTCGGTGCGGATCTCGGTGCGTCGCATGGTCGCTCTCCTCGGTCGATGAACGTTCGTGCAACGCTGCGGCCGTTCAGAACCAGGTGGTCAGGCAGTCGGTGACGGTCAGCTCGTCGTCGACGACCGGGACCAGCCGCCACTTGTCGAAGGTGGTGCACGGGTGGGAGATCCCGAACGACAAGCACGTCGCCGACGACCAGTTGCCCGTCGTGCCGAAGGAACGCGTGCTGGTCGTTGAGGTCGACCACCCGTACGCCGTCCAGCGGCTGGACCTCCCGGCCGGCGAAGGCGGTCCAGCGGGACCGGCAGCCCAGCGTCGAAGGAGCAGTCGCGCCGCCCGAAGCCGGCCACGGCCAGCCCCGGCTCGGGCACGGAGAGCACCTGCGCCCACAGCCGCAGCGCCGGCCGCAGCGCCGGGCCCCGCGCCGCGCGACGACGGTCCGGCGCCGGCGTAGAGCCCGTGGTCGTGGGTGACGTAGCAGCCCGACCGCAGCACCAGCCGGGCGCGTCCGCCGGTGGCCGCCGGTGCCGAGCTCGTCGGCCACCAGGTCGAACCAGACCGATCCGCCGGCGGTGACGATGAGTTCCTCGTCCGGGCGCCACGTCGTCGGCGACCGCGACCAGCACCGAGCGCAGGTCGGCGAGGTAGCCGCGCCACCGCCGACACCTCGGCCGGGTCGCCGATCGTGGCCGAGCACGCCTTCGTAGCCGGCGACCCCGGCCAGCCGGGCGCCGCGGAAGCGCGCGCACCGCGCGCGGCCAGCTCGACGGCCTCGGCGACGGTGCGGCAGCCGGTGCGCCCGCCGGGCACGCCGAGCTCGACGAGCAGGTCCAGCGGCCGGCCGGGGCCCCGACGGGCCGAGCGCCGCCTCGGCGGCAGCGAGGGTCGGCGGCGGAGTCGACGTACACGTAGACGCCTCGAAGCCCGGGGTCACGGTCCAGCTCGGCGAGCAGCCAGTCGAGGCCGTGCGGGTCGAGCGAGCTCGTTGGCGAGCAGGATCCGCGCGACGCCGAAGGAGCGGAAGGCGCGCACCTGGCTGATCGTGGCGGCGGTGATGCCCCAGGCGCCGGCGTCGAGCTGGCGGGCGATCAGCTCGGGCGACATCGTGGTCTTGCCGTGCGGGCACAGCAGCGCGCTCGTGCTGGCGCACGAAGGAGGCCATCGCGGTGATGTTGTGCTGCAGCGCGGCCTCGTCGGCGGTCAGGACCGGGAGCAGGAAGTCGGGCACGCTGGGGCCGGCGCGCCACCAGCTCGGCCAGGTCGAGCCCGTCCGCCCACGCGGGCATGGCCTTGTCGCGTCCGGGCCGCACGCGCCAGGCGTCAGGTCGCATCGGTGACCTCGAGCGGCCCGCGGTAGGGCAGCGCGGCAGGCCCGGTGACGCCGACGTCGACGGCGAGCAGGCAGCCGGCGTGCGGCTGGTGGGACAGCTCGGTCTCGGTGAGCCCGACCCGGGCAGTGGTGATGTAGAGGCGTTCGCGGCCCGGGCCGCCGAAGGCGCAGCAGGACGGGCGCGCGGGCCGGCGTACTGACCCGGGCGAGCAGGGTTCGCCGTCGGGCGAGTAGCGGCGCACCTCGCCGCCGTCCCAGATCGCCACCCACAGGCAGCCCTCGTCGTCGACGCACAGGCCGTCGGGCACGCCGTCCTCGGTGACCTGCACGAGCACCCGGGTCGTGCAGCTCGCCGGTGTCCGCGTCGTAGCCGTAGGCGGTGACCGTGCCGGCGCCGGTGTCGACGAAATACATCGTGGCGCCGTCCGGGCTCCAGCCGATGCCGTTGGAGACGGTCGTCGGTGCGACGCGACGGTGAGCCGGCCGTCGAGGTCGACCCGGTAGAGGCGGCCGTGGTCGGCCGCGCCGGCGTACTCCATGCTGCCCAGCCACAGCCGGCCGCGCGCGTCGCAGGCGCCGTCGTTGACGCGGGTGTGGCCGGGCCGGCGCGCTCGGGTTCGGCGAGCGGCCGCAGCTCCCGGACCGGCTCGAGCAGGGCGAGGCCCTCGCCGTGGCCGACGAGCCAGCCGTCCGCGGGATCCGGCAGCGGGAAGACGGCGGTGAGCGGGCCGCCGACGTCGAGCACGTCGACCGGGCCGACGCCGCGGCCGTGACGGCGGCGGCGTGCAGCAGGCCGCGGTGCACGTCGACCCACAGCAGTTCGTCGCGCCGGGCGTCCCAGCGCACGCCCTCGCCGAGTTCGAGCCGCAGGTGGCAGCAGCACTGCGCCGGAGCTCGGCGACATCACATCACCGCCAGCTGGCCGCCGTCGACGACGAGCGTCGCGCCGTGCACGAAGGACGCCTCGTCGCTGGCCAGGAAGGCGTACGCCGCGGCGACCTCGTCGACCCGGCCCGACGCGGTCGAGCGGGATGCGCTCGCTGGCGTACCGCGCGGCGAAGCCCGCCGTCAGCCCGTCGGCGATGCCGCTGTTCAGCGGGGTGTCGATGTAGCCGGGGCACAGCGCGTTCACCCGGATGCCGTGCCCGCCCAGCTCGACGGCCATCGACCGGGTCAGCTGCACCACCCCGCCCTTGGAGGCGTTGTAGTGGGCGTAGTCCTCCTCGCCGCCGAAGGCGTTGGTGGAGGCCATGTTGACGATCGAGCCGGTGCGGCCGGCGTCGCACCAGCGTGCGGGCGAAGGCCTGCGCGACGGCGAACATCCCGGTCAGGTTGACGTCGAGGATCTCCCGCCAGTCGGCGACGTCGATGTCGAGGAACGGGGTACGCCGGGCGATGCCGGCGTTGTTGGCCAGCACGGTGATGCCCGCCGCACGCCTCGTCGGCGGCGTCGACGGCCGCGCGCACCGCGTCGCGCGTCGCGGACGTCCGCCACCAGGCCGCCGGCCAGCCCGTCGTGGCCGCCCAGGCCGTCCAGCGCCCGGTCGACGTCGTCGTCGGAGTGCCCGGTGACGAAGACCCGGCAGCCCTCCTCGAGGAAGCGCCGCGCGGCGGCGAGCCCGATCCCGCTGGTGCCGCCGCTGACCAGCACGCCGCGTCCGGCGAGCCCGCGCATCAGCCGGCCGTCCGGCACGATCACGGCCTTGACGATCTCGGTGTTGCCCTCGGCGAGGGAGTAGAAGACCTCGGCGGACTGCTCGAGCGGCACCGGTCGTGGTCCAGGACAGGTCGAGCTCGGGCGCGAGCGCGACCGCCTCGGCGAACTCCGCCGGGGTGTAGGCGAACGAGCCCCGGACGACCTGCTCGCCGCGCACGAGCGCGTTGCCGGAGAGGGTCGACCTCGTCGTGCGCGAGACCGAGCCAGACGGCGGTGCCGGCCGGACGGAGCCGGGCTCGAGGCCGGCCTGCCGGGTGGCGGGCGCGCCGACGGCGTCGAGGACGGCGTCGAACTCCTCCTCGAGCGCCGCGCACGGTGTCGCAGCCCGAGCCGCTCGGCGACCGCGCGGCGGTGCTCGCTCGGGTCGGCTGACGGTGCACCGCGGCGCCGTGCCGGGCGGCGACCAGCGCGCAGAGCAGCCCGATCGGGCCGGCGCCGAGCACGCCGACCCGGGTGGTGCCCGTCGGGCAGCAGCGACCAGGCGTGCACCGCGTTGGCGAGCGGCTCGATCAGCGCGGCGGCCGTGTCGGCGAGGCCGTCGGGCAGTTCGTGCAGCGCCGAGCGTGGGTACGGCGACGCGCTCGGCGAAACCGCCGGCGCGGTGCACCCCGAGCAGGCCGCGGCGCCGGCAGACCTGCGGCCGGCCGGCGGTGCAGCTGTCGCACTCGCCGCAGGAGAGCAGCGGGTTCACCGCCACCCGGCGGCCGTCCGGGGTGGTGCCGACGAACTCGTGGCCCATCACCAGCGGGCGGCACGCGCATCCCGGCGACGCGGAAGCCGTGCAGCTCGCTGCCGCAGATCCCGCTGGCCCGCACGGTGAGCAGCTCCTCGGCGGCGCCGGGCGTCGGGCTCCGGCTCGTCGCGCAGCTCGACCTGGCCCGGGTTCGGTGTAGACGAGGGCGCGCATGTCTCCTCCTGCGGTCCCGCGACGATGGCAGATTCGGACGCTAGCAAACGATCCGCTCTACGGACTACCATTCCGGACAGCGGAACGGAGGTGAGACGTGTTCGAAGCCGTGCACGACGAGGCGTCGACGTCGTCCGCACGCCGCCGTCGACCGCACGCTGCGGGTGCTCACGGTGCTCGGAGCACGGCCAGGCGGGGTCGGGCTGCGAGAGATCGCGGCGGCGACGGGGATCCCGAAGCCGTCGGTGCACCGCATCCTCGCGGCGATGCGGGAGCGGGGCTACGCGGCGCAGGCCGAGCCGGGCGGGGCCTACCTGCTCGGCCCCGCGGCACTCGAGGCCGCGTTCACCTTCCACGCCGGACTGGACCTGCGCCGGCTGATGCACCCTCTGGCCACCCGGGTCCGTGACCACTTCGGGCAAACCTGTCACGTCGCCGTCCTCGACGGCGCGGACGTGGTCTACGTCGACAAGGTCGAGGCCGACCTCGGCGTTCGGCTGACCTCGGTCATCGGTGGCCGCAACCCGGCGCACGCCACGGCGGTCGGCAAGGCGCTGCTGGCCGAGGAGCTGGTCGACGACCGCGCCGTGTGGGCCTGGTCCGAGCGACACGGGCCCCTGGCCGCGCGCACGAGTCGCACCGCATCGACGGCCGAGACCCTGGCCGCTGAGCTGGCGCAGGTGCGCCGACGCGGCTGGGCGCTGGACGCGGAGGAGAGCGAGGAGGGGCTGACCTGTGTCGGCACCCGTGCCGCACTGGCCTTCGGCGCGCTCGTGCCTCGGGTGGCAGTCAGCGTCTCCGGGCTGACCCGGCCGATGGAGCAGCGCGGCCCCGAGCGGATCGGCGTGGAGCTCCGCGCACTGGTGGACGAGTTCGAGTTCGCCGCCACCCGTTGACGACACCTGCGTGGTCACCGATGGAGGCGGCCAGGACCCCTCTGCGAGAAAGGGCTGCACCGCTGGGCTGCACTACTCGTTCCAGCGCTCGACCAGCATGTCGGGGACGTCGATGTTCAGGGCACGCATCGGGCGATGTTAGCCAAGGGCGCTGACAGGTCCAGCGACGTCCGGAACTGCTGCTGTCGATGCGCTGAGGCTCATCCAAGGAGAGGTAGCTCGAGGTCGTAGGTCAAGACCACGGCGCGCGCAAGTTGCGCCTCTTGCTCGGCGCTGAGGTAGCCGACGGTGCGGCCGAGCAGGCTCACCGGGACGGTGATGACATTGTCGAGGGCCGCAACGCAGTCGTGATCCAGCCCGTTGGCAGGTCCGACCAGGACCTCGCTGGACAAGCCTTTGATCGTGGTGGTGATGGGGGCGACGGTCACCTTCGTCATCGCGGCCCGCGCCGCCTCGCGGGTCAGGACCAGAGCCGGCCGTGTCTTGTCGAGATGCACCAGGCAGATCTCGCGCACCAATCAGTCCTCGAGCTCGAGGTGGATGCTGCTCCACTTCACGAGACCGTCCAGGTCGTCGGCGGGGCCGTTCTCACGAAGGATCTGCGCGTCTTGCTCGGCAGCCTGTCGACGCATCTCCCGCTCCACCGCCGCCGCGACGAGTGCGGCGCGGCTTGGAGCCTTGCCGGTGGCCACGATGCGGTCCAGGAAGGCCACCATCTCGTCGGGGAGGCGAACAGCGATCTGAGTGCTCATGTCGCCCATAGTACTCCGGATGCATCCCGCTTCGGGATGCACCCGCTGATGGCGCAGCCAGCGTGCGCTGCGGCCATGCGGATCTGGCAGCCGTGATCGTGGGGCGTGACGTTGCGGGAGATCAGCCCGGGTTCGCCATCGAGTATCGCGAATCTGCACTCGGCGGTGGTAGGTCGATCGCGGCGGCGAGGCGCTAGTGAAGCCCTCGGAGTCCCAGAGCCGCACCATCGTCGCATCGCCGACTGGACAGCGCTACATCAACGGCACCAGTAACGTGTTCCTCTTCGTTCGCGAGACGGCCGTAGACGAATACGGCACCCGGGCGCCGTACCTGTTCCTCGGACCGGTCACCTACGTCAAGCACGAGGGCGAGCGGCCGATAGCGATCACATGGAGGTTGGAGACCCCGAAGCCGATCGACTTCTTCACCGCCGCCAAGGTCGTCGCAAGCTGACGAGCAGACGAGCATCGGCTGAAGGCGGTCCGACGAGCCTTCCCCCGCCCGTCCCCACAGCGGATTCAGCTCAGCACAGGCAGGGCATGGGCCTGAGTGCCGAAGAAGCCGCATGCTGACCTGTGGTTTCGGTAAGTGGAGCCAAGGGGACTCGAACCCCTAACCCCCTGCTTGCAAAGTGCCAGATTGGTCGGTTCTGGCCGTCGTCCACGCCTGGCGCTTTGGTGAGATCGGCAGCGACGCATGGTGGCTTGCTACCAGCTTGCTGCACCTTCCTGCTGCAGCCGCCGTACCAGCGCGGGCCTCAATAGCCGACGAGCAGAACGCCGCCCTGACCTTGCATAGCCACCGGCGCCGACCGCCGACCGGTCGAGCTCCTGATATCCCGCGCGAAGTGTCGCCCGGTCCCTAAGCTCGAGTCCGGTCGGCGACAAACAGGAGGCAGAGTGGGCAGCGGTCAACGGCTGACGCCAGGCCTTCGCGACGAGCTGATCACGGCCGAGTTGGCGCAGGCCCTGGCGTCCCTCACCAGCGAACGTGTCGATGTGACCTCCCTGGACAAGGCCGAAGCGATCGAGCGGCTGGGACGGCATCTTCTCCGAGTCGCCAGGCGACTCAAGTCGCCCACCGACGAGGACGAGTTGATCTCGAGTGCAGCAGTTGGTGAACGAGGCCATCGGCGCACTGGGGGAGGACTTCTCCGGAGACCAAGTGGTGACGCCGGTCAGGGTTCTGCGGGGGGTTCGCAAGGACGTGGGACTGGCTGCCGACGTCCTGCCAGCCCATCCATCAATCCCGCTGAGCACCAGCGAGCTGATGGTGAACGGGGCCGGTGAGCCTTCGCTCGGCTCTGTGCTGCAGCAGGAGCTTCGCTGCTCTGACGAGGTCGACCTCATCTGCGCTTTCGTCGGATACAAGGGCATCGAGGCACTTCGCGACGAGCTGCAGGCTCTGGTGGATCGGGGCGGCCGCATTCGCGTGATTACGTCGACGTATCTCGGCTCGACGAGCGGTAAGGCGCTCGATGACCTGGTCAAGTTGGGTGCGGAGGTTCGCGTCAACTACCAGGGCATGGTCACCAAGCTTCACGCCAAGGCCTGGCTATTTCGTCGGCCAGCCGAGCTCGACACGGCGTTCGTCGGGTCGTCAAATCTTTCGGAGGCGGCCCTCTACACCGGACTGGAGTGGAACGTCCGGCTCGCTCGAGCGGACGCGCCCTCGGTCTTCAACCGCATCCAGCAGGTCTTCGACAGCTACTGGAACACGCCGGTCTTTGAGCGATACACGCTCAATGATCGAGATCGACTCGATGCCGCTCTCGCCGAGGCCAAGGGTTATGCCGCGTTGGGCTTCAGCAAACGGGCCCAGCGCACGGTCGACAAGCTGAGCGAGCAGCTGGCGGCGGCCTACGCACGGATCCAGGTCCGGGCTCGGCCCCATCAGCAGCGCGTGCTCGACACCTTGGCCGCCAGGCGCACTGAGTTCGATGAGCACCGCCATCTGCTCGTTGCGGCCACCGGAACGGGAAAGACGGTGATAGCAGCGCTGGACTACGCCCGGTTATGTTCGCCCGGCGCGCCTCGTCCGACGCTCCTGTTCGTCGCGCATCGCGAGCAGATCCTTGAGCAGGCAAGGGAAACGTTCCGCCAGGTGCTGCAAGATCCGAGCTTCGGGGAGATCCTCAGCGGCGCCTCCACGGCGCTAGCCTCCGATGCCCACGTGTTCGCCATGGTGCAGACCCTTCATAACCGGTTGGGTCACGTTCCACCTACGGCCTATGAAGTGATGTACGTCGACGAAGCGCACCACACCGCGGCTCGATCGTGGGAGTCGGTGGTCGGACATTTCGAGCCGCGGGAACTGGTCGGGCTCACGGCCACACCGGAGCGTGCCGACGGAGCAGACATCGCCGATCTGTTCGGCGGTCGCTACACGACAGAACTTCGTCTGTGGGAGGCAGTAGACGATCAACTACTTGCCCCGTTTGAGTACGTCGGTGTCGATGATGGGACCGACCTGAGAGATCTCGCGTGGCACTCGGGCGACTACGCCATCGGTGAGCTCTCCGATCTCTACACCGGCGATCACCAGCGAGTGCGTCGAATCATCCGGGCAATCCGCCAGTGGGTCGAGCAACCGGAGTCGATGCGCGCCCTTGGGTTCTGCGTCACGGTGGCTCACGCCGAATTCATGGCCCAGCAGTTCAGCGAACACGGCCTTGCCGCAGAGTACTTGTCGGGAGAACACGATCAGAGTCATCGAGAGCGCGTGCTCGCGCGGCTGCGCGCGGGGCAACTCCAAGTGGTGTTCAGCGTCGACGTGCTCGGGGAAGGAATCGACGTACCAGACGTCGACACCCTGCTGTTGTGCCGTCCGACGCAGAGTCCGGTGCTGTTCGCCCAGCAACTCGGCCGTGGCCTTCGGCTCTCGCCTGGCAAGGCCTCGTGCCTCGTCCTTGACTTCATCGGCCAACATCGCGCCGAGTACCGCTTCGAGCGGCGTTATCAAGCGCTGGTCGATCCCGCTCAGGGTGACGCGCGAGCTCAGGCTGAAACTGGCTTCCCGTTCCTGCCGGCGGGCTGCTCGATCACGCTCGAACGCGTCGCCCGAGAGCGGGTGCTCGCCGCCCTCAAGACCGTTGCCGTGCGCCGAGGAATCACCGGACTGCTGAAGGACTTCAGCGCGGGAACCTGGCCATCGCTCGAGTCCTTCCTTCACGGAACCGGTCGATCCGTCGAACAGTTCTACGGAGTCGACAACCGGCGCATGTCTTGGACCCGCCTCCAACGCGCAGCCCAGGCCCCCGCGGCACCGACGGAGCACGGTGACCAGTCGCTGCGTGAAGAGGAAGAAGCGCTGCTGCGCCGAATCGGCTACCTGCAGCACGTGTCAGATGGACTACGGGTCAACCGGTGGTTCGATTGGATGACCGCCGATGGCCCCGTCAACGCGGATGACCTGTCCACCGCCGACCGGCGCCTTGCCATGCAGTTGATGCATTTGCTGCGGCTGATCCCCAGCAGCATGCAGGACGGCTTCAACGTCCTTTGGCGCCAGCCGGCCGTCCGGCGCGAGATCGCGGAACTGTTGACGCTCGTGCGGGCCGACCTCGATATCGCCCCCTATCCCTTGCTCGGGCTGACCGAGGCACCGCTCATGGCACATGCGCGATACACGCGGGCCGAGGTGTTCGCCGGGTTGGGTGTCAGCACGATCGACAAGCCCAAGGAGCACCGTGAGGGCGTCTACTTCGTGGCGGAGTCCCGAGTCCAAGTCATGTTCGTGACCCTTCACAAGGACACCCGAAAATTCTCCTCGAACATCCAGTACCGCGACCACGCTCTGACGGCGGAGTTATTCCGGTGGGAGACACCCAACAGTTGGCGACAGGAGTCGCCGGCGACTCGGCGGTGCATCGGAGAAGGGTCAGATGGTTCGACCCATCGCTTGCTGTTCGTAAGAGAACGAAGCGCGGGGCCAGTTGAAGGCACCTTTCGCTGCTTTGGCCTCGTCGATGTCCACGGCGAGCTCGAAGGTGATCGTCCCGTTGCACTCACCTGGAAGCTCCGGACGCCACTGCCCGAGATCGCCTTCGAGAGCACTCGGCTTATCGCGGCTGGCTAGAGCTGCTTGAGCCTTCTCTCGCCCGTCGAGATCTTCTCCCCGAGCGCGCCCCGACCTGGACGAAGTCATCGACCCATGCGGGAGGGCGCTCGTTCCTCGGGAAGTAGCTCCAATGCAGGTACGGGACCGGACGCGGCTTCGCAGAACGTCCGGCGAGCAGTTGCTCAGGCCTCGTTCTCGATGATGGGTCCGCCGATGAGCCGTTCGATCAAGAGAGCCTGGGTGCCATCCAGTCGTCCAGCGAGATCCCGGTCTCGTCGTGCGCTTGGAGCAACTCGGCGGCGACAGCGAAGACCAGCGAATCCTGCACGTCGGTTGCCTCACCGGCCTGCTTCCTGGGCGATCTCCTCGGAGTGGTCGGAGCGGCGGTAATGGAAGGCAGCGCCTCCGGGTAATCGCTGGGCCACACCCCTCACCTCCTACGCGCCTGGACGCTACTGCCCGCCACCCCCGATCGGTGCACGATGGCGCCGGCTCCGCATCGGGTCCGTCACGAGAGTGTGGGCTACAGGTGCTGTCGGCGTACGACCTCATATGTCGGTCGGGGTACGACCTGACGTGTCGGTCTCGGCGTGGTGATCATGGCATGGGTTCACCTCCGGCGACGAGGTTGATGCGGTCTTTGAGTCGGTAGGACGGGCCGTTGATGGACAGGACGTCGCAGTGGTGCAGGAGCCGGTCGAGGATCGCGGTGGCGAGGACGTCGTCGCCGAGGACGCCGCCCCATTCGGCGAAGGACTTGTTGCGGGTGATGATCATCGAGCCGCGTTCGTAACGGCGGGAGACCAGCTGGAAGACCATGTTCGCTTCGGCCCGGTCCAGCGGGAGGTAGCCAACCTCGTCAACGACAAGGACTGCTGGTCTCAGGAAGGCGGCGAGTTGGCGGTTGAATCGGCCGGTGGCCTCGGCTGTGCGGAGTTTGCGGACGAGGTCGTCCAGGGTGGTGAAGTAGATCGAGAACCCGGCCTGGCAGGCCGCGACTGCCAGTGCGACGGCGATCATGGTCTTCCCGACTCCGGGCGGGCCGAGCAGGGCCACGTTCGACTTTGCCTTGACGAACTCCAAGGTGGCCAGGTCGCGGACCTTGCGGGCGTCGAGGTCGGGTTGGAAGGCGAAGTCGAACTCGTCGAGGGTCTTGTGGTGCGGCAAGCCGGAGAGCTTCAGGGCGTTGCGGAACCGGCGGCCCTCCCGGAGTCCGAGCTCTTCTTCGAGGAGCAGGTCGACGAAGTCGAGGTAGCCCATCTGGGCGGCCTCGGCGCGGTCGACGAGCTGGGTGATCACGTCGGTGAGGTGGGTCAGGCCGAGTCGGGTGGCGTGGTCGCGGATCCGGTCGGTGGTCAGGCTGCTCACTCGCCGCCTGCTCGGCGTGTTCGTCGGGTGCTGCCAGTCCTCGCTGGGGGCACGGTGTCGGCGTGGCAGCAGGTGGCCGAGGTGGACGCTGCTGAAGCCGAGCATGTCGATGAACCACGACGGGTCCGCCGGTGGCGCTCTGGTGGGTCAGGTAGGTCGCAGAGTTCGGCCTGGACGAGCGGACCTGCGGTGCGCAGGAACTCCTCACACATCGCGAGCAGCTCGGCCAGGCTGGCCACGGTGTGAGCGGTGATCAGCGACGGTGTCGCGGCCGGTTGATCTTCCGGGCAGGCCGCTGGTGGGGTTGTTCGAGTTCATCGGTGGGCTCCGTTCGAGCTGGGGTGGGTGGCGGTCTCGTAGTCGGTCAGCGGCCGGGCGGCGACTTCGATGTCGGCGTGGCGTCGGGCCAGCAGTGAGGACAGCGGCTCGAGCCCGACACCCGACGACGGTGGCGGTGAGGGCGTCGTCCTGGCGGGCTGCGCGAGGTCGACGGCGCGGGTGTGTCCGTCGGGCAGCCCGTCCCAGTGGGCGGGGTCGACGACCCAGCTGCCGCGCTCACGCGCTCGGGGATGCGTGGCGAGCCAGCCCGCCCCATCGGCACCGACCGCACGGATCGTGACGGCCTCCCCGTCGACTTGGAGCTGGACCCGTTGCCCGGCGCGGATCTGCCGGGCGGGCACGGAGTAGAAGCTGGCCTCGAAGGAGACCAGGCAGTCCTTTCCGACCCGGCGTAGGTGCTTGTCGGTGACCAGATACGGCTGCTCGGGCAGCGGCAGCAGTGCCGCCCGGTCGGGCTCGGCACGGACGCTGATGACTTGGCCGTGGGTGCGGTGGACCTGCGCCCGGCGGATCGGCAACCAGCCCTCGAACGCGCCGTCGAGCTCGGCGATCGAGTCGAAGCTGCGGCCGGCGATCACGTGGTCACGCACGATCAGGACCTGGCGTTCGACCCGGCCCTTCCCGGTGGGCCGATACGCGGCCAGCACGTCGATGGTGAACCCGTAGTGCTCGGCGAACGCGCCGCTTCGGGGTGCAGCGGCACCGCGACGCCAGGTGCGACATGCTTGCTGACCACGGTCTTGGTGCGGTCATAGACGATCGTGCCGGGCACCCCGCCGAAGTGCGCGAACGCCCGGCGGTGGCAGTCCCAGAACGTGGCCAGGTCCATGCTCGTGGTGAAGCAGGTGAACGGGTCACGCGAGTGCGACAGCGTCATGTGGAAGGAGTAGACGGCTCTGATGCCGACGTGGGCGAGCAGGTCGCCCTCCTCGCCCCAGTCGACCTGGGCCTGGGCGCCGGGGACGACCTCGAACCGACGATGCAACCCGCGCAACGGGTTCTCATCACCCTCGGCCAGCTCCGCTGCGATCCGCGGACGAGCCTCGGCGATGAACATCTTGGTGCGCTGATAGTTGCCGGTGAACCCATGCAGGTCGACCAGCCGCTCGTGCACGACGGCCGCCTTGAGCGTGATGTCGGCACGAAGCCATGCCTCGATGACCGCGCACGAACGGGGTGATCAGCTTCGGTTGCGCGCCGGCCCGCGACGGGGCAGCCGGTGGGACCGAGGGAGCATCCTCGGCCAGGTACTTCCTCACGGTGCGCCAATCGACACCGCACTCGCGGGCGATCTCGGCATAGGTAGCGCCCGCAGCATGCAGGGCGCGGAAACGACGAACGTTCATCCAGGACTCCGTATCCAGGATCATGAGCAGGTCACCCTTCGGTTCCGTCTACTTGGCGGTGGACGAACCGAAGGGTGACCCCAGCTCAGGGCGAGAAGGGACTCAACTCGCCGAGACCGACCTACACGTCAGGCCGTACGGAGAACGACACGTGAGGTAGTACGCGGACAGGTGCCGCCGGTGGTCCTGCCAGGCGCGTCGTCGGGAAAGGGCGCGAAGCAAACCGCTCCGTCGTAATTCCGCTCGATTACCCCTCGCGGCCTGCTGTCCTCGACACGTTACGACGTCTAGCTCAGCTCGTCGTTGATCTGGCTCAGCGCGTGTTTGGTATACGGTTCGCATCGACTTTCTGGACCGCAATCGCGTTCAGAGCCGCGGCTGAAACGATTCTTTATGGCTCCACGCTGTACCTCACTGACTGTCAAGATCTGAATGTTCAGGCCGCTTCCGTACTTGAAGTTGCGGAGAATCGGGTTGACGCTCCGACACAGCCTGCACCCCGTTACGGCGAATCGTTCCGCAGTGTCGTGGGCCAGTGAGTTTGTGGGAGCCGACATCGCGCAGAAGCTGCACTGCGTTGGAGGGGCCGTCATAGCGGATCACGCTGACAAGCCAATGATTGGCCATGCGCTGGAAGGTCGTCTCCAGGTCGATGGCATCGAACGGGTCCACGTTGTGATCGGCGTTCGCGGGATCAACACACGCACGCTCAAGAGCGACTACGCCACGTGAGGGGATGGCCGAAGGCGGCCCGCGCTTCTCTTGACACCAGCAACGAATCGGTCTGCTGCGCATTCCTGGCCCCGCGTGGCGCCATGATCGCGTCGAGTCGCGCGCCAGTTGGAGTGGTGGGTGCCCAGAATGATCCGCCGGTTCCTTGTCGCGCTGAACGCCAAGGCAGGAACTCGCCGTAGACACTTCGCCGGCATGTCGGCCTTCTGCCGTACCCTTGGCGACATGGTAACGACAGTGGCACCTTCAGACCCGCTGATCGAACTCGCATC
Organism: uncultured Actinomycetota bacterium; assembly: GCA_963811365.1. Lineage (GTDB taxonomy): Bacteria > Actinomycetota > Actinomycetes > Propionibacteriales > Nocardioidaceae > CAWEQW01. The sequence goes on along the minus strand of CAWEQW010000006.1, from coordinate 470,302 downwards.
CGAGTACCTGCCACGGGTCAATGGTGCCCAGAGGCTGATGACCCTCGAACGCGAGATCCCTGCGGAGGTCAGTCAACTGGTAGATGAACTCGCAGACCGCTTGACCGAGCCGAGTTCATATACAGCCGTCGACCCTTACCTCAGCAACAGCCTTCTAGCCGCTCTCCTCGCTGGCGAGAAGGGCCTGCGAGCCGCCAATGAAGACGACCGACGCAGCCGAGTGCGCATCGCGCTAGAGCAGGTGCGCCAAGTGCTCCGTGATGTCGCCGACGAGGCGCCAACTGCCGAGAGCACTGACACCGCAAGGGTGGTGCGGTTCATCAACGACACCCTGAGCGTGCCGCAGCACGACATCGCTGAGCTATTGGGCGTACACGTCCGCACGCTCCAACGCTGGCTCAAGGGCGGAGCAATGCCGGAAGGTGACGACGAAGCTCGCGTGCGGATGGTGGCGAAGACCCTGGCACATCTACGGCACATGTACACCGCCCCGGGCGTGGTTCGCTGGTTTTCCCGCCCTCACGCCGCCTTGGGGGGACGTCGGCCGCTCGAACTTCTCGATGACCCCGTTGAGGCGGCCGACCTCGTTAGGGTCGCTGCGCAGAGCCGCTCCACTGTCGCGAGTTAAGCGTGCGGCGGACGCTCTATCGCCATGCCGCCTGGGACACGCCATGGCGTGTGAATTCCAGCCGGTCAGCAGGTCGCTACAACGCGCGGGGGGACCTCGTCCAGTACTGGTGCACCCACCCCTTGGGCCCCGCAGCGGAGATGATCCGGGCGGACGGATGTACCAGTTTGGGCGTTCTACTGGATGTCCGACTGCGACTGTGGGCTGCGAACGCGACTCTAGACGCCCTGGTCGAAGTCACTTTCAGCAATGCCACCGAACACGGTATCGAAGCATCTCAGCTCGTAAGCGAGGACTACGCGCCGACGCACGCGCTCGCCTGGCGACTCCGTCGCGATGGGGCTAAGGGGATGATCGTCCCCTCGGCCGCGCTGCCAGGCACGCAAAACGTGGTCTTCTTTGGACCGAAAGTGCTGTTTCCATACCTGCACGAACCCATTGACCCCGAACAGGTCCCGACGGCGCACATCGCCGATTCGTCGCCGGCGGATGAGGTGCTGTCACATGTTCGTCACCGAGGCGCTGAACACGTTGGCCTGTCAACGTGGGAGGAGACCGGTGTCGCGCCGACGTTCATCGACCCAAGTGTCGACAGGCACCAGCATTAGCTCCAGCGCCACGGCCGCGATCTGTGCTGGCGCGAGGTCGGCCGGCGCGGTGGGCGCCTCCAGGCCTCCCCGCGCCTCGGGACCGCTGCTCGCCTCGGTCGCTCGCGCGAAGACCTATCCTCCGGTCTCGCGTACACGCAGACGGCCTCTGCGCGAACTCGTCGGCAGGGGCGCGAGAAGAGTGAATCAAAGCCCAACCGCTGCACTTTGCTGCTGCACCCACCGTCTGGTGAGGGGTCCGGTGAGGCCCGAAACCAGGCCTGACCTGCGGTGGAGCCAAGGGGACTCGAACCCCTAACCCCCTGCTTGCAAAGCAGGTGCGCTACCAATTGCGCCATGGCCCCCTAGCGGGGCGGGACCGCCGAGCGGACCGGGGTCAGGACCGCTTGACGCTGTCCGTGGCCTCAGCCCACAGAGCCTGCTCCTCCTGACCGGCCTTGAACTTCTTCGTGGCGAAGACGGCAGCGCCGGCTGCCAGGGCGAGGAGGATGAGCTTCTTCACTGGTCGTGTCCCTTCGAATCCGTCCGCGGGCGGACATGGTGGGCCTAGGAGGACTTGAACCTCCGACCTCTTCCTTATCAGGGAAGCGCTCTAACCGTCTGAGCTATAGGCCCGGAATGGCAACGAGGCGGGGCGCCGTGCCGACGGGGAAGGTTACCCCATGGCTTCCTCACGCTTCAAAACGAGGTCAGCGCTCGTCCTCGGCCAGCGTGACCTCCAAGCCGCCGAGCAGCGCTGCGGCGAGGTTGTAGAGGAACGCGGCGAGCGTGCTGATGGCTGTGATGAGGATGACGTCGACCACGGCGACGACCATCGTGAAGCCCAGCACCCGGCTCGTACCGACGTAGTTCTGCACGTCGAACGTGGACGCGGAGGTGCCGCCCATCACGTCGGTGACCGTCTTGTTGATCGAGTCCCACACGCCCGCCGCGCCGAGCACCGACCACACGATCGCCACCGCCACCACGGTCACGATGCCGAAGGCGATGGACAGCAGGAAGGAGGTCTTCATCACCGACCACGGGTCCAGGTGCACCAGGCGAAGCCGGGCCCGCCGGGTGCCCCGCGGACGGCTCGGCGAGGTGCCGGGCGGCGGACCGGTGGTCACCGGCCGGTTCCCGGTCGACGTGGTCGTGCGGTTCTGGGCGCTGCCGGCCGCCGAGGCGACCGCGCTCCCCGCCGCGGAGACCGCGGAGGAGACCCGCTCGGTGAGCGGGCGCTTGGGCTGGCTCGCCGACCCCTGCTGTCCGGGCCCGCTGAGCGAGCGCCGAGGCGCCAACGGGGTCTCGTCGGTGCGTCGGTCAGCCATCAGGACTCCTCGGTGTCCGATTCGTCTGTCATGTCGTCGGTCGGATCGTCAGGCGCATCGGAGACGGCCTGTTCCCCATCTTCGCCGATTGTGACACCTTGAGGCGAATCGGCCACGGTGGCGTCCGAACCAGCAGGCCCTTCGGCGGCCTCCTCGGCCGCCTCCTCGATCTCCGCGGCTCGCTCCACGCTGCGTGCGACCACGGAGACGCTGTCGCCCTCACCGACCCCGACGAACTTGACTCCCTTGGTGTCCCGGCCGGTGGGGCGGAGGTTCTCGTCGATCGCGGAGCGGGTCACCTGGCCCGACTGCTTGACCGCCAGCACCTCGTCACCCTCGACCACGATGAAGGCGCCGACCAGGTGGCCGCGCTCGTCGTCCTGCTTCATGGTCTTGATGCCGATGCCGCCGCGGCTCTGCAGCCGGTACTCCGAGATCCGGCTGCGCTTGGCGAACCCGCCGTCGGTGATCGTGAAGACGTACTGCTCCACGACGTCCGGTACGTCGGTCGGCGCCTCCTGAGCGCCCGCGTCACCGGCCTCCCCCGGCTCCGCGGGGCCGAGCAGCGACGCGTCCCGGCGCGCCTCGGCGGCGACCTGCTCGGCGCGGATCACCGACATCGACAACAGCTCGTCGCCGTTGCGGAAGTCCATGCCCTTCACCCCGGAGGTCGCCCGTCCCATCGGACGCAGCTGGCCGTCGTCGGCCCGGAACCTGATCGCCTGGCCCTTGCGCGAGACCAGCAGGACGTCGTCCTCGGGGAACACCTGCTCGGCGCCGATCAGCTCGTCGTCGTCGTCGCGGAAGTTGATCGCGATGACGCCGGCCTGCCGGGGGCTGTTGTAGTCGGAGAGCCGGGTCTTCTTCACCAGGCCCTTGCGCGTCGCCAGCACGAGGTACGGCGCCTGCTCGTAGTCGCGGATCGCCAGCACCGCCGCGATCGTCTCGTCGGGCTGGAACGACAGCAGCCCGGCGACATGCCCGCCCTTGGCGTCGCGCGACGCCTCCGGCAGGTTGTAGGCCTTGGTGCGGTAGACGCGGCCGGCCGTGGTGAAGAACAGCAGCCAGTGGTGGTTCGTCGTCGCCATGAAGTGCTGGACCACGTCGTCGCCGCGCAGGGCGGCGCCCTTGACGCCCTTCCCGCCCCGCTTCTGCGTCCGGTAGAGGTCCGCGCGGGTCCGCTTGGCGTACCCGCCGCGGGTGATCGTCACGACGAGGTCCTCGTCGGGGATCAGGTCCTCCATGGACAGGTCGCCGTCGGCGGGGATGAGCTGCGAGCGCCGCTCGTCGCCGAACTTGTCGACGATCGCGGTCAGCTCGTCGGCGACGATCTGGCGCTGCCGCTCCTCGCTCGCCAGGATGCCTTCGAGATCCGCGATGACGACCTCGAGCCGGGCGAGCTCGTCGATGATCCGCTGCCGCTCCAGGGCGGCGAGCCGGCGCAGCTGCATGTCGAGGATGGCCCTGGCCTGCACCTCGTCGATGTCGAGCAGCGCCATCAGCCCTTCCCGCGCCTCCTCGACGTCGGGACTGCGCCGGATCAGCGCGATGACCTCGTCGAGCATGTCGAGCGCCTTGACCAGGCCGCGGTAGATGTGCGCCTGCTCCTGCGCCCGCCGCAGCCGGTAGCGGGTCCGACGCTGGATGACCTCGACCTGGTGGGCGATCCAGTGCGAGATGAACTGGTCCAGCGTGAGCGTCCGGGGCACCCCGTCGACCAGCGCGAGCATGTTCGCCGCGAAGTTGGTCTGCAGCTCGGTGTGCTTGAACAGGTTGTTGAGCACGACGCGGGCGACCCCGTCGCGCTTGAGGACCACGACCAGCCGCTGCCCGGTGCGCGAGGAGGTGTCGTCGCGCACGTCGGCGATCCCCTGGATCCGGCCGGAGTCGGCCAGCTCGGCGATCTTGAGCGCGAGGTTGTCCGGGTTGACCTGGTAGGGCAGCTCGGTGATCACGAGCAGCGTGCGGCCGCGGCTGTCCTCCTCGACGTCCACGACGGCGCGCATGGTGATCGAGCCGCGGCCGGTGCGGTAGGCCTGCTCGATGCCCTGACGCCCGACGATCAGGGCCTTGGTCGGGAAGTCCGGGGCCTTGACCCTCTCGAGCAGCGCCTCGAGCAGCTCCTCGCGCGACGCATCGGGGTGCGCCAGCGCCCACAGCACCCCTTCGGAGATCTCGCGCAGGTTGTGCGGCGGGATGTTGGTGGCCATCCCGACGGCGATGCCGGCCGAGCCGTTGACCAGGAGGTTCGGGAACCGCGCGGGCAGGATCGACGGCTCCTGCGAACGGCCGTCGTAGTTCGGGGTGAAGTCGACGGTGTCCTCGTCGATGTCGCGGACCATCTCCATGGCCAGCGGCGCCATCTTGCACTCGGTGTACCGCATCGCGGCCGCCGGGTCGTTGCCGGGTGAGCCGAAGTTGCCCTGGCCGTCGACCAGCCGAGCGCGCATCACCCAGGGCTGGGCGAGCCGCACCAGGGTGTCGTAGATCGCCGAGTCGCCGTGCGGGTGGTACTGCCCCATCACGTCGCCGACGACGCGCGAGCACTTCGAGAAGCCGCGGTCGGGCCGGTAGCCGCCGTCGTACATGGCGTACAGGACGCGGCGGTGCACCGGCTTGAGACCGTCACGGACGTCGGGCAGCGCACGCCCGACGATCACGGTCATCGCGTAGTCGATGTACGAGCGCTGCATCTCGACCTGCAGCTCGACGGGCTCTATCCGCCCGCCCGGGCTGCCGGGAGCCCCGCCCTCGGTGGTGTTGTCAGTCACTGGTGGTCACTCTCGCGTGGGGTTCTTCTCGGGTTGTTCGTCTGCAGGCGGCCCGCGGGAACGCCGGGCAGGCCCGAGGACGAACCGGGTGGGGGGTCAGATGTCGAGGAACCGGACGTCCTTGGCGTTGCGCTGGATGAACGAGCGGCGCTGCTCGACGTCCTCACCCATCAGCACCGAGAACATCTCGTCGGCCTGCGCCGCGTCCTCGAGGGTGACCTGCAGCAGGAGCCGGTTGTCCGGGTCCATCGTGGTCTCCCAGAGCTCGTCGGCGTTCATCTCGCCGAGCCCCTTGTAGCGCTGGATGGCGTTCTCCTTGGGCAGCCTCTTGCCCTGCTCCTGGCCGCTGCGCACCAGGGCGTCGCGCTCGGCGTCGGAGTAGACGAACTGGTGCTCGTGGGGCTTGTTCCAGCGCAGCCGGTACAGCGGCGGCTGCGCGAGGTAGACGTAGCCATGCTCGATGAGCGGCTTCATGAACCGGAACAGCAGCGTGAGCAGCAGGGTCCGGATGTGATGTCCGTCGACGTCCGCGTCGGCCATCATCACGATCTTGTGGTAGCGGAGCTTGTCGATGTCGAACTCTTCGTGGATCCCCGTGCCCAGGGCGGAGATGATCGCCTGCACCTCGGTGTTCGCGAGCACCTTGTCGATGCGGGCCTTCTCGACGTTGAGGATCTTGCCGCGGATCGGCAGGATCGCCTGGATCCGCGGGTCGCGGCCCCCCTTGGCGGAGCCGCCGGCCGAGTCACCCTCGACGACGAAGATCTCGCACTCCTCGGGGTTGGTCGACTGGCAGTCGGCCAGCTTGCCGGGCAGCCCGCCACCGCCCAGGAGCCCCTTGCGGCTGCGGGCCAGCTCGCGGGCCTTGCGTGCAGCGACGCGCGCGTACGCCGCAGCCTGCGCCTTGCGGATGATGTCCTTGCCTTCGGAGGGGTTCTTCTCCAGCCAGTCACCGAGCTGCTCGTTCACGACCCGCTGGACGAAGCCCTTGGCCTCGGTGTTGCCGAGCTTGGTCTTGGTCTGGCCCTCGAACTGCGGCTCGCCGAGCTTCACCGACACGATCGCGGTCAGCCCCTCGCGGACGTCGTCGCCGGAGACCCGGTCCTCCCGCTTCTTGATCAGCCCCCAGGTCTCGCCCCAGGCGTTGATCAGGCTGGTGAGCGCCGAGCGGAAGCCCTCCTCGTGGGTGCCGCCCTCGTGGGTGTTGATCGTATTGGCGAAGGTGTGCACCGACTCGGTGTACGACGTCGTCCACTGCATCGCGATCTCGAGGCTCATCCCGGTCGAGGGCTGGTCGGCCTCGAAGTCGATGATGCTGGCGTGCACCGCGTCGCGGCGCCGGTTGAGGTGCTCGACGAAGTCCACCAGCCCGCGGTCGTAGCGGAACCGCTGCTCGAGCGTGCCCTTGACCTCACCCTCGCGGAGCTGGTCCTCGGCGCCCCGCTCGCCCTCGTCTGTCGTCGTGGCGTCCTCGACGGCCTCGGCGATGCTGTCGGCCGTCGACCGCTGGTCGCGCACCACTATCTCGAGACCCTTGTTGAGGAAGGCCATCTCACGGATCCGGTGGGTGATGGTCTCCAGCGAGAACGTCGTGGTCTCGAAGATGTCCGGGCTGGGCCAGAACGTGATGGTCGTGCCGGTCTCGTCGGTCGGCTCGAGCTGCTCGAGCGGCCCGTCCGGCTCGCCGAGGCTGAAGACCTGCCGCCAGTGGTGCCCGCGGTTGCGCACATCCACCTGGAGCGTGGCGCTGAGCGCGTTGACGACCGAGACACCGACGCCGTGCAGACCGCCGGACACCTTGTAGCCCCCGCCGCCGAACTTGCCGCCGGCGTGCAGCATCGTCAACGCCATCGTCACCGCGGGGATGCCCTCGACCGGGTGCAGGTCGGTGGGGATGCCGCGGCCGTTGTCGACGACCTCGAGGCCGCCGCCGTCGAGCAGGGTGACGACGATGCGGTCGCAGTAGCCGGCCAGCGCCTCGTCGACGGAGTTGTCGACGACCTCCCACACCAGGTGGTGGAGGCCACGCTCACCGGTCGAGCCGATGTACATCCCCGGCCGCTTGCGCACGGCCTCGAGGCCTTCGAGCACCTGGATCGCGGAGGCGTCGTACATGCCCTCCTCGACGGCGTGGCCGGCGCTCCTCGGGGCGAGGGCCGCCGCGGTCTCCGTGACCGTGCCCGGGTCGACGCCGTCGGGGCTGGTGTCGGTCTCTGGCTGTGCTAGGGGGGTGGTGCTGGCGGGCATGCTGTCGGGCAGCTGGTCGGCCACGGGCCATCCTCTTCGGTCAGGAGCTCCCGCGGCTGCCCGGCGGGCGGCCGAACCGGGGGCTCGTCCAGGGCCACTCGCGCGACCCGGCGTCCGTGCGCGCGCGGCAACACGGGCACCCATGTGCTGACATGACGAAGGCCGCCCCGGACCCAGGCAGCCACACGCCTCGGCACGTCGGAAGTGCGGGAACGACCCGGGTTCGAGTATACCGCGTTAGGGCCCCGAATCGAGGGATCACTCCACCGCCTGGGGACCTCTGCACGCCGGGAAGGGTCGTTGTGAGCCTTGGACGGCCCTCAGGAGCGCTTCGCGGGGGCGGTTTCTAGTCCCCGTACCGGCCCTGGGCTGCTCGAGCCGTCAGTTCCGGTCGCCTCGACCCCGCGGCTCGCGGCTCCCGACCGGGCCCAGCGGTGCTAGCCGTAGGTGTCGCGCGGCCCGCGGCCGCCGCGCACCGAGAACCTGCCGCGCCGCCAGCTCGGTCCGGCGGGGCCGAGCACGTCGATCACCCGCACGGTGCCGTCTCCGAGCTCCTCGTTGAGCCGCCGCAGCACCGTGGGGGCCAGCAGCCGCATCTCCGTGGCCCAGGCGGTGGAGTCCGTGCGGACCACCAGCCGGCCGTCGTCGAAGGCCTCCGGCGAGCAGTGCGCGGCAACGTCCCTGCCGACGAGGTGCTCCCATCGGCTGAACACGCCATGCACCCGCACGTCGGTGTCCCAGCCCTGGTCGGCGATCAGCCGGCCGATCGTCGCGTCGAGCAGCTGCGGGTCCCGGTCATCGGGGTGCGCCCCGGACGCCTGCGGCTCGGTGCGCCGCGGCCGGCTCCCCGGGCGCGGGCGCGTCTGTGCGCGGGATGCGGCCCGCCGGACACCGGCCAGTGAGCGGGCGATGCTGCGGGCGAGGTCCAGGCCGGTGTCGTCGTGCTCGGGGGTCCCGTCCGGCTCGCCGGCGACGTCCGGCTCATCAGCCATGCGGCACCACCTCCCCGTCGCGCACGTCGAGCCGCACGCCCTTCAGCGCCGGCGGCACGTCGTCGGGCACCGCCGCGGTCACCAGGACCTGCTCCGCGGCGGCCACCAGCTCGGCGAGCCGTTCGCGCCGGTCGGTGTCCAGCTCGGCGAAGACGTCGTCGAGGATCAGGATCGGGTCGTCGCCGGCGGCCCGCAAGAGGTCGTACGACGCCAGCCGGAGCGCCAGCGCGAACGACCACGACTCACCATGGCTCGCATAGCCCTTCACCGGCAGCTGCCCCAGCGTCAGCACCAGCTCGTCGCGGTGCGGCCCGACGAGGCTCACGCCGCGGTCCAGCTCGTCGTCGCGGCGCCGTTCGACCTCCGCGAGCAGGGCCTCGGCGAGCGCGCCGCGGTCCGGCGGCCCCGCGTCGTACGGCTCGGCGAGCGCGGCGATCTCGAAGGACGGCCGGTAGGAGATCGACGCCGTGGACGGACCGACGGAGCCCGACCCGGCGACCGCCCGGTAGGCCTCGGCGACCAAGGGGCGCAGGTCGTGCACGAGCGCCACCCGCGCGGCGATGATCTCTGCACCGGTGCGGGCGAGGTGCGCGTCCCAGACCGACAGCGTCGACAGCGCGCCCTCCAGGCGGCTGCCTCCGCCGCGGCGGGCGCCGCCGGCCGTCTTCAGCAGGGTGTTCCGCTGGCGGAGCACCCGGTCGTAGTCCGAGCGCACTCCGGCGAAGCGGGGCCCGCGCAGGACGAGGAGGTCGTCGAGGAACCGCCGCCGGTCGGAGGGGTCGCCCTTGACCAGCGTGAGGTCCTCCGGCGAGAACAGCACCGTGCGCACCAGCCCGAGCAGCTCGCGCGCCCGCGGCAGCGGGGACCGGTTGACCCGTGCCCGGTTCGAGCGCCCCGGGTTGATCTCGACCTCGAGGAGCGCCGTGCGCTCGTCGCGCACCACCGCGGCGCGCACCACCGCGCGCTCCGCCCCGAACCGCACCAGCGGGGCGTCCGCGGAGACCCGGTGCGAGGCCAGTCGCGCGACGTAGTCGACGGCCTCCACCACGTTGGTCTTGCCCTGGCCGTTGCGCCCGATGAACGCGGTGACCCCCGGACCCAGCGCGATCTCGACGTCGGCGTAGGAGCGGAAGTCGTGCAGGGTCAGGTGCGCGACGTGCACGGGGCGGAGCTGGCCTTACCGGTCGCTGGTGGTGGGGGGCGCACTCACCTTGGTGGCGTGACCGCCGAACTGGTTGCGCATCGCGGCGACCGCCTTCATCGCCGGGCTGTCGTCCTGGCGCGACGCGAACCGGGCGAACAGCGCCGCGCTGATCGCGGGCATCGGCACGGCGTTGGAGATCGCCGCCTCCACAGTCCAGCGGCCCTCGCCGGAGTCCTCGGCCCAGCCCTCGATCTGCGCGAGATCCGTGTCCTCGTCGAGCGCGACGACGAGCAGGTCGAGCAGCCAGGATCGGATCACGGTGCCCTCGCGCCAGGAGCGGAAGACCTCGGTCACGTTCTCGACCTCGTCGACCTTGTGCAACAGCTCCCAGCCCTCGGCGTACGCCTGCATCAGGCCGTACTCGATGCCGTTGTGCACCATCTTGGAGAAGTGCCCGGCACCCACGCGTCCGGCGTGCACCCACCCGAAGTCGCCCGACGGCTTGAGCGCCTCGAAGACCGGACGCACCACGTCGATGTGGGCGCGGTCGCCGCCGGCCATCAGCGCGTAGCCGTTCTCCAGCCCCCACACACCGCCGGAGACGCCACAGTCGATGAACCCGATGCCCTTCTCGGCCAGCAGGTCGGCGTGCACCTTGTCGTCGGTCCACCGCGAGTTGCCACCGTCGATGACGATGTCGCCCTCGTCGAGCACGTCCTTCAGCGCCAGGATCGTCTGCCTGGTCGGCTCGCCGGAGGGCACCATCACCCAGACCACTGCGGGGCTCGGCAACGACTTGGCCAGCTCCTCGAGGGTCTCGACGTCGGCGACGTCCGGGTTGCGGTCGTAGCCCACGACGGTGTGGCCGGCGCGGCGCAGGCGCTCACGCATGTTGCCGCCCATCTTTCCCAGACCGATGAGACCGAGTTCCATGTTCCGTCCTCTCGACGCACGCTGGCCCACGGCCCGGATCCCGTGGGACTTCGCTCACAGGCTAGCCCGTGGGTCAGGAGAGCAGCCGACGCGGCATCAGGAGGTACCGGAACTCGGCGTCGGTCTCGCCGTCGGGGCTGTCCGCCCCCGCGATCACCGCCGGCTTCGACGCCTGGGTGAACGCGAGCTCGACCACCGGCTCCTCGATGGCGGTCAGGCCGTCGAGCAGGAACTGCGGGTTGAAGCCGGTCGTGATGTCCTGGCCCTGGACGGTGGCCTCGATCTGCTCGGTGGCCAGCGCCTCGTCGCCACTCCCGGCGTCGAGAGTGAGCACGCCCTCGGAGAAGGCCAGCTGGACCGCGGTGTTGCGCTCGGCCACCAGCGAGACCCGCTTGACCGACTCGACGAGCGTCGCGCGGTCGACCCGCGCGACGGTCTGGTGCTCGGTCGGGAACAATGACCGAACCTTGGGGAACTCACCGTCGAGCAGCCGGGTGGTGGTCCGGCGCACCCCGCCTCCGGCCGAGCCCTCGAAGCCGATGATGCCCTCGCCGGCCCCTGAGCTGGACAGCGCGATGGTGACCTCGGAGCCCGCGGTGAGGGACTTCGCCGTGTCGGCGAGCACCTTGGCCGGGACGAGCGCGGCCGCCGAGACGTCGGTGGCACCGGGATCCCAGCTCAGCTCGCGCAGGGAGAGCCGGAACCGGTCGGTCGCGAGCAGCGAGATCATGCTGCCCTCGATCTCCAGCCGCACCCCGGTGAGTACCGGCAGCATGTCGTCGCGACCCGCGGCGGTGACCGCCTGGGCCACGGCATGCGCGAAGACGTCGCTGCGCACCCGGCCTGTGGCCTGCGGCATCTCCGGAAGGGACGGGTACTCCTCGACCGGCATGGTCTGCAGGCTGAACCTCGCCGACCCGCAGGTCAGCGAGACCTTGGCGCCGTCGATCGTCATCTCGACAGGCTTGTTGGGGAGGCTGCGGCAGATGTCGGCGAGCAACCTGCCCGAGACCAGCGCCCTGCCCTCGGCGGAGACGTCGGCGGGCACGGTCGCCCGGGCCGAGGTCTCGTAGTCGAACGTGGAGAGCACCAGCCCGCCGTCGGAGTCGGGGTCGGTCTCGATCAGCAGACCGGCCAGGACCGGGACGCTCGGGCGCACGGGCAGACTGCGCGCCGCCCACGCGACGGCATCGGCCAGGACGTCGCGCTCGACGCGGAACTTCACGGTTGGTCGCCTCCTGCTGGATCTCCGGGGAGTGAATCCTGCCATGCGGCACCCCGCTGCGGCAGAGGGAGTGCCGATCTTGTGGTTCCGGATGGCCGTGCCGATCCAGTTGTCCCCAGCAGGGGGGCGGTGCAGGAGTTCACGAGGGGTCGATGCATGAAGGGACTCGTCGTGTTAACAGGGTCTGTGGAAACTGTGGACAACTGCCGTCGCCGCAGGTCAGGCGCCCTTCCATTGTCCGTGGAGCCTGTGCACGTCCTGCGGACGCGCAGACGGGCCATGTGCACCAGGCCGAAGGTCCCGGGCCGTTCGACCTGTTGTCCACAGGCCGTGCACGGACGAACGGCGCGGCTCCACACGGTTACCCCCAAGCGGAGAGCTTCGGCGGATCCCATGTCTCAGCCCTGACGGGCCTGCTGCTTGATCCGGTTGGTCAGCTCGGTGACCTGGTTGTAGACGCTGCGCCGCTCGGCGAGGAGCTGACGGATCTTCTTGTCGGCGTGCATCACCGTGGTGTGGTCGCGGCCGCCGAACTGCTGGCCGATCTTGGGCAGCGAGAGGTCCGTGAGCTCGCGGCACAGGTACATCGCGATCTGCCGGCCGGTCACGAGCACCCGGCTGCGGCTGGAGCCGCAGAGGTCGTCGATGGACAGCCCGAAGTACGCCGCGGTCTGGGCGATGATCAGCGCGGCGCTGATCTCCGGCTCGCCGCCCTCGGGGATCAGGTCCTTGAGCACGATCTCGGCCAGCGTGAGATCGACCGGCTGACGGTTCAGGCTGGCGAAGGCGGTCACCCGGATCAGGGCGCCCTCGAGCTCGCGGATGTTGGTCTGGATCTTGCTGGCGATGAACTCCAGCACGTCCGGCGGCGCGGTCATCCGCTCGGTGGCGGCCTTCTTGCGCAGGATCGCGATCCGGGTCTCGAGGTCCGGCGGCTGCACGTCGGTGATCAGGCCCCACTCGAACCGGTTGCGCAGCCGGTCCTCGAGGGCCTCGAGGCGTTTGGGTGCCCGGTCGGAGGTGATCACGATCTGCTTGTTCGCGTTGTGCAGCGTGTTGAAGGTGTGGAAGAACTCCTCCTGGGTCTGGATCTTCCCTTCCAGGAACTGGATGTCGTCGATCAGCAGGACGTCCACGTCGCGGTAGCGCCGCTGGAAGGTCGCGGTCTTGTCGTCGCGGATCGCGTTGATGAACTCGTTGGTGAACTCCTCGCTGGACACGTAGCGGACCCGCGCGCCGCTGAACAGGCTGCGCACGTAGTGCCCGATGGCGTGCAGGAGGTGGGTCTTGCCGAGCCCGGAGTCCCCGTAGATCAGCAGCGGGTTGTAGGCCTTGCCGGGCGCCTCCGCAACGGCGACGGCCGCGGCGTGGGCGAACCGGTTGCTGGACCCGATGACGAACGTCTCGAAGATGTACTTCGGGTTGAGCCGGGTCTCGAGCACGTTCCCGGCCGGTCGTGGAGCGCCACCTCCCTGCGGGAGCGGCGTCGGGGCGTCGAGTGGATTTGTCGACAAGTCGACCCGGCGACCCAGGCGCATGTCGTGGGCGTCGTACGGGGCCCGGTCGCCAGAGCCTTCCGGCGGCTCACCGGCGACGCCGTCGCGAACGTGGTCGACCGGGACGCCGGCGCGTGCGGCCTGGCCCGGCGGCACCAGGTCGGAGTGGGAGCCGGCTCCCGGGAGCCCGGCGGGCCGGCTCCCTCGAGACCCGAACGCCGGGGGCTCCAGCCCCGGGTCCACGGTCACCGCGATGCGCACCTGACCACCGAAGGCGGCCGACAGCGCATCCTCGAGTCGGGTGCGCAACCGGCCCTCGAGCTGGTTGCGGGTGAAGTCGTCGGCGACCGCGACGATGGCGGTGTGCTCGTGGAGCGTCACCGGCTGGCTGGCGGTGAGCCAGGCGCGCTGGCTGGGCGGCAGGTCGTCGACGAGGTGCCGCCAGACCGTTCCGAGGTCCTGTGTGCCCGTGCTTCCGGCGTCATGGTCCACGGAGGCTCCCTGTCGAGGTGCTGGTCGGGGTGCTGTCAAGGTGCTTGGGTCGTGGTCGCGGTACCGGTCGGCCTGCCCGAGCCAGGGCTCGCGTCTCCTGATGGGTGCGAGCGTGGCGGTGAGTCGGCCGTGGTGCTCGTCCGGGGATGGTTCGACGTGCCGGTGCGGCGGTGCTGCGGGGTGCTGGCTGGGTCGTGCTGGCTGGGTCGTGCTGGTGGTGAGCAGGGCCGACACGCGGCCGACCCTGCCGAGTCAAAGACGGCCGGTCAGCTCCCCAGATGGTGTCGGCGAGGCTGCGGTTCGCGATTCGTCACAACTGGTCCACACCTTTGTCCACAGATTGTGCATGTCGCCCTCGTCCCTCGTTCCGGTGGCCCGACCCATTCTCGACCAGCTCAACCGCGCCCACCGTCGCGGGTCGCCCACGCAGTGAACCGCGCAGGTGAACCGCGTTGAGCGCACGCCCAAGCGAGCCACTCTCTGGGGGCGGCGACCACGTTGCTGGAGGAGTCGGCCGTGGGGAACGTCGGCCGGGAGAGACGCTAACAAGACGGCCAGGGTGGAGCAACCCGTTGTCCACAGGTCAGCCCGGGTGGTTTTGACCGGCCCGTGCGCTGGCCCGGACGGACTAGTGCAGGTCCTGGTGAGCGTGGAACCGGGTCCGACGAGGGCGTGACAACGGACCAATCGGACCGACCTGAGGCACACATGCCGGTGCACCGGAGCGCGACCGTGGTCGGTTCCCGGGCCGGTCGGGGGACGACGGCGGCGGTCCCCGGGGCCGAGCCGCCCGCAGTGCGGCGGGTGCCGGCGGGTTTGACCCTCATCCGGCGCACCGCGTACCGTTATGAGGTCGAACCGGTGTCGACAGGTGCCGCATGTCCACTGCCTAGGCAAGGTGGTGGCTGTGCCCCCGCCGGTCCGACCTCAGGCGTCACATTCCCGACACCCGAAAGATTCACTCGTGAGCAAGCGTACGTACCAGCCGAACAACCGCCGCCGCCACAAGGTGCACGGCTTCCGTCTGCGGATGCGCACCCGCGCCGGCCGGTCCATCCTGTCCGCGCGTCGGCGCAAGGGCCGCAACCGACTCGCGGTGTGAGCGGCGGCCGCGTCCCGGCCGTCGCCAGGTGAGTTGCTCCGTGCTGGCACGGGAGAACCGCCTCACGTCGAGCCGGGCCTTCGCGGCCACCATCCGCCGCGGCCGTCGGGCCGGCACCCGCACGATGGTGCTCCATCTCGAGCTCCCGTCCGAAGCCCGGTCAGCGGGCTCGGCAACCGCCGCGCCGCCGGACGACGCGGGTGCGCGGGCTGCCCGCGTGGGCTTCGTGGTGAGCAAGGCCGTCGGCAACGCTGTCCGGCGCAACCGGGTACAGCGCCGGCTGCGGCACCTCGCCCGGGAACGGCTGACGTCGCTGCCGGGCACGGCTGTGCTCGTGGTCCGGGCCCTGCCCTCGGCGGCCTCGGCATCCACCGAGGAGCTCGCCGGGGACTTCGACAGGGCACTTCGGCGCGTGCTGAGACGTCGTACTGTCGGAGGGGCCCCGGGAGCACCATCGTGAAATACGTCCTGATCGCCCTGCTGCGCGCCTACCGGTTCGCCATCAGCCCGCTGTACGGACAGGTCTGCCGCTACCACCCGACGTGCTCGGCGTACGCCCTCCAGGCGGTCACCGAGCATGGTGCGCTGCGCGGGAGCTGGCTGGCGGTCCGTAGGCTGGCCCGCTGTCATCCGTGGGCCGCCGGTGGCTACGACCCGGTTCCACCGCCCTTGTCTCATCCGCATCAGACGCGAGGAGCCTGAGTGTTCTCCCTGTTAGGCCAGATCGGCAGCGCGATCATGACGCCGCTGTACTGGATCACGTCCGTGATCCTCTCCGGCTTCCACTCCGTCTTCGGCGCCGTGCTCGGGCCCAACAACGGCTGGTCGTGGGTGCTGTCGATCATCGGCCTGACCCTGGTGATCCGGGCCGCGCTGATCCCGCTGTTCGTTCGGCAGATCAAGTCGAGCCGGAACATGCAGCTTCTCCAGCCTCGCGTCAAGGAGCTGCAGAAGAAGTACGGCCACGACCGTGAGCGGCTCGCCCAGGAGACGATGGCGCTGTACAAGGAGACGGGCACCAACCCGTTCGCCTCGTGCCTCCCGCTCATCCTGCAGATGCCGATCTTCCTCGCGCTGTTCCGGCTGATCGACAACGCCGCGAACGGCAAGGTGAAGGGGGTGCTCACCCCGCTGCAGGTGCACTCGCTGCAGACCTCGAAGATCTTCGGCGCCGAGATCTCCGCCTCGTTCACCAAGGCCGACGGGAACGTCAACGTCCGGATCCTGGCGGCGGTGCTGGTGGTGGCCATGACCGCGACCACGTTCCTGACCCAGCGCCAGCTGATGAGCAAGAACATGCCGGCCGACGCGATGACCGGTCAGTACGCCCAGCAGCAGAAGATGCTGCTCTACGTGCTGCCGCTCGTGTTCGCCTTCGGTGGTATCGCCTTCCCGATCGGCGTGCTGTTCTACTGGACCACCTCGAACCTGTGGACGATGGGTCAGCAGTTCTACGTGATCCGCAACAACCCGGCACCAGGGACGCCGGCCGAGAAGGCCAAACGGGACCGCGACGCCGCCCGCGCCGCGCGACGACATCACGGCCATGGCGCAGACGCCGGCCCTGAAGTCGGCTCAGGCTCCGCACCGGGCGGCGGCGCCGTTGGGACGGTGACGACCGGAACCGCCGAGACGGGTGCCGCCACGAGCGGCGTGCCAGAGGTGCCGCGGCGTCAGCAGCCCAAGAAGCAGAGCCGGAGCCAGCGCAAGAAGCAGGCTCCGCGGCCGTCCGGCCCGCGACCGGCGGCCGGGCCGTCCGCCGAGGGCGGCGGTACGCCCGAGAGTGCCGGTGGGGCGGACGGTGACGGGTCTCCGGACGCCGACCGCCCGTCGGCCTGACCCGGTGCCCGGCACCACGATCCCCAGCCGTAGATCCAGCACGCGATCGAGCAGGAGCACGACGTGACCGACAACAACGCCACCACCGAGCAGACGACCGACCTCCAGGAGCCGGCGACCGGTCCCGAGGCTGGCCCCGTGCCCGCTCCCGAGTCCCCCGACGACACCGCCGAGGCGGGTGCGGAGACGGGTGCGGAGACGGACGGCCGGTCCGGCCGCGTCGCTGCGCTCGAACAGGAGGGCGACATCGCCGCGGACTACCTCGAGGAGCTGCTCGACATCGCGGACGTCGACGGCGACCTGGACATGGACGTCGAGGGCGACCGCGCGGTGGTCTCCATCGTCGGTGGCGACCTACGGCAGCTGGTCGGCCGCGACGGGGAGGTTCTCGAGGCGCTCCAGGAGCTGACCCGTCTGGCGGTGTACCGCGAGACGGGTGAGCGGTCCCGGCTGATGCTCGACATCGGCGGTTACCGGGCGCAGAAGCGTGCTGAGCTCGAGAAGCTCGCGGCCGGGGTCGCCGAGGAGGTTCGGGAGTCCGGGCAGCGCTCGGCGCTGCAGCCTATGACGCCCTTCGAGCGGAAGGTCGTCCATGATGCGGTAGCGGCCGCCGGGCTGCGATCGGAGTCCGAGGGGGAGGAGCCTCGGCGCTACGTCGTCGTTCTTCCGGCAGCTCAGTGACCGCCCCTGTTTCACGTGAAACACCCCCCGCGCCCGAACTGGCGCGGGGGGTGTTTTCACAGGCGCTGCCGTTGGCTGAGTCGTTCGCCGCGCTCTTGGCCGGGCCCGGGGTGGTCCGCGGGCTGATCGGACCACGCGAGGCTCCCCGGCTCTGGGAGCGACACCTGCTCAACTGTGCGGTCCTTGCCGACGTGGTTCCGGGAGAGGCGGCGGTGTGCGACATCGGCAGCGGGGCCGGGCTTCCCGGCCTGGTCCTGGCGCTGCGGCGGCCCGACCTCCAGGTGACGCTCGTCGAGCCGCTGCTGCGCCGAACCCGGTTCCTGGACGAGGCAGTGGACGAGCTCGCGCTGGAGAACGTCGAGATAGTCCGCGCGCGGGCCGAGGCACTGCACGGTCGGCGAGTCTTCGACGTGGTCACCTCGCGCGCGGTCGCTCCGCTGGACCGGCTGCTCGGCTGGTCGCTGCCGCTCACCCGTGCTGGTGGGTTCGTGCTGGCCATGAAGGGAGCCTCGGTGCGCGAGGAGCTGGACGCGGCGGCGGGGGTGATGAGGTCGCTGCAGGCGGGGGCCGTCGAGGTGCTCACCGTAGGGGCGGGTCTGCTGCCCGAGCCCACCACGGCGCTCCGAGTGGAGTCGACGCGGACGGTGCCGTTAAGGTCGAGCGACCGCACCGACACGGCGACGCGGTCCGGCCGGAGTCGCTCCGGAGCGAGGCCCACGTCGGGAGAGCGGTCCGGACCCACGTCGGAACCGAGGGGAAGGGCCGCGAAGCGTGGACGCTGAGTATCAGGAGCCGGACGCCGGGCTCGATCCGGATCACGGTGCCGTCACCGAGGTGGATGTACGGGGACGCACCGTGGTGGCCGGCCTCGGCTGGCCGGAGGAGCCCAGGAAGTCGCCCATAACGGGGCGGTCGACCAATCTGGGCTGGCCGTTTCGCCGGAGATCTCCACAGAATCCACAGATTCATCCACAGGCTACGCGCGCCGTCCCGGACGTCACTGTTTCACGTGAAACAGTGACGGAGACCGCCCCGACCGCCGATGCTCCGGCGTCGACTCCGACAGGTGAGGACGAGATGGCCTCGATGTCCGCCCACGCGCCCGCTGAGACCGTCGGCGCGTCGGCCGACACGCCGCCGGGTGCGCGCCCCGAGGCGGCGGCGCGGTACGCCTCGCACCCCGCCCCCGGGACGCCGTACCGCACGGCGGGTGACGTGGCGACGGCCACGCTGGCGCCGCCGGACGAGTCCACGCCGCTGGCCCAGGCGGTCGAGCACCAGCTGCTGGTCCGCGAGGGCCGCCGGCTCCGCGCCCCGCTCCCGCGACCCCCGCACACCCGGATCATGGTGGTGGCCAACCAGAAGGGTGGGGTCGGCAAGACGACCACGACCGTCAACATGGCGGCTGCCCTCGCCCAGCACGGCCTGCGGGTGCTGGTGGTCGACCTGGACCCGCAGGGCAACGCGTCCACCGCGCTCGGTGTCGAGCACCACCGCGGCACCGCGTCGGCGTACGACGCGGTCGTGGAGGGCACGCCGCTGGCCGACGTGACGACCGCGACCCCGGAGGTGGAGGGACTGTTCCTGGTCCCGGCCACCATCGACCTGGCCGGCGCCGAGATCGAGCTGGTGAGCCTGGTCGCGCGCGAGAGCCGGCTCCGGCGCGCCATCCAGGGGCACCCACTGGTGAACGCCAGCGCGTCCGGACCGGTTCGCGACGACCGGTTCGACTACGTCCTGGTGGACTGCCCGCCGTCGCTGGGACTGCTCACCCTGAACGCCCTGGTCGCGGGCGACGAGATGCTGATCCCGATCCAGGCCGAGTACTACGCTCTCGAAGGGCTCGGACAGCTGCTGGAGACCGTCGAGATGGTGCGGGCGCACCTCAACCCCACCTTGCGGATCTCCACGATCCTGCTCACCATGTACGACGCGCGGACCCGGCTGTCCGCGGGGGTGGCGGACGAGGTGCGTCAGCACTTCGGCGACGACGTCCTGAAGACCTCGATCCCCCGGTCGGTGCGCATCTCCGAGGCCCCCAGCTACGGGCAGACCGTGATGACCTACGACCCGGGGTCGCCCGGGGCGCTGAGCTACCTCGAGGCGGCGCGTGAGATGGCCAGCAAAGGAGTGACGGCATGAGCCAGTGGGGTCTGACCCAGAAGGTGACCGACGAAGGTGCCCAGAAGCCGGCGCCTCGACGTGGCCTCGGGCGGGGTCTGGGCTCCCTGATTCCCACCGCTCCGCGTCCGGAGCAGGCCGGCCCCGAGCACGGTGGCCCCGAGCACGGTGGGGCAGCGACTCGGGACGACCAGCCCGGAGCCTCTTCCGGCGAACTGCCCGCCCAGGGGCCGGGGGACACCCCCATCGGGGCGCCGGACGGCAGCGGGGCCGCGACCGGAGCCGATGGCGAGGCGCTCCTTGCTCCGGTCGCCGGCGCGACGTTCGCCGAGCTGCCGGTCGCCGACATCGGCCCGAACCCCCGCCAGCCGCGCCAGGTCTTCGACGAGGAGGCGATGGCCGAGCTCGTGCACTCGGTGCGGGAGGTCGGGCTGCTCCAGCCGGTGGTGGTCCGGGCCAGCGGCGACGGACGCTACGAGCTGGTCATGGGCGAGCGCCGGTGGCGCGCGGTGCAGGAGGCCGGGCTCGACACCATCCCGGCGATCGTGCGGGACACCGGTGACGACGCGCTGCTGCGCGACGCGCTGCTCGAGAACCTGCATCGCTCCCAGCTCAACCCGCTCGAGGAGGCGGCCGCCTACCAGCAGCTCCTCGACGACTTCGGGTGCACCCACGACGAGCTCGCCTCCCGGCTCGGCCGCAGCCGGCCGCAGATCACCAACACGATCCGGCTGCTCCGGCTCAGTCCGTCGGTGCAGCGCCGGGTCGCGGCGGGCGTGCTGTCCGCGGGCCACGCCCGCGCGCTGCTCGCCGTGGAGGACGCCGGCGTCCAGGACCGCCTGGCCGGGCGCGTCGTCGCCGAGGGGATCTCGGTGCGCAGCCTCGAGGAGATCGTCTCCGTCGGCGACTCCTCCGCCCCGGACCGGGCTCTGGTCCGCAGGTCCCGGCCTACCGCCCCTGCCCTCGCCGACCTCGCGGAACGGCTGTCGGACCGGCTCGAGACCCGGGTCAAGGTGGATCTGGGACGGAGCAAGGGCAAGGTGACCATCGAGTTCGCCTCGATCCCGGACCTCGAGCGGATCGTCGACATCCTGGATCCCCGCCAGACGTCCTGACCCCGGCATTGTCGCTTTGTCGACATGACGACATGACGACAAGACGACATGGCGACGATCTCGACGGCACCCAGTCACCGGGTGCGGGCTCGCCGCAGGAGGGCCCGCTCCCGGTCACGGCTGAGCCCCGCGCGTCGAGGCCGTTCGAGACCCTGATGCTGCTCCCACCGCAACGAGCGGGCGGCGGTGTCCCGAAGTGCGGACAGGGCCAGTCCCGCGCCCCGGGCGGCGTCGTTGGTCCGCGTCGAGAAGCCCGGGTAGGACTCAGCGGGCAGCCACAGCGGGAGCGAGTCATCGCCCATCCAGGGTGTGACGCCCTCCCCGAGCAGGAACGCGTCGTCGACCTCGAGCCGGTCCGGCGCACCTCCTGCAGCCTCGGCGCAGGCGTCCAGGACGGATCCGAACGGTGTCACGTCGCCGACGACGTTGTACGCCCCGGCGAGCCGCTCCTCGACGCAGTGCACGAGCCATGCGGCGAGGTCGGCGACGTCGACCAGCTGGGTGGGCATCGCTCGGGGCGGGACCAGCACGGTGTCCCCGCGCTGGAGCGCCAGGGCGACCCGCCCCGGCCAGTAGCCGAAGCGGTCGCTGCGGTCGCCGTACCCGGCGATCAGACCCGCCCGGGCGACGACCACCCGCTCCGCCCCCAGAGAGTCGGTGCAGGCCCGCTCGCAGGCCACCTTGGCGGCCGCGTAGTCGGCGACGGCCGCGGTCCCCGAGCCGCTCCAGGGCGCCTGCACGGCCGCGCTCTCGTCCTGTCCGGCGACCGTCTCGTCGGCGTACACCGACAATGACGAGACGTAGACCCAGTGCCCGGACCGGCCGCCGAGTGCCCGTACGGCGGACCGGACCAGCTCCGGCTGCCAGCTGACATCCAGCACGCTGTCGAACCGGCGACCGCGCACACCGTCGTAGGCGTCCGGCTGCCACCGGTCCGCGACCACCAGCTCCGTGCCGTCGGGCACCCGCCCCGAGACGCCGCGAGCCAGGCAGGTGACCTGATGGCCACGCTCCGCGGCGAGCTGGGCCACCGCCCCGCCGAGCCAGGAGGTACCGCCGAGAACGAGCAGCGAGCCGGGCGCAGCGGGTTCCCGGCGCCCGGGATCGGCCTCGTGAGCAGTCACCTGGGCAGCAGACCACGCGGCCGACCGAACCGCCAGACCCTTTCACCGCCGGCGAACGCGCCGCCCGCGCGGCGCGCGGGCAGGAGCCGCAGGCGTGGCAGGCGGCGCCCGGCCTGGCGCACGGCCAGCTCTGGCTCACCGCGCAGGAGGCGACCGAGCTGCGCGAGGACCTGGCGAGGCTCGTCGTCCGGCACGCAGGACGGGCGTCGGACCCCGCTGCCCGGCCGGACGGCGCTCGGCTGGTCAGCGTGGTCGGCTGGCTGACGCCGAGCGGCCCGCACCGGGGCCCGGGCTAGGCCTTGCGCCTGGCTGCGCGCGCGGCCGCTCTCGCCTCGGCACGGCGGCGCTTCTCGGTGCGGTCCAGCTCCTGCGCCTCTGCGGGGGTCGGCGCCGACCCGCCGTACGCCGCCGGCAGCCACCACGAGCCCGGCGGCTGCTCGTCGGCCGGGTAGTCGCGGATGGTGCGGTCCAGCAGCGCGGTCATCGCGGTCTGCAGCCGGACGGTGTCCCCGGCCGGATCGTCCCTGGTCGGGCGCAGCGGCTCGCCCACGGTGATCGCGATCGTCTTGCCCCGGGAGAAGTCGCGCGGATGGTCCTTGGTCATCAGCCGCTGGGTGCCCCACAGGATGACCGGCACGAGCGGCACGCCGGCCTCGGTCGCCATCCGTACCGCACCTGTCTTCAGGTCCTTGATCTGGAAGCTCCGCGAGATCGTGGCCTCGGGGAAGATCCCCACCACCTCGCCGTCCCGGAGGTAGCGGACCCCCTCGGTGTAGGAGTCGACGCCGTCCTCCCGGTCCACCGAGATGTGGTGCATCGACCGCATCAGCGGCCCGGCGATCCGGTGGTCGAAGATCTCGCGCTTGGCCATGAAGCGGACCAGCCGGCCGGACGGGTGCGCGGCGAAGCCACCGAGGATGAAGTCGAGGTAGGAGACGTGGTTGACCGCCAGCACGGCGCCCCCCCTCCTCGGCACGTGCTCGGTGCCGGACAGCTGGAAGCGCAGCCCCAACGCCTTGAACGCCACCTGGGCGGTCACGATGATCGGCGGGTAGGTGATGTCACGCACGGGTGTTCACTCCTGGGTCGGGATCCGGACGAGGGCGTGGCGCACGAGCCGGGCGGCCAGCTCGCCGAGGTCGAGGCCGGCCGCCTGCGCCGACAGCGGCACCGTGGACGTCTCGGTGAGCCCCGGCGCGACGTTGACCTCGAGGAACCAGACGGTGCCGGACGCGTCCACCATCAGGTCCGACCGGGACAGGTCCCGCAGGCCGAGGGCGTCGTGGGCGGCGACCGCGACGCGCGCGCACTCCGCGGCGAGCTCGTCGCCGAGCCTGGCCGGTACGACGAACTCGGTGCTGCCCGCGGTGTACCGCGCGGTGTAGTCGTAGACCCCGCCGTCGGGCTGGATGGAGACCGCTGGGAGCGCGCGCGGCCCGTCGCCGGTGTCCACGACCGGCACCGCCACCTCCGCCCCCACGATGAGCCGCTCGACGAGCGCGGTGTCGCCGTACGCGAAGGCGTTCACCATCGCCCCGGGCAGGGCGGCGGCCGCGTGCACCACGGTGCAGCCCAGCGCGGAGCCGCCCCTGGACGGCTTCACGATCAAGGGCAGCCCGAGCGAGGAGACCATCGCCTCCATCACCGCGGCCGCCCCGAGCTCGCGGAACGTCTGGTGCGGCAGCGCGACGCCGGGCGGGGTGTGCAGACCGGCCCGCCCGACGACCTCCTTGGCCACCGGCTTGTCGAAGGCGGCGCGACAGGCGCCCGGCCGGGAGCCGACGTAGGGCACCGCGAGCAGCTCGAGCACCTCGCGCAGCGCGCCGTCCTCGCCGCTCTCGCCGTGCAGCATCGGCAGGACGCAGTCCGGGGGGTGGTCGCGGAGCACCGCGAGCAGGCCGGCGTCGACGTCGCGCTCGGTGACCTCCACACCACGGTCCCGCAGCGCCTCGGCGACCCGGCGGCCGGACCTCAGCGAGACGTCCCGCTCGTGGGACAGCCCACCGGCGAGCACCAGGACCCGGGCCCCGGACGGGCTGCTCGATGTCATCTCGTCTCCTCGTTCTGCCCGGTTCCGGCGCTGCCGGCCCTGCGGCCGGTCAAGTCAGGTCGGTGTTCGGCGCCTCGTAGCCGCGCGCGAGCTCGTGCGCGAGCCCGGAGGTGGCCCCGAAGGTGGTGCGCAGCTCGAGCTCCTCCTCGATCACGTCGACCAGCCGGCGTACGCCCTCCCGGATCCGTTCGGGCGTGGGGTAACAGTAGGACAGCCGCATGCTCTGCGAACCGAAGCCGTCGGCGAAGAAGGCGGTGCCCGGGACGTACGCCACCCGCGCGGTCACCGCCCGCGGGAGCATCGCCTTGGCGTCCAGACCGCCCGGCAGCGTGAGCCAGACGTAGAAGCCTCCGGTCGGGACGTTCCAGCGGGCCGCCGCCGGCATCAGGTCGTCGAGCGCCCCGACCATGGCGTCGCGCCGCTCCCGGTACATCTCCCGGAACTGCTTGACCTGTCCGAGCCAGTCGTGCTCGTCGAGGTACGCCGAGACCGCCATCTGCGAGAACGACGGAGGGCACAGCGTGGCCGACTCCTGGGCGAGCACGAGCTTCTCGCGGACCGCGTGCGGCGCCAGCGCCCAGCCCACCCGGAACCCCGGCGCGAAGGTCTTCGAGAAGGAGCCCAGGTAGATCACCCCGTCGGCCTCGTCGGCGCGCAGCGCCCGCTGCGGCTCGCCGTCGAACCCGAGCAGCCCGTAGGGGTTGTCCTCGAGCACGAGCACGTCGGCGGCCCGGCAGATCTCCAGGACCTCCTGGCGGCGCGCGGCGCTGAGTGTGACGCCGGCAGGGTTGTGGTAGTTCGGGATCGTGTAGACGAACTTGATCCGCCGCCCCGCGGCCTGCACCGCGGCGACCGCCTGGCGCAGCGCCTCGGGGACCAGCCCGTGCTCGTCCATCTCCACGTGCACGACGTCGCACTCGTAGGCCTTGAAGACGCCGAGCGCTCCGACGTACGACGGGGCCTCGCAGATCACCACGTCCCCGGGGTCGCAGAAGATCCGGGTGACGAGGTCGACGGCCTGCTGGGAGCCGACGGTCACGACCACGTCGTCGGGGTGCGCCTCGATGCCCTCGAGGCGCATCACCTCGACGATCTGCTCACGCAGCCGCGGCACCCCCTGGCCGGAGCCGTACTGCATCGCGGTGGCGCCGTGTTCGGCGATCAGGTCGCCGATCGCGCGGCCCACGACGTCGAGCGGCAGGCCCGAGATGTTGGGCATCCCGCCGGCGAGCGAGACCACCTCCGGGCGGCTGGCGACCGAGAAGAGCGCGCGGATCTCCGAGGCGGTCATCCCGCGGGTGCGGGCGGCGTACCGGTCGACGTAGCCGTCGAGCCGGGTGCTGCTGCGCTGCACCTCGCCGGGAACCGGACGGCGCACTTCTCGGGACATCGCTGCTCCTCTGGACGAACTACTAGGATGAGGCATCGACCAGGTCGCTTCGAACAGGGGTCACGCCATGGACCCGGGTCTCCTCCCCCGCGTGCCGACCGGCGCGTACCCGCGCTCCGGCTCCGTCACGCGCACCGGGGAGGGGTAGCCCGATGGCACGCAAGCTGGCCCGGCTCACCCTGGACAACCTCGACGACCTGCCCGTGGTCTGCCGCGGCTGCGTGTTCTGGGAGCTCGACCCGGTCCGGCGCACCCGCGCGGAGCGGGCGGGCGAGGAGCGCTGCGAGAAGGAGGCCTGGGTCTCCCGGGTGCTGCTGGAGTGGGGCTCCTGCGGCCGGGTCCTCTACGTCGACGGCGACCCCGCCGGGTACGTCCTCTACGCACCGCCGACGTTCCTGCCGGGGGCCGACGCCTTCCCCACCGCCCCCGTGAGCGAGGACGCCGTCCTGCTGGCGACGCTTCTCGTCCGTCCCGAGTACGTCGGCGGTGGCCTGGGCCGGGTGCTGATGCAGACGGCTGTGAAGGACCTCGTCAAGCGCGGGGACGTCCGGGCGCTCGAGGCCTTCGGGACCACCGTCGCGTCCGGGATCGGCAGCTGCGTGCTGCCCACGGACTTCCTGCTCGGCGTCGGGTTCAAGACGCACCGTTCGCACCCCCGGCACCCCCGGATGCGGATGGACCTCCGTTCGGTGGTGACCTGGCGCGAGGAGGTCGAGAACGCACTCGAGCGGCTGGTCGGCGTCGTACGCCCGCACCCGGCCCGCCCGGCCGCCGAGCACCGCCGGGCGCTGCGGCCGCGGACCCTGCCCAGACCCCCGGTCTGACCCGCTGCGGAAGCCGGCCCCGAGAGCCTCGGCCGACCGCCTCAGCCCGGGCGCCCGTGCACGGCGCGGCGCAGGTCGCTGAGCCGCAGCACGCCGGTGTGGGTGTCGGTCTCCGGTGAGAGGTAGACCCGCTGCACGGCGACCACGACCGCCTCGGCGACCACGTCACGGAACGCCGGATCGGACAGCCGCCGGGCGTCCGCCTGGTTGGTGATGTAGCCGAGGTCGATGCGCACCGTCGGCATCCGGGTCCGGCGCAGGAACTCCCAGGTCTTGGCGTGCGTCCTCAGGTCGGCCAGGTCCGTCCGCGCGACGATCTCGCGCTGGACCAGACCGGCGAACCGCTCACCGACCGAGGACCGGACACCGTGGCTGTCGATGCCGAAGAAGTAGGTCGAGACCCCGCACGCGTCGGGGCTGGCCGAGGCGTCCAGCCGCAGCGATATGCAGAGGTTGGCATCGGTCCGGTTCGCGAAGCCGGCCCGCTCCTCGTCGCTCGTCTCGTCGGCGCCGCCGTGGTTGGTCAGGAACGCCTGGACGCCGGTCGCGACCAGCCGGCCCTCAACCCGTTTCGCGAGGTCGTAGGTGACCGCGTCGGCGAGCCCGCGCAGCTCCGGGTCCTCGACGGCTGCCACGCACGGGTCGACGACGACCGTCTTGCCGGTGAGCTGGGGCCCGGCCCGGCGGATCCGCTCCTCCGAGCGCAGCGCGTTCGGCCTGCCGCCGCTGACGATCGGACGCAGCCGGCCGAGCGCCTTGAGCGTGCCCGGCCCGCAGGTCCCGTCCGGCGGAAGGCCGACGTTGCGCTGGAACTCGCGGACCGCCTGCTCGGTCCGGTGACCGTAGACGCCGTCAACGCGACCGACCTTGAAGCCGAGGTCGAGCAGCCGCTGCTGTAGCGTCACCACGTCGTCGCCGGAGAGCGTGCTGCCCGCCACGAAGGTCAGCAACCGGTCGCCGAGCCGCCAGCGGGCCTCCTCGAGGACCCGGTACGTCGCCGGGCCGACGACCCCGTCGGCGGTCAGCCCGCGATCCTGCTGGAACGCCCGGACCGCTCGGTCCAACGCGTCGTCGAACTCGTCGGCGTCGAACTCGCCGGCGTCGGGGCCCGCGGCGACGCCGGCAGCGGGAGCGCCCGGGCCGGCAGCCTCCTCGAGGACTCCCAGCCTGACCAGCCGCTCGCGGATCTCCCGCACAGCCTCGCCCTCGTCGCCGTGCCGGAACAGCGGGTACGGCGACGCGTCGGGGGCCTGGGTCACACCGAACTCCCTCGTCTCGGTCGGAGGTCCGTCCACCCGTCGACGAGCTGGCGGACCGAGGCGGCGCACCCTACTCAAACAGACGCACCGCCGATGTCAACAGCCGAGGGGCGGCTCCCCGCGGGGAGCCGCCCCTCGGTGCGACGGTCTCAGGCGATGAAGTCGCTCAGCTCGTTCAGCAGCGCGGCCTTCGGGCGGGCGCCGACGATCTGCTTGACGACCTCGCCGCCCTGGTAGACGTTGAGCGTCGGGATGCCGGTGACCCGGTAGGCGGCCGGGGTGACCGGGTTCTCGTCGACGTTCATCTTCACGAACGTGATCTTGTCGCCGTGCTCGGCGTTGATCTCGTCGAGGATCGGGTGCACCTGGCGGCACGGCCCGCACCACTCGGCCCAGAAGTCCACGAGGACGGGCTTGTCGGACTTCAGGACCTGGGTCTCGAAGTCGGCGTCGGTCACTGTCTGCATATCCGCCACGAGGTCTCCTTCTCGGCTGGGTGGTGGATCCCTGCGAGAGGGATCCCGGTGGAACCATGGTGTGGTCCAGAAGTGAACACGGTGCCGGGGACGTTTCTTCCCGGCCCTCGGGGAGCGGGCCATCGCCGCGTCAGGCGCGCGCGGTCTCGACCGCCTCGCTCAGCAGCTCGTCCTCCATGTCGCGGTCGCGGGTGGCGGCGGCGTGCGCCAGGTCGGCGAGGAACCGCTCGGCGTCGAGCGCGGCCGCGCAACCCGTGCCGGCGGCGGTGACCGCCTGCCGGTACTCGTGGTCCACCAGGTCGCCGCACGCGAACACGCCCGGCAGGCTGGTCCTCGTGGACGGGTGGTCGACGAGGACGTAGCCCTCCTCGTCGAGGCGGACCTGACCGTGCAGCAGCTCCGAGCGCGGGTCGTGACCGATCGCGATGAACAGCCCGGTCACGTCCAGGCTCCGCTCGGCGCCGGTGACCGTGTCGACCAGGGTCACGCCGGTCAGCCTCTCCTCACCGTGGATCGCGCTGACCGCGGAGTTCCACGCGACCTCGATCTTCGGGTCGGCGAACGCCCGGTCCTGCATGATCTTCGAGGCCCGCAGCTCGTCGCGGCGGTGCACCAGCGTCACCTTGCTGGCGAAGCGGGACAAGAAGGTGGCCTCCTCGACGGCCGAGTCGCCGCCACCGACGACCGCGATGTGCTGCTCGCGGAAGAAGAACCCGTCGCAGGTCGCGCACCAGCTGACCCCGTGGCCCGAGAGCCGGTCCTCGTCCGGGAGCCCGAGCTTGCGGTAGCCGGAGCCGGTGGCGAGCACCACGGCGTGCGCGCGGTGCTGCTGCCCCGCTCCGTCGGTCACGACCTTGACCGCTCCGGTGAGGTCCAGCGCGGTGACGTCGTCGGAGACCAGCTCGGCGCCGAAGCGCTCGGCCTGGGCACGCATGCTGTCCATCAGCTCCGGGCCCATGATCCCGTCGCGGAAGCCCGGGAAGTTCTCCACCTCGGTGGTGTTCATCAGCGCGCCCCCGGCGGTCACCGAGCCCTCGAACACGAGCGGGGCCAGGTTGGCGCGGGCGGCGTACACGGCTGCGGTGTAGCCGGCCGGGCCGGACCCGACGATGATGACGTTGCGCACGTCGCTGGCGGGCGTCCCCTGCTGGGTCATGGTGATGTCCGAACTCCCTGCTCCTGAGACCTGGGCGTGGCTGTCACGCCTTCGTGCGTACAACCGAGTCTAGGTGCCTGGCATTCCCGGCGCCGCCGTACCTCCCCGTCACCGCTCGGGTGTCACCGGCCGTGCACCGTCGTCGTGGCGAGCGGGCGTCGTGCGTCGGCACAGGCGTACACCCGCGCCGCCCGGGTCCCGTTCCGTGGGGCGGACACGACCAGGGTCGCCGGCGCGCCGTCCAGCCGTACGGCGAACAGCGAGTCTCCCGCCGCCGGACGCGGTGTCGCGCAGCGGGGCGCCGGGATCGGCGCGGGTGGGGTTCGTGCAGCGGCCACCAGCAGCCGGCGGACGTCGTGACCCAGCGTCGCGGCGTGCAGCGA
The DNA here is from genome assembly GCA_963811365.1 of uncultured Actinomycetota bacterium. Taxonomy (GTDB): domain Bacteria; phylum Actinomycetota; class Actinomycetes; order Propionibacteriales; family Nocardioidaceae; genus CAWEQW01. The sequence continues at coordinate 440,936 of CAWEQW010000006.1, read as the reverse complement.
CCGCACCCTCCCGGAGCACGCCGAGGACGACCAGCCCACCCTCCGGGACCTGGGTGGCGGGCGCCGCACCGCGGGCCTGGGAAGGAGCCGCCTTGGCGCGGGAGGCCGCCGTCGACTGCGCGCTGCCGCTGCTGCCTCCGTCGGTGACCGAGCGCAGCACCGGTCCGCCGCCGGCCACCACCGCCACGACGGCGGCTGCGGCCACCAGGCCCTGCACCCACCGGCGGCGCCGGAGCCGGGCAGCCGCCAGGTCCGCCACCGGGGCGACCGTCGAGCGCTCGTCGGCGAGGCCGGCGAGCACCGCGTCGAGCCGGTCGGCGACGTCCTCGGGCATCCGCGCCGGCTCCGCGGCGGCGGCACGCAGCAGTGCCCGCACCCGCTCCTCCTCCTCAGGCGTCACGGCGGTCACCTCCTTCGGCCGGACCGGTGCCGGGGTGCCCGGGGCTCACGTCCGGTCCGACGCGCGGGGCCGCGGTGGGGTTCCGGTGACCTGGACCACCCGGCTCCGGGTCGGTGGCCCGGATCCCGGCGAGCAGCGGCAGGAGCCGGGCCCGGCCGCGCGAGCAGCGGCTCTTCACGGTCCCCGGCGCGCAGCCGAGGAGGGCGGCGGTCTCCTCGACGGAGTACCCCTCCATGTCGACGAGCACCACCGCGGCGCGCTGCTCGGGGGCGAGGGTCGCGAGCGCGGCGAGCACCGCGTCCCGTTGCTCGTGGCCGAGGGTGAGCTCGGCCGGGTCCGTGGCCTCCGTGCTCGCCGCGGTGCTCGTGGCCAGCGAGCCCCGGTCGGCGTACTCCTCGACGTCGTCGGGCAACGGGTCGGCCGCCCGGACCCTGCTCCGGCGCAGCCGGTCGAGGCAGGCGTTGACGACCACCCGGTGCAGCCAGGTCGTCACCGCGGCGTCGCCCCGGAACGACCCGGCCCGCCGGTAGGCCGAGACCAGCGCGTCCTGGAGTGCGTCGGCTGCCTCCTCCGGGTTGCCTGTGGTGCGCAGGGCGACGGCCCAGAGCCGGTCGCGGTGCCGCCGGACGAGCTGCCCGAACGCGTCCGGGTCCCCGGCGACGTGCGCGGCGAGCAGGGCCCGGTCGTCGGCGGCGTCGACCGGGTCGTCGGACGCGCCGCCGGAGAGGCCGGTCATGACCGGGGGACGATCTCCGCCACCCCGCCCTGGTAGCCCCCGGAGACAGCGGGCAGCGAGGTCAGCCACACCACGAACCACTGCGTCCTGACCGGCTTGTCGAGCTTGATGGTCACCGACGTGCCCGCACCGGCGGCACCGCCGACCTTGGTCAGGCCGGAGGTGCTGGTCGGCTTGGTGCTGCCCGGTGCCCGGAGAATCTCCACCGTGGTCGGGCTGCCGACGAGCCTCAGCGCGACGGAGCCCAGCCTCTTCCGGCTCCCCAGGTCCACGGCGAGCCCGACGCCGTCCTTGAGGCCGCCGAGAGCCGGGTTGCCGTAGTAGGTCATCGTCCGCCAGGAGGTGCCGGCCTTGCCGTCGACGGCGAGCGGGGCGAGCTGCGGGTTCTCCGACGGCGGGCTGCCCTCCGGGTCGAAGTCCGAGACCGCGGCGACCGTGAGCGGGCGGCTCGGAGCCGCGGACCGGGTGCCGGTTCCGGAGCCGCCACCGCTGTCGGTGCCGCCCCCACCGAGCGGACCGGACCCGCGCCCCAGGTTGAAGGCGAACACCACCGCGAGCACGAGCATGACGATGCCGCCGATGACCGCGGCCAGCCGCAGCCAGGTGGAGCCGGGCGGCGACTCGTCCTGGGGCCAGCTCCCGGTGTCGGCCGCGGAGTCGTCCGGGGCGGGGTGCGCGTCCGGGCCCCAGTACGGCGGCAGGGAGCCGTTGCGCGGTCCCGGGGCGGTCGAGGTCCAGGCGTGCGACGTGGACGCGGCCGGGTCGTCTGCGGCGTCCTGGGGGAACCGCCGCGGCCCGTCGGCGAACAGGGGCTTGGGCTCGGGCTCGACCAACGGGGGAGGCGGCGGGGGCGGGGTCCGCTGGGCGAACGCGTCGGCGGGCAGCTCACCCGAGCCGGACGACCCTGGAGCCCGGGCCCTGGAGTCGTCGAACACCGGCTCGCCGGCCTGGGTGGCGTCGGGGTCGTGCCGCGGACCGGGCGGGGTGGGCCGTCGGTCGCGGTTCGGCGCCTCGGCTCCCGCGCCCGCCACGGTGGCGGGGCCGTCCGGGGAGGTGTCGGCGGGGTCGGGGCCTGGGTCACCGTCGCTCGGGGGGGCATCGTGCCTCGACGGGTCGGCCGGGAACGGGAACCCGGACAGAGCCGCGGCCCGGGTGCCCTCGTCGAGCACCGTGGTCTGTCCCATCGCGTCCGCCGCAGCGGGGTCCCCGATGTAGTCGCTGAGCGCGGCGAACACCTCGTGCGCGGTCTCGATCGGCGGCCGGCCGCGGGCGCCCGGGTTCAGCACCCGGTCACAGATCGCGTCCAGCGGTCGGGGGATGCCGGCGCGCACCTGCCTCGGACGCAGCGCGGCCCCGTGGTCGCGGGGCGCGTCGGGGAGCGCGGAGGAGCCGACTCCCGGCCACCTGCCGACCAGGCAGGCGTACAGCACCCCGGCGAGGTTGACCACGTCCGCCTCGTGGTCGCTGATCTCGCTCCGGTCGTCGGGGCGCACCTGCCGGCCGCCGCCGTGCAGCACCGCGTCGACCACGAAGCCGATGAGCTTGACCGAGCCCGCCTCGGTGACCATCACGTTCTCGGGGATCAGCCGGCCGTGCGCGACGCCGTGGCGGTGCGCGGTGGTGATCGCCTCGGCGACCTCCTTCACCACCCAGGCGGCTCGGCGGGACGACAGCGCCGACTCGGAGATCATCCGGTCCAGGGACACCCCGGAGCCCCACTCGTTGACCACGTAGGCGGCCTCGTCCTCGACGGCCGCGTCGAGGACCCGCAGCAGGTGGCCGTCGGTGACGGTCGCCGACGCCCGGGCGGCGCTGAGCAGCGCCGCGGCGCGCGCGTCGGACGCAGGGATGACGTGCACCGCCACGCTGCGCGCCAGCACCCGGTCCGTGGCTCGCCAGAACCGGGCGCCGTCGGCCTCGTCGAGCAGGTCCTCGAGCTGGAAGCGCCCGGCGAGGAGGGTCCCGCGTCCGACGGGTGTCTCGGCCACGATCCTCCCCGGGTCTCCTGGGCGCGAGCGGCGCTCTCGTGGGCGCTGGGCGCACTGGTGCCTGACGGTCCTTTCGAACCTACATGGTACGAGAGGTCACCTTCTGAGCCTGCTGGTCACCATCGCGGTCATCCCTGTGACCTCGCGGATCCGCATGGCTCGAGACAGCGCGAGGAACACCGTCACGTCGATGGCGGTGGTGCCGGCGAGCATCACGATGGCCTGGACCTTCGTGGCGCTCGGCAGCCAGAGCTGCTCGACGCCGTACTTCGCCGCCCACGCCAGCGCGGTGGCGATGCCGGCGGCGATCGCGAGCCGCACCAGGAAGCGCACGAGCCGAGCGGTCCCCAGACCGCCCACCAGCCGGCCGAGCAGGGTGTAGGAGCCCACCGCGCCGACGACGTAGGACGCACCGAACGCGATCACCAGCCCCGGCGCGGTGTGCGCGGGGTCGGCCATCCGGGTCAGGACCACCGCGGCCACGATGTTCACGGCCGCGATCACGCACTGCACCCAGAAGACCATGCGGTTGCGCTCCAGCGCATAGAAGCCGCGCAGCATCAGGTAGTGCACGGTGAAGAAGACCAGCCCCGGCGAGAACAGCGCCAGCGAGACCGCGAGATCCGGCACGCTGGGGGTGGCCGCGCCGTACCCGAACACCACGTTGCTGACGTCGAGCGCGATCACCGGCAGCAGCACCGCGAACGGGATCAGCAGCGCGAACGAGCTGCGCAGGGTCGACGCGACGTTGTCGGCCACCCCGCGCAGGTCGGCGCCGGCGGCGTGCGAGGACAGCCGCGGCAGCATCGCCGTGGCCAGCGAGACCGTGACCACGGAGTGCGGGACCATCACGAGCAGGTAGGCCATCGAGTAGATCGTGTAGCCGGTGCCCTGCGAGCTTCCGGTCGCGCACGCGCCGCCGGCGGTCTGCGCCGTACCGCCCGAGGCCAGCCGTACGACGACCGTGTAGGCGATCTGGTTGACGATCACGAACAGCACCGTCCAGGTGCCCAGGCGCAGGGTGTGGCCGAGGCCGGTCCCGCGGAAGTCGAAGCGCGGCCGGTAGGTGAACCCGGCGGCCCGCAGGTACGGCAGCAGCACGGCGAACTGCGCGACGATGCCGAGCGTCGAGCCGAGCCCGAGGAGCAGCTCCTGCCCCGGGGTGAACGCGCCGCACAGCTGGTCGCCCTGCGCCGCGCCGTACACCACCAGGTACAGCCCGATCACCAGGACCGAGACCACGTTGTTGGCGATCGGCGCCCACATCATCGGCCCGAAGCGGCCCCGGGAGTTGAGCACCTGACCGACCAGCACGAACATCCCGTAGAAGAAGACCTGTGGCAGGCAGTAGCGCGCGAAGACGATCACCGACTCGCGTTGTGCCGCGAGCTCGGGTGTGAAGTACTCCGGGGCCAGGAAGATCCGCATCAGCCACGGCGCCCCGAGCACCAGGACCGCGGTGACCCCCGCGAGGAAGATGCCGGCGAGCGTGATGATCCGGTTGGTGTAGGCGTCGCCGCGGTCGGGGTCGTGCTTCATCGCCCGCACCAGCTGCGGGACGAGCACCGCGTTGAACACGCCGCCCGCCAGCAGGATGTAGAGCATGTTCGGGACGGTGTTGGCGATGTTGAAGATGTCGGCGTGCAGCGCCGCGCCGAGCGCGGCACCCAGCATCGCGGTCCGCACGAAGCCGCTGAGCCGGGAGACCACGGTGCCCGCGGCCATCACCGCGCTCGAGGAGAGGATGCTGCGCTGCTCTCCCTCCACCGAGGACTCGCGGGAGGAGCTCACCTGCGGACCCCCTTGAGCACCGGTCCGTGGGTCTTCTTCCGGCGGGCGACGCGGCGGGACACCCGGATGGCGATGGCGATGAACAGCACGGCACCGCCGATACCCATGATCGCCCAGATCACCAGGCCGACCTGGCTGCTGCGGACGTTGAACTCGACGCTTCTCCCGAGAGGCTGACCGAGCGTCGTGACCGGCATCAGGGTCACGGCGTGCACCCCGATGCCGGTGGCCGTCGCCCTGAGCCGGACCGAGGCCCGCTGCCCAGGTCCCAGGGCGACCGGCGGTCCGTCGTCGATCCGGAGCTCGCGGCCACCGGTGAACGCCCGTACGCCGACCTTCACGGCGGCGTCGAGCTTGTTGATGATCGTCACCTGGAAGGTGCCAGAGTCGCTGGAGAGGATGACGAACGGCGGCCCCTCGATCTGGACCTGTCGCATCAGGTGCTGGGCCCAGCGCGTGCCGGCCCGGAGCCGGCGCAGTGCCGGACCGGGGTGGGCGCGCACCGTGGTGGACGACCCCAGCGCGGCCAGCTTGGCGACCTGCGGCTGGACTGCGTCGTTGCGGTCGAGGAGCGTGCCGAGCTTGGCAGCGGCCCAGCGCAGCCGCGCCGACGCCTGCAGGTTGGCCGCGGGCACCTCGGCGGCGCGCTGGCGGCGCGGGTAGACCGGCACCTTGGCCGGCGTCCTCGTGGCCGGGGTGCTGGCCAGCAGCGTGGGCACGTCGACGAGGTCCAGCCACGGCTGGTCCAGCGAGCCGAAGAAGTCAGACTCGCGCCAGTCGGCGCCGGGGTCCCAGCGCCGAGGAGTCTGCACGACGAGGGCCTGGTCGCGCGCCGGCGACAACGCGTGCAGGGCGGCCTCGCTGAGGATCCGCTGCCGGACGGCCAGCGCGTCGAACCGGCGACCCGGGCCGGGGCCACCGGAGCCGGCCCGGGTGTCGGACAGGACGACCGGCGGCCCGGAGCGGGTGCCTCGCTGCCGGCTCAGCACGGTCCCGGACGCGGTGGGGAACGCCGCGTCCGACAGCAGCACGGGCTGGTCCGCGGGCAGCCGAGCCAGCGCCGTGGCCGGCAGGAAGCCGCTCGCCGGAGCGGTGACCAGGTCGGCGCTCACCCGGGCCGTGTCCAGGGTGCGAGCCGAGAGCGAGTCGGCCGAGGCCACCAGGCCCGGGTATCCGCGTCGGTAGGCCGAGGCGACGTCGAGGGCGCCGTACGGCACGGCGAGGACGGCGTGCAGCGTCGACTGCTGCCGGAAGTCGGCCAGCCACCGGCCGGCGTTGCGTTGGGCCGACGTGGTCGGTGACCCGCCGCCGGTCGGCCCGCCGGACGGGGAGGCGGAGGGAGAGGCGGGGCTCGCCGACGGGGACGGCGACGGACCGGCCGAGCCGCCGCCTGTCGTGGGCTCGGTGCTGGTCACCGGGTTGCCCCCGGCGACCGATCGGACGGCGTCGAGCACGGCCGGGTCGGTCAGCCAGGTGAGCGGCCGGCCCGCGGTGCTGCTCAGCGCGAGCAGCCGGTCGAGCCGGCCGTCCGGGGCCAGCGAGCGCTCCCATGCCGCGACGTGCAGCAGCCGGCCGTCGGCCCCCCGGCGGACGTCGCTCTGGACCGGCATCACCAGGGCGAGCGAGGTCCGCGGGGTGCGGCCGGAGGCCACCGGGATGAACGTACGGGCCCGGCCGTCGGCGACGTTGTCCTGGCCGACTGAGTCCTTGCCGAGGACGTGCACCCCGATCCAGTAGACGCCGGGCGTCCTGGGGATGCCGAGGTAGCGCCGCGGGACCGACAGCGTGTACCCCTCGCTCTGCCCCGGCTCCAGGTCGCCGAGCTGCTCGGAGAGACCGGTGCCGATGACCCGTGAGCCGACCACGGCGACGGCGTCCGTGTGGCTGGCCGAGGCGAGCTCCTCGGCCGTGGTCATCGGCGTGCTCGAGGTGAACAGGTACGCCTGGAGGTCGGTCCAGGGCTCCGACGAGCGGTTCGTCACGATTCCGCTGACCGTCACGTTCCCGCGGCTCGGAACGGTGGCGGGGCTCAAGGTGCCGATCGAGACCTCGAGCGGAGCACGGCCGGTCGACTGGTCGGCGTGAGCCGTGCCGCCGGCCGCGAGGAGCGGCGCGAGCGCGGCTGCGAGACCTGTCAGCAGGCAGGCGGCAGCGCGCCGGACGGCAGGACGGGTCACGCGGCCAAGGCTAACCACCCGGAGCCCTGGCCTAGAGTTACCTCCCGTGTCCGACGAGCCCGAGTCCCGTCTCCTCCTCAGCGACGTGCAGCGCACGGCGGTTGCCGAGCTGCTGCGCGTGGCCCCGGTCATCGACGAGCTAGGCGGCCGTTTCGAGAAGGCCGGGGAGCACATCGCGCTGGTCGGCGGCCCGGTCCGGGACGCCCTGCTCGGCCGGCTGCACAACGACCTCGACTTCACCACGTCGGCGCGTCCGGACCGCACCGAGGAGCTGTTGAAGGGCTGGGCCGACGCCACCTGGGACGTGGGCCGCGCGTTCGGCACGATCGGCGCCCGCAAGGGTCCGTGGCAGGTGGAGGTGACGACCTACCGCACCGAGCAGTACGACCGCACCTCGCGCAAGCCGGCAGTGGACTACGGCGACTCGCTGGCCGGCGACCTCCGTCGTCGCGACTTCACCGTCAACGCGATGGCGGTGACCCTGCCGGGCCGGGAGTTCGAGGACCCGTTCGGCGGGGTGGCCGACCTTGCGAACGGGGTGCTGCGCACGCCGGGGCGGCCCGAGGACTCCTTCTCCGACGACCCGCTGCGGATGATGCGGGCCGCGCGGTTCGCCGCGCAGCTCGGCTTCAGCGTCGACGCCGAGGTGGTCGCGGCGATGACCGCGATGGCCGAGCGCATCGAGATCGTCAGCGCGGAGCGGGTCCGAGACGAGCTGGTCAAGCTGGTGACGGCGGCGTACCCGCGGCGCGGTCTGGGGCTGCTGGTCCGGACCGGGCTGGCCGACCGGGTGCTGCCCGAGCTGCCGGCGCTCGCGCTCGAGCGCGACGAGCACCACCGGCACAAGGACGTCTACGAGCACACGCTGACCGTGCTGGAGCAGTCGATCGAGCTCGAGGACCGGCTTCCGGGCGGTGGTCCGGACTTCGTCTCGCGCTTCGCGGCGCTCATGCACGACGTCGGCAAACCGCGCACCCGGCGGTTCGTCGACAACGGGACGGTCACGTTCCACCACCACGACGTCGTGGGCGCCAAGCTGACCCGCAGGCGGATGAAGGCGCTGCGGTTCTCCAACGACGAGATCGACGCGGTCAGCAGGCTCGTCGAGCTGCACCTGCGGTTCCACGGCTACGGGTCGGGGGAGTGGACCGACTCGGCGGTGCGCCGCTACGTCCGCGACGCCGGGGACCAGCTCGCCCGGCTGCACGTCCTGACCCGGGCGGACTGCACGACCCGCAACCGTCGCAAGGCCGAGCGGCTGCGCCGGACCTACGACGACCTCGAGGCGCGGATCGGACGGCTCGAGGAGGAGGAGCAGCTCGCCGCGATCCGGCCGGACCTCGACGGCAACCAGATCATGGAGATCCTGGGCGTCGGCCCGGGCCGCGAGGTCGGGGCCGCCTACCGGTACCTGCTGGAGCTGCGGCTCGAGAACGGGCCGATGTCCTACGACGACGCGCGCGCCGCGCTCGAGAGGTGGTGGGCCGCCCGGGGGTGACCCCCGCTCAGCGGACCACCTTCAGCTGGAACTGCGGCGTGCCGAGCGCGCCCATCAGCCGCACCCAGAGCGCGACGGCCATCTCCGCACCGCGCGCCGTGGACAGGTCGCCGAGGTCGAGCACGTCCCGGTGGCCGAACGCCTCGAGCAGCTCGGTGACGGTGTGCTTGGCCACCGCGTCGTCGCCGGAGACGAGGACGGTGTGGTCCCCGCCGCCGACCTGCTCGGGATGCACCATCACCGAGGCGTTCATGGTGTTCAGGCTCTTGACGACCCGCGCCCCTGGGACCGCCCGCTGGATCCGCTCGGCCAGCGAGTCGGTGTCCTTGACGAACAGCTGGGGCGGGAACCCCCGGGAGAAGTCGAGCGGGTTGGAGACGTCGAGGACCACGGTGCCGTCGCGGGGGGCCGCCGCCGTGACCGCGGCCACCGCGCCGTGGCCGCTGGTCGCGTTCACGACCAGGTCGGCGTCCTGGGCCGCGTCGGCGAACCGCAGCAGCGCGATGTCCGGGTGGTCGGCGAGCCATGCCGACACCGGGGGGTTGCCCATCGCGTCGTTCTCGGTGCGCGACCGGCTCTCCGCGGGGTCGCGGGTGCCGATCCGGACGGTGTGGCCGAGCTCGTGCAGGCGCGCGGCGAGGGCGCGACCGACGCCCCCGGTTCCGAGGACGGCGATGTCCATGAGGGTCCCTTCCGTCGGGAGGCGGGCGAGCCCGCGGTGCGCTCCGGCACAACGCAGGACGTGACGCAGATCATCCCCACCGCTCAGGCGACCCGCACGAGCTCGCGCCGGGTGGCCAGGGCGTATCCCGTGGCGGTGGCCAGGTAGCCGGCGGCCACGAGCAGCAGCACGAGGTAGGACTTACCGCTCTCGGGCAGCACGGCGGCGGCCGCCGCGGCGGCCGCCACGAAGGCGACGTTGAAGATCACGTCGTACAGCGAGAAGACCCGGCCGCGGAACGCGTCGTGGACGTTGGCCTGGACCAGCGTGTCGACGCAGATCTTCAGGCCCTGGGCCGCGAGCCCGAGGAAGAACGCGGCGACCAGCAGCGACGGGACCGTGTAGAGGGCTCCGGGGAAGACCTGGGTCACCGCCGCAAGGACCAGCAGCGTCAGCATCCAGCCGCGCGACCCGATGCGCTCGGTCGCCACCGGCGTCAGCACCGCGGCCGACACGAACCCGGCGCCGCTGACCAGGACCGCCACGGAGAGCCCGGCGAAGGCCGCCCCGACGTCGTCCCCGCTGTGGAAGTAGTTGCGGTAGAGCAGGATCAGCGACACCGTGGAGATGCCGTAGAAGAACCGCTGCGCGCCCACGGCGGCGAGGCCGTGCGCCGCCGGGCGCTGCTCCTGGAGGTGCCGCAGGCCCTGGACGAGACCGGTGGCGACGTGCCGCACGGCGTCGTGGACCGCGGGGCGCTCGCCGGCGAAGTCGGGGCCGAGGAGCTGACGGGGGATCCGCAGCGCGAGCGCTCCCGCCGCGGCGTAGCACACCGCGGCCGCGGCCAGCACGACCACGTCCTTGCCACGCGCCGGGCCGCCACCGACCAGGCGGAGCAGGCTGCCGACGCCGAAGCCGACCAGCACCGCGAACGTCCCGGCCGTGGGCGTGAGCGCGTTGGCGGTGAGCAGGTCGTCCGCGCGCACGACGTGCGGAAGGGAGGCGGCGAGCCCGGCGAGCAGGAACCGGTTCACCGACAACGATGCGAGGACCAGCGTGTAGAGGACCGGGCCGTGCAGCCCGCCGTGCACTGCCGCGCCGAGCAGCAGCACCAGCCCGACGCGGGCGAAGTTCGCCAGCGCAAGAACCTGGCGTCGGGACCACCGGTCGAGGAACACCCCGACGAACGGGCCGAGCACGCTGAACGGCAGCAGCACCACCGCGAGGGCGGCGGCGATGGCCCCCGGAGACGGCGCCCTCTCCGGGGAGAAGATGACGTACGAGGCCAGCGCGACCTGGAAGACCCCGTCGCTGAACTGGCTGGCCAGCCGGACCGCGAACAGCCGCCGGAACCACTGCCCGCGGAGCAGGTGGCGAAGGTGCCGGGCGGCGTTCATACCTCGATCTTGCCCCGCAGGCACCACCTCCGAACGGCGGATTCCCAGTCCGGGGACCCGCCGTTCCTGGGGTCCTGCCAGCTCCTGCAGGTCAGCGCTCCACGTCGCCGCGGATGAACGCCTCGACCTGGGCGCGGCCCTGGTCGTCGGGCAGCTGCACCGGCGGGGACTTCATGAGGTACGACGACGCCGACAGGATCGGCCCGCCGATGCCGCGGTCGAGCGCGGTCTTGCAGGCGCGGATGGCGTCGATGATGATGCCGGCGCTGTTGGGGGAGTCCCAGACCTCGAGCTTGTACTCGAGGTTCAGCGGCACGTCGCCGAACGCGCGGCCCTCGAGGCGGACGTAGGCCCACTTGCGGTCGTCGAGCCACTGGACGTAGTCCGAGGGACCGATGTGCACGTTGCGCGCACCGAGGTCGTGGCCGAGGTTCGACGTCACGGCCTGGGTCTTGGACACCTTCTTCGACTCGAGGCGGTCGCGCTCGAGCATGTTCTTGAAGTCCATGTTGCCGCCGACGTTGAGCTGGAAGGTTCGGTCCAGCACCACACCGCGGTCCTCGAACAGCTTGGCGAGCACCCGGTGGGTGATCGTCGCGCCGACCTGGGACTTGATGTCGTCGCCGACGATCGGGAGGCCGGCGTCCTCGAACTTCCGGGCCCACTCCGGGTCGGAGGCGATGAACACCGGGAGCGCGTTGACGAAGCCGACGCCCGCGTCGATGGCGCACTGCGCGTAGAACTTGTCGGCCTGCTCCGAGCCCACGGGCAGGTAGGCGACGAGCACGTCGGCGCGACTCTCCTTCAGCACTGCCACGACGTCCACCGGCTCTGCGTCGGACTCCTCGATGGTCTCGCGGTAGTAGCGCCCGAGACCGTCGAGCGTCGGGCCCCGCTGCACCGTGACGCCGGTCGGCGGCACGTCGGCGATCTTGATGGTGTTGTTCTCCGAGGCGTTGGTGGCCTCGGCGAGGTCGAAGCCGACCTTCTTCGCATCGACGTCGAACGCGGCGACGAACTCCACGTCGTTGACGTGGTAGTCACCGAAGGTGACGTGCATGAGACCCGGGACGGTCGCCTCCGGGTCGGCGTTCTTGTAGTACTCGACGCCCTGGATCAGGGACGTGGCGCAGTTGCCGACGCCGACGACTGCTACTCGGATCGAACCCATCGGGCTCTCCTTCTCTGCTTCGGTGCCGGGGCTTCCGGCCGGGCTGGGGTGGTGGGGCGGTGACGGCGGCCTCAGGGCGACGACGTCGTCCGGGCGGGTGGCGAGTCGTCCGACGGCGGGGTCCGCCGCTCGGCGTTGATCAGCTCCGAGAGCCACCGGACCTCCCGCTCGACCGACTCGACGCCGTGGCGCTGGAGCTCGGTCGCGTAGCGGTCCATCTGGCGCTGGGTCTTGGCGAGCTGGCTCTGCACCCGCTCGAGCCGCTCCTCGAGCCGGGTGCGCCGACCCTCGAGGATGCGCAGCCGGATCTCCATGTCGGTGCGGCTGAAGAACGCGAACCGCACGTCGAAGTTCTCGTCCTCCCACGCCGACGGGCCGGCCTCCGACATCAGCCGGGTGAACCGCGCATCGCCCGCGGGCGTGAGCTCGTAGACGATCCGCTGCCGGCGGGTGACGGCGCCGAGCTCGGGGGCGTTGACGGTCTCGGCGATCCAGCCGGCGCGCAGCATCTTCTTCAGCGCCGGGTAGAGCGACCCGTAGGACAGCAGCCGGCCCCATCCGAGCACCACGTTGAGCTGCTTGCGCAGCTCGTAGCCGTGCATCGGGGACTCGTGCAGCAGGCCGAGCACGGCGAGCTCGAGGGTCTCACCTCGACGGGTCACGCGAGTCTCCATCCCTGCATCGGGTCCGGCCACCGGAATCTGGGCATCGGGGGCCCGGCTGGCCTGGTGGTATCGGAAGCACCTATCGTAGCGATATATCGGCCCACGTCCAATGGGCGCGCCGGGCGGGGTGCGTGGAGCCGGCTCCACGGGGAACTGCCCGGGGAGGCAGCGGATGGTTGCATCGCGACGGGGGAACGGCGGTCGACGGTGGGCCGCCCCGGGCTGCCCGCCGTGCGCGACCTCTCGGACCACCCCCCCGTACCCTCGGGGGAGCACCTGACCGACCCGACGATCAGAGCCCCGACGGAGAGAACACGTGAGCGCAGAGCGCAAAGGCGGCGGCGCCGCCCCCGGACGCGGCGGCCGCTCGGGAAGCCGGCCGCGGCGGTCGCTCGGCCGGCGGATCCTGCTGTGGTCGCTGGTCGGCCTGCTCGGCCTGTTCCTGCTCGGCTGCGCAGCCTTCGTCGTCGGGTACGTCTCGACGTCGATCCCGGACCCCAACAAGGACTTCCAGGCGCAGACGAGCTTCGTGTACTACGCCGACGGCAAGCACCAGATCGGACGGTTCGCCAGCCAGAACCGGCAGAGCATCCCGCTGTCCGACGTGCCCCAGCACGTGCAGGACGCGGTCGTCGCGGCCGAGAACCGCACCTTCTGGACCGACAAGGGCATCGACCCCAAGGGGATCCTCCGGGCCGCGTTCAGCAACGCCCAGGGCAACGCCACCCAGGGCGCCTCCACGATCACCCAGCAGTACGTCAAGGTGTTCTACCTGTCCCAGGAGCGGACCTTCACCCGCAAGGTCAAGGAGGCCTTCCTGTCGCTGAAGCTGCAGCAGCAGCAGTCGAAGAGCCAGATCCTGCAGGGCTACCTCAACACCATCTACTTCGGCCGCGGCGCCTACGGCATCCAGGCGGCCGCCCAGGCCTACTTCGGCAAGGACGCCAAGGACCTCACCGTCCGGGAGGGCGCGGTGCTCGCCGCGGTGCTGAACTCGCCGAGCTCGCTGGACCCGGCGAACGGCGCCGACGCGAAGGCCCGGCTGCTCACCCGCTACCACTACGTGCTCAGCGGGATGGCCCAGATGGGCACCCTGCCCGCCGACCGGGCGCGGGCCGCGGCGGCTGCGCTTCCGCGCTTCCCCAAGCACGTCGACGACTACAGCTACCGAGGACAGCGCGGCTACATGCTCGCGATGGTCAAGCAGGAGCTGCGGCGAGACGGGTTCAGCGAGTCCCAGATCGAGGGCGGCGGCCTGCGGGTCACCACGACGTTCACCCGCAAGGCCATGCACGCTGCACTCGCCGGAGTTCGCGCCCAGAAGCCGAAAGGGTTCAAGCAGCTGCACATCGCGGTCGCCTCGGTTGACCCACGCTCCGGTGCGCTGCGCGGCTTCTACGCCGGCCAGGACTACCTGAAGAGCAACGGCGGCACCAACTGGGCGACGGTCGGCGGTGCGCCGGGCTCGTCGTTCAAGCCCTTCGCGCTGGCTGCCGGGCTCACCGACGGCTACTCGCTCAAGAGCACGTTCGACGGCAACTCGCCGTACACCTTCCCCAACGGCGACAAGGTCGTGAACGAGGGCCCGTCCGGCGGCAACGACTACGGCAGCGCGATCACGCTGCTCTACGCCACCGAGCAGTCGGTCAACACCGCCTACGTCGACCTGACCCAGAGCATGAACCACGGGCCGCAGAAGATACTGCACACCGCGCACGCCATGGGCATCCCGCGGAACACCCCGGGCCTGCACGCCAACTCCGGCATCGCGCTGGGCTCTGCGCGGATCAGCCCGATCGACATGGCCAACGCCTACGGCACGATCGCCGACGGCGGCACTGCCAAGTCGTGGTTCACCGTCCGGGAGGTCACCTCGGCGAACGGCAGGAAGCTCTACTCGGCTCCGCGGAAGACCCACCGGGCGGTGTCGAAGCCGGTCGACCGGGACACCAGCTACGCACTGCAGAAGGTGGTGCAGAGCGGCACCGGCATGAACGCGCTCGCGCTCGGCCGCCCGGCCGCCGGCAAGACGGGCACGGCGACCAACGGCGACGGGGACGTCTCGTCCTCGTGGTTCGTCGGCTACACGCCCCAGCTCGCGACCGCGGTGATGTACGTCCGTGGCGACGGGAACGACGCGCTGAACGGCTACCTGCCCACCTACTTCGGCGCCGACTACCCCACGAGGACCTGGACCTCGGTGATGCAGAAGGCGCTGCGTGGGCTGCCGACCAGGTCGTTCCCGCCGCCGGCCAACCTGCGCGCGAAGCAGAAGGACCACGCCCCGCTCCCGACCTACACCCCGACGCCGACGCCGACGCCGACGCCGACGCCCGACGCCGAGCCCGACGCCGACCCCGACGCCGACCCCGAAGCCGACGCCGAGCCCGACCCCGACGCCGAGCCCGAGCCCGAGCCCGACGCCGCCGAGCCCGACGCCGCCGTCGCCGAGTCCCTCCCGGGCGGCACCCTCGCCGAGTCCCTCCCGGGCGGCGGCCTCGCCGAGTCCCTCCGGCGGCCGCTCGCCGAGTCCCTCGCGGGCGGCGGCCTCGCCGAGCCCCACGGTCGGGCCGTAGCCCGTGCCGGCAGGACCCGGGACCCGCGACGTGGTGTGGCCCTCGCATGAGGACCCGCTGCTGACTGCCGGCAGCGAGGTCGTCGGTGGACCGGTGGGCGACCACGCCGCGCCGCACCCGTGGTGGACGCCCGTGCGGGTGGTGCTTGCCGTCGCGTGCCTCGCACTGGTGCTCGGCATGGTGCAGAAGTCGCCGTGCGTGGCCGGCGGCTGGTCCGGCGCGGACAGCAGGTACGCCGCGATGTGCTACTCCGACGTCCCGTACCTCTACACCGGCCGGGGGTTCGCCGAGCTCAGCGTGCCCTACAGCGATACTCACGGCCGCTACCCCGCGCTCGAGTACCCGGTCGTGATCGGCTACTTCGCGTACGGAGCCGCCGTGCTCACCCATGTGCTCAGCGGGTCGCCCGACCTGGCGCCGCGGGCGAGACTGCCGGTCGCCGAGGTGTACGGCGCACCCGGGGTTGCCGAAGAGTCCGGGAGGTACTTCGAAGTCACCGCGGTGCTCCTCGCGGCCGTCGCCCTGCTCGCGGTGTGGCTGCTGGCCGGCGTGCACCGCCGCAGGCCCTGGGACGCGATGCTCGTCGCGGTGGCGCCGGTGCTCGTGCTGTCGGGGCTGATCAACTGGGACCTGCTCGCCGTGGCGGCGCTCGCCGGCGCGCTGTGGGCGTGGTCGCGCGGCCGGCCGGTGCTGACCGGGGTGCTGGTCGGGCTCGGCACGGCCACCAAGCTGTACCCGTTGTTCCTGCTCGGAGCGCTGCTGGTGGTGTGCGTGCGGCGCGGACGGCTCCGCGCGTTCGCCGTGACGGTCGCGGCGGCCGCCCTCACCTGGCTCGCGCTCGACCTGCCGCCGATGCTCTACGGCCTGAGGCAGTGGACGGTGTTCTGGACCTTCAACGACGACCGTGGCCCGGACCTCGGCTCCCTGTGGCTGGTCTGGCAGCAGCTCGGTCACACCGTGACGGCGACCGCGGTGAACCTCGGCTCGTGGCTGTTCTTCGCGGCGGTCTGCGTCGGCGTGCTGCTGCTCGGGCTGCGGGCCCGCCGTACGCCACGGACCCCCCAGCTCGCGTTCCTGATCGTGCTCGGCTTCCTGGTGGTCAACAAGGTCTACTCGCCGCAGTACGTCCTGTGGCTGCTGCCGCTCGCCGCGCTGGCCCGGCCGCGGTGGCGCGACCTGCTCGTCTGGCAGGCCGGTGAGGTGTTCTACTTCGCCGCCGTCTGGTGGTACCTCGGCCAGTTCACCGCCTCGGCGGTGAGCGGGGCGCAGGACCACCTGTACTGGATCGCGACGCTGACCCGGGTCGCCGCCGAGCTGTACCTGGCCGGCGTCGTGGTCCGCGACATCCTCCAGCCGTGGCACGACCCGGTCCGCGCCGACGGCGTCACCGACGACCCCATGGAGCCGGAGCCCGGGCCCGAGCCGGGGCGGTTCCCGGGCCGCCGGGCGGCGAGCGCGACGACAGGGTAGAAAGGGGCTCATGCGTGCGCTGACGACCGTGCCGATGACCGCCGACAGTCTCGAGGTCACCGACCTTCCCGATCCCGAGCCCGGCGACGGGGAGCTGCTGGTCGAGGGACTCGCGGTCGGCGTGTGTGGCACCGACCGCGAGATCGCCGAGGGTGACTACGGCTGGCCGCCGGAGGGCCGCGACCGGCTGGTGCTCGGCCACGAGTCGCTGGGCCGGGTGCGTACGGCGCCGAAGGGCTCCGACTTCTCCGCAGGCGACCTGGTCGTTGGCGTGGTCCGCCGGCCCGACCCGGTGCCCTGCGGGGCCTGCGCGGTCGGTGAGTTCGACATGTGCCGCAACGGGAAGTACGTCGAGCGGGGGATCAAGCAGCTCGACGGGTACGCCAGCGAGCTCTGGGCGGTCGAGACCGACTACGCCGTGCGCCTCGACCCGGGGCTGGAGGCGGTCGGCGTGCTCATGGAGCCGACGACCGTGGTGGCCAAGGCGTGGGAGCAGGTCCAGCTGGTCGGGGACCGCGCCTGGTTCGAGCCGCAGCGGGTGCTGGTCACGGGCGCGGGGCCGATCGGCCTGCTCGCGGCGATGCTCGGCCGGCAGCGCGGGCTCGACGTGCACGTCCTCGACCGGGACCGCGGCGGGCTCAAGGCCGAGCTCGTGCAGCAGCTGGGCGCCACGTACCACACCGACGACGTGGACACCGTGTCGCAGCAGCTGTGTCCCGATGTGGTCGTCGAGGCCACCGGAGCGCCTTCCGTCGTGCTGGCGTCGATGGCGGGCACGGCGTCGTACGGCATCGTCTGCCTGACCGGGGTGTCCTCACGCGGCCGCTCGCTGCGAGTGGACGCCGGCGAGCTGAACCGCGAGCTGGTGCTCGAGAACGACGTCGTGGTCGGCTCGGTGAACGCCAACCTGCGGCACTACCGGCAGGCCGCCGAGGCGCTCGCCGCCGCCGACCTCGACTGGTTGGGCCGGCTGGTGACCCGCCGGCTCCCGATCGAGCGCGCGGCGGACGCCTTCGAGCACGACGAGAACGACGTCAAGGTCGTCCTGACGCTCAGCTGACCAGCGTCCGGTCGAACGTCGCGATGGTGTGCCGGACCCGGACGTCGACCTCGTCCCCGATCCGCGGGACCCCGGCGCCGCGCGGCAGGAACAGCAGCGACACCTGCATGTGCGGCGGCTCCCCGAACAGCCGCAGCCTGCCGTCGACCGTGAACGGCGAGCGCACCAGTCCCACGGCGTCGAGCCCGCCCTGCGCGAGCCGCACCGCCCGGGCGCGCAGGGTGCTGCCGCCCGTCGGGGCCTCCAGGCCCACGCCGTGCGCCGTACCGCCCGACACGACCAGGATCCAGCCTGCACGCGGCGCCGAGCGGCCCCGGTAGCCGAACGCGTCCCCCGCTCGACGGGGTGCACGTCGAGCACGGTGGAGCGGACCGCGAGGGCCTCGGCCGCGCCCAGCCAGAGTCCGGTGCCGACGCGTGGCCGGAACGTGACGTCGGGGTAGGCGGCCCGCAGGGTGGCCATCTCCGCCTCGGCCAGGTGAGAGGTGTAGACGACACCGGCCAGCCCCGCGGCGACGATGTCGGTCATCAGCCGCTCGACCTCGTCGAGGTGGGAGCCGGACGTCATCGGGAGGTGCAGCGCCGCCCCCTCCAGCACGACCCGGCCGCTGCTGCGGGCGAGCGCGGCGGCAGCGCGCAGGTCAGAGGCGCCGAAGCCGTGCCGGCGCATCGAGGTGAGCCGCTCGAGGACCACCCGGGGCCGGTCGTCGCGGGCGACGAGCTGCTCGAGGTCCTCGAGGCGGCCGACGGTGTGCACGATGCGGGGGCCGTAGCTCACCGCGGTGTCGAACGGCCGCCACGGGGTGAGCACGAGCAGCGAGCCGTCGAAGCGGGACGCGACCTGCGGGAGCTCGTCGTAGGTGCCGACGGCGACCATGTCCACGCCGAGCCAGTCGGCGCGGCGGGCCAGCCTCCCGATGCCGAAGCCGTAGCCGTTGCCCTTCATGACCGGGACGACCCCCGGCTGGGTGTCGGTGACCCGCCGCAGGTGCGCGCGCCAGCGGTCGCCGTCGACGTACGGGTCAGCATCGGTCACCCGCCTCGCGCCCAGGTAGAGCGAGAACGCGCCGGTACAGCAGCGGCGAGAGCGGCAGGTCCCACTCGCCGGCGTACTCGACCGCCTCCCCTCCGGTGCCGACCTTGAACTGGACGAGGCCGACGTGCGGGTCGTCGGGGTCGAGGGTCTCGGTGATGCCGCGCAGGTCGTAGACGTCGGCACCGGCTGCCAGGGCGTCGCGGATCATCTCCCACTGCACCGCGTTCGAGCCACGCACCTCGCGCTTCTCGGTGGAGGACGCGCCGTAGGAGTACCAGGTGTGGCCGCCGACCCGGACCCAGATCGTGGCGGCCACCAGGTCGCCCTCGTGGCGCGCGAGGTACAGCCGGATCCGGTCCGGCTCCTCGGCGAGCAGCGCGGTCATCATCGCCCGGAAGTACGCCAGCGGGCGTGGCGTGAAGTGGTCGCGCTCGGCGGTGCGCAGGTAGAGCTCGTGGAAGGCGGCGAGGTCGGCGTCGAAGCACCGGGGTCGGACCGGGTGACCTGCACGCCGGCCTTGGCGGCCTTCTTGATGTTGCGCCGCCAGAGCTGGTTCATCCCGGCCAGCACCTCGTCCTCGGAGCGTGCCGACCCGTCGGGTGCCGCAGCGGGATCTGGAAGTTGAACTGCGGCTGACCTGCCGCGAAGCCACCGTCCGCGCTCTGCAGCCGCCAGCCGAGCTCGCGCAGCTGGGAGACCACCGCGGCCCCGGTACGGGAGCGCTCCGTCGGCGCCAGCTGGCCCAACCGGGTCACCGCCTCGTCGGCGACGCCCTGCTTGACGAGGTCGGCGGTCCACCTGCGGTTCACCACGGGCGGGCCCATCCGGACGCCGAACGCGCCCTGCTCGCGAAGGTGCCGGGTCATCGGCGCGAGCCAGTCCGAGAGGTGCGCGCTCGACCAGTCCACGAGCGGCCCCTCCGGGAGGTAGGCCAGGGAGCGGCGCAGGCGCGGCAGCCGGCGGTAGAGCACCAGCCCTGCGCCGACGAGCCCGCCGTCGTCGGCGAACCAGCCGAGCGACTCCCTCCGCCACTCGCTCTTGACGATGCCCCACGCCGGGGTCTGCAGGAAGCTGGCCGACCGCTGGGTGCGCGATGAAGCTCGAGTGGACCTCGGGCGTGATCGTACGGACGGTCAGCGCGACGGGGTTCACGGTGGCCGAGGCTATCCGGTGGCGTCCCCGGCGAGCCGGCGCTCAGCAGTCGTGCTCCGCAGGAAGGCGAGGTCGTCTCGGTGCTCGGCACGGGCCCCCCGGGGTCTCGCATCACGACCGGCGCCCCGGCCTCGCGCACCAGGCCGACGAGCCGCGTCGGTGGTCGATCCGACCGCGGCCGAGGTTGGTGTGCCGGTCCGCGCCGGAGCCGAAGTCGTCGCGGCTGTCGTTGGCGTGGACCAGGTCGATCCGTCCGGTGATCGCGCGCAACCGGCTCCACCACGGTCGTCAGGTCGATGCCGCCTGCGTGTGCGTGGCAGGTGTCGAGGCAGACGCCGACCTTCTCGGCGCCCTCGGCGGCGCCGATCGCCTCCCAGACCCGCGCGACCCGGTCGAGGCGGCGGGCCATCGCGTTGTCGCCTCCAGCGGTGTTCTCGATCAGCAGCGGGATCTTGAGTCGGTGGCCTCGACCGCCTTGCGCCAGTTGTCGAAGCCCTTCTCCGGGTCGTCGTCCTTGTTGACGTGGCCGCCGTGCACGACGAGGCCCTTCGCCCCGATGTCGGCCGCGGCGTCGAGATGCTGCTGGAGCAGCTTGCGGCTCGGGATCCTGATCCGGTTGTTGGTGGTGGCGACGTTGATGATGTACGGCGCGTGGACGTACAGGTCGACGCCGGCCGCCGCGGCGGCCTCGCGCAGCGCCTCGGCACCGGCCTCGTAGGCGACCTCGGGCCCCTTGTAGCCCTGCGGGTCGCCGAGGAAGAACTGGCACCAGCGTCGCCCCGCGGGCCTCGCCTCGCCGACCGGGTCGGACTGGTCGACGTGGGCACCGAGCGCGGGGAGGGCGGGAGCGGAGGCCATGCGGACACTGCTAGGAGCGGCATCCGACGGTCCGGCGGCCGCGGTCCGGAGCCTGTGGACGACGATTCCGTCGGCCGGGTACGCCGCTGTTATCCTCGACGTCGCCTCGGCTCGACCCCATGACCAGAGTGGGTGTCGGGCCGTCGACACGTCGCGAGCCGCCGGACCGGCGGACCCGCGACGGACGCACAGCCCTCCTGCCACGGAAACGCCGTGGCCGCCGAGTCCGAAGGAGGTGGAGACCG
Organism: uncultured Actinomycetota bacterium; assembly: GCA_963811365.1. GTDB lineage: Bacteria > Actinomycetota > Actinomycetes > Propionibacteriales > Nocardioidaceae > CAWEQW01. Next base: position 420,056 of record CAWEQW010000006.1, on the reverse strand, counting down.
CTATGCGTGCCTATGAAGTGATGGTCATCCTCGATCCCGACCTCGAAGAGCGCACCGTCGCGCCTTCGCTCGACACCTACCTCAACGTCGTCCGCCAGGACGGCGGCACGATCGAGAACGTCGACGTCTGGGGCCGTCGCCGGCTCGCCTACGAGGTCGACAAGAAGTCCGAGGGCATCTACGCCGTCGTGGAGCTCAAGGCCGAGCCGGCCACGGTGAAGGAGCTCGACCGTCAGCTCACGCTGAACGAGTCGGTGCTGCGCACCAAGGTCATCCGGCCCGACCTCCGCTGACCGACCTCTCGGTTCGTCCCCGACCCGCAGACCGCAGCCCACAGCAGGGAGCCCTGACATGGCAGGCGAGACCGACATCACCGTCGTCGGAAACCTGACCGCCGACCCGGAGCTCCGCTTCACCCCGTCGGGTGCCGCGGTCGCGAACTTCACCGTCGCCTCGACGCCGCGCACGTTCGACCGCCAGTCGAACGAGTGGCGCGACGGCGAGGCGATGTTCCTGAACTGCTCGGTGTGGCGCCAGGCGGCGGAGAACGCCGCCGAGTCGCTGCAGCGCGGCATGCGGGTGGTCGTCTCGGGGCGGCTCAAGGCCCGGTCCTACGAGACACGCGAGGGGGAGAAGCGCACGGTGTTCGAGATCGACGTCGACGAGGTCGGTCCGAGCCTGCGCTACGCCACGGCGAAGGTCACCAAGACCACCCGTCAGGGCGGCAACCAGGCCGGCGGCCAGGGCGGCGGCTTCGGCGGCGGGGACGACCCGTGGTCGGCCGGCGGCAGCCAGGGCGCGTCGAGCGGCGGCCAGGGCGGCGGCTCCTGGGGCGGCAACCAGGGCGGCTCGCACGGCGGTGGTCAGCCGGCCAACGACCCGTGGGCCACTCCGGGCGTCGGAGGGTCCTCCGAGGAGCCTCCGTTCTGACGGCTTCCGATCCGGCCTCGGCCGGACGTCACATCCATCCATCCGACCATTCCGGCGTCAGCCGGGCTCATCTGTGAGGAGCACCACAATGGCCAAGCCCGTCCTTCGCAAGCCGAAGAAGAAGGTCTGCCAGTTCTGCAAGGAGAAGGCGTCCTTCGTGGACTACAAGGACACCACGCTGCTGCGCAAGTTCATCTCCGACCGCGGCAAGATCCGCGCCCGCCGGGTGACCGGCAACTGCGTCCAGCACCAGCGCGACGTCGCGACCGCGGTCAAGAACGCCCGCGAGGTCGCCCTGCTGCCCTACACGTCCACGGCTCGCTGAGAGGAGACTGACCGATGAAGCTCATCCTCACCCAGGAGGTCGGCGGTCTCGGGGCCCCCGGCGACATCGTCGAGGTCCGGGACGGCTACGGCCGCAACTTCCTCATCCCGCGTGGCTTCGCGATCCGGTGGACGCGCGGCGGGGAGCGGACCGTCGAGTCCATCAGGGCCGCCCGGTCCAGCCGCGAGGTGCGCGACCTCGACCATGCCCAGCAGATCAAGGCGTCTCTCGAGGCCGGCATCATCCAGCTGCCGGTCCGCGCCGGCGAGAGCGGCCGGCTGTTCGGTGCCGTCACCGTCTCGGACATCGCCTCGGCGATCAACGCCTCCGGTGCGCAGGTGGACAAGCGCAAGATCATCCTCGGCAACCCGATCAAGTCCCTCGGCACCCACCAGGTGGTCGTCAAGGTCCACGACGAGGTCGACGCGACCGTCAACCTCAACGTGGTGCCTGCCTGACGCGCACCGCACAGCAGAGGGCCGTTCCCACCAGGGGGCGGCCCTTCGCGATGTGTCGGTCCGGGGTCACCGGCTGGCGGCGCCTCAGCAGAAGACCGCCCACGCAGCACGGGAGCGGCCTCCTGCCTTGGGCAGGGGCGTCGGGGGTTGGCGTTCCGTCGCCCCATACAAGTAACGAATCGGTATAGAAAGTGTGACGCTGAACCGGCCTGCAGATGTTCGGCGCTCCGCGGGACGGGACGGGACGGGACGGACGGCGGCCGGCGCGGGCCGGATACCGTACCCAGCCGCCGGCGAGCGAATAGTTGTCCCCAGGGCCTGCGCGCGCATCGGACGCACGGCCGGCCGGGTCCTAGGCTACGTTCTGCCTGCAGCACCGCGGGTGCCACGCGGCCGGGGGGTCGGCCGGTGGCCCGCTCGTCCGCCCGGGGGTCCTTGCCTGATGACGCAGTCGTCCGAGGTCGCTTCCCGCCGCCTCGACGCCGACCGGGCCGCGGAGCCGAGGCGGGTCCCGGGGACCGCGTCGAGCGGTGCGTGGGTCACGAAACGGGTGAGTTGGTCCCGGCGCCCGCCCGTCGGTGCGACGATCGACTTGTTCACAGATCTGTCCGGGTCGACCGCCCCGGGCCGTTCGGTCCTGGGGGGCTGATGCGACACCTGATCCGCGTGCTGACCGTGCTCGGCATGCTTGCGTCGTCGTCCGTGCTGGCCGGGACCGCCGAGGCGGTCGCGCTGCCCGCCCACGGGCCGGGAGCGGTACGCCTGGCGACGGCACCCCCGGTGGCCGTCGCGGACACCGCCGAGGTCGGGAAGGGGGGCAGCGCCGAGGTGGCACTGCTCGCCAACGACACGTGTGGTGGGGTGGCGCCGTGCCTCCCGTCGGCGCTGGCCCCGACCGGCGGCCTGGTGATGGCCGATCCGGTCGGTGGTCTGCCCGCCGGGATCAGCTACGCCCTGGCCCGGTCCACAGGCATCCTGACCGTGTCGGCCTCGGCCGGGTACGCCGGAGGGCCGGTCGTGCTCTCCTACAGGCTCACCGACCTCGATGGGGCGACCTCGGACCCGGCGAGCGTGACGGTGACGGTCGTGCCCTCGGGTGTCGTTGCGCGCCCGGACGCCGTACGGGTGCCGCTGGGTGGCTCCGGCACGGTCGACCTGCTCGCCAACGACACCTGTCAGACCACCCTGCGGCCGTGTCCGGCGTCGGCGGCCAGGGTCCGTGTGGTCACCTCGCCGTTGCCGTACGGCGTCACGACGAGGGTGAACGCCACGACCAAGGCGCTCACCGTCACGGTCACCCGCGGGAGGATCCGTGACCTCACGCTCCGGTACGAAGTGCGCGACTCCGTCGGCTCGGCGACGAGCACCGTCACGGTGCTGGTCCGGCGGCGGACCTTCGCGCCCGGCAGGTTCACCCCTCCCCCGGGGGCCCGGTTCAACATCCCGACCGGCAGCTTCAGCCAGCGCCGGGCGATCATCCGCAACGTCGTGCGGACCATCGACGCGGTGCCGGGCTACCGGGTCGACTCGCGGGGCCAGTGCCCCACCAAGCCCGCCCTGTTCCCCGCGGAGATCAAGATCGCGCTGTACTCCATCGCCGACCGCAGCTTCGTCGACGCGCTGATCCGGGCAGACCGACGCTGCGTGAGCGTCCAGCTGCTGATGAACAACCACCTCGACGCCCGGACCTCGCCGAGCTGGGGCGCGCTGCGGCACCAGGTCGGCGGTGACCGGCACGCCCGCAGCTTCACCTACCGCTGCCAGGGCAGCTGCCGCGGCACCGCGATCCTGCACTCCAAGTTCTACCTGTTCAGCAGGGCCGGCTCAGCGCGCAACGTGGTGATGGTCGGCTCGTCGAACATGACCTCCAACGCGACTCACGTGCAGTGGAACGACCTGTACACGGTCGAGGGCGCCCCCGGGTCGGCGTCCGCCGCCACGAGCGCCGGCCTCTACGGGCAGTTCCGCAGCGTCTTCGAGGAGATGGTCCCCGACCGGCGGCTGGCCCACCCGCTGCGGCAGTTCCGGGCCGGTCCTTACGACACCACGTTCTACCCCGACCCGACCGCCACCGCGGCCGACGACCCGACGATGGCCGACCTGCGGTCGATCCGGTGCAACGGCGCGACCGGCGGTGCCGGGATCGACGGGCACACCCTGGTGCTGATCAACATCCATGCCTGGCACAGCGCGCGGGGCGCCTACATCGCCGACCAGGTGCGCCGGCTCTACGCCCGCGGGTGCTACGTCAGGATCCTGTACAGCTTCATGAGCCATGGCGTCTACAAGCAGCTGACCGCCAACACCGGTCCGCGGATGATGGCGCGCCGGACGATCTTCCCGCAGCGCAACGGCATCGTCGCGGCGCTGTACTCACACATGAAGAGCGTCGCGGTATCCGGGGTGGTCGGTGCCGACACCTCGGCGTGGGTGGTGTGGACGGGGTCCAACAACTTCACCAACCTCGGGCTGCACGACGACGAGGTGACGATCCGGATCCCGTTCCGGTCGGCGTTCGCCGCCTACCGCGGGCATTTCGACTACATCCGGATCCACAAGTCGGCAGCCAACTGGGCGATCTACGAGGAGCCGAGCGGCGGTGGCCGGGCGCGGGCGGCCACCCGGTTCGAGGCGCTGGTGGATCCGCAGGCTGCGCGTCGGGCCGTGGCCCGGCACGTCCTCACCCCCGAGACGATCCGGGCCCCGGGCGAGGTGCACTGACGGTCAGCTCGGCTCCTGCGGGATGACCGGCGCCGGCTCCGCCCGGCTCAGCGGCCGCGTGGCGCCGGTCACCAGCCACGCGGAGCCGTGGGACCGGTGCAGCAGGACGACGGCGCGCGCGCCGATGAATCCGACGCCGAAGGCACCCCACAGCCAGGCCAGCGGCGCACCTACCGGCGGTGCCGCGGCGACGGTGAGGGCTGCCAGCGGAGCGAAGACGAGCAGCACGACGAGCCCGCCCCACGCGAGGTACCGCCCGTCGCCGGCGCCGATCAGCACCCCGTCGAGCACGAACACGACCCCGGCGAGCGGCTGGAAGCACGCGGCCACCAGCAGCACCGGCACCAACATCTCCCGAACCGCCGGATCGCTCGTGAACAGGCCGCCGAGCACCGGCGAGCCCAGGGCGAGCAGCGCACCGGTGGCGAGACCACTGAGCAGTCCCCAGCGCACCATCCGGTCGGTGACCGCGCGCACCGCCGAGACGTCGCCCGCGCCGAGGTAGCGTCCGGTGATCGCCTGGGCGGCGATCGCGATGGCGTCCAGCGCGAAGGCGAGGAAGGTCCACACCGTCGCGGCGAGCTGGTACGTCGCCGTGGCGGTCTGCCCCAGCCGTGCCGCTGCGTAGGTCATCACGAGCAGTGCGGCCCGCAGGGTCAGCGTGCGCATCACGAGGGCGGTGCCGGCGCGGGCCGCGTTCAGCACCCCGGCGAGGTCGGGGCGCAGCCGTGCGCCGACCCGGCGTCCCGTGAGGACGACCACCGCCACCATGGTCGCCGCGGACCCGAGCTGGGCGAGGTCCGTGCCGATGGCCGAGCCGGCGATGCCCAGCTGCAGCCCGTACACCAGGAGGTAGTTGACCGCGATGTTGACGAGATTGCCCGCGACCGCGACGACCAGGGGCGTGCGGGTGTCCTGCAGCCCACGCAGGATCCCGGTCGTTGCCAGCATCAGCAGCAGCGGCACGGTACCGAGGAACGCCCAGCGCAGGTAGGTCACGGCGGCCGACCCGACGGCGGGCCCCGGATGGAACAGCCCCACGAGCCAGGGGCCCAGCGCCGTGCCGGCCACCGTCACGACCGAGCCGACCAGGACCGCCAGCCAGACGCCGTCGAACCCGGACGTGACCGCCCCGGCGCGGTCGCCGGCGCCGATGCTGCGGGCCACCGAGGCCGTCGTCCCGTAGGCGAGGAAGACGCAGAGCCCCACCGCGGTCGACAGCACCGCTCCGGCGATCCCCAGGCCGGCCAGCTGGGGGGTGCCCAGGTGGCCGACGATCGCGGCGTCGGCGAGCAGGAACAGCGGCTCGGCGACCAGCGCCAGGAAGGCCGGGAGCGCCAGACGCAGGATCTCGTGGTCGTGGCGGCGCAGCTCGGCCCGCGCACCGCTCCGCGCGGCGCCGCGGGTGCTCTGCCCGATCACCCCCACAGAATAGCCAGGTAAGGCCCAGGATCGGACACTGACCATGACCTAACTAGGTGTCGACTAGTTGTGTGTAACTAGTCCCGTCCTGTGTGTAGCATCCGCGCCGCCGCTGCTGCCCGGAATGCCCGCCCGATGACCGGACGGCCACGCGCGGGTGAACGAAACCCGTCCCGAACTTTCTTGGATCCACATGAGTAGACAGAGGTTTCCGCAGGTCACGAGGGTTTTCTCGATCCAAGCCGCGGGGTTGTCCACAGCTGTGTAAACAGGCTGTGCACATGGCGCCAGGCGTGTTCCACATGGACCGGGTGGTTTTCCCCAGGGCCCTGTGCACAACGGGCTGTCAGGGGCACCGTCGGACCCCGTAGCGTCACCCTCCGGACCTCGGCCGGGAGAGCCTCGGAAACCTCGGCGGAGACCCCGGCGAGCTGCCCCGGCCACACCCCGGCCGGGCTGCTCGGGGACCCATGCTGCACCCGGTCGCAGCCCGGCGCCACACCCCGGCGACCGGACCGGAACCACACAGGGCGCGGGCGACACGCCCCGGCCTTGGGGGTGGGGTTGCGTACTGTCGCCGGCAGTCGACGGAAGGATAGGACTCAGTGAGCATCGCGGAGTACCCCCCTGACGCCGGGCCGGCGGTCGACGCCGGTGAGCCCTGGACGTCGGCGTACGGCGCGGGAGGCTACGGGACCGGAGGGGGCGGAGGAGACCGCACCCCGCCGCAGGACAACGACGCCGAGCAGAGCGTGCTCGGCGCGATGCTGCTCTCGAAGGACGCGATCGCCGACGTGGTCGAGTCCGTCCGCGGCACGGACTTCTACCGCCCGGCCCACGAGACCATCTTCGACGCGGTCGTCGACCTCTACGGGCGGGGCGAGCCGGTCGACCCGGTCACCACCTCCGCCGAGCTGCAGCGCCGCGGAGAGCTGGGCAGGGTCGGTGGGGCGCCGTACCTCCACACGCTGTCGGCGAGCGTGCCGATCGCGGCGAATGCGGGCTACTACGCCGAGATCGTGCGGGAGAAGGCGATCCTGCGCCGGCTCGTCGACGCCGGCACCCGCATCGCCCAGATGGGCTACGCCGGTGAGGGACAGGTCGACGAGGTCGTCGACCGGGCCCAGGCCGAGGTCTACGGCGTCACCGACAAGCGCACGTCGGAGGACTACGCGCCGCTGAGCTCGATCATGGAGGCCGCCCTCGACGAGATCGAGGCGATCTCCAACCGGGACGGCGAGATGGTCGGGGTGCCCACCGGGTTCGCCGACCTCGACGAGCTGACCAACGGCCTGCACCCGGGCCAGATGGTGATCGTCGCCGCCCGGCCGGCGGTAGGGAAGTCGACGCTGGGCCTGGACATCTGCCGGTCGGCGTCGATCCACCACAACATGGCCAGCGTGATCTTCTCACTGGAGATGACCCGCAACGAGATCACCATGCGGCTGCTGTCGGCCGAGGCCCGGATCCCGCTCAACCACATGCGCAACGGCCACATGAACGACGAGGACTGGGCCAAGCTCGCCCGCAAGATGGGCGAGGTCTCCTCGGCGCCGCTGTTCATCGACGACTCACCCAACATGACGATGATGGAGATCCGCGCCAAGGCGCGCCGGCTCAAGCAGCGCCACGACCTGCGCCTCATCGTCATCGACTACCTCCAGCTGATGAGCTCGGGGAAGAAGGTCGAGTCGCGTCAGCTCGAGGTCTCGGAGTTCTCCCGTCAGATCAAGCTGCTCGCGAAGGAGCTCGAGGTGCCGATCATCGCGCTCTCCCAGCTGAACCGTGGACCGGAGCAGCGCTCCGACAAGCGGCCGATGATGTCGGACCTCCGGGAGTCCGGCTGCGTGACGGCCGACACCCGGGTGATGCGTGCCGACACCAACGCCGAGGTGACGATCGGCGAGCTGATGGGGCGCGCAGCCACCGACGTCCCGGTCTGGTCGCTCGACGACCGGCTCAGACTGGTGCCGCGGACCCTGACCCACGCCTTCCCCAGCGGCACCCGGCCGGTCTTCGAGCTCACGCTCGTGTCGGGCCGGCGGGTGCGCGCGACCGCCAACCACCCGTTCCTGACCCACGAGGGGTGGGTGCCGCTGGGCGAGCTTCGGCCCGGGACCCGGCTGGCGTCGCTGCGCCACGTTCCCCCACCGCTGGCCATCGCTCCTCGGGAGGAGCCCGAGGTGGTGCTGCTCGCGCACCTGCTCGGAGGTGCGGCGCTGGAGGCCGGCGCCGTGACCCGCTACGCCAACGTCGACGGCGCCAGCCTGGCGACGGTCGAGGACGCGCTGCGGCGGGCGCTCGGCGTCGAGGTCGTCCGCGAGCCGACCAACGGCGCCCGTCCGGCGGCTCTCGCGCTGCCCGAGCAGGACGCAGCACTGGCGGCGTGGCTCGACGAGCAGGGCCTTGCCGGTACGCCGGTCGAGGAGCGCTCGGTCCCCGGCTGGGTCTTCGCCCTGCCCAAGCAGCAGGTCGCCCTGTTCCTGCGTCACCTGTGGGCCACGCACGGGTCGGTGAACGCTCGCGCGGCGGGCGAGATCGGCTCGGTCGGGTTCACCTCGCCGAGCCGCCGACTGGTCGACGACGTGGCGCGGCTGCTGCTGCGGTTCAACGTGTTCACCAGGATCCGCCGGCTGCGCCGGGCGGGCCAGAACTCCTACCAGCTGCTCGTCGTCGGCCCCGAGAACCAGCTGCGCTTCCTCGACGACGTCGGGGTGCACGGCTCGCGCGGCGCCGCCGCGCCGGCGCTGGCCGCTCTGCTGCGTGCGGCCGCCGAGGACAGCGGCGTGGCGACGATCCCCGAGGAGGTGTGGCAGCGGGTGCGCCAGGTGCTGACCAACCGCGGCCACGCCGACGTGGGCCCGAGCTCGGCAGGCGAGACGCGCCGCGCGACGGGCACGGCGACGCGGGCGGCGAGCCGCCAGCAGATGAGCCGGGTGGCCAGCATCCTCGACGAGGCCGACCTCGAGGTGACCGCGACCAACGACGTCACCTGGGACGCCGTGGCGACCATCGAGCCGGTCGGCGAGCAGCCGGTGTACGACGCCACTGTGCTCGGCAACCACAACTTCGTCGCCGAGGGCGTCGCGCTGCACAACTCGATCGAGCAGGACGCCGACATGGTCGTCCTGCTGCACCGCGAGGACGTCTACGAGAAGGAGTCCACCCGTCCGGGCGAGGCCGACCTGATCGTCGCGAAGCATCGCAACGGCCCGACCCGCGACGTGGTGGTGGCCTTCCAGGGCCACTACTCACGCTTCGTCGACATGGCGCACGGCTGAGTGCGACCGGCCTGGCTGCCGGCGACCCGCCTAGGCCGCGTGGGACTGCATCGAGACGATCTCCTCCGCCTCGTCGTCGGTGGTGGCCGCCGGCGCCGAGCCCCACATGCGGCGTCCGTTCGGTTCCTGCAGGAGGAACACCGAGACGGCGCCGATCGCTCCGGCGATGATCAGGTAGTACGCGGGCCAGTTCAGGTCGCCCGTCGCCTCCACCAGGGCACCGACCACCACCGACGTGGTGCCGGCGAACAGCGACACGGCGACGTTGAAGGACACCGAGAGGCCGGCGCCGCGCACCCGGGTGGGGAACAGCGAAGGCAGGGTCGAGGGCATGGTCGCGCTGAAGCAGATCAGGGTCATCGCCATGATCAGCAGGCCGAGGAACACCGCCACGGCGTTCTGGGCCCTGATCAGCAGGATCATCGGGAACGCCAGCACGATCAGCCCCGAGACTCCGGTCCAGATGATCGGCTTGCGACCGATCCGGTCCGAGAGCATGCCGAGCAACGGGATGGTCAGGAGCGCGACCGCCATGACGACGATCTGCAGCCACTGCGAGGTGGTCTGGGAGACGCCGCCCTCCGTCGCGTCCGGGACGGTGCTGGTGACGTAGGTCGGCATGTACGAGGTCAGCATGTAGTTGGTGACGTTCCAGACGATCACCAGCCCCATGCAGACCAGCACGAACGGCCAGAGTCGGCCCAGCATCCTGGCCTCGTCGCCGGTCTTGTTGGCCTTCTCCCGCTCCTCGGAGGCCTTCTCCAAGGCGGTGAATGCCGGCGTGTCGGCGAGCCGGGTGCGCAGGTAGACGCCCACGATGCCCAGCGGCAGCGCGACGAAGAACGGGATCCGCCAGCCCCAGCCGAGCAGCTGCTGGTCGTTGAGGGTGGCATCGGCGACGGTCACCACGATCGCTCCGAGCAGGTATCCGGTGAAGGTGCCGAACTCCAGCCAGCTGCCCAGGAAGCCCCGGCGCCGGTCGGGCGCGTACTCGGCGATGAAGGTCATCGCGTTGCCGTACTCACCACCGGTGGAGAACCCCTGCACGAGCCGGGCGAGCAGGAGCAGCAGCGGCGCCCAGATCCCGATCGCGGCGTGGTCGGGGATGCAGCCGATCGCGAAGGTGCCCAGCGCCATCATGATCATCGTGGTCGCGAGCACCGTGTTGCGGCCGATCCGGTCGGCGAGCGGCCCGAAGAACATCCCGCCGAACGGGCGGACCAGGAACGCCACGGCGAACAGACCGAAGGTGGCGATGGTGCCGGCGGTGTCGCCGATACCGGAGAAGAAGACCTTCTTGATGGTCGGCTCGAAGTAGGCGTAGACGCCGAAGTCGTACCACTCGGTGATGTTGCCGATGGCTGCTGCGCCGATCGCCCTGCGGATGACCGGCGGGTCGGTCACGACGATCTCGTCCAGCGACCAGCTTCTCGGACGCTCTCGTGGGGTAAGCACAGACATCTGCGCGACGACTCCCTCGGGGTGCTCGCGAACAATGCTCCTGTCCCCATACCCACTGCCGGGTCGATCGACACGAGCCAGGGCCTCATCGAGCCCGCGAGGTCCCGCCGGCAGTTCACGTTTCTCTCAGAACAGGACCCGAGACTGGGCGACGATGATCATGGTGGTGGTCGGTCGTCCGGCCGCACCCGCTCGGGCTCGACGACGGGCCGAGCAGAGAGGAACAGCCGTGTCCAGCTATGAGACCGTCCGCGCCCGCCGCATCTCCTTCGCCGACGTCGAGGCGCTGGCGCACCAGGGCGCCGAGCCCTTCGAGGCGTACCGGGCCAAGGTCACCGGCCAGCACGGGCTCACCCTGACCCCGGTCACCCTGACGCCCCAGCCGGTGGGCGGCAAGGGACTCACCGGCGAGGAGTTCCCGCACCACGTCGTCTTCCAGGCGGTGCCCGACCAGCGCCCCAACGCCATGCATCCGCACACGGTCGACCGCAGCCGGCCGGTCGGCTACGCCGTTGACTTCACCTCCGTCTCGGCGTTCAACGCCCGCTCCAAGTTCACCCTGTTCACCTCCGAGGAGGCCGAGCGCAGCGCGGTGCTGGTGCGCCGGGCGAGGGAGCCGGAGCAGACCCGCGAGACCATCTACGTCGCCGACGAGCAGGGCGAGGAGCTGCGGCTGACGCCGGTCTACGGAGCTCGGTTGAGCGTCGGGGTCGTGATCAAGGGGATCGGGTCGGAAGAGGTGGTCGCGCGCGCCGAGGCCGCGCTGCAGGCGGAGTTCGGCGACGCGTTGGGACCGGTGCGCAGCGTGACGTCCCAGAGCGCGGAGGACCTCCGGGTCGACGCCTTCGCCAGCAGCGCCAAGGAGGAGGTGCTGGCCAGGAACGTGCTCGCCGCGGAGGTGGGCTACCTGACCACCGGGAAGCCGTACGTCGAGGAGGCGGAGGCGACCGCGGGCCCCGTCGAGCCGGCGTAGCCGTCCTGGGCCGGGGCCATCTGCTGGGCCGGGTCCCGTGCGGTGTACCGGGCCCACGTCCCGGCGACGAGCGCCCGGTCACCGTCGGTGAGGAGCTCCCCCGTCGTGTCGATGGCCTCCAGGTAGTACAGCGACGGCACCCCGAGACGGGGCTGCTCGCGCACGTAGTCCTGCCAGGCGGCCCGGTCGGGCATCGGCCACTGGTCGGTGTCGACGAGGTGCCCGGGCAGGGCGTGGACGGCGACCGCGTGCCGGAAGCGGAGCTGCTCCACCGGTGGGACCGGGCGGCCGGCCGGGTCGCGCCTGGCCAGGTCGTTGAGCCGGACCATGTCGGTCACGTCCCCGAAGCTGGGGTGCACGCTGTGCGTCACCAGGAGGGCGTCCGGCTTCGCCGACGTCGCCGCGGTGTGCAGCAGCCCCAGAAGGGCGTGCAGCGCCGCGATCCCCCACGGCCCGGGGGTGGCCGTCAGGGACGAGCCGGACGGGGTCAGCTGGGTGAAGTCGACCTTGAGCCCGTCGGCGTCCAGACCGTGCGGGCCCAGCAGGGCCGTCACGGTCCTGCGGACCCGTGCCCGGTAGCCGGGGTCGTTGACGTCGGCCGCGACCGGGGTGCCGTCCGGTCGGCGTACGCACTCGCCGGCGGGGAGGCCGGTGGGGTCCCAGGCCTTCCACCACAGGAGGACCCGCCGGCCCGCCGCATGCTGGGTGGCGACCCAGCCGCGCAGGTCGGGCCACGCCTCGGTGTCCACCTCAGCGGTCCCGTAGTGCCGCTGCCAGCGGTCGTCGACGACGACCGTGCCTGGCCGGATGCCGGAGTCCTCGGCCAGGTCCAGAAGCGCGTCGTAGACCTCCTGTCTACAGAGATCCGCAGGAGCGAGGGTCGTGCCGGCGCGGGCGCACTGGGCTCCCCAGCCGCACAGGATCGGCCGGCTCCACCAGGGCGGGCGACGGCGCGGACCGCGCGAAGGCGGGGCCCAACCGTGTGCGACCAGGGAGTCGCGGTAGGCGTCGAGCCCGGCCCACACCGTGGGGACGGGTCGCAGCACCACCAGCGGGGTGGTGTGCTGCCGGCCCACCTCGGTGTGTCCCTCGTAGTCGGCGGACACGGAGAACCCGCCGTCGACCGGGTGGTATCCGACGTGGGTCATCGTCAGTGCAGCGACCGGGGCCTCGACGGAGACCGCGAGCCACGGACCGGCGGGGACGCCGGTAGCGGCCGGGGTCGGCGGTTGCCGTCCGAACGCCCAGCACAAGGGCGGAGGGCTGAACAGCGCGTGCAAGCGACCGTGTCCCCTGTTCCCGACGACGCCGAGGACGACGGGATGGCCGGCGGGTCTCACGGCGGCGACCGGCTCGCTGGGCGCCGGGCTGAACACGCTCGCGAAGCGGATGCCGCTGGCGAAGGCGCCACAGGCACCGCCGGACAGGAGCGCGGTGCCGCCGAGAACGGTCGTGCGGCCCAGCCGAGCACCCGGGTGGCGGCCGCCGGCCACCGTGACCGAGACCGCCAGGTGGTCCGGGCGGCAGTGCACGGTGACCGACTTCGTCGCCCACTGGGTGCCGGCCGCTGTGACGGTGACGTCGACGCCGTCCCCGGTCCGGGCGACGACCGGGGGCTCGGGGTCGTAGGAGTCGTCGGGCCCGGCCGTGGTGTCGACGCTGGCGAGCAGGCACAGCTCGGCCCACGGCGTGCCGTCGGGCTCGGCGAGCACCGCGCACGGTGGTACGTCGCGGGCGGCCGCCGCGGTGCTGCGCGGGACCGTGAGCCGGTACGAGGAGGTGGCGACGGCCACGTCTCCGCACGGGGCGACCTGCAGCGCGACACCGTCCGTCGTACGTCGCGCCATCGCCGCCTCCTCCGCGGCCATGGTGCGGTCGGCCGCACGGCCCGGGGAAGGGGCGTTCGGCCCCGAGCGGGTCGGCGGGACGCGTGCGAGGCGACCGAGCACCTCTTCGGCGCACGCGCGCCTACAATGCGGAGCGCGGGCGGAGGGGCCCGCGCCGACCTGCGCTCTTCCCGGGCGCGAGTGGAACGGGGGATTCCGATGGGCGCAGACGCCCGCCGCGGCGTGGTCGCGTCGCTGACCACCTTCTTCTGCCTCGCAGCCGCGCTGGCCCTGGCCGCGCCGTCACCCGCTGCGGCCACGGAGGCCGGGGTGCTCTCCGGGACGGTGTCGCCGACGATGCAGACCAACGGCACCGTGTGGCACCTGGCCTACGCCCGGGGGGCGATCTACGCGCTCGGAGACTTCACCACGGTGAGACCGTCCGGCGCTCCCGCGGGCAGCCGGGAGATCCGCCGCCGGTACCTCGCGGCCTTCGACTCCGCCACGGGGGCGCTTCTGCCGTTCAGGCACACGTTCGACTCCCGCCCGACGAGCATCGCGGCCTCCCCCGACGGCTCCCGGCTGTACGTCGGCGGCAGCTTCACCCACGTGGACGGGGCCTCGACCGGCCGGCTGGTCGCCTTCGACACCGCGACGGGCGGCCGGGTCGCGCGCTTCGGGCCGAGGCCGTCGGGGCGCGTCGCCGCCATCGCAGCGACCGATGGGGCCGTGTACTACAGCGGGTACTTCTCCGCCGTCGGCCCCGCCCGGCGCAGCAGGGCTGCGGCCGCGGACGCGGCGACGGGTGCGACGCTGCCGTGGGCGCCCACGCTCGACGTCCCCGCGGTCACCATGTCGGTGACCGGCGACGGCGCCAGGGTGTTCCTGGGCGGCAACTTCAACGTCGTCGACGGGCAACCGCAGCGAGAGGGCGCCGAGGTGGACGGGGCGTCGGGGGCGTCGCTGCCGTTCGCCGCAGCTCGTGCGTTCCCGCCGAAGACCTCGACGTGCACCTCGATCGCCAAGGACACGCTGATCGCGGGTGGGGTGGTCTACTTCGCGGCGGAGGGCACGGGAGGCGGGTGCTTCGACGGCACCCTGGCCGCCGACGTCGCGTCCGGGGCCCTGCGGTGGAAGAACACCTGCCTGGGCGCGACGCAGTCCGTCGCGGTCGTGCGCGGCTGGCTGTACAAGGGCTCGCACGCGCACGACTGCCGCTCGCAGAACTCCTACGGCGACCCGGATGCGTTTCCTCAGGTCGCGGCCGCGGGACAGAGCCGGCACCTGCTGGCCGAGCGACTCGACAACGGCTTCCTCGGGCCGTGGTACCCGCAGACGAACGGCGGTGGGCCGAAGCTCTCCGGGCTCGGTCCGCGGGCCATGGCGACGGACGGCACGAACCTCTGGGTCGGTGGCCAGTTCACCTACGTCGACCACAGGCCGCAGCAGGGCCTGGCCCGGTTCGCACCGAACCCGGACACCCCGCCCAACCGGCCGCTGGCCCCCACCGTCGCCGCGACCGGGACCGGCACGGTGACCGTGCGGGCAACCGTGCCGCTGGACCTCGACGACACCGACCTGGTGGTCCGGCTCTACCGCGACGGACGGAGGACTCCGGTCGCCACCTCGACGGTCCAGCACTCGCTGTTCTGGAGGCAGCCGGTCGTGCGGCTCACCGAGCGGGGCCTGGCGGGAGGCAGCCGGCACACCTACCGGGTGGACGCCGTCGAGGCCTTCGGGTCGAGGGCCTCGCGCCTGTCGGCCGCCTCGGCCGCGGTCACGGTGCAGCGAGGCGCGAGTGCTGGTGGCGTCGGCTCCGCGGCACCCTGAGGGACCGTCAGGCGCTCGGCTCGTCGGTGTTGTCGGTCGCCTGCTCCTCCGGCTCGGGCCGCTCCGGCTGCTTGATCTCGTCGGGAACCCGTTCGGTGTCCTGCTGGGCCGGCGCGGGCGGGTCGGGCGTGAGCAGGGACTCGTCCGTCCCGGCGCCGACGTCGCTCTGCGCGGTGCGCATGGCGTCCTTGCCGCCTGGCGCGCGCTCCGGCTCGGGATCCGGACGCGGGTCCGGCCGGTCTGACATGTCGCTGCTCGTCATGGGGTCACCGTGCCCCGGCGGCGGCCCCGCTACACGGGACGGGGTCAGCGGTGTGCCGGACCCTGGACGCGAGCCTCGGCGACCACGACGGGATGGTCCGTCGTACGCCGGACCAGGGCGCCCCGGTCCTCGGTGTACCCGGTGAAGGTCACCCCGGGCGACCCGAAGATCCAGTCGATGCCCACGCCGCGGGCGCCGCAGCCGTCGACACCGCGAGCGGCCCGCAGCGAGGTGGCGGTGCTGATCGCGCAGAGGTAGGCGGCCCGGGCGTTCATGTCGCCGGTGAGCACCACCGGATCGCCCGTCGCGGAGAGCCGCTGCACGAGCGCGATCTCGACCGCGGTCGCCCGGGCCCGCCAGTGCTCCTGGCGGCCGAACCGACGGGTGTCCGCGGGGTTGTGCACGTTCACGAACCACGCCCGCACGCCGGTGGCGCGGTTGCGGAGCAGGACGTACGGCATCGGCCGGAGGTGGCCGTCGAAGTACGGGACCGCCACCGTCGCCCGGCTCACCGGCTGCCACACCGCGGTGCGCCACGCCAGCGAGTTGTCCGTGCCCCGCCACCCGAGCGAGTCGTCCGGGTAGACGTCCCAGGTCTCCCCGGTCAGCCGGTCGAACGTCGCGAGCTGAGGCGTCTGCAGCTCCTGGAAGCCGACCACGTCGACGTCGTGCAGCCTCAGCAGCCGGGTCGCCCAGCGTGCGCGCAGCCGCCCGTCGGCCATCCAGGCCTTGTTGCCACCGGGCGCGGTGTGGCTGTCGCCGAGCGCGTTGAACGAGGCGACGGTGAAGTCCAGCACCGGCCGCGATGCGCGGAGCGGTCCGGTGCCGATCGCCCCGCGGTCGGCCGGCGAGGGACGGACCGGCGAGCTGACGGGGCCGCCGGCCGCCGGGTCCGGGGCCACCACGACGCCGGTCCAGGCGCCGAGCAGGATCGCGAGTCCGGTCGCGACGACCAGGTTGAGCGTGGCGCGCTTCCTTTTCACGAGGGAACCATAACGCCCCACGAGAAGCTCAGCGCGGCCAGAACGCGGTGCGCGAGGCGAGGTCGAGCCGGAGGTCGTCGGCGGCGTCCACCACTCCCCGCCGGAGGCCGGGGTCGAGGTCCGGGTCGGCCAGCAGCCGGTCGGCCTTCTCGAGCGTCGACTCCGAGACCGCGACCCGCGGGAAGAACCGGGCCCCGATGTCCGCGAGCAGGAAGCCCGCCCGGACCTGCGCGGTTGCCGCGAGGTCGGCGAAGTACCGGTCCACGTACTCGGCGGTCAGCTCCTCGTGACCGCGCTGCCACAGTCCCGCGGCGGCGCCTTGGATCTCGTAGATCGACGCCTCCTCCTCGCCGGTGAACAGCTGCCACGCGTAGCGCTTGGCCTCCGGCCGCGGGTACGACGCGCGGCACTGCACGTGGTAGCGCTGCGCCTCGGCGGTGCGTTCGCGCTCCAGCCAGGTGTCGAGCTCCGCGCGGCTGACCGCGTCGAGGACCGACAGCCGCACGAGCACCTTCCAGCGCAGGTCGAGGTCGAGCGTCACACCGTCGGGCAGGCCCTCGCCGCGCAGCCAGGCGCGCAGCGGCGCAGAGTCGTCAGCGGAGTCCACCACGACCCGCATCGCGGCGAGCTGGAGGTCCGACCCGGGGGGTGCTGAGGCCAGCCGGGCGCGCGCCGCGGCGTGCACCCGGGCGCGCGCCGCCACCGGGTCGGCCGCGAGCCGGTCGACGACCTGCGCGAGGCCCATCGACCCGAGGGCCCGGACGGCGACGTCGGCAGCCTCGCCCGGCAGCGTGACCTCGAGCAGCCGCAGGACCAGCTCGGGGTCCACTGTGGCGTTCGTGAGCCCGTCGCGCAGCGCGTTCCAGACCGACGAGCGCATCACCGGGTCGGTCATCACCGGCAGCAGGTCCGGAAGCGCGTCCATGCTCAGCGCGTCGATTCCGTACCGGGCCCAGCTCTGCTCGGCCGGGTCGAGCACCACGGGACGGTCCCCGACCTCCGGCGCCGGCGTCCGGGCAGCCGCCACGGTCACCGGCGTCGTGGTCCAGCCGCGGCCGTCCTGCGCGTCGTACGTCGCGACCGCGAAGGCGTGCGTCCGCTCGGCCGGGTGCTCCGCCGGAGTCTCGCGCAGCAGGGTGCCGGCACCGCGGTCCAGCGCGATCCGGTCCACGCCGGCGACTTGCAGCCACTGCTCGGTCCAGCTGTCCAGGTCGACGGCGCCCGCAGCCTTCCACGAGTCGAACAGGTCGGCCATCTCGGCGTTGCCGAACCGGTGCCGGTCGAAATGGTCGCGCACGCCGCGCAGGAACACGTCGTCGCCGAGGCGGGCGTTGAGCTGCTTCAGCACCGCCGCGCCCTTGGCGTAGGAGATGCCGTCGAAGTTCTGCAGCGCCGAGGCCGCGTCGGCCGCCCCGTTGCCGGCCACCGGGTGGGTGCTGCCGCGCTGGTCGGCGCGCAGGCCCCAGCGCCGCCGGGTGTAGCCGTCGTCGACCCAGATGCCGTCGAACTCGGTGGCGTCGTGGGTGACCCGGTTGCCCATGTACTCCGCGAACGACTCGTTGAGCCACAGGTCGTCCCACCAGCGCATCGTGACCAGGTCGCCGAACCACTGGTGCGCCATCTCGTGGGCGATCGTGCTGGCCCGGGTGGTGCGCTCGGTGCGGGTGACCCGTGAGGTGAACACCAGGGGGTCGCGGAGCGTCACGCAGCCGGGGTTCTCCATCGCGCCCGCGTTGTACTCCGGGACGAAGGCCTGGTGGTAGTCGCCGAACGCGTAGCGCACCCCGAACAGCCGGTGGAACTCGTCGAAGCACTGCCGGGTCACCGTCAGCAGCTCGTCGGCGTCCCGGTCCAGGTACGGCGCCAGCGAGCGCCGGCACTCGAGGCCGAGCCGGATGCCGTCGTGCTCGTCGGTGACCTGGTGGTAGGGCCCGGCCACCACGGTCACGAAGTAGGTGGACAGGGGGGGCGTGGTCGCGAGCTCCCAGCGACCCGGCTCCACCTGCTCCGCACGGCCGTTGCCGACCACGACCCACGACGGCGGCGCCGCGACGTGCACCGTGAACGGCGCCTTGAGGTCCGGCTGGTCGAAGCAGCCGAAGATCGTCGGCGCCGCGTCCAGGAACGACATCGCGTAGGTGTAGTGCTCGCCGTCGGCCGGGTCGACCGCGCGGTGCAGCCCCTCGCCGTCGTGCCGGTAGCCCATGGCACAGTCGACGACCAGCTCGTGCTCGCCGTCGTCGAGGCGGAGCGGGAGGCGGCCCTCGGTCAGCGACGCGACGTCGAGCGGCCGGCCGTCGAGAGTGGCGCCGTGCAGCCGCTCCGGTCGCACGTCGAACCAGGTGTCGCCACGCTCCCGGGCGGTGAAGCCGACCACCGTGCGCGAGGAGAACGTGGCCTCGTCGCCGGTGAGGTCGAGGGTGACGTCGTACCCGGTGACGTCGAGCAGGGCCGCACGGCGGCGGGCGTCGTCGAGGGAGAGGCTGCGCATCCGGACACCCTAGGACCTCCGGCGCCGAACCGGCACCCGGCTTCCACGTGGCTACTGTGACCGCATGACCGAGAACGAGTGGCCCACCCACTGCCCGTCGTGCGGCGCACAGCTGGAGTCGGCGGTGATCGACTTCGACCCTGCCAACGAGAAGCGCGCCGAGCTCAACCCCGGCGAGATGGTGGCCGTGGACTACTGCCCCAACCCGGACTGCCCGGCGAAGGCGGAGCAGGGCTGAGCCGCCGCAGGAAGATGCACGTCCCGGCCCGGGCTCAAGAACTCCTGCGCGGAGCCGGTCCGCTGCCATGATCGGCCGCGATGGACGTCTCCCAGCTCGGCCTGTATGTCCCACCGACGGTGGCGGGGCAGGAGCTTCGTGAGATCGTCACGCTCGCCGACGAGCACGGCTGGGACAGCGTCTGGTTCACCGAGGCCGGGCTGCACCGCGACCCCGTCGTGCATGCGGCGGCCGCCGCCTCCGTCTCCGACCGGCTGGGGCTCGGCGTCGGTCTGACCAACGTCTTCAAGCAGCTGCCGGCGGCGCTGGCCGCGAGCGCCGCCACGCTGGCCGGCCTGGCGCCCGGACGGTCGACGCTCGTGCTCGGTCCCTGGCACGAGCCGCTGGCGTCCCGCGCAGGGGCCCGGCGGCGGCGGCCGGTGCAGGCGATGCGGGAGGCCACCTGCATCGTGCACGGCCTGCTGCACGGTCAGACCGTGAGCTTCAGCGGCGAGGTGTTCAGTGTCGAGGGGGTCTCTCTGGAGGGGGCCGCGCCGGGCACCCCGCTGCTCTGGGGGGCGAACGGGCCGCGGATGGTGGCTGCCGCGGCGGAGCTGGCGGCCGCGCACGTCGTCGACGGGGTGATGGTGAACTACCTGCACACCGTCGAGCAGGTCGCTGCCGTCGTCGACACGGTACGGCGGGCCGCCTCCGAGGCGGGCCGGGCGCCGGCCACGCTGCGCTTCCCGGTGGCCGTGATCGTCGACCTCGACGACGAGGCGCTGGCCGTCGAGCGGATGCGGGCGGCGCTCGACAACGTGCCGATGCTGCGCCAGGAGGCGCACCTCCCCGACGACCAGCCGGTGACCGCCGCCGACGTGGCGCCGCGCATCGTGGCCGGGAGCCCCGCGCAGTGCCGAGCCCGGCTCGCTGAGTTCCTCGACGCGGGTGCCGGACCGCTGGCCGTCTACGCCCGCGATCCCTGGGTCACCGTTCGGGAGCTTGCGGGCTGAGCCGGCCGGTGGAGTCGCCTGAGCCGCGCTCAGGCGGCCTGCTCGTCCTCGGCGTTCTTCTCCTGCTCCTCGCGCTCGATCCGCTGCTCGTGGCGGACCACCGGCGAGGTGTCCAGGCCGACGATCCCGACCACGACCAGCAGGATGCCCGCCGCGGCTCCGACCACGCCCAGCGTGGAGGTGCGGACGGGCTCGTGGAACAGGCCGACGCCGAGCGCGATCGCCACCAGGGGCAGGGTCGCGTCGATGACGGGGGTGCTGGCCGCCAGTGGTCCGGACTGGAAGGCGTTCTGGATCAGGAAGGCGCCCAGCAGGCTCGCCACGATCAGCGTGTAGGGCTCCCAGTGCGAGAACAGTCCCCAGTGCTGCTGCTTCATCAGGGCGATCGTCGCGGCGTACAGCGCCGACTGCATGCCCATCACCACCGCCCCGGCGAGGGCGTACGACGAGGCCATCACCGGGCCCTCGACGAACTTGGCCACCGTCAGGCACGCGAGGGTGAGCACGGCGACCGCCCCCAGCGCCGGCGCCCACACCGTGATCGGCTGTACCGGGTGGCCCTGCCGGGGATCGGCGGCGACGATGCCCACCGCGAGCCCCACCACCACAGCGGCGACCGCGAGCCAGTCGCGCGCCCGTAGCCGCAGCCCGCGGAGCCGCACCGAGATCGGTACGGCGAACAGCAGCTCGGAGACCACCAGGGGCTGCACGAGCGTGAGCGGCCCGAACGCGAGGGCGACGGCCTGGAAGCCGTACGACGCGCCGGCCGAGCTCATCCCGCCCAGCCAGGTCCGGTCGGTCACCAGCCTCTTCACCAGGGTCAGCGACATCCGCTCGTCACTGGGGCGCCGACTGGCGGCCCTCTGCTGAAGGACACCGGACCCGGCCAGGCAGAGCCCGGCCACCACGGCGGCGACCGCCGACACGACGATGTTCCAACCGGACACCTAGCGCTGCTCCTGTTCCTGGTTCGACGGCGGACGGAGCCTGCCGGACGGCGCGGCGGACGCGTTCGAAGCGTGCGACTGCCCGGTGACCAGGGGTGACCGGGTCAGCATGATCATCCCGGTGATCATCGTGGCCAGCGCCGCGATGCTGACCAGCACGCTGAGTGGGGTGATCACCAGCTGGCCCTGCAGCACCAGCACGCCGATGCCGATGGCGCCGAGGAGCTGGGCCGTGACCACCCCGGGGTAGGAGTCGCTCAGCACCGAGGACTCGAAGGCGCTCTGGACCAGCAGCATCCCGCAGAGCGCGACGACCACGACCGCGTAGCCGTGCCAGCTCCTCAGCAGGACGACGAGGCCGTCCTTGCTCATCAGCTGAACCGAGCTGCGGATCAGAGCCGCCTGCACGGCGAACAGCAGGCCGGCTCCGAGACCGAGCACGAGAGCGCGTCGAGAGCCGGCGAGCCGGCTGCCGAGCACGCCGAGCAGGGCAGCCGTCACGACGGGGATGCCGGTGCCGACCGCCCAGGCCAGGTTGCCGACCTGCTCCTGACCGGCGCGGGGCTGCGCGGCCATCAGGAACGCGATCAGTCCGGCGGCGATGGCGGCGCCACCGAGGAAGTCGCGCGCCGGCACCCGCTGCCAGCCCCAGAGCGCGGAGATGGTGAGGCCGAAGACGAGCCTCGTGACGAACACCGCCTCGACCAGGACCACGCTGCCCCGGTTCAACGCGGCGGCGAAGGCCATGTTGCCGACCAGGGAGCAGCCCACACCGGCCAGCCATCGGGGCTGCCGGACCAGCCAGAGCAGCAGCTTCGGGGAGAGGTTGTCCTGCGGCGGTGCCTGGGCGGCCATTCGCTGCTGGACGACCTCACCGGAGGCGACGACGAGCGCGGCGACCAGAGTGAGCACGTACACCATCGACCGGCCACCTCCCTCCGTTGCTGATGGGATGCCATTACCCGAGCCCCGGTGCGGCATACGAGCCGGTGCGCCGTCCGAGGCGGACGGGTATGACCCTGGAACCGCGGGGCACTCGCTGAGCAGCCACACCCGGGAGGTTGCATGGCCGCGTCCGAGAGAGCTCGAGTCCTCATCGTCTCCGCGGCCATGGGCGGGGGGCACCTCCAGATCAGCAGGGAGCTCGCCCGCAGGCTGGAGAGCGAGGGTCACGAGGCGCTGGTGGTGGACCTGCTCCGGCTGATGCCGAGGCCGTTCGGCTGGTGGCTGCATCGGCTGTACCCGTGGCTGGTCAACAGCGCACCGAGGCTGTACCAGAAGATCCACGAGGTGTTCCTGGTGGCGGACCAGACCGCCGGCGAGCGGGCCGGGATCCCGGTGCGGCTGTCCCTGCGCGGTCTGAGCGGCATGGTCGAGGGGTTCCGGCCCGACGTCGCCGTCGCGACGCACCCCCTGCCGGCCCTCGCCCTCGGGGAGCTCCGCTCGCGACGGCGGCTGGCCTGCCCCGCGGTCACCGTGATCACCACCTTCTCGGTGAACAACCTGTGGGTGCATCCGGCGGTCGACCTCGAGCTGTGCATCTCCGAGGAGGCCGCCGAGGACAGCACCCGACGGACCGGCCGGCCGGCGGAGGTGGTGGGCCCGGTCGTGCGCCCGGCCTTCCTGGAGCCGCGCGACGAGGGCGCCCGGGCCAGGATGCGCGAGCAGCTCGGGGTGCCGCTCGAGGCCCGCGTCGCGCTCGTGACGACCGGCTCCATGGGACTCGCGGGCGCGGCCGAGACGGCGGCCCGCGCCATCGCCGGGCAGCCCGGCTGGGTGCCGGTGGTGCTGTGCGGTCGCAGCGAGAGGTTCCGCGAGCGCATCGGCCGGCTCCCCGGAGTGGTGGCCCTGGACTGGGTCGACGACGTGCCGTCGCTGCTGGCGAGCGTGGACGTGCTCGTCGACAACGCGGGCGGGATGAGCTCGAAGGAGGCACTCGGCTTCGGGCTGCCGGTCGTGACCTTCCGCCCGATCAGCGGCCACGGACGTGACGACGCGGCGGCGCTGGAGCGGCTGGGGCTCACCGACGTCATCGAGGACGAGCGAGAGCTGGTGGCGGTCCTGGAGGATCTGATCGACGACGAGGCCCGCTGCAAGGACCGCGCCGCCCGGGGCAAGGAGCTCTTCGTGGCCGACGCGGCACGGGTGCTGGCGCGGGTGGCGGTCTCGGGCTCGTGAGGCGGGGCCACGGAGGGCGGGTACGGCGCCCCGGTCACCGGCCCTCGTCTCGCTGCCGGGCGGCCGCACTCGCGCCCGCGGACGTGCTCGCCCGGCTGCACCGCTGAGGCTCAGGCCGCGGCCCGGCCGAGGAGCCCGAGCAGCCGGGTGGCCGCCGCAGCCTCCCGTGGTACGCCGACGGGCGCGGCGAAGCGCAGCGGGCGGTCGGCGGCGGACACCACCGCGGGCACGACGTCGAGCAGCGCGCGGGCGAGCGGTTCCGGCAGCGGGCGCCGACCGCCGCAGGCCGCGGCGACGTCCCAGCCGTGCACGGCGATCTCCACGGCACCCGCCCTGGCCAGCAGGTCCGCCGGCACCGGCCGGTCGTGCACCCGTGGCAGCCGGTCCGCGGGCGCGCCCGTCCACGCGCCGAGCAGCGCGCACGCCCGCTCGCGCAGCCGGTCGACGAGCACCCTCGCCGAGTCCTCCGCCGGCCGACTCACCGGGCTGTCCGGGACCTGCCGAAGGTCGACGTACCCGAGCTCCGCCGCCTCGGTGAGCGCGGCGAGGGAGTCGTCCATGTGCCGCAGCAGCGCTCGCAGGTCCCAGTCGCGGCAGGGTGTCGGCGCGCGCAGCAGCCGGGGGGCGACCAGAGCGAGACTGCCGCGGGTGTAGTCCACCGCGCGACCCAGCAGCGCGACGCCACCCGCATCGGATCGCAGCTGCGGCAGCATGACGGCGTCGCGTCGCCTCAGAGCCGGTCTGGCAGGCCGAAGGTGCCGAACAGCGCGGCGTCGAAGAAGGCCGCGACGTGGGTGACCTTCGCCCGATCGTCCAAGCTGAGCACCTGCAGGTGGAACGGGCGGAAGACGTCCTGCTCGTCGCGCATGTAGAGGCCGAACGCGTGCTGCCCGTTGGCGCGGGTCCGCAGCAGCCGCATGTCGTGCACCCCACCCGGGCACTGGGTGTCGATGAGCCGGCCGATCGTCTCGGCTCCCTGGTACCAGCCGACGTAGGGAGGCATCTCCCACACCGCGTCCTCGGTGAGCATCGACACGATCGTGGCGATGTCCTTGGCCCAGAACGCCTCGACGTACCGGTCCAGCAGCGCACGCTGCTGCGCCGACTCCGGCTCGCGGACGCTCTCCTCGTCCAGCGCCGCCGCGTCGATGGTCGCGTGGGCGCGCTGCAGGGCGCTGTTCACCGCCACCGTGGTCGTGTCCAGCGCGTCGGCCACCTCGGCGGCCCGCCACCTCAGCACGTCGCGCAGGATCAGCACCGCGCGCTGGCGGGCGGGAAGGTGCTGGAGCGCGGCCACGAAGGCGAGCCGGATGGAGGCGCGCGAGGAGGCGATCGCCGCCGGGTCCGCGGTCTCGAGCAGGGTGTCGGGCACCGGCTCCAGCCAGGGGACCTCGTGGTCCTGCGTCAGGGGTGCGCCCGGCTCGGTGCTCGGCGCGCCCAGCCCGGTGGGCAGCGGCCGGCGGGACTTGCCCTCCAGCGCCGTGAGGCAGACGTTGGTGGCGATCCGGTAGAGCCAGGTCCGCACCGACGACCTGCCCTCGAAGCGGTGGTAGGCCCTCCACGCCCGCAGGTAGGTCTCCTGCACGAGGTCCTCGGCATCGTGCACCGAGCCGGTCATCCGGTAGCAGTGCGCGAACAGCTCGCGGCGGTAGGGATCCGTGGCCGCCGGGAAGTCCTCCGCCGCCGGGCGGCCTTCGACGGGGGTCTGGCTCAGCGTGTCGGTCACTGCTCCTCCTCGGGTCGGACCCAGCCTTGCGTGATGCTCCGGCGCTGTACAGACCTGGTGCGCCGCCGGAACTCATCGCGATGAGTCCGCGGACCGCCCCCGGTCTGCCTGGACGAACGCCCGGGACCGCCCGGTGCACCGACCGATCCCCCGAGAGGTGGTCCGCATGGCCCGCAAGACCTTCGTCAACCTCCCCGTTCGCGACCTCGCCGCGAGCCGGGCGTTCTGGACCGCGCTGGGCTTCCACTTCAACGAGCAGTTCAGTGACGACCGGGCCGCGTGCATGGTCATCGGCGACGACGCGTACGTGATGCTGCTGGAGCGCTCCTTCTACGCGACCTTCACGCGCAAGCGGCTCGCGGACACCGCGGCGGACAACGAGGTCATCGTGGCGCTCTCCGCGGACAGCCGCGAGGAGGTCGACACCCTCGTCGAGACGGCGCTGGCGGCCGGGGGACGACCGTCGAACGCGCCCGTGCAGGACGGGCCGATGTACGGCTGGAGCTTCGAGGACCCGGACCGTCACCTCTGGGAGCTGATCTACATGGACCCCGCGGCGTTGGTCGCCTGAAGCGGGCGAGAGCCCCGCCGGGGCGGGGCTCTCGGGTCACGCTCGGGTGGTGGAGGTCAGCCGGTGCGCACCACCTGCGTGCCGGCCCACCGGTCGTGCCAGCCCTGCTTGGTCGGCGAGCTGCTGATCGTCACCATGATCGCGATCACGGCGGCCAGCTCCAGCGGTCCGCTGAGCCAGCCGAGGAACGGGAGCACGCCGATCACGCCGATCGCGACCCACAGGTTGCGCTTGAGCGCCTCCTCGACGGTGGGCATGCCGCCCGCGGCGCCGTGGGTCTCGAGCTTCAGAAGCATCTTGCCGAGGGTCTTGCCGGTCCGGGACTCCATCAGCGTGAAGTACGCCAGGCTGATCGCCGAGGTGAGCAGGGCGCTCACCGCGCGCGCCGCCCACGACCCGCCGACGCTGTAGCCGGCGAAGCCGCCGTTGGCGCTCATCCAGCCCACCACGATCACCGCGGTCAGCAGCGAGTTCACGATGCCCACGAGGATCACGTCGATGAGCCGCGCGACGAAGCGCAGGCCGAGATCCGCGGGCTGGCCGGCGACCGAGACGGGTCCGGTCGGCGGGGAGGCGCGGGCTGGTAGCCCGGCTGGTATCCCGGCTGGTAGTAGCCGGACTGACCCGGCTGGGGCTCCGGGGGCGGGGGTGCGGGCTGGTTCGGGTCGCTCATGGTCTGCCTCGCTTCCGGGACGCCGGGTGGGCACCGCTGTGGCGTCCCCTGGGAGAAACGCTAGTGACTCGATCGCTCGCAGTCAGCGACATCGGTTGTCTGCCGCGGGTCGCGCCCGCGATGATGCGGTATGGCCACCTACGACCTCGACGCGGTCACCGCCCAGCGCGCCCGCATCCGCGACACCTTCCTCGCGCCTGCCGGCAGCCGTCCACGGAGCACCGCTCGGGGCCTGCACCACACCGCGCTCGTCAGCGGCGACGTCGAGCGCACGGTGCGCTTCTACCAGGAGGTGCTCGGCTTCCCGCTGACCGAGCTGATCGAGAACCGGGACTACCCGGGCTCGTCGCACTTCTTCTTCGACATCGGCAACGGCAACCTGCTGGCCTTCTTCGACTTCCCCGGCCTCGACGTCGGCCCGTACGCCGAGGTGCTCGGCGGCCTGCACCACATCGCGATCTCGATGACGCCGGAGGAGTGGCGCGCCGCGGTGCGGCGGCTCGACGCGGCCGGCGTGCCGCACGAGGTGCACAGCGAGGTCTCGGTGTACTTCCGCGACCCCGACGGTGCCCGGCTCGAGCTGATCAGCGACCCGCTGGGGGAGATGTACGGCCTGCAGGTCCTCTGACCGCCCTCCGAGGGTACGAAGAGAGTACTGAGACTGTTACCTAGTTGTGGAGCAAGCGAGGCATTGACGTGTAAACCGCGTGGATCGGACATCCGTAACGTTTCTGTCACCGGCAACCGAGCCGGGGGGAAAGACCAGACAGAGACTCACAGGGAGATCCACACCATGTTCACCACGATCAAGAGCCGCAAGGTCCTCATCCCGATGGCCACCCTTCTCGCGGCGGGGGCGATCGCGGTCGGCTCGGGCGCCACCTTCACCAGCACCTCGCACAACAAGGTCAGCGGCGTCACCAGCGGCACGCTGCTCCAGTCCAACAGCAAGGACAACAAGGCGATCCTCGACCTGACCAACATCAAGCCCGGCGACGACGTGAGCAGCACGGTCACGATCACCAACTCCGGCTCGCTGGCGCAGAGCTTCAAGCTCACCGAGACCGACGTGGTCGACCAGTTCACGACGGGCGACCTCGCCCTGACCATCCACGACGACACCGCCAAGGCCGACGTCTACAGCGGCTCGCTTGGCGGGCTCGCCACGGCGGGCGCGACCGTCCTCCCGGGCGGCGCCTGGGCAGCCGGCGAGGCGCACACCTACACCTTCGACGTGGCTCTGAAGAGCAGCGCCGGCAACGAGAACCAGGCCAAGCACGCCGAGGCCGCCTTCACCTGGGACGGCGTGCAGGTCGACGGCTCGCACACCGGTCAGTGACCGAAGCCTGCAGCGTCACTCCATGACGGTCTGACCCACCGACCCCCTGGCGGGGGATGAGTCCCCCGAGTCCCCCGCCAGGGTCTCACCGGTCAGCCGCCCCGCACCATCTGCACCACTCGCAGCACCGGCGCCGCCAGGCGCCCCACTTCCCGGAGGAGCCCGAGATGCGCAGTGCCCGCCAGCTCACCGCTCGCCTCGGCCGCATGCTCGCCACCGTCCTGGTGGCCGCCGTCTGCCTGGTCTCGCTCGCGTTCGTCCTCCCAAGCCTCTTCGGCTACGAGCGCTACGTGATCACCGGCGGCTCCATGTCGGGCACCTTCGAGATCGGCTCCGTCGCCTTCGACAAGTCCGTCCCCGTCGACCAGCTCAGGCTCGGCGACGTGATCACCTACCAGCCCCCGGCCGGCTCCGGCGTCGACCATCTGGTGACGCACCGGATCGTCAGCCTCCGCCACGACGCGCGCGCCGGCGACCTGGTCCTGCGCACCAAGGGTGACGCCAACGCCGACCGCGACCCGTGGACCTTCCAGCTCGACGGCGCCGTGCAGCCCCGGATGCAGCTCAACGTGCCCTACGTCGGCTACGTCTTCATCGCGCTGGCCGACCGCACCGTGCGGATGCTCGTGATCGGCATCCCGGCGGCCATCATCGCCCTCCTCAGCATCGTGGAGCTCGTCAAGGCGCTCCGGCCCGGCGACACCGGACACTCCGCCCCCGACACCCGCGACGACCTCATCGGAGTCTGACCCATGAACACCCGGCCCCGCCTGCTCCTCCTGGCCAGCCTCGCGCTGCTCCTGGGGGCGTTCGCCATGCCGGGCTTCAGTGGGGCCACCTTCACGGCGCGGACGTCCGGAACCGCCTCGATCTCCGCATCGAACGACTGGACGCCCCCGGTCGTGGCGATGACCGCGCCCGCATCGGCGGTGTCCGGCACCACGACGGTCTCCGCAACCGCGTCCGACGCCCGCAGCAGCGTGGCCTCGGTCGCCATCGCCTACGCGGCCTCCGGCAGCGGGACCTGGACCACGATCTGCACGGACCCCACCGCGCCGTACGGCTGCGCGTGGGACACCACCGGCGTGACCGACGGCGCCTACGCGCTGCGCGCCGTCGCCACCGACGCCGCCGGCAACTCCGCCACCTCGGACACCGTCGCCACGACGGTGCTCAACACCGCCAGCGTCACCCTGACCGAGCCCGGCGACAACCTGCGTGGCACGATCGGGCTCCACGCGGCGATCAGCGATGCCGGGTCGCAGACGATCAGCGCCCTGCGGATCGAGTACTCCGAGAGCGATGCGGCCACGTGGAGCACGGTCGCCGGCTGCACGACGACCGCGGCGACCGTGAGCTGCAGCTGGACGCCGAGCACGGGCACCTACGACCTGCGCGCCGTCGCGGTCGTCGGCGGCAGGACCTACCAGGACGAGGTCGACGGGATCCTCGTGGACAACGCCGCGCCGTCGGTGAGCATCACGAGCCCGAAGCGCAACAGCACCGTGAGCGGCGTCGTCTCGGTGGTCACGAACCCCTCCGACGCCGACAGCGGCGTCGACCAGGTCGTCGTCCAGTACGCGCAGACCGGCACCACGTCGTGGGTCACCGCGTGCACCGTCGGCGACGCGCCGTACACCTGCGCGCTGGACAGCACGAGCGTCGCGGACGCGCAGTACGACCTGCGCGCCGTGGTCACCGACCTGGCCGGCAACACCGCGACCTCCGCTACCGTCTCCAAGGTGACGGTGAGCAACACGGTTGCGTCGGTGTCGCTGGTCAACCCCGGCCCGTTCCTGAGCGGCAGCGTGAACCTGACCGCCAACGCCTACTCGACCGCCGGTGGGATGTCCGTCAGCATCCAGCGCTCACCCGCCGGCAAGTCGACCTGGACGACGATCTGCACGCTCCCGGCGGCGCCGTGGACCTGCAGCTGGGCGACCACCGGTGTGACCGACGGGTCCTACGACCTCCGGGCCGTGCTGACCGACTCCAAGACCACCACGACCTCGGCGACCGTCACCACCACCGTGGCGAACGCCTTCCGCGGCGTCGACGTGCAGAGCGTGAACAGGACCGGAGGCACTGTGGGCAAGATGGAGGCCGGCGACCAGATCGTCTTCACCTACAGCGGCCAGGCCAGCCCGTCCTCGATCCTCCCCGGCTGGTCGGGAACCTCGGCTGCCACGGTCAGCGCCTCGATGTCGAACAAAAGCAGCAGCGACACCTTCTCCGTGAGCGGCACCAACCTCGGGTCGGTGAACACCCACAGCAACCTGGTGTCGAAGAGCACGTCGTTCTACGGCTCGGCCATGACCGCCGGCACGACCACCGTGAACGGAGCGACCGCGACCGTGATCACGGTGACGCTGGGGACGCCGAGCCGGAGCGTCAAGAGCTACGCGACCGCGGCGAACATGACCTGGAGCCCGTCCGGCGACGCCGAGAACCTGGCCGGCACCACCTGCTCGACCGGCGTGGTGACCGAGTCCGGCACCGCAGACAAGGACTTCTGAGCCACACGGCCTGTCGCCCGAAGGTCCCCGAACCGCCCGAACGCGGTGGGTCGGGCATCTAGGCTGGAGGCATGTCAGCCACGGTCCTCGTCGTCGAGGACGACGACGGGATCGCCGGGCCCCTGGTGCGCACCCTCGAGCGTGAGGGGTACGCCGTAGACCGGGTCGCGACCGGTCTCGCCGCCGTCGAGCGGGCAGTGGCGAACAGCATCGGAGTCGTCGTGCTCGACCTGGGGCTGCCGGACATCGACGGGCTCGAGGTGTGCCGGCGGATCCGGGACGCCGGCTCGTCGGTCGCGATCCTGATCCTGACCGCGCGGGGCGGCGAGCTCGACCGGGTCGTCGGCCTCGACGTCGGCGCCGACGACTACATGGCCAAGCCGTTCGGTCTCGCCGAGCTCCTCGCCCGGATCCGGGCCCTGCTCCGGCGCAGCGCCGCAGGCTCGGTCGCCGAGCCCGAGCCCGCTGGGACCTCCGGCCCCGGGCTTCGGGTGGAGGCGGGCCCCCGCCGGGTGTTCGTCGCCGACGACGAGGTGTTCTTGACCACGAAGGAGTTCGACGTCCTGGCGCTGCTCGCCGAGGAGCAAGGTGCGGTGGTCACCCGGGAGCGGCTGATGGACGAGGTCTGGGACAGCAACTGGTTCGGCTCCACCAAGACCCTCGACGTGACGGTGGGCCGGCTGCGCCAGAAGCTCGAGGAGCACTCCTCCCCGACCAAGGTCGTCACCGTCCGCGGCGTCGGCTTCCGGCTGGAGGACGACCCGGCGGACGCCTGAGCCGGTGCTGCGGAGCCGCGGCTACCCTGACGGCCATGAGCCTGCCCACGATCGGCACCCTTGCCTCGCTGCCCGCCGCCGAGCACCCGGAGCTGCTCGGCCCCACGGTGGCGCAGGCGCTCGCGCGCTGGCCGGGCGCCTCGGAGGTGGCGGTCGTGGAGATCGACCCGTCCCTCGCCGACACCGCCGCCCTGACCGCGGCGTACGACCTGCCGCTGGAGGCGAGCGCGAACTGCGTGGTGGTCGCCGGCCGGCGCGGCGGGGCGGAGCGGGTGGTCGCCTGCGTGGTCGCCGCCCACACCCGTGCCGACGTGAACAACCTGGTGAAGCGGGCGCTCGACGTACGGAAGGCGTCGTTCCTGGCGATGGATCGCGCGGTGCAGGAGACCTCCATGGAGTACGGCGGGATCACGCCGGTCGGCCTGCCGGACGGGTGGCGGTTGTTCGTGGACGCGGCGGTGCTGGACGTGGAGTCGCCGTGATCGGCAGCGGACTCCGGCGCAGCAAGCTGCTGCTGCCCGGGCGGCTGCTGGGAGAGCTGCCGGGCGCCGAGGTGCACGAGGGGCTGGGGGTCTGAGCAGGTCCCGGCTGGCTCGGGAGGAGGTGGGATGCCCGGCTCGGCGCTGCAGCGGATGCCCGCGTTCGACTGCGCGTTCGGGCGCCGCGAGTGGTTCGGCGAGGACGTGCCGTGGCTGGCCCCCGAACCCGACGAACCGTTCCGCGACCTGACGGCGGCGGTGTGGCGGGCGTTCCCGGAGCAGCCGCCCTACGGGGGTGCCTTCGACGGTCCGTGAGCTGCCCCTCGCGCCCCGCGCCGTGTGAGAGGACCCCGAGCCACTTTCCGTCCCCAGGCGCCACGCCAACGAAGTTTGTCCACCGCTCGAACAGAGGGTCTGGGAGCGGCGTGCTGACGTTGGCACGGTGGTCCCGTGAGCGCGAACCTCGACCTCCCCGCCGAAGGGACACCACGTGTGCTGGCCTTCCTGCGGCGGCTACACGCGGTGCTCGACGACGTCACCGAGGCTACGGCGTGGACGCTCACGGTCGAGGAGCTGGCCGAGGCGGTGACCGGGATGCACGCCGCGGTGTCCCGGCTGGTCGGGCTGGAGTGGGCGCTGCTCGCGCAGGCCGACCGCGCCGGGGTCGGCACGTCGACGGCAGCCACCTCGACGGCGGCCTGGCTTCAGGACGAGGCCCGGCTGCCGCGGCGGGTCGCGCTCGAGCAGGTGCGGGTGGCGCGAGCGCTGGACAGCGACCTCTCGCTGACCGGCACGGCCGTGCGTGCCGGCCGGATGAGCCCCGACCAGGCCACCGCGGCGGTGGCCGCGGTGTCCCGGCTCCCCGACTGGCTCGGCGAGGGCGAGCGGAGGCGCGCGGAGGCCCATCTCGTCGAGCTGGCGCGCACCCTCGACAGCGCGGGACTCCGTCGCGCCGGCAGACATCTCCTCGACGTGGTCGACCCCGCGGGCGCCGACGAGCGGCTGCATGCGCGGCTGACCGCGGAGGAGCGGCTCGCGCGACGCCGCACCTTCCTGGAGCTCCACGACAACGCCGACGGCACCCACAGCGGGCGGTTCCGGATCCCGAGCCTGCACGCCGCGATGCTCACCAAGATGCTGTGGGCCCACACCAGCCCGCGCAGGCTGCAACAGCTCGCTGCCGGAGGCTCGACGCGCTACGCGGGCAGGGACGGCGACAGCGGGCGACCGCCGGGACCAGAGCTCAGGGGGGCCGCGTGGTGCGAGCTCATCGAGCGGATGCGCGACGCCGACCTGCCCGCGGCCGCCGGCGCCGGCGCGACCGTGGTCGTCACGATGACGCTCGACCAGCTTCGGGAGGGGCTGGGCGGCGCCCAGGTGGACACCGGAGCGGGGATCTCGGCCAGTGAGGCGCGGCGCCTCGCCTGCGTCGCCGGCGTGGTGCCGCTGGTGCTCGGCGGACCGTCCGAGGTGCTCGACCAGGGCCGCAGGGTGCGCTACCACACCAAGACGCAGCGGTTGGCGCTGGTGGCCCGTGACCGGGGCTGCACCGCGGCCGGCTGTGACCGTCCGGCAGCCTGGTGCGAGGCGCACCACGACAACGGGACCTGGGCGAGCGGCGCGACGACCAGCGTGCAGGGCGGCCGGTTGCTGTGCTCCTTCCACCACCACCGAGCGCACGACCCGACCTATCACCTCACCCACCTGCCGACGGGACGGGTGCGCTTCACCAGGCGGACGTGATGCGCCCGGTCACGTTGACGGGCCGGTGGCGGCCGCCGCCTCGAGCGCCCACGCGGCCAGGGGCTCGACCGCGGCCCGGTCCGAGGGCACCAAACCGACGCGGGTGCGACGGTCCAGCAGGTCGCCGACGTCGACGGCGCCCTCGTGCGTGGCGCCCCAGAGCAGCTCGGCACGGGTCACCGGCACCTCCGGTGGTCCGGCGACCGCGGGTGCCAGCAGCATCTCGGCGGGCAGGCCGGTCACCTGGCGCGCGGATGCCAGAACGGTCGCCGCCTCGGCGCCGTACCGGCGGACCAGGCGGGCGGGCAGCGCGGCCGTCGGCCCGGCCCCGGTGCCCGCTCCGAGCAGCGGCATCCGCCCGGTGCGGCACGGGGCCGCGGCCAGTCCGCCGGCCGCGACGACGGCGTCCACCGTGTCCTCGGCCATCCGCCGGTACGTCGTCAGCTTGCCGCCGACCACGGTGACCACCCCGTCGGAGGAGGTCAGCACGGCATGCCTGCGGGACAGGTCCGCGGTGCCGCCCTCGGCGTCCAGCAGTGGCCGCAGCCCGGCGTAGGCGCCCACCACGTCCGTCCGGGTGGGTGCCGGGTCGAGCGCCGTGCCGACGGTTGCCAGCAGGAAGCCGATCTCCTCCTCGGTCGGCTCGGGGATGTCGGGCACCGGACCGTCGGCGGGTACGTCGGTCAGCCCGACGTAGACGAGTCCGTCGGCCTGGGGCAGCGCGAACACGAACCGGCTGAGCGACCCCGGCACCGGCACGGTCACCGCGGTGCGCAGTCCCCACGGCGAGCCGCGCAGCACCAGGTGGGTGCCGCGCGAGGGGCGCAGCGAGATGCCGTCGACGAGACCGGCCGCCCAGACGCCGGTGGCGTTGACGACCGTCCGGGCGCGCAGCCGTCCGGTATCCCCGGTCAGCTCGTCGCGGAGGTCGGCGCCGCGGCCGTCGAGTGCCGTCACGCGCGTGTGGGTCAGGATCCGGGCGCCGTAGGACGCGGCCGTCCGGGCCAGCGCGACGACCAGCCGGGCGTCGTCCTCGAGCTGCCCGTCCCACGAGAGCAGGCCGCCGCGCAGGCCCGTGGTCTGCAGCCCGGAGGTGAGTGCGGTCGTCTCGGTGCGGCCGAGGCGCCGGGCCCGCGGCAGCACGGCACGCGGAGTGGAGGCGCCGACCCGGAGCACGTCGCCGGCCAGCAGCCCGGCGTACGTCAGAGCCGCCTGTCGTGCGGGCACGGCCGGGGTGAGCGGAAGCACCATCGGCAGGGCGTGCACGAGGTGCGGCGCGATCCGCGTCATCAGGACGTGCCGCTCCACCGCGCTCTCGTAGGCGACGCCGACCTGCCCGTGCGCCAGGTAGCGGAGCCCTCCGTGCACCAGCTTCGAGCTCCAGCGCGAGGTGCCGAACGCCAGGTCGTGCGCGTCGACCGCGACCACCGACAGCCCCCGGGCGGCCGCGTCGAGCGCCACGCCCGCGCCAGTGACGCCGAGTCCCACCACCAGCACGTCGACCTCTCGGCCGTCGAGCGCCTCCTCCAGGTCGCGGGTCCGGCGACCGGCGGTGAGCACGGAGGCGGCTGCTGAGCCGGCGGGTGGGGGGCGCAGAGCGGTCATGCGGCCAGATACCTCCTGACGAGCTCGCCCAGCTCGGCGTCCAGGTCGTCCAGCGTGGGGCCACGTCCGGAGCCGGGCTCGGTCATCGTCGCCGCCGAGAGCACGAACCCGTGCGCGGCCAGGAGCACCGACCGGCCGAGCAGGTGGGGGTCCCCGTCGCGCACCGAGCCGTCGCGCTGTCCGGCGGAGACGGCTGCCTCGAGACCCGAGAGCAGCGCGTCCTGCGCCCGGCCGCGTCGGTCCAGCAGGTAGGGGAGCAGGACCTCGGGGTCGATCGCCACGATCGAGGCGAACAGGTCGTTGCCGCGCAGCCCGGCCACCGTCGCGGTGACCGAGCCGGTGATCCGGTCGAGCGCCTGCCCGTCGTGGTCGTGCGGCGACTCCACCACGGTGGACCACTCGCGGGTCATCAGGTCGGCGAGCAGCGTCTGCATGTCCGGCCACCGCCGGTAGATCGTCATCCGCGAGACGCCGGCGCGCCGGGCCACGTCCGTGAGCGTGGTGCGGCGCCATCCGACCGCGACCAGGCAGGCGCGCGCGGCGTCCAGGAGGGCGTCGTCCGGACCGTTGTGACGAAGTGACGACATCTGTCACACTGTAACACGTGAGCACCCCTCAACCGACGCCCCCGCCGCCCCCGACGCCCCCCATGCACTGGGCCCGCTGGGGCGACCCGGCGGAGGCTGCCCCGCCGTCGGACGCCCTGCGCGGCCTCGTCGAGCTCGCGTTCGGCAGCGCCGAGCCGCACCCGACGAAGCCGCTCCCGGAGGTCCGGGTCGCTCCCTCCAGCCTCGACGCGGACCGGCTCGCCGCGCTCGGCTCCCTGCTCGGCGAGGAGCACGTCCGGCTCGACCACGACAGCCGGGTCCGGCACACCCGCGGCAAGTCGACCCCCGACCTGCTGCGGATGCGGTCCGGCGACGCGCTCGCCGCGCCGGACGCCGTGGTCGAGCCGGCCGACCACGACCAGGTGGCGGCGCTGCTGCGCTGGGCGACGGGGGAGCGCGTCGCGATCGTGCCGTTCGGCGGAGGCACCTCCGTCGTCGGGGGCCTGGTCGCCGACCGGGAGGGGTACGCCGCCGTGCTCGCCCTCGACCTGCACCGCCTCGACCGGCTGGTCTCGGTGGACCCGGTGTCGGGGACCGCGGTGCTGCAGGCGGGGCTGACCGGCCCGCGCGCCGAGGAGCTGCTCGCCGAGCACGGCCGCACCCTCGGGCACTTCCCGCAGTCCTTCGAGTACGCCTCGATCGGCGGTTACGCCGCGACCCGGTCCAGCGGGCAGTCCTCGGCGGGCTACGGCCGGTTCGACGCCATGGTGACCGGGCTGCGCACCGCGACCCCGGTCGGCGAGCTGGTGCTCGGCCGTGCCCCGGCGTCCGCGGCGGGCCCGGACCTCCGTCAGCTGGTGCTCGGCTCGGAGGGTGCGTTCGGCGTGGTGACCGAGGTGACCGTGCGCACCCGGCCGCGCCCGGACGTCCGCGCGTACGAGGGGTGGAGCTTCCCGACGTTCGTGGCCGGCGGCGACGCCGTCCGGCTCCTGGCGCAGGACGGCACCCCCACGGTTCTGCGGCTGTCCGACGAGACAGAGAGCTCGCTGAACCTGGCCGACCCCGGCGGCGTCGGCGGCACGGCGACCGGGGGCTGCCTCCTGGTGGTCGGCTACGAGGGGACCGCCGAGCAGGTGGCGGCTCGCCGGACGGCGACCGGCGAGCTCCTGGGCGCCCTCGGCGGCACGCCGCTGGGCGAGGAACCCGGGCGTGCCTGGCTCGAGGGTCGCTACCGCGGGCCCTACCTGCGTGACTCCCTGCTCGACGTCGGGGTGCTGACCGAGACCCTGGAGACCGCGGCGTACTGGTCCGTGCTGCCCCGGGTGTACGACGCGGTGCGCGCGGCGGTCGGGGAGCGGCTGCCGGGCTCGCTCGTGCTGTGCCACATCTCGCACGTCTACCCGACGGGAGCCTCGCTGTACTTCACGGTGGCGGCCGGCCAGCAGGGCGACGGCCTGGCCCAGTGGGCCGCGGCGAAGGCCGCGGCCTGCGACGCGATCGTGGCGGCCGGCGGCACGATCACCCATCACCACGGGGTCGGCCGCGACCACAAGCCGTGGCTCGCCGACGAGATCGGTCCGGTCGGCGTCGAGGTGCTGCGCGCGGTGAAGCAGCGGCTCGATCCCGCAGGCATCCTGAACCCCGGGGTGCTGGTGCCCTGAACGAGGGGCTCCCCGGGGCGCCGGGGCGGCGCTACGGTGCTGCCATGCCCGACGACGCCCGCGAGAGCACCAGCACGACCGACGCACCCGCCACCCGGGCCTACCGGGCCGCTCGAGACCAGCTACTCGCGCTCCGCGGCGACCATGACCGTGCGGTCGCGGAGTTCCGCTGGCCGGACGTCGGCGAGCGGTTCAACTGGGCGGTCGACTGGTTCGACGCCGTCGCCCGCGGCAACGACCGGCCGGCGCTCACCATCCTCGAGGAGGACGGCCGCGCGACCAGCCGGAGCTTCGAGGAGATGGCCCGGCGCTCGGACCAGGTTGCCGCCTGGCTGGCCGGCCGAGGGGTCCGCCGCGGGGACGCCGTGGTGGTGATGCTCGGCAACCAGGTCGAGCTCTGGGAGTCCATGCTGGCGATCATGAAGCTGGGCGCGGTGATCATGCCGACCACGACCGCCGTGGGTCCGGCGGACCTGGTCGACCGGATCACCCGGGGCGGGGCATCGGGGGTGATCTGCAACCCGGCCGACGCGAGCAAGTTCGAGCAGGTGCCGGGTGACTACCTCCGGCTCTGCGTCGGGGCCACCGAGGAGACCGCGAAGGCCGGGTGGCACGACCTGCACGACGCCTACGAGCTCGACGCCGGGCCCGCGGACCATCCCGGCACGGCCGCGCAGGACCCGGTGCTGCTCTACTTCACCTCGGGCACGACGTCACGGCCGAAGCTGGTCGAGCACACCCAGGTCTCCTACCCGGTGGGGCACCTGGCCACGATGTACTGGCTCGGGGTCCGGCCCGGCGACGTGCACCTGAACATATCCTCGCCCGGGTGGGCCAAGCACGCCTGGTCGTGCTTCTTCGCGCCCTGGATCGCCGAGGCCACCGTCTTCCTGTACAACTACACGCGCTTCGACCCGGCCGCGCTGCTGCGGGTGCTCCGGGACCACGAGGTCACCACGTTCTGCGCGCCACCGACGGTGTGGCGGATGCTCATCAACGCCGACCTGAGCGGGGGCCCGGGCTCGCTGCGCGAGGTCATCGGCGCCGGTGAGCCGCTCAACCCCGAGGTCATCCAGCAGGTGCGCCAGGCCTGGGGGCTGACCATCCGGGACGGCTACGGCCAGACCGAGACCTCCGCCCAGGTGGGCAACACCCCCGGTTCGGCGGTGCGGCCCGGCTCGATGGGGCGTCCGCTCCCGGGCGTGCCGGTCGTCCTGGTCGACCCGATGACCGGCGCCCCGGTCGACGGCGTCGGAGAGGGCGAGATCTGCCTGGACCTGACGGGCGGCCCGGGCGGCGGGCGGCCGCTTCCGCTGATGACGGCGTACCAGGGCGAGGCGGACCGCAACGCCGGCGCGATGGCGGGCGGCTTCTACCACACCGGCGACGTCGCATCGGTCGACGAGGACGGCTACATCACCTACGTCGGACGCACCGACGACGTCTTCAAGGCCTCGGACTACAAGATCAGCCCCTTCGAGCTGGAGTCGGTGCTCATCGAGCACCCCGCCGTGGCCGAGGCCGCGGTCGTGCCGGCTCCGGACCCGGTGCGGCTCGCGGTCCCCAAGGCCTACATCGCCCTCGCCCCGGGGTGGGAGCCGACCGAGGAGACCGCCTTGGCGATCCTCGGGTACGCGCGCGAGCACCTCGCGCCGTACCAGCGGGTGCGGCGGGTCGAGTTCTTCGAGCTCCCGAAGACCATCTCCGGCAAGATCCGTCGCGTCGAGCTGCGCGGACGCGAGCAGGACCTGGCCGCGGGCCAGGCAGCGCCCGGTCAGGTGGCATCCGGTCAGGTGGCATCCGACCGGGGCGCATCCGGGGAGTGGCGGGACGACCAGTTCCCCCAGCTGCGAGGAGACGGCTGACCCGGATGGGTAGTCTCGGTTAGCTCGCCGGTCGCCGCCGCCCGCCGGTCAGCGCATCTCCCAGACGAGCACCTCTGCGGAGCCGTCGACCCGGACCCCGCCCGCGTCGGTCAGCCGAGCCGCGTCGCCCGCATCGAGGCGACCGCCGCCCTCGAGGTCGACCGAGCCCGCGGCGACGAAGACGTGCAGGTACGGCGCGTCCGGCAGCCGGCGCGCTCCGGCCAGCCGCGCCACGTGCAGCGTGGCGTCGGCGTCGATCGACACGGCGGCCTCCGCGGTCCCGGACGCGAGCGGGACCAGGTCGCCCGAGCCCAGCGCCGCCGACACGTCGTGCTGGGCGTAGCCGGGCCGCCCGCCCGACCGGCGCGGCAGCACCCACATCTGCACGAAATGCGAGACCCGCTGGGCGCCGTCGTCGTTGCGCTCGGAGTGCGATATCCCGCTGCCGGCGCTCATCCGCTGCGCCAGGCCGGGACGGACCGTCCCGCCGCGGCCCTCGGAGTCGGCGTGCACCAGGCTGCCGTCGAGCACCCACGTGACGATCTCCAGGTCGCGATGCGGGTGCAGGTCGTAGCCGCCGCCGGGCTGCACCACGTCCTCGTTGTGCGCCACCAGCAGGCGGTGCCCGATGTTGTGCGGGTCGTAGTGCGCCCCGAACGAGAACGAGTGCCGCGAGGTCAGCAGGCCCGTCGAGGTCGTGAACCGGTCGACGGACCGAATCACCTCGATGCGCGCACCCGCCATGGCAGCATGCTCGCATGGCTGACACCGGCTACCCGCAGCTCCCGGAGGGGTTCACGTTCGGCGCCAGCACGGCGTCGTACCAGGTGGAGGGCGCCGCGGACGAGGACGGCCGCGGGCCGAGCATCTGGGACACGTTCGCGGCCGTGCCCGGCCGGGTCGCGGACGGCAGCAGCGGCGCGGTCGCCTGCGACCACTACCACCGCTACGCCGAGGACGTCGCACTGATGGCGGGCCTCGGGCTCGGCGGCTACCGGTTCTCGCTGGCCTGGCCGCGCGTCCAGCCGGCCGGCTCGGGACGGGTGAACCCGGCCGGGCTGGACTTCTACGACCGGCTTGTCGACGAGCTCCTGGCCCGAGACATCGCGCCACTGGCCACGCTGTACCACTGGGACCTGCCGCAGCCGCTCGAGGACTCCGGTGGCTGGCTCTCCCGGGACACCGCCGAGCGGTTCGCGGAGTACGCCGCGATCGTCGGCGCCCGGCTCGGGGACCGGGTCGCGCACTGGGCGCCGGTCAACGAGCCCAACGTGGCCTGCCTGCTCGGGTACGGCGTGGGCCTGCACGCGCCGGGCAGGACGCTGACGTTCGACGCGCTCCCCGTCGCGCACCACCTGCTGCTGGCCCACGGTCGCGCCGTCGCCGCGCTGCGTGCCGTCGGTGCCCGCAGCGTCGGCACCGCGACCAACCACACCCCCGTGCACGCGGCCACCGACACCGACGCGGACCGGGAGGCCGCCGGCTTCTACGACACGCTGTGGAACCGGCTCTTCGCGGACCCGGTGCTGCGCGGCCGCTACCCCGAGGGCTTCGCCGAGCTGATGCCCGGACCGGTCGAGGATGACCTCGTGGTGATCTCCGCCCCGCTCGACTTCTACGGCGTCAACTACTACAACCCCACCTGGGTGGCGGCGCCGGGCACCGACCTGCCGCCCGACGGGCCGGTGGCGCTCGACGGCGTGCCGTTCGTGCCGGTGCGCCGCGAGGGGTACGAGCGCACGGCGTTCGACTGGCCGGTCGTGCCCGACGGCCTGCGCGACCTGCTCGTCGACCTGCACACGGCCTACGACGACCTGCCTCCGCTGCTGGTCACCGAGAACGGCTGCGCCTACGACGACGTGGTGGGACCCGACGGCGAGGTGCACGACCAGCAGCGGATCGGCTACCTCGACGGCCACCTGCGCGCCCTGGCCGACGCCATCGCTGCCGGCGTCGACGTGCGCGGCTACTACACCTGGTCGGTGATCGACAACTGGGAGTGGGCCGAGGGCTTCACCAAGCGCTTCGGGCTCGTGCACGTCGACTTCGACACCCTCGAGCGGACGCCGAAGGACTCCTACGGCTGGTACGGGCGGATGATCGCGGCCCAGACCGGATGACGGTGCCGCCGCTCGCCGGACCGTCGCCCGCTCTCGCCGAGCCCGTCGAGCCGGTCCCGGCCCGCTGGGTGGCGGCCGTGACGCTGGCCGGCCTCGGGCTGTGGGCGGGGTTCTTCGGGCCGATCCAGGTGCTGCTCGCCCAGCAGGCCGAGGCCGTGTCCCCGGGGCACAAGGTCTTCGTCTTCGGCCTGGTCACCGGTCTCGGGTCCGCGGTGTCGGTGGTGGTCAACCCGGTCGCCGGCGCGCTGTCGGACCGCACCGCGCTCCGCTGGGGACGTCGGGTGCCGTGGGTGGTCGCGGGCGGCCTCGTCGGCGCCGGCGCGCTGGTCCTCCTCGCGGGTGCGCACACGGTGTGGCTGATGGCCCTGGGCTGGTGCCTCGCCCAGGGCGGCCTCAATGCGATGTTCGCCGCACTGACGGCCACCGTGCCGGACCTGGTGCCGGTCGGGCAGCGCGGCGTGGTGGGCGGCTGGGTGGCGGTGTCGCAGACGCTCGGCATCGTCGGCGGGGTGGGCATCGCGACGGTCACCGGCGGGGTCGCCGCCGGCTACGTGGCCACCGCTGTCGCGGTGGTCGTGCTCGCGGTGCCGTACGTCCTCGGCAGCCGGGACGTCGCGCTGCGTCGCGCCGACCGCCCGCGGTGGCACACCCGGGAGTTCCTCCGCGACTTCTGGATCGACCCGCGCCGGCACCCGGACTTCGGCTGGGCGTGGCTGACCCGGTTCCTGGTGAACCTCGGCAACTCGCTGTCCACCCTGCTGCTCTACTACTACCTCCAGGACGCGGTGCACCGGCGTGACCCGGAGTCCGGCGTCTTCGTGCTCACCGCGGTGTACGCGGTGTTCATCGTGCTGAGCACGGTGGTCTTCGGGCTGTGGTCCGACCGGATCCAGCGCCGCAAGATCTTCGTCACCGTCTCCGGCATCGTGGCGGGCTGCGCGGCGCTGCTGCTCGCGCTCTTCCCGACCTGGCCGGCCGCGGTGACGGCCGCGATCGTGCTGGGCATCGGCTTCGGGGTCTACCTCGCGGTCGACTTCGCGCTCTGCACGGAGGTGCTGCCCGCGGCGGCTGCCCGGGCCAAGGACCTCGGCGTCATCAACGTCGCGAACGCGCTCCCCCAGGTCTTCGCGCCGTTCCTCGGCAGCTTCCTGGTGGCCCGGGTCGGTGGCTACCCGGCACTCTTCGGGGTGGCGGCGGGCGTGTGCGTGCTCGGCTCGGTGCTGGTGCGCAACATCCGTTCCGTGGCCTAAGGCAGCGCCGGAGTCACGTCCGTGCCCGGCTTCGCCACGACGGCGGTCAGCGTCCCGGTCGTGGCCGCGTCGTGCACGGCCACCCGGAGCCGCAGTGCCTGGGTCCGCTTCGGCGTGAAGGAGACCGTGTAGACGTGCGTGACCGGGTGGCAGGTGCTCCCCGTGCGGGCCGCCCCGTTCACGCGCAGGTCCAGCCTGCCGTGCGCGGTGACGAAGGCCGGTCCGGGCGCCGGGACCCAGGCGGCACGGCGCGGCGCCCACAGGCAGGAGGGGTCCGCCACCTGGCTCGGGCTGCCGTAGCCGTACACGCCGGCGAGCGTGAGCTGGTAGGTCCGCCCGGCGCGGAGCGAGAACGGGGCGTACCTCACGCTGCCGTCGGCCGGCACCGTGACGGCGGCGTACGGCGTGCGCGAGAGGTCGACCACTGGCGGGCTCACCCGTCCGACGTACCAGCTCGTCCGACCGGCGCCCCCGGCCCGGCTCAGCGAGATGTGCACGTGGTTGCGGTGCCGCAGCGTCTTCGAGCAGGTCTTGCGCGACGAGCAGCTCGGGTCGAGGTAGTCGCGGGCCGCGAAGTGCCGGTACGAGCCGTAGAGGTGGTCGTTCCAGATCAGGTACATGATGCCCATCCGCCGGGCCAGCGCGTCCTGGTTGCCGGCGGCGTCGGTGGCGAACAGCCGTTGCAGGAAGCTCTGCACGGCGGCCTTGTCCGCAGGGCTGGCGATGTCGGCAGCCCAGTCGAAGGCCCGGCCCTCCTTGTGCTCGGAGACTCCCGCGTCCGAGCAGGGCCGGCTGATCCCGAGCGACCCGGTGCTCGGGTAGGTGCGCTGCAGCCAGTCCGCGAGGGCGAGCGTTCCCGGCTTCGCCGCCGGGGAGCACGTCGACTGCGGGTCGTAGGAGGCGAAGTCCTCGATCGGGGTGCTCGCCGACGCGGCGACGACCGGGCCACCGAGGGCCAGCAGCGTCGTCACCAGGGCGGCGAGGGCGAGCGCGCGGAGGCGGGGGGTGGACGGAGTCGGCTGCATGGTCGTCCCAGGATGGAGGGAAATGGGCTTGACGGGAGCATCGGTCCGAAATGCCACCCGGTAAAGTCCTCGCGTGGTGCGGAAGACGGTGGTGCTGACCCTCGCCGGGCTGATGATGGTCGTCGGCGCGGTCTGGACACTCCAGGGCCTGGGGTACCTCAAGGGCAGCGCGATGACCGGCGTGCAGGTCTGGGCGATCCTCGGACCGCTCGTGGCCGGGCTCGGCGTGGCGCTCGCGATCGTCGCGGTGCGCGGCCCTCGCTGACCGGCGCGGCCCGGGAAGCTCCGCCGCGTCGCCGGGTTCTGTCGCGGACCTCTCGGAGCTCGAGGTCTTCGGGCACACCGTAACCTTCACTGCATGGGCGCGGGGCATCAGCACGGGCACGCGGCCGGTCGTGCCCAGGACCGGTCACGGCTGCTG
Organism: uncultured Actinomycetota bacterium; assembly: GCA_963811365.1. Lineage (GTDB taxonomy): Bacteria > Actinomycetota > Actinomycetes > Propionibacteriales > Nocardioidaceae > CAWEQW01. The sequence goes on along the minus strand of CAWEQW010000006.1, from coordinate 376,420 downwards.
CTCGTGCTCGGCGTCACCGCGGTCGTCGTCGTGGTGGAGGTGGTCGGCGCCTGGGTCAGCGGCTCGCTGGCGTTGCTGGCCGATGCCGGGCACGTCGTCACCGACGGGCTCGCCATCGGGCTCGCGCTCTCCGCGTCGTACGCCGCGACCCGGCCGCCCAGCCCCCAGCGGACCTTCGGCCTGCACCGGGCGGAGATCCTCGCGGCGCTGGTCAACGCGGTCGTGCTCCTGGGAGTCTGCGGCTACCTCGCCGTCGAGGGGGTGCGGCGGCTGGTGAGCCCGACGCCCGTCGAGGTCGGGCCGATGCTGGTCTTCGCGCTGGTCGGGCTCGTGGCCAACGGGATCTCCCTGCTGCTGCTGACCGCGCGGCGCGGCGAGTCGCTCAACATGCGGGGTGCCTACCTCGAGGTGCTGGGCGATCTGCTCGGCTCCGCGGCGGTGGTGGCCGCCGCGCTGGTGATCATGGCCACGGGCTGGCTCCGCGCGGACCCGCTCGCGTCGCTGGTCATCGCCGTCGCGATCCTGCCGCGGTCCTTCGCGCTGCTGCGTGACGCCGTCGAGGTGCTCCTCGAGGCGGCGCCGCGGCACCTCGACCTCGACGACGTCCGGCAGCATCTCCACCGGGTGCCCGGGGTCGTTGACGTGCACGACCTGCACGCCTGGACGATCACCAGCGGGATGCCCTCGCTGTCCGCGCACGTCACGGTGAGCGACGCGGTTCTCGAGGAGCAAGGCATCGGTGGGCTGCTCGACGAGGTGAGCGGCTGCCTGGCCGAGCACTTCGCGCTCGACCACGTCACGGTGCAGATCGAGCCCGAGAGCCATCGGGAGCACGAGGACCTCGGCGAGGCGCACGCCTGACGACGAGTCAGGCTGCGGCGCCGAGGTTGTCTGCGCGGGTCTGGCCGGGCGGCCCACCGGTGTCGGGGGCCAGGTAGGGGGTGGTGTGGTCCTGCGGATCAGAGCGCCGCGGCGAGCCGCGTTCCCTGCTCGATGGCCCGCTCGGCGTCGAGCTCGGCCGCGACATCCGCGCCGCCGACCAGGTGCGCCGCCGCGCCGGCCGCCACCAGGTCGTCGTACAGCCCGCGCACCGACTCCTGGCCGGCGCACACCACGACGTGGTCCACGGCGAGGACCCGCGGCTCCCCGGGCGCCGAGCCGGTCGCGCCGACCCGGATGTGCAGGCCGGCCTCGTCGACCCGGTCGTAGGTCACGCCGGGCAGCAGCTGGACGCCGGAGTCGCGCAGCACGGCCCGGTGCGCCCAGCCCGAGGTCTTGCCGAGCCCGGCGCCGATCGGCGTGCGCTTGCGCTGCAGCAGGAAGACCTCGCGCGCCGGCACCCGCGGCTTCTTCTCGGTCAGGCCGCCGGGCTGCAGCGCGGGGTCGCCGACGCCCCAGTGCGCGAACCAGTCGTCGCGGGTCTCGGCGGGGTCATGGACCAGGAAGTGGCTGACGTCCACCCCGATGCCGCCCGCGCCGACCACGGCGACGCGCCGGCCCACGGTCACCGAGCCGGTCAGGACGTCGGCGTACGACACCACCTCGACCCGGTCCGCGCCGGGCAGGTCGACGACTCGCGGCACGACACCCGTGGCGACGACGACCTCGTCGTGGTCGGCCAGGTCCGGCACGCCGGCCCGCATCCCGAGGCGTACGTCGACGCCGAGCACCTCCAGGCGCCGGCGGTAGTAGCGCAGCGTCTCGGCGAACTCCTCCTTGCCGGGGACCGCCATCGCCAGCCGGAACTGGCCGCCGAGCTCCGGGCCGGCCTCGAACAGCGTCACCCGGTGACCGCGCTCGGCCGCGGACACGGCCGTGGCCAGTCCGGCCGGCCCGGCCCCGACGACCGCCACCCGCCGGGCCCGGACGACCGGGGTCAGCACCAGGCTCGTCTCGCGGCCGGCGCGCGGGTTGACCAGGCAGGAGGCGCGCTTGCCCGCGAAGGTGTGGTCCAGGCAGGCCTGGTTGCAGGCGATGCAGGTGTTGATCTCGTCGGCGCGACCGGCGGCCGCCTTGGCGACGAACTCCGGGTCGGCCAGCAGCGGCCGGGCGAGCGAGACCAGGTCCGCGGTGCCGTCGGCGAGCAGCTGCTCGGCGAGCTCGGGGGTGTTGATCCGGTTCGACGTGCACACCGGGATGCCGAGCTCGGGCCGGAGCCGGGCGGTGGTCCACGTCCACGCGCCGCGCGGGACCTGGGTGATGATCGTGGGGACCCGTGCCTCGTGCCAGCCGATCCCGGTGTTGACCACGGACGCCCCCGCCGCCTCCACGGCCTTGGCGAGCGCGACGGTCTCCTCCCAGGTCTGCCCGCCGGGCACCAGGTCGAGCAGCGACATCCGGTACATCACCAGGAAGTCGTCGCCGACCGCCTCGCGGGTGCGCCGGACGATCTCGACCGGGAAGCGCATCCGGCGCTCCGCGCTGCCACCCCAGCGGTCGGTGCGCCGGTTGGTGCGCGGGGCGAGAAACTGGTTCACGAGGTAGCCCTCGGAGCCCATGATCTCGACGCCGTCGTACCCGGCCCTGCGGGCGAGCACGGCGGCCTGCACGAAGTGGTCGATGGTCCGCTCGACGCCGCGGCCGCTCAGGGCTCGGGCCCTGAACCGGCTGATCGGGGCGCGGGTTGCCGAGGCGGAGACGTTGAGCGGGCTGTAGCCGTAGCGCCCGGCGTGCAGCACCTGCAGCGCGATCGCGCCGCCCTCGGCGTGCACCGCGTCGGTGACCAGGCGGTGCCGGTCGGCCTGGCTGCGGCGGGTGAGCATCGACCCGAACGGCAGCAGCCAGCCCTGCACGTCGGGGGCGTACCCGCCGGTGACGGCGAGGCCGACGCCTCCGCGGGCGCGCTCGGCGAAGTACGCCGCCAGCTCCGGGAGGTCGCGCGCCCGGTCCTCCATGCCGGTGTGCATGGAGCCCATCACCACGCGGTTGCGCAGCGTGGTCCCGCCGACCGTCAGCGGGGCGAGCAGGTGGGGGTAGGGCATCAGCGGGCTCCTTCGTGGGCGTCCAGGTACTCGGTCAGCCAGTCCACCCAGAACTGCTCGAGGCGGATGCCGCCACGCAGCACGAGGTAGACGTCCAGGTCGCGGCCCGAGAGGACCTCCGGCGCGGGGAAGTCCCGGTCGGCCAGGCTCTGGTAGTGCGCCAGCCGGGTGGCGTGGTCGCGCCGGTGGTCGCGGACCTGGTCCAGCACCTCCTCGCGTCCCCCGTACGACGCGGCCCGCAGCTTCACCGCGAGGTCGCTGCGGAACTGCTCCATCGGCGCCGGCTGGGCGAGCCACCGCTCCAGCTCCGAGCGTCCCGCACCGCCCACCTGGTAGACCTTCCTGGCCGGGCGGCCCTGCTGCGCGACGGTGGCCGACCGCAGCCACCCGGCGCGCTCCATCCGGCCCAGGACGCGGTAGATCTGCTGGTGCGTCGCGCTCCAGAAGAACCCGATCGAGCGGTCGAAGCGCCGGGTCAGCTCGAGTCCGGAGGCCGGCCGCTCCCGCAGCGAGACCAGGATCGCGTGCTCGAGGGCCATGGACAGTGAGTCTGCGGTGCGACACGCGACGTCTGCAACTCGTTGCATATGTGACGTCGGCCACGCCGCTCCTGGGCAGTCCGCCGAGATGGCGGATGAAAGAGCCTTAGCATCGGGGCATGCCGAGCAGCTCGGCTTCGCCCCGGACCAGGTGAGCTGGGTCAAGGAGCCGTTCAACAACTCCTACGCGCCCGGCGACAAGAGCTTCGACTTCGACATCAACCAGATCTCGATCACCCCGGCGCGCGCCAAGGTCGTCGACTTCTCCGACGGCTACTACTCCGCGGCGCAGGCCGTCATCGCCCTCAAGGGCTCCAAGGCGGCCTCCGCCACGTCGCTGGCGGACCTCAAGGACCTGAAGCTGGGCGCCCAGACCGGGACCACGTCGCTGACCGCGATCCGCGACGTGGTCAGGCCGACGAGCGACCCGTTGGTGTTCGACGACACCAACGCGGCGAAGCAGGCGCTGCTGAACGGACAGGTCGACGGTATCCTCACCGACCTGCCGACCGCCTTCTACATCACCGCGGTGGAGATCCCGAAGGGCACGATCGTCGGCCAGTTCCAGCCCGAGAGCGGGCAGACCGAGCAGTTCGGCATGCTGTTCGGCAAGGGCAGCGCGCTCGTCCCCTGCGTCAACCAGGCGCTGGGCAAGCTCGAGGACTCCGGTCAGCTCGCCGCCATCGAGAAGCAGTGGCTGTCCGACGTGGTGAACGTCCCGGTCCTGAAGTGAGGCCGGCGACCCTCGGGCGCACCCGGTGAGCGACTGGTCGCCCAGCCCGCGGCAGCTCGAGCGGCAGGCGGTTCGACGCCGGCTCAACCTCAGGTCGGCGACGATCGCGGGCGTCGCGACGGCAGTCAGCCTCGTGGTGGTGCTGGCCGTGGTGCTCAGCTCGCCGGGGTGGCCGCGGGTGCAGGCCACGTTCTTCTCCTGGCCGGACGCGAAGGCGGCGTTCCCCACCATCCTCAAGGGCTTCTGGCTCAACGTCGCGCTCTTCATGACCGCCGAGCCGCTGATCCTGATGCTCGGTGCGCTGGTCGCCATCGTCCGCAGCACCCGGGCGGCCGCGCTCTTCCCGCTGCGCGCGGTGGCCGTCGTCTACACCGACCTGTTCCGCGGCGTACCCACCCTGCTGGTGGTGTTCCTGTTCTGCCTCGGCATCCCGGCGCTGAAGCTCCAGGGCGTGACGAACAGCTTCTTCTGGCTGGGCCTGGTCGCGCTCGTGCTCTCCTACGGCGCCTACGTGGCCGAGGTGTTCCGCTCCGGCATCGAGTCGGTGCACCCCTCGCAGGTGGCCAGCGCCGACGCCCTCGGGCTCTCGCGCGGCCAGTCGATGCGCTACGTCGTCCTGCCCCAGGCGGTACGCCGGGTGGTGCCGCCGCTGCTCAACGACTTCGTCTCCCTGCAGAAGGACACCGCGCTGCTCGGGGCGGTCGGCGTGTTCGAGGCGTTCTTCAGCGCCCGCGACTACGCCAACTACCACTTCAACTACACGCCGTACCTCGTCACGGCCGCGTTCTTCGTGGCGCTGACCATCCCACTGGCCCGGTTCACCGACTACCTCGGCCGTCGCTACGCCCGGCGCGAGCGGGCGGGGGCGCGCTAGATGCCGCTGCTCGAGGTGCGCGGGCTGCGCAAGTCGTACGGCGAGAAGCTGGTGCTGCGCGATGTCGACCTCGACGTCGAGCAGCACGACGTGGTCTGCCTGATCGGCTCGTCCGGCAGCGGCAAGTCGACGCTGCTGCGCTGCCTGAACCTGCTCGAGACGGTGGACGACGGCTCGATCTGGTTCCAGGGCCGGGAGGTCACCGACCCCCGGGTGGACGAGCGGGAGGTCCGCAGGCACATCGGGATGGTCTTCCAGTCCTTCAACCTGTTCCCGCACATGACCGTGATGGAGAACGTCACGCTGGCGCCACGCAAGGTGCACGGGCTCTCCGCCCGTGACGCGCGGGACCGGGCGACCGAGCTGCTCACCCGGTTCGGCCTGGAGGACAAGGCCGGCGACCACCCGGACCGGCTCTCCGGCGGCCAGCAGCAGCGGGCCGCCGTGGTGCGGGCACTGGCCACCGAGCCGTCACTGGTGCTGCTCGACGAGGTGACCTCGGCGCTCGACCCCGAGCTCGTCGGGGAGGTGCTCGACATCGTGCGGGACATGGCTCTGGCCGGCACCACGCTGATCCTCGCGACCCACGAGATGGCCTTCGCCCGCGACGTGGCCAGCTCGGTCTGCTTCCTCGACGGCGGGACCATCCTCGAGCAGGGGCCGCCGTCGCAGATCTTCACCGCGCCGGCCCACGACCGCACCAGACAGTTCCTCAAACGCGTGCTGGCCCCTTGACCGGAGTACCCCGGGGGGGTATACCTACCACCGTGAACGACTCATGGAGAACCGCCGTCTCGGCGACCCTGCACTGCCTGACCGGGTGTGCCATCGGTGAGGTCCTCGGCATGGTGCTGGCGACCTGGTGGGGCTGGGGCGACCTGCCCAGCATCCTGCTGGCGATCGTGCTCGCCTTCGCGTTCGGCTACGGCCTGACCATGTCGTCGGTCCTGCGCGCCGGGATGCCGTTCCGGCCGGCGGTCAAGGTCGCGCTCGGCTCGGACACCGTGTCGATCACCGTGATGGAGATCGTCGACAGCCTCGTCGTCCTCGTCGTGCCGGGAGCGATGGCCGCCGGACTGACCGACTCGCTGTTCTGGGGCTCGCTGGCCTTCTCGCTCGCCGTGGCTTTCGTCGTCACGGTCCCGGTCAACCGGGCGCTGATCGCGCGCGGCAAGGGACACGCCGTCGTGCACGGGATGCACCACGCGCATCACTGAGCTGGGCCGACGGTGACAGCAGTGGTGTCACAATCGGCCGCATGACGCTTGCACTCGGCCGGGGCACCGGCCCGCTGCGCGGGATCCGGGTGGTGGAGATCGCCGGGATCGGCCCCGGACCGCACGCCGCCATGACGCTGGCCGACCTCGGCGCCGACGTGGTCCGGATCGAGCGCCCGGGCGGCACGCTGACCGCCGGACGCCGCGAGACCGAGGTGCTGACCCGGGGCCGGCCGAGCGTTGCGCTGGACCTGCGGCATGCCGAGGCGGTGAGCACGGTGCTGCGGCTGGTCGAGCGCGCCGACCTGCTCGTCGAGGGGCTGCGCCCCGGCGCGGCCGAGCGGCTGGGGCTGGGCCCCGACGACTGCTGGACGCACAACCCGCGGCTGGTCTACGGGCGGATGACCGGCTGGGGACAGGACGGCCCGCTCGCCCGCACCGCCGGGCACGACCTCACGTACCTGGCGGTGTCCGGGATGCTCGACGGCCTGGGCCAGACGCCCGAGCGCCCGCAGTTCCCCGGCAACCTGCTCGGCGACTTCGGCGGAGGGTCGACGTACCTGGTGATCGGCCTGCTCGCCGCGCTGCTCGAGGCCCGGGTGAGTGGCGAGGGGCAGGTCGTGGACGCCGCGATCGTGGACGGCGTCGCACACCTCGGCGCGATGCACGCCGGGATGCTCGCCTCCGGCACGGCACACGAGCGTCGCGCGTCCGGCGTGCTCGACGGCGGCGCCCCCTTCTACGACGTCTACGAGACGTCCGACGGCCGGCACATGGCGGTGGGCCCGCTGGAGCCGCAGTTCTACGCCGAGTTCCTGGAGCGGCTCGGACTCGACGGCCCGGTGCCGGACCGCGACGACCCCGAGCAGTGGCCGGAGCTCAGGAGGGTGCTCGCCGAGCGGTTCCGGGAGCGCACCCAGGCCGCCTGGGCCGCGACCTTCGAGGGGTCGGACGCCTGCTGCGCGCCCGTGCTGCCGATGTCCGAGGCCGCGGAGCACCCTCACCTGCGGGCTCGCGAGACCTACGTCGAGCGGGACGGCGTCGTACAGCCCGCCCCGGCGCCACGCTTCTCGCGCACGCCCGCGACCCTGGGCGGCGGTCCCTCCCGGCCCGGGGGCCAGACCCGCGAGGCGCTGGCCGCCTGGGGCGTCGAGGACGTCGAGGCGCTGATCGAGAGCGGCGCCGCGGTCCAGGACTGACGCCGGAAGGGCCTCCCGGTCAGAGGCTGCGGCGCACGACGAGCTCGCGCTTGGTCTCGTTGACCGCGCTCTCGTACGCCGTGACCAGCGCCGCCACCGACACCGGCTTGAACTGCTCGACGAGGGCCCGGAGCTGCTCCGCGGACGCACCGCCCTCCCGGTAGGCCGGCCACACCTTGGTGCGGAACAGCTCGGTCAGCTCGTCGGCGACCGCGCGGCCGTGCGCGGCGAAGATGTCGTGCGCGGCCATCGCGGCGTCGAGCGGCATCCCGAGGTCGAGCAGCGCCACGCCGACCGAGAGGTGCGCCAGCGCGACCTGGTACCTGCCCTGCTTGGTGGCGAACACGATGCCGAGCGCGTTGAGGGTGTCCAGGTCGTCGTCGCTGAGCTGTCGCCCCGCGTGCTTGACCAGCTCCCGGCGGGACAGCGTCTCGGGTAGCTCGGCCATCCACGGCGCGAGCAGGGTGCGGTGCAGCGAGATCGTCTCCGGGGTCGCGTCGGCCGGGATCCGCCCGACGTACCGCTCGATCGCCGACAGCGTGAAGCCGTGCGCCTGCAGCTCGCGCACCAGCTCCAGGCGGGCGATGTGGTCGGGGGAGTAGTAGCCGGAACGGCCACGGCGGATCGGCGGCGGCACCAGGCCCTTGGTGGTGTAGAACCGGATGTTGCGCACGCTCATCCCCACCCGCTCGGTGACCTCGTCGAGCGTCAGCAGCTCGCCGACGGCGAACTCGGGCGAGACAGGCATCGACGGTCCTTCCGGCACGGGCGACGTGGGCACGGGCGACGTGGGCACGGGCGACGTAGGTCACGCAGTGTTGACGACGCTAACAGTATGAGTGTCACAATCGGGCCAGCGCCACCCGACTCCCCGAGCAGCGAAGGACCGGCCCATGCCAGAGGTATCCGAGGCCTACGTGTACGACGCGATCCGGACCCCCCGGGGGAGAGGCAAGCAGAACGGGTCGCTCCACGAGGTGAAGCCCGTGGACCTCGTCGTCGGTCTGCTCGAGGAGATCCGGGTCCGCAACCCCGGGCTCGACCCGCACCGCGTCGACGACGTGGTGCTCGGCGTGGTGACCCCGATCGGCGACCAGGGCAGTGACGTCGCGAAGACCGCGGCGCTGGCGGCGGGCTACCCCGAGACCGTGGCCGGCGTCCAGCTCAACCGGTTCTGCTCCTCCGGGCTGGAGGCGGTGAACCAGGCCGCCGCGCGGGTCCGGTCCGGCTTCGAGGACCTGATCCTGGCCGGCGGCGTCGAGTCGATGTCCCGGGTGCCGATGGGCTCCGACGGCGGTCCGTGGGCGATGGACCCGGCCACCGCGCTGCGCACCTCGTTCGTCCCCCAGGGCATCGGTGCGGACCTGATCGCCACGCTCGAGGGCTTCAGCCGCACGGACGTCGACACGTTCGCGGCCGAGTCGCAGGCGCGGGCGGCGAAGGCCCAGGCGAACGGTCTCTTCGACCGCTCCGTGGTCCCGGTCCGCGATCGCAACGGGCTCGTGGTGCTCGAGCGCGACGAGCACCTGCGGCCCGGCACGACCGCGGAGAGCCTCGCCGGCCTTCGGCCCAGCTTCGCGGCGATCGGCGAGCAGGGCGGCTTCGACGCGGTGGCGCTGGAGAAGTACCACTGGGTCGAGGCGATCGACCACGTCCACCACGCGGGCAACTCCTCGGGCATCGTCGACGGCGCCGCGCTCGTCGCGGTCGGCAACGAGCAGGTCGGCCGGGACCTCGGCCTCACGCCGCGCGCCCGGGTCGTCTCCGCCGCGGTGTCCGGCGCCGACCCGACGATCATGCTCACCGGGCCGGCCCCCGCCTCCCGCAAGGCGCTGGCGAGGGCCGGGATGAGCCCTGCGGACATCGACCTGTACGAGATCAACGAGGCGTTCGCGGCCGTCGCCATGCGGTTCATGCGGGACCTCGACCTGCCCGCCGAGAAGGTCAACGTCAACGGCGGGGCCATCGCGCTCGGCCACCCGCTCGGCGCTACGGGGGCGATGATCCTCGGCACCCTCGTCGACGAGCTCGAGCGGCGCGACCTGCGGTACGGACTCGCCACGCTCTGCGTCGGCGGGGGCATGGGCATCGCCACCATCGTCGAGCGCATCTGACCCGCACGGAAGGGCTGACCGGAGAACATGAGCGAGCAGAAGGACCTGAGCGCGGTGCGCTACGAGCGGGACGCGGACGGGGTCGTCGTCCTGACCCTCGACGACCCGGCCGCCGGCGCGAACACGATGAACGAGCTGTACGGGCGCTCCATGGAGGCGGCCGTGCGCCGTCTGGAGGCCGAGAAGGACGAGATCGCCGGGGTGGTGGTGACGAGTGCGAAGAAGACCTTCTTCGCCGGCGCGAACCTCGATGACGTGCTCGGCTACGGCCCCGACGACGCCGCGACGGTGTTCGAGCACCTCGAGACGGTCAAGGCCCAGCTGCGGCGCCTCGAGAGGCTCGGCAGGCCGGTGGTGGCCGCGGTCAACGGGGCCGCGCTCGGCGGCGGGTACGAGATCACGCTGGCGTGCCACCGCAGGATCGTCGTGGCCGACGACGCCGCGGTCGTCGGCCTGCCGGAGGTCACTCTGGGTCTGCTGCCCGGCGGCGGCGGCGTGACCCGGGTCACCCGGATGCTCGGGCTCGCCACCGCGCTCACCGACGTGCTGCTGCCCGGCACCAGGTTCACTCCGGCGCGGGCGCTGGACAAGGGGCTGGTCGACGAGGTCGTCGCCGACCGGGACCAGCTCCTCCCCGCCGCGCGGGCCTGGGTGCTCGCGCACCGCGACGATCCGGAGGCCTGCACGCAGCCCTGGGACCGGCCCGGCTACCGGATGCCCGGCGGCACGCCGTCCTCGCCGAGGCTGGCCGCGATGCTGCCGGCGTTCCCCGCGACGCTGCGCAAGCAGAGCAAGGGCGCGCCGTACCCCGCGCCGCGGGCGATCCTGAGCGCCGCCGTCGAGGGCTCCCAGGTCGACGTGGACACCGCGCTGCGCATCGAGTCGCGCTACCTGGTCGGCCTGGCCGTCGGACAGATCGCGAAGAACATGATCCAGGCGTTCTTCTTCGACCTCCAGTCGATCAGGTCCGGCGCCCTGCGACCGCAGGGCGTCCCGGAGTTCAAGGCCGCGCGGATGGCCGTGATCGGCGCCGGGATGATGGGCGCGGGGATCGCCTACTCGGCGGCCCGGGCCGGCATCGACGTGGTGCTCGAGGACGTCAGCCTCGAGCGGGCCGAGAAGGGCAAGGCGCACTCGGCCACGCTCCTCGACAAGCAGGTGGCCCGCGGCCGGGTCACCGAGGAGCAGAGGCAGCAGGTCCTCGACCGGATCGTGCCCACCGACAACCCGTCCGACCTCAAGGGCTGCGACGTGCTGGTCGAGGCGGTGTTCGAGGATCCCGCGCTGAAGACCGCGGTGTACGCCGACGTGCAGGACGTGGTGCACCCGGACGCGCTGCTGGCGTCGAACACCTCGACGCTGCCGATCTCCGAGCTGGCGCGTGGCGTCAGGCGACCGGAGGACTTCATCGGCATGCACTTCTTCTCGCCCGTCGACAAGATGCAGCTGGTGGAGATCATCAGAGGCGAGCGGACCAGCCCGGAGACGGTGGCTCGCGCCATCGACGTGGTCCAGCAGATCGGGAAGACGCCGATCGTGGTCAACGACAGCCGCGGCTTCTACACCTCCCGGGTCTACGGCACGCTGATCCTGGAGGCCGTGGCGCTCGTCGAGGAGGGCGTCGACCCGCAGACCGTCGAGCGCGCCGCGACGATGGCCGGCTTCCCGGCACCCCCGCTGGCGATGCTCGACGAGGTGTCCCTGACGCTGACCCAGCACATCCGCAGGGCCGCCGAGCGGGCGGCCGAGGCCGAGGGACGCACCCTCCCCGCCCAGCCGGGCACGGCCACCATCGACCGCATGGTCGACGAGCTCGGCCGGCCGGGCAAGGCGGCGGGCGCGGGCTTCTACGACTACCCGCGGGACGCCCCGAAGCGGCTCTGGCCCGGGCTGCGCGAGCAGTTCGCCCGCGCGGACGCGGGCGTGCCTCTGGTCGACATCGAGGAGCGCTACCTGTTCGCGATGGCGCTGGAGACCGCCCGCTGCTTCGCCGAGGGCGTCCTGGACTCCGCCGCGGCCGCGAACATCGGGTCCGTGCTCGGCATCGGCTTCCCTCCGCTGTACGGCGGCACGGTGCAGTACATGCAGGGGTACGACGGCGGGCTGCCGGGCTTCGTGGCCCGCGCCCGCGAGCTCGCCGCGGCGTACGGGACCCGCTTCGAGCCACCGGCGTACCTGGTGGCCAAGGCGGCGGCCGGCGAGAGGTTCTGACCGCCCGGTTTGTCGGAATCGGCGCCACGCCGGGCGCCTGGTTGCCACACTGGGACAGTGTCCTCCGCCGTCGTCGACGTCCACGCGCTCTGGGTGCGGTTCGGCTCCGTCGACGCCGTGCGCGGCATCGACCTCGCCGTCCCCGCCGGCAGCGCCACGGCCCTGCTCGGCCGCAACGGCGCCGGCAAGTCGACGACGATGCGGGTGCTCGCGGGGGTGATCCCGCCGACCGGCGGTCTGGTGCGGGTCGCCGGGTTCGACATCCGCGACGAGACCCTCGCGGTGAAGCGGGCCACCGGCTACTGCCCGGACGTCGGCGGTCTGGTCCCCCGGGCCACACCCTGGGAGCACCTCCAGCTCGCGGCCCGGCTGCGCCGGCTGCCCGACGGATGGGAGGACCGCGCGCGCGACCTGCTGGAGCGCTTCGACCTCGGCGGCGCCGCGCACCGGGTGACCGCGGGGTTCAGCCACGGCATGGGCCGGCGGATGTCGGTGGTCCTCGCGGCGTTCCACGACCCGGCCGTCCTGCTGCTCGACGAGCCGTTCGACGGCGTCGACCCGCTCGGCGTCGAGGCGACCATGGAGGTCATCGCCGACGCCCGCGCCCGGGGGGCAGCGGTCCTCGTCTCCACGCACCTGCGCGAGCTCGCCGTCCATGCCTGTGGCGACGCGCTCGTGCTCCGCGGTGGCTGCGCCGTTGCAGCCCTGCCGGCGGACGAGATGAGCGGCGAGGAGGGGGCCGGTGTCTACCGCGCTCTCCTCGACTAGCTGGGCGGTCGCCGCCCGCGACGTCGGTCCGCTGCTGCGGTTCCGGGCCGCGGGGCTGCGCGGCCGGGCCCGCCGGCTGGTGATGACCGGTATCGGGGTCGTCGTGCTGCTGACCCTGCTGTCCGCGACCGTGCCGGCGTTCGTGCCCGAGGGGCATGTCCATCGCGGCGACGTGCTGCTGCTGCTGCCCAGCGGCTACCTCGCGGTGCTCGTCATCGCCACCGTGTCGGCGGCGGCCTCGGGCGGAGGCCGCGAGCTGCTGCCTCGCGAGCAGGCGGTCGCCTACCCGGTCAGCCCGACCACCGACCACCTCGGCGCGCTGCTGATGGCGCCGCTCAACATCGCGTGGCTGCTCCAGGCCTGGGTGCTGCTCGGGGCCACGGCGTACGCCATCGGCGCGAGATGGACGCTGGTGCTCGCCCAGCTGCCGGTGCTGTTCTGGCTGCTCACCGCCACGACGCTCGCCCAGGTGGTGGCCTGGGTGATCGAGTGGGTGCGCCGCGGGCCGCACGGCGTGCTCGTGGTCCGCGTGCTCGTCGCGCTGCTGGGACTGGCCGGCGCGCTCCTCGTGGTCACCCACCAGGTGGTGCCTCTGCTCGACCACAGCCCGACGTTGAGGATCACGATCGGCGTGCTGAGCGGTGCCGCGGGCCACCTCCTTCCGTTGCTGGAGGTCCTCGGCGTGCTGCTCCTCACCGCGGCCGCCGCCGTGCTGGCGGGTGGCTGGACGGCCGGACGCGTCGTCGCCCGGCCGGCCCGCGACGAGCTGCGGGTCGAGAGCTCGGTGCACACGCCGCGGGACAACCCGGCCTCCGAGCTGGCGGCGCTGCTGCGCACCGACCGGGTAGGCATCTGGCGCTCCGTGCCGTTGCGCCGGGGCCTCCTCGTGCTCGCGCTGATGCCCGGGCTGGTCGCCCTGGCGGGCGGTCTGGAGTGGGAGATGCTGACGATCATGCCGGGGTTGGTCGCCTCCGGCGGCGCGCTGCTGTTCGGGGTGAACGCGTGGTGCCTCGACGGACGGGGGGCCCTGTGGCGAGACAGCCTGCCGGCGCGACCGCGGCAGGCCTTCGCCTCCCGGGTCGTGGTGCTCGTCGAGATCCTGCTCCTGGCCACCACCGTCACCGTGCTCACCGCGTCGCTCCGAGCGGGACGGCCCACCGCCTCGCAGCTCGCCGCGGTGGTGTGTGCGGCGCTCGTCGTGACCCTGTCGGTGGTGGCCACCTCCCTGCGGTGGTCGGTGCGCCGGCCGTTCGCCGTCGACATGCGCAGCGCGCGGGCGACCCCGGCGCCGCCGTTGGTGATGGTCGGCTACTCCTCGCGGCTGGCGCTGTCCACCACGATGACCGGCCTGGTGTTCTCGGTGGCCGCGCACGCGAGCTGGGAGCTCTGCGTCGGGCTGGCGCTGCCGTTCCTGCTCCTCTCGGCCCGCCGCCTGGTGCGCACCGCCGGCGAGTGGGCGGACCCGGAGACGCGCTCTCGGGTGGTCGCGACGGTCGCCAGCTGACCTGCGCAGCCGTACCCAGGGATCCGGCTCAGTGCGTGACCTTGCTCCGTGCGCCGCTCTCGGCGAGGAAGCCGAGCCGGGACAGCGTCTCGGTGTTGCGGCCGTGCAGCAGGAGGTCCTGGGCCCGCCTCGGCACCCGCGTTGCCGGACCGCCGGTCGCCTGCTCCTCGATGGTCACCTCCGTGCCGAGACCGGCGGGCGCGAGCATGATCCGCACGATGCCCTCGCCGGCCGGCCATGCTCGCACGCGCAGGGTGACCAGCCGCGGCCGCTCCGCCTCCACCACGGTGGTGGTGTCCGACAGCAGGAACGGCCAGGCCCCCACGGAGTGGTGGATCGAGGCGCCCACGTCCGGGAAGTTGCCCTCCACCCTGCGGATCCGGGCAGCGCCCACGACCCAGGTCGCGTAGGACCAGCCGTCGGAGAGCACGTCGAAGACGGCCTCCGGGGAGCAGTGCATGATCCGCGTGGTTCGACTCACGGCGTCGGGTACCCCGTGGTCACGGCGTCATGCCCGGCGCCGGACCGAGAGCAGCGCCCGGGCCCGGGCGTGCGCGAGCGCGGCCCGCGCGGCGTTGGACCCGCAGGCGCCGTGCACCCCGCCGCCCGGATGGGCCGATGCGGAGGCGAGGTACAGCCCCGCGACCGGCGTCTCGGCGCGCCCGAGACCCGGGACCGGTCGGAACACGAGCTGCTGCTGGAGGCTGGCGGTGCCGCCGTTGAGCGCGCCGTTGACCAGGTTCTCGTCACCGGCCTGCATGTCCCGGGGCCCCAGGACCCGGCGCGCGAGCACCCGTGCGGAGAAGCCGGGCGCGTAGTCCTCGATCCGCTGCTGCATCCGGTCGGCCATCCGCTCCGCGTCGTCGTGGTCCCACGCTCCCGTGATCGAGCCGTCGCCGGCGTCCGCGCGGGTGCGCTGCGGGACGTGGGTGTAGGCCCACAGGGCCTCGGCGCCGGAAGGAGCGCGGGTCGGGTCCGCGGCGGCCATCTGCCCCATGAGCAGGAACGGCCGGCCGGGAACCGCCCCGTTGGCGAGCTCGAGCTGACCCTGCGCCACCTCCGCGACGGTCTCGGCGAGGTGCACGGTGCCGGGCAGCCGGGACGGGGCGCCCTGCCACGGCACCTGCCCGTCCAGTGCCCAGTCGACCTTGACCGTGCCGGGGTCCCACTCGAAGCACCGCATCTTCGTTTGCACCCGTGCCGGCAGCTCGGACCAGGAGACCAGCCCGCCGTACAGCGCGGGAGCGGGCACGTCGGCGAGCACTGCACGCCGCGCCTCGACGACGTCGCCGCCCTCGGTGCGCACGCCGTACGCCCGGCCGTCGCGGACCAGCACCTCGGTGACCCGGCTGCTGGTGCGGAGCTCGCCGCCGAGGGCGGTGAACCGCCGGCTCAGCGCCGAGGAGAGCATCCCGGCTCCGCCCTCGGGCACCGGGAACCCGTAGGTCTGCCCGAGCATCACCAGGATCAGCCCCATCAGGCCGGAGCCCGGCGAGTCCATCGCGATGTCGGCGTGCGCCGCGTTGCCGGCGAACAGCATCTTCGCCTCGGGCCCGCTGAACCGCTCGTCGACCATGGCGCGCAGGGGCGAGAGCACGGTGCGGAGGAACGACAGTCCGCCGGCGCGAGGCAGACGGGCGAGCACCCCGGCGCCGTTGCGGACCGGTGGGAACGGCGTCAGCATCGCGCCGAGCACCCGGGAGCCGAGCCGGTCCCAGGCGCGGACCAGGTCGAGGTAGGCGTCGCCGTCGCCGGGGTGCAGCGCGTCGAGCTCGGCCGCGGTGTCGTACCGGTCGCGGTGCAGCAGCGCCCAGTGCCCGTCGGCGTACGGCGAGCCGGCGACCGCGGGCGCGTGCACCCAGCGCAGGCCGTGGCTCTCGAGCCGCATCCGCCCGATCGTCGGCGAGGCCATCGCCAGCGGGTAGAACGCGCTGTAGGTGTCGTGGACGAACCCCGGGTGCACCGAGGAGTCACTGCGCACGGCGCCCCCCGGGGTCGGCTGGCTCTCCAGGAGCACCACGTCCCAGCCGGCGTCGGCCAGCAGGTTCGCGGCGACCAGGCCGTTGGGACCGCTGCCGATCACCACGGCATCGGTCGGTGCCATCCGGTGCTCCTCTCGTCGCGTCGGTCGTACCCGGGGCCATCACCCGGAAACGCGGTGACCGACGGCGCCCGTGCCGGACCCGCCCTCCCTCCCACCGTCGGCGGTCCAGCCGAGGCCCAGCAGGAGGGGGAGCGCGCCGACGCAGTGCGCCACCAGCGCGTCGAGGTCGGGCACCCGGTCCTGGACGGGCGCGGCGGACCAGGCCAGGGCGTGGTCCTCGACGTAGGCCCACCAGGCGTGCACGACCCGGTCAGCCGACCCGGGCAGCGCGAGCGCGTCGGTGACCCGGGCCGTGAAGGCGGCCCGGATGCCGTCGTAGACCGCGACCACGTCGGCATCGCCGCCGCCGGTGCCGTGCAGCAGCGACAGGTAGAAGGCGCGGCGTCGGGCCACCTGCTCGACGTACCGCCGGACCATGGCGGCGGTCTGCTCGTGGGGGGCAAGCGTGGTGTCCGGCGCGGTGGTGCGCAGCATCCGGCGCCCGGCGGCCTCGACGCAGGCCACGTAGAACGCCCGCTTGGTCGCGAAGTAGTGGAACAGCAGCCCTCGGGAGATGCCGGCCTCGGCGGCCACCTCGTCGACCGAGAGGTCGCAGATCGGGGTGTCGACGAGCTTGGCGAGGCCGATGGAGACCAGCTGCCGGCGGCGGTCGTCGGCACTCAGCCGGGACCGACGCCCGGTGACCGGCCCGGGCCTCTCCGATCGGTCGCGCATTCCGTTGAGCATTGCTCAACAACGCTCTAGGGTCAAGGCATGGAGTTCTCACCCTCGCCGCGCGCCGCCGAGCTCACCGAGCAGGTCCGGACCTTCCTGGCCGAGGAGGTCGAGCCGGTCGAGCCGCAGTACCACCGCGACCTCGCGGCGCTGCGGGAGGGCGCGGGCGACCCGTGGACGCCGCTGCCGGTCCTCGCCGAGCTCCAGGCCAAGGCTCGGGCGAAGGGGCTGTGGAACCTCTTCCTGCCCGCCGCACATGCCGGTGAGTACGCCGCCCGGTTCGGCACCGCAGGCGGCACCGGTCTCAGCAACGTCGACTACGCGCCGATCGCCGAGCTCACCGGCCGGTCCGCCATCGCGCCGCACGTCTTCAACTGCAACGCCCCGGACACCGGCAACATGGAGGTGCTGCTGCGCTACGGCGACGAGGCTCAGCGCAGGGAGTGGCTCGAGCCCCTGCTCGACGGCCGGATCCGCAGCGCGTTCGCGATGACCGAGCCCGGCGTCGCCTCCTCCGACGCGACGAACATGGAGGCGACCGCGGTCGTCGACGGGGACGAGGTCGTCGTGAACGGGCGGAAGTGGTGGTCGACCGGCGCCGGCCACCCGGACTGCTCGATCTACGTGTTCATGGGACTGACCGACCCCGGCGCGGACCGGCACTCGCGGCACTCCATGGTGCTGGTCCCGCGGGACGCCCCGGGCGTGACGGTGGAGCGGATGCTGACCGCGATGGGGATGTACGACGAGCCGTTCGGGCACGGCGAGGTGTCGTTCACCGACGTCCGGGTGCCGACCGGCAACATCATCGCCGGGCCCGGCCGGGCGTTCGAGATCGCGCAGGGCCGGCTCGGTCCCGGCCGGGTGCACCACTGCATGCGGCTCATCGGGCTGGCCGAGATGGCCCTGGAGCGGGCCTGCCGCCGAGGCCTCGAGCGCACCGCGTTCGGCAAGCCGCTGGTGAACCTCGGCGGCAACCGCGAGCGGATCGCCGACGCCCGGATGGCGATCGACCAGGCGCGGCTGCTGGTGCAGCGGACCGCCTGGCTGCTGGACACCGGAGGCCCGGCCGCGGCGCTGTCCGAGGTCAGCCAGATCAAGGTGGCGGTCCCCCAGATGGCCCAGTCGGTGGTCGACCTGGCGATCCAGATGCACGGCGGCGCGGGGATCGCCGACGACCTTCCGCTCGCCGCGGCCTGGACCAGCGCCCGGTCGCTGCGGCTGGCCGACGGCCCGGACGAGGTGCACCGGGGCGTGGTCGCCCGCGTCGAGCTGGCCAAGTACCGGTGACCGCACGGGTCCTGGTGACGGGCGCCGCCTCGGGGCTCGGCCTCGCGCTGGTCACCCGGTTCGCCGCCCGCGGCGACCGGGTGCTCGCCACCGACCTGGCCGCCGACCGGCCCACGTCGCTTGCCGGGCTGCCGGAGGTCGGCTACCGGCGCCTCGACGTGCGCAGCGAGGACGACTGGCAGGCGGCCCGGGACCAGGTCGAGACGTCGTGGGGCGGGCTCGACGTGCTGGTCAACAACGCCGGTGTCGCGGGCGGCGGTCGCGTCGAGCTCTGCACGCTCGAGGAGTGGGAGGCGATCACCGACATCAACCTCTTCGGCGTGGTCCGGGGGAGCCGGACGTTCGTGCCCGGTCTGAAGCGTCAGGGCGCCGGCCGGATCGTCAACGTGGCCTCGCTCGCCGGCCTCGTGCACCCACCCGGCATGGGCTCGTACAACGCGGTGAAGGCTGCCGTCGTGGCGTTCAGCGAGACGCTCGCCCACGAGCTGGCGCCCTGGGGAGTGGGCTGCACGGTCGTCTGCCCGTCGTACTTCCGGACGAACCTGCTGAGCTCGATGTGCGGCGGCGACACCGACATCGCGGCAACGATGTCGCGCCTCGTCGAGGAGTCGCCGCTGTCCGCCGACGACATCGCCGCGGCCGTGCTCGACGCGCTCGACCGCGGTGAGGAGGTCGTGCTGCCCGACGAGCCAGCGCGCGCGGCGTACGCGCTGAAGTGCTCGGACCGGGAAGGCTACGCCACGCAGATGCGCCGCACGGCCGAGCGGGCCCGGGCACGCCAGGAGGGGAGCGCATGACCGAGGGGACGACCGAGGTCCGTGCCGAGGACGCCTTCGACGTCGAGGCGGTGGCCCGGTGGCTGCGCGCGCACGCCGGCCGTCCCGGGCTGGACGAGGTGCCGGAGCTGCGCCAGTTCCCCGGTGGCGCATCGAACCTGACCTACCTGCTGCGGTACCCCGGTCAGGACCTGATCCTGCGCCGGCCGCCGAGCGGTGCGAAGGCGCGCAGCGCGCACGACATGCGCCGCGAGTTCACGATCCAGTCGCGGCTCGCGCCGGTCTTCCCGTACGTCGCGCCGATGGTGGCGTTCTGCGACGACCCGGACGTGCTCGGCTCGGAGTTCTACGTCATGGAGCGCCTTCCCGGCCCGATCCTGCGCCGCGACCTCCCCCCCGGCATGGCGCTCGGGCCCGAGGAGGCCACCGCGCTGTGCGAACAGCTCGTCGACGTGCTCGTCGAGCTGCACGCCGTGGACCCCGCACGCGCCGGCCTCGAGGAGCTGGGCAGGGGCAGCGGCTACGTGGCGCGCCAGGTCGCCGGATGGTCCGAGCGGTTCCGCCGGGCCCGCACCGAGGACGTCGGCGACCTCGAGGCCGTGATGACCTGGCTCGACGAGCACCAGCCGCCCGACGCCGGCACCTGCGTGATCCACAACGACTTCCGGCTCGACAACGTGGTGCTCGCGCCGGGCCGCCCGCCGCGGATCGTCGGCGTGCTCGACTGGGAGATGGCCACGCTCGGGGACCCGCTGATGGACCTCGCCGGCGCGATGGCGTACTGGGTGCAGGCCGACGACGACGAGCCGTTCGTGGCGGGGCGCCTCCAGCCGACGCACCTGCCGGGGATGCTCACCCGGGCGGAGATGGTCGCGGCGTACGGCGCGCGCACCGGGCGCACCGTGACGCCCGAGCAGTGGACGTTCTACGAGGTCTTCGGCCTCTTCCGGCTGGCCGTGATCGCCCAGCAGATCTACTACCGCTTCCACCACGGCCAGACGACCAACGAGGCCTACGCCAGGTTCCGGCCGATGGTCGACTACCTCGAGGCGCGCTGCGTCCGGCTGGCCGGGCTCGGGTGAGCCCGGCATGAGCGTCGTGCTGCTGGTCCGGCACGGCCAGGCGTCCTGGGGCGCCGCCGACTACGACCGGCTGTCGCCGACCGGTGAGCAGCAGTGCCGGCTGCTCGGCCGTGCGTGGGCGGACCGGGGCGTCCGGCCGGACGTGGTGGTCCGCGGCGGGATGCGCCGGCACCGGGAGAGCGCCGCGGCGCTGCTCGACGGCGCGGGCTGGGCGCTCAGGGTCTCCGAGGACCGCGGCTGGGACGAGTTCGACCACCGGCAGATGCTCGACCTGCACCCTCCGGCGGTCGGGGAGGGCGAGGAGCCGACCCGCGCGCAGTTCCAGCAGTGGTTCGAGGCGGCCACCCGCCGCTGGACCGCGGGCGCGCACGCCGACGAGTACGACGAGAGCTTCACCGACTTCGGCGCCCGCGTGGACTCCGCGCTGCGCCGTACCGTCGCCGGGCTGGGCCCCTCGCGCACGGCCGTCGTGGTCACCTCGGGCGGGCCGGTGTCGTGGGTGACCGCGACGCTGCTGGGTGGCGGCGCCGCGGTGTGGGCCCAGCTCAACCCGGTGACGGTCAACGCGTCGGTGACCAAGGTGGTCCTCGGACGGCGCGGCGCGACCGTCGTCTCCTTCAACGAGCACGGCCACCTCGAGACCGCGCAGCGGGAGCTGATCACCTACCGATGACCGACCGAGCCACGACACGAGCGCACCCATGCCCGGAACCACCCTGTCAGCCGGCGGGTCCGACCACTCGGACCGGCACTCGCGGCGCGAGGTGAGGCGGGCCCCGCGTGAGCCGGCCCGGTGTTCGGTCGAGTGCCGGTCGGAATGGCGGTGGCAGTCAGCCGCCGAACGTCAGCCGGGCGTCCCGCAGCCGGAACGAGGCCACCGGTGACCGGTCGTGCAGCCAGGCCAGGGGCCCGGTCGCGTCGAAGTCCCAGCTCGCCCGGCAGGGCGTCGGCCGCGCCGAGCCCGACATCCGGGTGTCGACGGCCGACCCGTCGCCGCGCACCTGCGAGGCCGTGGCCAGGAACGGCAGCCGTGGACCCGCCGGCGGCGCGGCGAAGGTTGCCGAGGCGATGCCCGCGGCGCGCCAGGTCGACTGCTCCGGACGTGAGCCTGTTGCGCCGGTGGAGGTCAAGGTGAGGTCGGCCAGCTCCTTCGGGATCGCCCACAGCGTCCGGCCGCCGTCGCGGGAGGCCACCGAGTCCACCCAGATGTCGGTGATCCGGATCCGCAGTGCCGAGCCGCGGCGGACCGGGCGGGCGACGAGCAGCTCGTGGTAGGCCAGCACTCCGCCCTGCCGGTAGTCCACGAAAGCGGCGCCGTACAGGGCTGCGGGCCGGTCCGGCCGGCCACTGTCGCGAACCGCGAAGAGCGAGAGCCACAGCTGCGGGCGAAGGTTCCAGGGCGGTGACGGGAACGGCACGCTCGCACCCTAGAACACGTTCTGGCACTCTGGAGGCGCGACGGGGGCCAGTGG
Source organism: uncultured Actinomycetota bacterium (assembly GCA_963811365.1). GTDB lineage: Bacteria > Actinomycetota > Actinomycetes > Propionibacteriales > Nocardioidaceae > CAWEQW01. Next base: position 354,842 of record CAWEQW010000006.1, on the reverse strand, counting down.
CGAGAGCACAGGAGACTGGCATGGACAAGCAGGTGTGCGTGGTCGGCGCCGGCTCCTCGGGCATCGCGGCGGCGCAGGTGCTGCACGCGCGCGGCATCCCCTTCGACTGCTTCGAGGCCGGCAGCGAGGTCGGCGGCAACTGGCGGTACCTCAACGACAACGGCATGTCGTCGGCGTACCGCTCGCTGCACATCAACACCTCGCGGCAGCTCATGGAGTACCGCACCTACCCGATGCCGGAGGAGTACCCCGACTACCCGAGCCACTGGCAGATCGCCGCCTACTTCGACGACTACGTCGACCACTTCGGCTTCCGGGACCGGATCCGGTTCCGCGCCGAGGTGGTGCACGTCGTCCCGCTCGACGAGGGCTACGCGGTGACCGTGCGGGACCGGGACACCGGCGAGGAGTCGACGCACCGCTACCGGAACGTCGTGGTGGCGAACGGGCACCACTGGGACCCGCGCTGGCCGGAGCCGGCGTTCCCCGGGGCCGAGACCTTCCCGGGCGAGCAGCTGCACGCGCACCACTACAAGACCCCCGACGTGCTCGCCGACAAGCGGGTGCTGGTGCTCGGCATCGGCAACTCGGCCTGCGACATCGCGGTCGAGTCGTCGCGGGTGGCCGACCAGACCTACCTGGCGATGCGGCGCGGGGCGCATGTGATCCCGAAGTTCGTCCTCGGGGTGCCCACCGACCACCTGACCGACTCGGTGGTCGCCCGGATGCCGCTCGCCGTGCAGCAGGCGACGATGGCCCTGACCCTGCGGCTCACCCAGGGCAGGGTGACCGACTACGGCCTGCCGAAGCCGGACCACGCGGTGCTGCACGCCCATCCCACGGTCAGCGACGACCTGCTCTCGCGGCTGGGGCACGGCGACATCACGGTGAAGCCGACGATCGACCGCTTCGAGGGGTCGAAGGTGTTCTTCGTCGACGGGTCGGCCGCCGAGGTCGACACGGTCGTGTACTGCACCGGGTACCGGGTCAGCTTCCCGTTCCTCGACGACACGGTGGTCCGCGCCGAGGACAACCACGTCGACCTCTACCGCCGGGTGGTGCATCCCGACCACGACGGGCTGTACTTCCTCGGCCTGATCCAGCCGCTGGGCGCGATCATGCCGCTGGCCGAGGTGCAGGCCGAGTGGGTCGCCGACCTCGTCGAAGGCGCCGGCGCGCTGCCCTCTCGGGAGGCGATGCTGCGTCAGGTCGAGGAGTACGACGAGCACATCCGGCGGCGCTTCGTCGCCTCGAAGCGGCACACCATCGAGGTCGACTTCCACGCCTACTTCGCCGAGATCGAGCGGGAGCGTCGAGCCGCGCGCCGCCGGGTCACCGGCGCGCCGGTGTGGAAGCAGGTGACGCAGCGGGTGTGGCGGGCAGTCCCACGAAGCTGATCACCCCACCGGCGACCAGCAGCATCCCGCACACCAGCAGCGCCTGCCGGTAGCCGGCCGAGAACACCGCGGGGTCCTGGTAGGCGGCGCCGGTGATGCCGACCAGGCCGGGCAGTGCGGCGACCGCGAGCAGCGACCCGGTCCGGGCGACGGCGTTGTTGATCCCGCTGGCGATGCCCGCGAACCGGTCCGGCGCTGCCGCGAGCACGCTCGCGGTCAGCGGGGCCACCAGGGTCACCAGTCCGAGCGCGAACACCAGCATGCCCGGGAGCACGCCGGTGAGGTACGACGTGTCGGCATCGACGCCGCGCAGCAGGAGCACCCCGATGCCGCACACCACCGGCCCGACCGACAGCGGCAGGCGCGGCCCGATCCGGGTGGCGAGCGCGCCGGAGCGCCCGGACAGCAGCAGCATGCAGACCGTGATCGGCACGGTCGCGAGCCCCGCGGCCAGTGGGCTCCAGCCGGTGGTGACCTGCAGCTGCAGGACGAGGAAGAACAGCAGGGCGCCCAGGGCCCCGTACACCAGCAGCGTCATCGCGTTCGCGACAGAGAAGGTGCGGGAGCCGAACAGGTGCATCGGCACCAGTGCGTCGGCTCGGCGCCGCTCGAGCGCCACGAAGGCGACCATGCACACTGCGCCGAGGAGCGCGGTGCCGGCGACGACCGCCGTCGGCTGGGAGCCGGACTCGATGAGTGCGTAGGTGAGGGCGCCGAGCCCGGCCGCGCCGAGCAGCGCCCCGGCGACGTCGAAGCTCCTGCGGGCCTGCGGGTCGCGGCTCTCCGGCACGTGCCGCGCGGAGATGACCAGCACGACAGCAGCCACCGGCACGTTGATGAGGAAGATCCAGCGCCAGCTCGCGTTGTCGACGATCCAGCCACCCAGCACCGGCCCGATGGCGGCCGCGACCCCTCCGAGGCCGGCCCACTGGCCGATGACGCGACCGCGGTCGGCGGCGCGGAACGAACCCTGGATCATCGCGAGGCTGCCGGGGGTCAGCAGCGCGGCGCCGACGCCCTGCACCAGCCGCGCGACGACGAGCTGGCCCGGCGACTGGGCGAGCCCGCACAGCGCCGACGCCGCGGCGAACCAGGTCACGCCGATCATGAACACCCGGCGCCGGCCCAGATGGTCGCCGAGGGACCCGCCGACCAGGATCAGGCTGGCGAGTGCGAGCAGGTAGGCGTTCACCACCCACTGCAGCTCGGCCATCGACGCGTGCAGGTCGGTGCCGACCCGACGCAGGGCGATGTTCACCACGGTTCCGTCGAGGAGCGCCATGCCGGAGCCGAGAACCGCCGCGGCGAGCACCCAGCGCCCTCGCGCGCTGCCGGCCGCGAGCAGCTCCGCGGCCACGGCTAGCGCTCCGAGGCGATGACGAGGCGGCGGTAGCGCATCTCGGTGGGGTGCGGCGGCCACGGCGCCGCACGGCACTCGTCGGTCGGGTGCCAGCCGAGCCGGTGGTAGAGCCGGCGGGCGCGGTGGTTGTCGGCGAGGCACCACAGGTGCGCCTCGACGGTGCCGCGCAGGTCCATGGCGTGCAGCACCACCTCGACGGCGTACGACGCCAGGCCCCGTCCCCAGTGGTCGGGGTGGACGGCGAGGTGCCGCAGCGTGCTCGAGTCGTAGGCCGCCAGCAGCACCAGCCCGCCGTCGTCGCCGTCGAGCACGAGCACCTCGACGTCGTCGTCGGCGAGCACCAGGGCCCACCGGGCCAGCACGTCCTCGTCGGGGAACGGGAACCGGTCGGGCGGGAAGACGTGCCGAAGCGCCGCCAGGTTGGCCGCGCGCTCGAGGTCGCGCAGGGCGGTCAGGTCGGCGGCGGTCGCGGCGCGCAGCACCCCGACATCCTCGCATCCCGCCGCAACCCTCCGCCGAGCCGCGGGCACGCGCCGGGCCTCTAGAAACCGACAGGCTTGACTGTTTGTTTCCCAGCACCGACGATGGCGCTGTGCGCGACGACTCCCCCGACGGCCAGCCCGCCCGGGTGCCCCAGGGGGAGCGCACCCGTGTGATGCGCGCTCGGCTGCTCGACGCGACCGTGGACTGCCTCGTGGAGCGCGGGTACCGCGGTACGTCGACGACGCTGGTCTCCGAGCGGGCCGGCGTGAGTCGCGGCGCGCAGCTGCACCACTTCCCCTCGAAGGAGACGCTGGTCGTGGCGGCCGTCGAGCACCTGACCGCGGTACGCCTCGCCGAGCTGGCAGCCGCGGCCGAGCGGCTGCCACCCGGCCGCCGGCGCACCCGGGCGGTCCTCGACATGCTCGCCGACCAGTTCACCGGACCCGGGTTCGCCGCCGCCCTGGAGCTGTGGGTCGCCGCCCGCACCGACCCGGTGCTGCACGACGCGGTGGCGCCGCTCGAGCAGCGGATCGGCCGGGACGTCCATCGGCGCACCGTCGACCTGCTGGGCGTCGACGAACGGCAGGAGGGGGCGCGCGAGCTGGTCCAGGCGACGCTGGACCTGGTGCGCGGCCTCGGCCTGGCCAACACGATCGCCGACGACGCACCCCGCCGCAGCCGGGTCCTGGACCGGTGGGCCGAGGTTCTCGACGCGGCGCTGACCGGAGTGCGGCGGCCCGGGGCGGCAACGCAGTGGGTCGCCGGATGAACCGCCTGGAGGAGCTGCTCACGGACCTGGCTGCCGAGTCCGGTCGGCTCGACGCACTCGTCGCCGGTCTCGACGACGCCGGCTGGCGGACCGCGACCCCGGCAGCCGGCTGGGACGTGGCTCACCAGATCGCCCACCTGGCCTGGACCGACGGGACCGTGGTCGCCGCGGCGACCGACCCGGTCGCGTGGCAGGCGACGGTCCGCGCCGCGCTGGCCGACCCCGACGGGTTCGTCGACGCGGAGGCGGCTCGGGGGGCGGCCGAGCCTCCGGCGGAGCTGCTCGCGCGGTGGCGCACCGGGCGCGAGGGACTGGCGGCCACCCTGCGCGCGCTGCCCGCCGATGCGCGGATCCCCTGGTACGGCCCGTCGATGGCGCCGGCGTCGATGGCCACCGCGCGGTTCATGGAGACCTGGGCGCACGCCCGCGACGTCGCCGCGGCGCTCGGAGCCACGCTGCCGGTGGACGACGGTGTGCGGCACGTCGTGCACCTCGGCGTGCGCACCCGCACCTTCGCGTTCCGGGCCCGTGGTCTCGAGCCGCCGGCCGAACAGGTCCGCGTCGAGCTCGTGCTGCCCTCCGGTGCTCCGTTCGTGCACGGGCCGCCCGATGCCGCGCAGTCGGTCCGCGGTCCGGCGTACCACTTCGCGCTCCTGGTCACCCAGCGCGCGCACCGCGACGACCTCGCGCTCGTCGCGGACGGACCGGACGCCGACCGGTGGCTGGACGTGGCCCAGGCCTTCGCGGGACCGCCCGGCGCGGGGCGTCCCGCCGGCGGACCGGTGCAGGGCGTCCGGTGAGCGGCGTCCTGCGGATCGGCAACTGCTCCGGGTTCTACGGCGACCGGCTCGCGGCGATGCGCGAGCTGCTCGAGGGCACCCCGCGCGTCGACGTGCTCACCGGCGACTACCTCGCCGAGCTGACGATGCTGATCCTCGGCCGGGACCGGATGAAGGACCCGTCGCTCGGCTACGCCCGGACCTTCGTGCGACAGGCCGAGGACTGTCTGGGGCTGGCGCTCGAGAGCGGCGTGCGGATCGTGGCGAACGCCGGCGGGCTGAACCCGGCCGGGCTGGCCGGACGGCTGCGCGACATCGCGGACGGGCTCGGCCTGGACGTGGCGGTGGCGTACGTCGACGGCGACGACCTGCTGCCCCGCGCCGAGGAGCTCGGGCTCGCCCGGGGCGGCAAGCCGCTGACCGCGAACGCCTACCTCGGCGCGTTCGGGATCGCCGCCGCCCTGGACGCCGGCGCCGACGTCGTGGTGACCGGCCGGGTCACCGACGCCTCGCTCGTCGTCGGGCCCGCGGTCGCACACTTCGGCTGGCCCCGGACGGCGTACGACCAGCTGGCCGGCGCCGTGGTCGCGGGGCACGTCGTGGAGTGCGGCGCGCAGGCGTGCGGCGGCAACTTCTCCGGCTTCCTCGGCCTCCCTCGCGACGGCCGGCCGATCGGCTTCCCGGTCGCGGAGGTGGCCGCGGACGGCAGCAGCGTGATCACCAAGCAGGACGGCAGCGGCGGCGCGGTGACCGTCGACACGGTGACCGCCCAGCTGATGTACGAGATCGACGGCCCGCGCTACCTCGGCCCCGACGTCACGACCCGGCTCGACAGCGTCCGGCTCGCGCCGGACGGCCCGGACCGGGTGCGGATCCACGGCGTGGTCGGCGAGCCGCCTCCACCGACCGCGAAGGTGTGCCTCAACGAGCTCGGTGGCTTCCGGAACACCGTCGAGCTGGTGCTGGTGGGGCTCGACATCGACGCCAAGGCGGCCTGGGTCCGCGGCCAGGTGGAGGCGGCCCTCGCGCGGCACCGGCCCGCCTCGGTGGAGTGGACGCTGGCCCGGACCGACCGCGAGGACGCCGACACCGAGGAGGCCGCGAGCTGCCGGCTGCGCTGCGTCGTCCGCGACGCCGACCCCGACGTCGTGGGCCGGGCGTTCACCGCGCCGGTCGTGGAGCTCGGGCTCGCGTCGTACCCCGGGTTCACGTTGACCTCCCCGCCGGGGCCGGCCTCGCCGTACGGCGTCTACCGGGCCGGGTACGTCGCGCAGGAGGCGGTGCCGCACCAGGCGGTCCTCGCCGACGGGAGCGTGGTCGCCGTGCCGCCGCCGGACGTGGTCGCCGACGGTTCCGAGACGGTCGCTGCGCTGCCTGCTCGACCTCCGGTGCCGGGGGCGACCCGTCGACTGCCGCTCGGCACGTTCGTGCACGCCCGCAGCGGCGACAAGGGCGGCGACGCGAACCTCGGACTGTGGGTCGCCGACGCCGCGAGGCAGCCCGAGCGCGTCGGCTGGCTGCTCGGCCTCGTGACACCGGACGTGGTGCGCCGCCTGGTCCCGGAGGCCGAGAACCTCGACGTGGACGTCGTGCCGCTGCCGCACCTGGGCGGGGTCAACGTGGTGCTGCACGGCCTGCTCGGTGAGGGGGTGGCCGCCTCGGGGCGGTTCGACCCGCAGGCCAAGGGGCTCGGCGAGTGGGCCCGGGCCCGGCACGTCGACGTCCCGGAGGCGCTGCTGTGAGCTTCTGGACCGCGGAGCAGCAGGCGCTGCAGGAGAGCGCGCAGGCGTTCGTGCGACGGGAGGTGCTGCCGCACCTCCAGGCATGGGAGGACGCCGGCGAGGTGCCGCGCGAGCTGCACGGGGCGGCCGCGAAGCTCGGCCTGCTCGGGCTCGGGGTTCCCGAGAAGCTCGGCGGCAGCGGTGGCACCTTCCTGGATGCGCTCGCGGTGTCCGAGGCGTTCACCGACGCGGGTGCCAGCTCGGGGCTGCTCGCCGCGCTGTTCACCTCGGGCATCGCGCTGCCGCACATCGTCGCCTCCCGGGACCCCGACCTCGTGGACCGGTTCGTCCGGCCGACCCTCGCGGGCGAGCGGATCGGCGCGCTCGCGGTGACCGAGCCCGGCGGCGGGTCGGACGTCGCGGCGCTCACCACCACCGCGGTGCGCGAGGGCGACCACTACGTCGTCAACGGCGCGAAGACCTTCATCACCTCGGGGGTGCGCGCCGACTTCGTCACGACCGCGGTGCGCACCGGCGGGCCGGGGCACCGCGGCCTCAGCCTGCTGGTCGTCGAGAAGGGCGCCCCCGGCTTCGAGGTCACCGGCCCGCTGGCGAAGATGGGCTGGCACTGCTCCGACACCGCCGAGCTCGGGTTCACCGACGTGCGCGTCCCGGCGGCCAACCTCGTCGGCCAGGAGGGTGCCGGCTTCGCGCTCCTCGCCCAGGCGTTCGTGGCCGAGCGGCTCGCGCTCGCCGCGCACGGCTACGGCATCGCGGCGCGCGCGCTCGCCCTCACCGCGGCGTACTGCCGGCAGAGGTCGACCTTCGGGCGCCCGCTCGCCGGTCGGCAGGTCGTGGCGCACACGCTGGTCGCGATGCACCGCCGCGTCGACGTGGCGCGCAGCTACACCCGCGAGGTCGCCCGCCGGTACGCCGCCGGGGAGCAGCCGCTCGTCGAGGCGCTGCACGCCAAGGCCACCGCCGTGGAGGCGTGCGGCTGGGTGCTCGACCGCGCGGTGCAGCTGCACGGCGGCAGCGGCTACCTGCACGGCGCGGAGGTGGAGCGCGCCTACCGGGACGCCCGGGTGCTCGGCATCGGCGGTGGCGCCACCGAGGTGCTCGACGACCTGAGCGCCCGGCTGCTGGGGCTCACGTCGTGACCGGCCCGCAGGCGGCCGCTCGCCGCGCCGCGATGCTGGAGAAGGTCGCCGCGCTCGACGCCGAGCACGCCAAGGCGGTCGCCGGCGGCGGCCCGAAGTACGTCGACCGGCACCGTCGCCGCGGCAAGCTCCCGGCCCGCGAGCGCATCGAGCTGCTCCTCGACGAGGGGTCGGCCTTCCTGGAGCTGAGCACGCTCGCCGGCTGGGGCAGCGAGTACGCCGTCGGAGGCAGCGTCGTCACCGGCATCGGGGTGGTCGAGGGCGTCGAGTGCATGGTGATCGCCAACGACCCGACCGTGCGCGGCGGTGCCAGCAACCCGTGGACGGTCAAGAAGCTGTTCCGGGCCGCGCAGGTCGCCCGCGAGAACCGGCTGCCGACGGTCAACCTGGTCGAGTCCGGCGGTGCCGACCTGCCCAGCCAGAAGGAGATCTTCATCCCCGGAGGCGAGCTGTTCCGCGGGCTGACCCGGGCCAGCGCCGCCCGGACCCCGACGATCGCACTGGTGTTCGGCAACTCGACCGCGGGCGGGGCGTACGTGCCGGGCATGAGCGACTACGTCGTGATGGTGCAGGAGCGGGCGAAGGTGTTCCTGGGCGGCCCGCCGCTGGTGAAGATGGCCACCGGCGAGGAGTCCGACGACGAGTCGCTCGGCGGCGCGGAGATGCACGCCCGCACCTCGGGGCTCGCGGACTTCCTCGCCGTCGACGAGCACGACGCGATCCGGATCGGCCGGCGGATCGTCGCGCGCCTCAACCGGGGCTCGGCTGCGGTCGCCGCGCGCGGGCTCCCGGCGGGACCGCGGACGAACCGGGGCAGGGAGCCGGACCGGGACCCCGACGGGCTGCTCGACCTGGTGCCCACCGACCTCAAGGAGCCGTTCGACCCCCGCGAGGTGGTCGCCCGCATCGTCGACGGGGCCGGACCGGGCAACGAGGTCGCCTTCGACGAGTTCAAGCCGCTGTACGGCGCCTCGCTGGTGACCGGGTGGGCCCGGGTGCACGGCCACCCGGTCGGCATCCTGGCCAACGCCCAGGGCGTGCTGTTCAGCGAGGAGAGCCAGAAGGCCGCGCAGTTCATCCAGCTCGCCAACCAGGTCGACGTGCCCCTGCTCTTCCTGCACAACACCACCGGCTACATGGTCGGCGCGGAGTACGAGCAGCGCGGCATCATCAAGCACGGCGCGCTGATGATCAACGCGGTCAGCAACTCCACCGTGCCGCACATCTCGATCATGATGGGTGCCTCCTACGGCGCCGGGAACTACGGCATGTGCGGCCGCGCCTACGACCCGCGATTCCTGTTCACCTGGCCCTCGGCGAAGTCGGCCGTGATGGGCCCCCAGCAGCTCGCCGGGGTGATGTCGATCGTCGCGCGGGCGGCGGCTCAGGCGAAGGGCGAGCCGTACGACGAGGAGGCGGACGCCTCGCTGCGCAGGTACGTCGAGGAGCAGGTGGAGGCCGAGTCGCTGCCGTTCTTCCTCTCCGGCCGGCTGTACGACGACGGGGTGATCGACCCCCGCGACACCCGCACCGTCCTCGGCATCTGCCTCTCGGTCATCCACAACGCACCGGTCGAGGGCACCATGAGCTTCGGCGTCTTCAGGATGTGACCGCGATGATCCGACGACTCCTGGTGGCCAACCGTGGCGAGATCGCCCGGCGGGTGTTCCGCACCTGCCGCGACCTCGGCATCGAGACGGTGGCGGTGTTCTCCGAGGCCGACGCCGACCTGCCGTTCGTGAGCGAGGCGGACGCCGCGGTGGCGCTGCCCGGCAACGCTCCCGCGGACACCTACCTGCGCGGCGACCTGCTCGTGGCGGCGGCCCGCGCGGCCGAGGCGGACGCCGTGCACCCCGGCTACGGCTTCCTGTCCGAGAGCGCCGGCTTCGCGCGTCTGGTGCACGACGCCGGCCTGCTGTGGGTCGGTCCGACGCCCGCGGCGGTCGAGCAGATGGGCTCGAAGGTGGAGGCCAGGAAGCTGATGGCCGACGCCGGTGTCCCGGTGCTGCCCGAGCTCGCCCCGGCGGCGGTCACCGACGCCGACCTGCCGCTGCTGGTGAAGGCGTCCGCCGGCGGTGGCGGGCGCGGCATGCGCGTGGTGCGCACGACCGCGGAGCTCGGAGCCGCCGTCGAGCAGGCCTCGGCGGAGGCGGCGTCGGCGTTCGGCGACCCGACGGTGTTCTGCGAGCCGTACCGCGCCCGGGCCCGGCACGTCGAGGTCCAGGTGCTCGGCGACCGGCACGGCACCGTCGTGGTGGTCGGTGACCGGGACTGCTCCCTGCAGCGTCGCCACCAGAAGGTGGTCGAGGAGGCGCCCGCGCCGTACCTGTCCGACGAGGCGCGCCACGCCCTGCACGACGCCGCCCGCACCGCGGCGGCCGCCATCGGCTACGTCGGCGCGGGCACCGTGGAGTTCCTCTACGACCCGGTGACCGACCGGTTCTGGTTCCTGGAGATGAACACCCGGCTCCAGGTCGAGCACACCGTGACCGAGTGCGTCAGCGGCCTCGACCTCGTCGAGCAGCAGATCCGGATCGCCGAGGGTCGTCCGGTCGACCCCGCGCCGCCCGCACCGCGCGGCCACGCGGTCGAGGTGCGGCTGTACGCCGAGAGCCCCGCCGACCAGTGGCGGCCGCAGAGCGGTCGGCTGGTGCGGCTCGAGGTGCCCGGCCCGGTGACCGAGCTGGCGGCTCCCGCGTCGTACGGCATCCGGCTGGACGCGGGCTACCGGTCGGGCAGCGTGGTCGGCACGCACTACGACGCCATGCTGGCCAAGGTCGTCGCCTGGTCCGCTTCACGCGAGGAGGCGCTGCGCAGCCTGGCCGGGGTGCTGCGGCGGACCCGGGTGCACGGGGTGCGGACCAACCGGGACCTGCTGGTGGGAGTGCTGCAGCACCCGTCCCTGCGCGACGGCGCGATGCACACCGCGCTGCTCGACGAGACCCCGGTGGCCGAGCTCGAGCCGGCCCGCCCCGCGAGCGCGGTCCCGTTCTCGGCCCTGGCCGCGGCGCTCGCCCGGGCCGCGCAGGACGCGGCCACCCGGCGGGTGCAGCCCGGTGTCCCCGTCGGGTGGCGCAACGTGCGGTCTCAGCCGCAGCTGACCCGGTTCGCAGTGGACGACGGCGAGGTCGCGGTGCGGTGGTACGGCGGCCGGGAGGGCTTCGGCAGCGCCGACGACGACGCGGTGCTGGTGGTCGAGGTGGCGCCGGACCGCGTCGTGCTCGCCGAGCAGCCCTCCGGCCTGCAGCGGACCTTCGCGGTGCTCCGCGACGCCGCCGACCCGGACCGTCTCGACGTGGAGTCCTCGCTGGGGCACGTCGCCCTCCGGCGGCTGCCGCGGTTCACCGACCCTGCCGAGCAGGTCGCCCCCGGCTCGCTGCTGGCGCCGATGCCCGGGGCGGTGGTCTCGGTGGCCGTCGCGACCGGCCACGCCGTCGTCGAGGGACAGCCCGTGCTGGTCCTCGAGGCGATGAAGATGCAGCACACGGTGCGCGCCCCGCACGACGGGGTGGTCGCCGAGGTGGCCGCGACGGTCGGTGCCCAGGTGGCCGCCGGCACGGTGCTGGCCGTCGTACACCCCGATGCCCGACCCGGGGACGTCAGCCCCGGGCAGTCCGGAGAAGGAGACAGCCGATGACCGCGTTCACCGAGACCGAGGAGCGCCAGGCGTTGCGCGCGGCCGTGGCCAAGCTGGCCAGCGGCTTCGGGCGCGAGTACTTCGTCGGGCAGGCCCGCAGCGGCGGCAAGACCACGGACCTGTGGCGCGAGATCGGCCGGCACGGCTACCTCGGTGTCGCGCTCCCCGAGGAGCACGGCGGCGGTGGCGGCGGGATCGGCGACCTGGCCGCGGTGTGCGAGGAGCTGGCCGCGCAGGGCTGTCCGCTGCTGATGATGGTGGTGTCGCCGGCGATCTGCGGCACGGTCGTCAACCGGTTCGGCACCGCGGAGCAGAAGCGGCGCTGGCTGCCGTCGATCGCCGACGGGTCACTGACCATGGCCTTCGCGATCACCGAGCCGGACGCCGGCTCGAACTCCCACAACATCACCACGACGGCGCGCCGCACCGACGACGGCTGGGTGCTCACCGGGCGCAAGATCTACATCTCCGGGGTCGACGAGGCCGGTGCCGTGCTCGTCGTGGCGCGCACCGAGGACGCCCGCACCGGCCGGCTCAAGCCGTGCCTGTTCGTGGTCCCCACCGACGCCCCCGGGTTCGAGTACCAGCCGATCCCGATGGAGATCGTCAGCCCCGAGCAGCAGTTCACGGTCTTCATCGACGACGTACGGCTGCCGGCCGACGCGCTGGTCGGGGACGAGGACGCCGGGCTCGTCCAGCTGTTCGCGGGGCTGAACCCGGAGCGGATCATGGCGGCCGCCTTCGCCACGGGCATCGCGCGCTTCGCCCTGGACCGCGCGACCGCGTACGTCAAGGAGCGCGAGGTCTTCGGCGCCCCGATCGGCAGCCACCAGGGCGTCGCGCACCCGCTGGCCCAGTCCAAGATCGACATCGAGCTCGCCCGGCTGATGACCCAGAAGGCCGCTGCGCTGTACGACGCGGGCGACGACCTCGGGGCCGGCGAGGCGGCGAACATGGCGAAGTACGCCGCGGGCGAGGCGGCCTGCGCCACGGCGGACCGGGCGGTGCAGGTGCACGGCGGCAACGGGATCACGGTCGAGTACGGGATGGCCGGGCTGCTGGTCGCGGCGCGGGCGACCCGGATCGCCCCGGTGAGCAGGGAGATGATCTTGAACTTCGTCGGCTCGCACACCCTCGGGCTGCCGAAGTCCTACTGAATCCCCGCTGATCCGCCACCGCGTCTGAGAGGGTCGAGGAATGCCTGACATCGAGCTGGTGCACTACCGCGTCGACGACCACGTCGCCTCGCTGGTGCTGGACTCCCCGCACAACCGCAACGCGCTCTCCCGACAGCTGGTCACCGAGCTGTACGCCGGGCTCGGGCGGGCCGAGCGCGACCCGGAGGTCAACGTCGTGCTGGTCCGCGCGGAGGGGTCGACGTTCTGCTCCGGCGCCGACCTGTCCGAGGCCCGCGAGGAGGGGATGGAGAAGGCGGCGGGGGTGCTCGTGGACCTCCAGCGGCGCATCGTCACCTCCCCGAAGCCGGTCGTCTGCGCGGTACACGGCAACGTGCGCGCCGGCGGCATCGGGATCGTCGCGGCCTCCGACGTGGCGATCTCCACCGAGCACGCGAGCTACGCCTTCACCGAGGTGCGGCTCGGGCTGGCGCCGGCCGCGATCTCGCTGACCGTGCTGTCCCGGATGACCGACCGGGCCGCCGCGCTGACCTTCCTCACCGGGGAGGTCTTCGACGGCCGGGCCGCCTCCGTGATGGGCCTGGTGACGCGTGCCGTCCCCGAGGAGGACCTGAACCTCGAGGTCGACGAGGTCTGCGCCGCCCTGGCCAAGGGCGACCCGCAGGGGCTGCGCGAGACCAAGCAGCTGCTCGCCCGGCCGCTGCTCGAGCGCATCGACTCCCACGGCGACGCGATGGCCGCACTGTCGGCCCAGCTCTTCGGCTCCGAGGCGGCCCGTGCGGCGATGCTGGCGTTCTTGGACCGCAGGCGCTGACGCGGCCGCTCGCCGGCCTGGTGCGCCGAGTGGCTCCGGAACGGGGGTTGTCGGGACGGACCCTCCCCTGACCGGGTAGAGTTGTCGACTTGCCAAATCCCGCCCCGGGAGCACGACGAGGAGACGATGAGTCCGTTGTCCGAGGTCAGCCACGCGGACACCCGACCGCACGAGATCCACGACCTGACCGTGCGCGAGGTGGCGCACGAGCAGGAGTTCGTCGACCGGGTGTACGAGCAGCTCGAGCGGTCCACCCGCAACGCCCAGGCGCTCGCCGCCGAGGGACACGGCCGGGCCCGCCTGGGCCACGAGGGCGGCCTGGTCGAGCGCGACGCGATGGTCTTCCAGTCGGCGCGCCGGATCGCCAGCCTGAACGCGGCCCACGAGGGCCTCGTCTTCGGCCGGCTCGACCTCGCCGAGGCGGCCGAGGGGGCGCGCTACATCGGCCGCATCGGGCTGCGCGACGAGAACCGGGACTCGCTCCTGATCGACTGGCGGGCGCCCGCGGCGGCGGTGTTCTACCAGGCGACCGCTGCCGAGCCCCGGGGCGTGGTACGCCGCCGGGTGCTGCGCTGCGCCGGAGCCGACGGTGGTCGCGGTCGAGGACGACCTGCTGGATGCCGAGGCGGGAAGCGACCTGCCCGTGGTCGGCGAGGGTGCGCTGATGGCGCAGCTGTCGCGGGCCCGGGACCGGAGCATGCACTCCATCGTCGCGACGATCCAGGCCGAGCAGGACCGGGCGATCCGGGCGCCGAGCAAGGGCGTCGTGTCGATCGCCGGCGGTCCCGGCACGGGCAAGACCGTGGTGGCCCTGCACCGGGCGGCCTACCTGCTCTACACCGATCGCCGCCGCTACGAGACCGGTGGCGTGCTCGTCGTGGGGCCGTCCGGGGTGTTCATGCGCTACATCGAGCGGGTGCTGCCCTCTCTGGGCGAGACCGCGGTGGCGCTGCGCTCCCTGGGTGAGGTGGTGGACGGGATCCGCGCCGTGCGGCGCGACGACCCGGCCGTCGCGGACGTCAAGGGTGCGGCCCGGATGGCCGAGGTGATGCGCCGGCTGTCGCGGCAGGCCGTCCCTGAGGCGCCCAGCGAGCTTCGGCTGTTCTACCGCGACGACCGGCTGCACCTCGGCCCGCGCGACCTGTCCCGGCTGCGCCGTCAGCTGCTCGCCCAGGGACGGCGCAACCGGCAGATCCCCCGGGTGGCCAATGCGCTGATCGAGGCGCTGTGGCGCCAGGTCACCGGCGAGCGCGGACGCGAACGCGGCCGGGAGGCGTTCGCCGACGCGCTGCTCGGAACGGCCGACTTCGTGGACTTCGCGCTCGCCTGGTGGCCGCCGCTCGACGCCGCGCAGGTGCTGGGCTGGCTGCACGACCCGGAGCTGCTCGGCACCGTCGCGGACGGGGTGCTCTCGGCCGACGACGTCTCTCTGCTCGGCAAGGCGTGGTCCGGGGCGGACGCCGGATGGTCGGTCGAGGACGTTCCGCTGATCGACGAGCTGCGCTACCAGCTCGGCGACGTACCGGAGCGCCACGACGGCGACCCGGACCCTCTCGCGCACCTCGCCGACGCGGGCTTCCCGGAGCTGAGCGCGCTCGGCGACCGGGACCGCGACCGGGAGCGGCCGCGTCCGACGGTGCGCACGGACGACGACGGGTACGCCCACGTGCTCGTCGACGAGGCGCAGGACCTGAGCCCGATGCAGTGGCGGATGCTGGGCCGGCGCGGCCGGGCGGCGACCTGGACCGTCGTCGGCGACCCCGCTCAGTCGTCCTGGCCGACGCCCGCGGAGGCACGCCGGGCGCGGGAGGATGCGCTGGGCGACAAGCTCCGCCACGAGTTCCACCTGTCGACGAACTACCGCAACAGCAAGGAGATCTACGACTTCGCAGCCGGCTACGCCGAGCGGGTCGGTCTCCGCGCGGACCTGCCGACCGCGGTGCGCGCCACCGGCGTCGAGCCCGAGCAGCGCCGGGTCGACGACCTCGAGGCAGGTGCACAGGCAGCGGTCGCCGAGCTGGTCGGATCGGTGGAGGGCACCGTCGGCATCGTGGTCCCGGCGGCCCGCCGGACCCAGGTGCAGGGCTGGCTGGACTCCTGGACCGAGCTTGCCGAGGAGGCCTCCGGGGGACCGGACGCCCGGCTGGTGGTGCTCACCGGCCTGGAGACCAAGGGCCTGGAGTTCGACGGCATCGTCGTGGTGAGCCCGAGCGAGATCGAGAGCGAGTCGGTGACCGGCCGGGCCACGCTGTACGTCGTGCTGACCCGGGCGACACAGCGGATGGTGACGCTCACCGCCTGACCCCGATCCCCCTCTCGGCGTTCGACGCGCGGACACGGTCGGCTCCGACGGGCCCCGTTGGTAGCGTTCCCGGGTATGAGCCCGCCTCCCGACCCCGCCGGCCCGGCCGCCGCCCTGGCTGCGCTGCTGGAGCACGAGGCGTGGGCGGTGGTCCGGCTGCGCGACTCCGCGACCGTGACGCTGGTCGGCGGCGCCCGCTCCGAGGTCGAGAGGCTGGCCGACGTACCTCTGGAGGAGGGACCGCCCGCCCGAGGGCAGACGCTTCGACCGGCTGCTCGCGATCCCCTTCCGGCAGGTCGCCGAGCGCGGCTTCGAGGCCCACGACGACGGGACGCCGCTGACCGTGGTGGACGTGGCGACCGAGGTGGAGGTGGCAGTCGAGGAGCTGCTCGCGGTGCTGCCCGACGAGGAGGTCGCCTTCGAGGACCGCGGCGGCTTCGAGACCTCCGACGAGGAGTACGGCGCGGTGGTCGACCGGATCATCTCCGAGGAGATCGGCAACGGCGAGGGCGCCAACCTCGTGATCGGGCGGCACTACCGCGCGCGGTTGCGCGACTGGGGCGCCGCCACGGCGCTGACCGTCTTCCGTCGGCTGCTCGAGCGTGAGCGCGGCGCCTACTGGACCTACCTGTTCTTCACCGGCGACCGCTACCTGGTCGGCGCCAGCCCGGAGCGGCACGTCTCGGTGCAGGGCGGCGACGTGCGGATGAACCCGATCAGCGGGACGTTCCGGCTCCAAGGGCATCGCCGACGCCGACGAGCGCAAGCAGCGGCTGCTGGAGTTCCTCGCCGACGAGAAGGAGATCTACGAGCTCTTCATGGTCGTCGACGAGGAGCTCAAGATGATGTGCGACGTCTGCAACGAGGGCGGCCAGGTGCTCGGGCCGTTCCTGAAGCCGATGACGCACCTCGTGCACACCGAGTACCTCCTCGCCGGACGCACCAACCGCGACGTCCGCGACGTGCTGCGCGACACCATGTACGCCGCCACCGTGACCGGCTCCCCGGTGGAGAACGCCTGCCGGCTGATCAAGAGGTACGAGACCGAGGGCCGCGGCTACTACGGCGCGGCGCTGGCCCTGCTCGGGCGCGACCGGGACGGGCGCCCCACGGCTGACTCGCCCGATCGTGATCCGCACCGCCGACGTCTCCCCGTCGGGTGACCTGAAGGTGACCGCGGGGGCGACCCTGGTGCGCGACTCGGTGGCCGCCTACGAGGTCGCCGAGACGCACGCGAAGGCTGCGGGCATCCTCACCGCCTTCGGCCTCGTCGCCGAGCCGGCCACCGCCGCCGAGGGCGTCGACGAGCTCGACCCGCGACGAGGACGTGCTGATCGCGCTCGGGCTCGCGCAACCAGCGGCTGAGCCGGTTCTGGCTCACCGACCAGGGTGGCTCACCGCCCGCGCCGGAGCTGAAGGGCAGGACGGCGGTCATCCTCGACGGCGAGGACGACTTCGTGAACATGCTCCGTCACGTGCTCTCGGTGATGGGCATGATCGAGCCGTGGTCCGCCACGAGGACTACGAGCCGGGCGCGCTCGACGGTCACGACCTGGTGGTCGTCGGGCCCGGGCCCGGGTGACCCGCGCGACGCCGGACACCCCAAGATCGCGGCGTACCGGAACGCCCTGGAGGCGCTGCTCGGCTCCACGCAGCCGTTCCTGGCGGTCTGCCTGGGCCACCAGGTGCTGTGCGGCCGGCTCGGAATCCCCCTGGCCTACAAGGACATCGTCTTCCAGGGCACCCAGTCCCGGGTCGACCTGCGCGGCCGTGAGGAGGTCGTCGGCTTCTACAACACCTTCGTCGGCCGGGTCCGCGACCACGACGGTGCCCGACGGGGTCGCAGGTCGCCGCCGACCCGGCGACCGGCGACGTCCACCTGGTCGCCGGCCCGCACTTCCGCGGGGTGCAGTTCCATGCCGAGTCGATCCTCACCGAGCACGGCTACGACCTGATCCACGACCTGGTCCTCGACCTCCTGCGGTGACCTCGGACCGGCCGGGCGGCGAGCAGCGCCGGCCCCGGGTCGTCGTCGTGGACCACCACGACTCCTACACCTGGAACCTGGTGCACCTCGTCGCCGAGGTGACCGGCGTGCTGCCCGGCGTCGTCGAGCACGACGAGGTCCCCGCCGACGAGCTGCTGGCCAGCGGCGTCACGCACGTCGTGCTCTCACCCGGACCCGGGCACCCCGACGACCCGCGCGACTTCGGCGTCGGTCGCGGCTGCTGGCGAGGCCAGGTGCCCGTGCTCGGCGTCTGCCTCGGCATGCAGGGCCTGGTGACGGCGTACGGCGGCCGCGTCGGCCAGGTCACCCCCGCGCACGGCGAGGTGGCGAGGTGCGGCACGACCGGGCACCGGTTGTTCGCCGGGCTGCCCACGCCGTTCCGCGCGGTGCGCTACCACTCGCTCGCGGCGCGTGCGCTGCCCGACGTGCTGGTGCCGACCGCCTGGTGCGACGGCGCCGACGGCGTGGTGGTGATGGGCGTGGCGCACCGGGTCCGGCCGCTGTGGGGCGTGCAGTTCCACCCCGAGTCGGTGCTCAGCGAGCACGGCGCGCGCCTGGTCGCCAACTTCCTGGGGCTGTCGTGAGCGGCGACCCGGTGCGCGCGTTCCGGCGCGCGGCCGCGGCGTACCCCCGGATGTTCTGGCTCGACGGCGGCGGGGCCCGGGCCTGGTCCGGCCGCCGGTCGATGGTGGGCTGCCTGCGCGACGACGACGTCTCGCTGACCTACGACGCGGGCGCCCGGGAGGTGCGCCGGCACGCGCGCGGGCGCAGCGACGTGGTCGGCGACGACGTGTTCGCCGGGCTGGAGGCAGAGCTGGCGCGCGACGCGGGCGACCCCTCGGTCGTATGGGTCGGCTACCTCGGCTACGCCTGCCGCGGCCGACCTCCCGGCCCTCGTCGGCCGGGGCCCGGACGCGGTGTGGATGCGGGTGCGCCGGCCGCAGGTCTTCCACCACGTCGCCGGCCCCGCCCGCCGCCCCGGTCGTCGCGGGTGCGGTGCCCGACGCCGACGTGCAACGCTGGTACGGGCCCGCGTTCGCGCGGGTGCAGCAGCAGCTCCGGCTCGGCAACTCCTACGAGGTCAACCTCACCTACCGCGAGCGGGTCGACGCCGACGTCGACCCGGTGACCGGCTACCTCCGGCTGCGCGCGGCCAACCCGGCGCCGTACGCCGGCTACCTCCAGCACGACGGGGTGCGCCTGCTGAGCTCGAGCCCCGAGCGGTTCGCCACCGTCGACCGGCACCGGTGGCTGGAGACCCGGCCGATCAAGGGCACCACTCCGCGCGGAGCGACTCCCGAGAGGACGAGGAGCACCGCCGGAGCCTGACCGCCGACCCGCGCTACCGGGCCGAGAACCTGATGATCGTCGACCTGCTCCGCAACGACCTGTCCATGGTCTGCCGGCCGGGCACCGTGCACGTGCCGGCGCTGATGGCGGTGGAGTCGTACGCCAGCGTGCACCAGCTGGTCTCCACGGTGCGCGGCAGGCTGCGCGACGGGATCGGCACCGTCGCCGCGCTGCGTGCGCTCTTCCCGGCGGGCTCGATGACCGGAGCGCCCAAGCTGCGCACGATGCAGATCATCGCCGACGTCGAGGAGAGCCCGCGAGGGGCGTACGCCGGAGCCTTCGGCATGGTGTCCGGGAGCGGCCGGGCCGACCTGGGGGTGGTGATCCGCAGTCTGGTGGCGCGCGCACACGGTCACGGCTACCGCTACGAGCTCGGTACGGGAGGGGGTGTCACGGTCCGGCTCCGACCCGGAGAGCGAGTGGCCGAGACCGCCTGGAAGGCGCAGCGGCTCAGGGCCGTCCTCACCGGATGAGGACGCCGGCCGGCCCGCCGACGAAGGGGGGCGTCGACGGGCCGGCCGGTGACCGGGAACGGCTAGGAGGTCGCGGAGCCCTCGTCGCTGTCCAGCGTGATCGTGACCGTCTGGGTCTTGCCGCCGCGGACGAAGGTCAGCGTGACCCGGTCGCCGGGGCGGTAGCCGCGGACCATGGCGACCAGGCTCTCGGAGCTGGTGACCACGTCGCTGTTCACCTTGGTGATCACGTCACCCTTCTGCAGCCCCGCCTTCGCGGCGGCCGACCCGGGGTTGACCTGCTCGATGCCGGCGCCGGTGAGCAGCCCGTTGTTGCTCGAGGCGTCGCTGACCGAGACGCCCAGCCGGGCGTGGGTCGGGGTCTGGCCGTTGCGCAGCTCCTGCACGACCGGCCACACCTTGCTGATCGGGATCGCGAAGCCCAGCCCGATCGAGCCGCCCTGACCACCGCTGGTGGCGTCGGAGGCAGTGCGGATCGAGGAGTTGATCCCGACGACCTCGCCGGCCGCGTTGACCAGCGGGCCGCCGGAGTTCCCGGGGTTGATCGCCGCGTCGGTCTGGATGGCGGGATAGGTGGTGTCCGTCGAGCCGGCCTGGGTGCCGACCGACACGGGACGGTTGAGCGCGCTGACGATGCCGCTGGTCACGGTCGCCTCGAGGCCGAACGGCGACCCGATCGCGACGACCTGCTGGCCGACGTCGACGTTGTCGCCGGTGTCGATGGTCGCCGGGGTGAGGCCCGAGACGCCCTGCGCCCGGATCACGGCGAGGTCGGTCATCGGGTCGGTGCCGACCACGCTGGCCCTGGCCGACGTGCCGTTGTTGAAGTTCACCGTCATCCGGCCGTTCTGGCCGGCGACCTGCACGACGTGGTTGTTGGTCAGGATGACGCCGTCGGAGGACAGGATGATGCCGGAGCCGGAGCCTGCCTCCTGGGCGTTGCTGACGTTGATCTTCACGACGGAGGGCAGCACGGAATGGGCGACCTGCTCCACGGAGCCGTCGAGGGCCTTCGCGCTGTTGCCCTTGACGACCGTGGACGACGTGACGCCGGTCGAGCCGTCGGAGCCGTTGACCTTGTGGTCGACGAAGCTGAACCCGGCCGCCCCGGCGATGCCGCTGAGGCCGCCGACGACGAGGGCGCCGATCAGCAGCGCGGCGATGAGGCCGCCGCTGGGCCGGCTGCGCCGCTCGCGCGGGCGCTGGGCGTTGAAGTCCTGCGCCCCCGGCTGCTGGCCGTACGGCCCGTAGCCGGCCCCGTAGCCGGCACCGGAGCCGGCACCGTAGCCGCCGTACGGCGCGCCCGACGGCCCACCGGACGGGCCCCCGGACGGGTAGGCGTGCTGGTGCGGCTGGCCCTGCCCGGCAGTGGGCTGCTCGTCGGGGGAGCCGGCCGGGATGCGGGTGGTGTCGTCGTGGCCGGGGTCGCCCCAGGGCTCGTCACGGTTCTGCTCGGTCATGCTCCCAGCGTTCCCGACCCGGCTGAGAGCGGTCTGAGAGGGGGCTTTGACTTGGCCGACAACCTGCTGTGAGCCCGGTTACCCCGGCCGAGGCTCAGCCGGCCACCCGGGCGCCGTTCCCGGCGTGCCGGTCCTCAGGCGCGGAGCTCCCGGGCACGGTGAGCGTGAAGACCGCGCCGCCTTCGGGAGCCGTGGTCGCGGCGACCGTCCCGCCGTGCCGCTCCACCACCTGGCGCACGATCGCCAGGCCGAGCCCCGAGCCCGGCATCGTCCGCGACTCCGCCGAGCGGTAGAAGCGGTCGAAGACGTGCGGCAGGTCCTCGGCCGGGATGCCGCGCCCCTCGTCGGCGACCACCAGCACGCCTCGGGACAGCCGCACGGTCACCACGCCGAGGGGCGGGCTCCACTTGGCGGCGTTGTCGAGCAGGTTCAGCACGGCACGCTCGAGGCCGGCCGCCTCGCCCGTGAGCCACCACGGCTCGGTGCGCACGTCGAACTGCAGGCTGGGAGCGCGCCGCCGAACCCGGAGGACGGCGTGGTCGACGATGTCGGCGAGGTCGAGCTCCTCGAGCTCCGGACGGGGAGCGTCCTCGCGGGCCAGCTCGGTGAGGTCGCCGATCAGCGTGGTCAGCTCCTCGATCTGGAACCGTACGTCGTCCATCAGCTCGGCGCGCGACGCCGGCGAGAGTCCGCCGCGCTGCTCGGCCTGGGTGAGCAGGTCGAGGTTCGTGCGCAGCGAGGTCAACGGCGTACGCAGCTCGTGGCCGGCGTCCGCGACCAGCTGGCGCTGCCGGTCGCGGGAGGCCGAGAGCGCGGCCAGCATCGCGTTGAACGCGCGCGCCAGCCGGGCGATCTCGTCGTTGCCCTCGACCTCGATGGGGTCGAGCTGCTCGGTGCGGGCGATGTCCTCGGCCGCCTCGGTGAGCCGCCGGACCGGGCGCAGCCCGTTGCGGGCGACCACCCAGCCGGCCAGGGCGGCGGCGATCACCCCGGCCAGCCCGAACAGGAACATCACGATGCCCAGCCTGCCGAGGGCGTGCTCGTTGGAGGTCAGCGACTGTCCGACGACCAGGGCGTAGCCGGCCTCCTTCGCAGGCACGGTGGTCACCCGGAAGTCACCGTCGCCGGTGCGGATCGTCCGGCAGGCGTACTGGCTGCTGCCCCGGGCGACCGCCAGCTCGGGACGGCCGATCGGGATCGCGTCGCGGTTCAGCCCCGAGGTCGTCGCGATGTAGCCGTTGGTGTCGATGTAGCCGACCCGGGTGTCGGTGGCGCCGAGCATCCACTGCGGGATCTGCTGGACGGTGAACGGGCTGATGTCGTAGCGCGCGGCGAGCTCGGCGCGCTGCCGCAGCGAGGCGTCCATCGTGGACTGGAGCTGCTGGCGGACGGTGATGTACGCCGCCAGCGCGACCAGCGCGACGGAGACGCCCACGGCGAAGGTGGTCAGCACGATCACCCGGCTGGCCAGCGACCGGCGGTAGTGCATCCTCATGCGTGCCGGTCAGCCTTCCTTGAGGACGTACCCGACGCCGCGCACGGTGTGGAGCAGCCGCGGCTCGCCCTCGGCCTCGGTCTTGCGGCGCAGGTAGCCGACATAGACCTCCAGCGAGTTCGCGGTGGTCGGGAAGTCGTAGCCCCAGACCTCCTCGAGGATGAACGAGCGGTCCAGGACCCGGCGCGGCCGCCGCAGGAACATCTCCAGCAGCGCGAACTCGGTGCGGGTGAGGTCGATCTCGCGCCCGGCCCGCAGCACCTCGCGGGTGGCGGCGTTGAGGCTGAGGTCGCTGAACGTGAGCACCTCGGAGTCCACGTCGTCGGCGGGCGGCTGCACCCGGCGCAGCAGCGCGCGCAGCCGGGCCAGCAGCTCCTCGAGCGCGAAGGGCTTGGTCAGGTAGTCGTCGGCCCCGGCATCGAGGCCCTCGACCCGGTCGCCCACCGAGTCCCGGGCGGTGAGCACCAGGATCGGCAGGTCGTTGCCGGCACTGCGCAGCGCGCGGGTGGCCTCGATGCCGTCGAGGCGCGGCATCATCACGTCGATCACGAGCGCGTCCGGCGAGGACTTCGCGATGCTCGCCAGCGCCTCGGCGCCGTCGCCGGCCAGGCTCACGGCGTACCCGTTGAACTCCAGGGACCGGCGCAGCGACTCGCGCACGGCCCGGTCGTCGTCGACGACGAGGACCCGGGGGGTGGGCACGGCGGAGGGTTCGGCGTTCGAAGCCACCGGTCCAGCGTGCCATCCCGACCTGAGACGCGCCTGAAAGTCGGCGATCGCGGGCCGGCCGGAGCGCTCACAGCAGCCGCCGCGCCGCCTCGCCGGCCCGCGCGCCGTACCCGCCGCCGAAGTGGCAGGCGTGCACGAGCAGCGGGAAGAGCTGGTGCAGCGGCACCCGGTCCTCCCAGCCGTCCGCGAGCGGGCTGACCTCCTGGTAGGCCTCGAGGACCCGCTGCTGCTGGGGCACCCCGAACAACGCGAGCATGGCGAGGTCGGTCTCGCGGTGGCCGCCGTACGCCGCCGGGTCGACGACCCACGCCCGGCCGCCGGCGTCCCACAGCACGTTGCCGGACCACAGGTCGCCGTGCAGCCGGGCCGGAGGCTCGGAGGGACCGGCGAGCTCGTCGATCCGGTCCACGACCGCCTCGACCGCCCCGGCGTCCTGCCGGGAGATGCCGCCACGCTCACGGGCCGGTCCCAGGTAGGGGAGCAGCCGCTGGCCGGCGTACAGCTCGGCCCACGTCGGCGCCGGGTCGTTGGACATCGGGAGGACGCCGATGTAGCCCGGCTGCCCCGACTCCGAGCCGAACCGCCCGGCGCCCGCGGCGTGGGTGGCGGCGAGCGCGCGCCCGAGCTCCTCTGCCGCTTCGGGGGACGGCCGCCCGTGCTCGACCCAGGTGAGGACCAGGCAGTCCTCCTCGACCGCGAGGACGTCGGGCACCCGCAGCCCTCCGGCGTCGGCCAGCCACCGCAGCCCGCGGGCCTCGGCGGCGAAGAAGTCGGCGGGCGCGTGCGGACGGGTCTTCACGACCACGGAGCGCCCGTCGCTCAGCCGGAGCCGGGTGGCGGTGCAGATGTCGCCTCCCGCCACCGGGGAGCTGGCGACGACCGGCACCGCGAGCAGGGCCTCCGCTCGCTGCGCGACCGTGCCGCGGCCGGCCACCTCAGGCGGCTCCTTCCAGCCGGACCGCCAGCGCCGCGACGATCACGTCGGAGGTGCGCTCCACCATCGCCAGCACCCGATCGAACCCGTCGTCGCCGCCGTAGTAGGGGTCCGGGACGTCGCGGTCCCCGCCGTCGACCCGCGGGTCGAAGTCGCGGAACATCAGGGTCCGGGCGCGCGCGGACGCGGGCTCGAGCGCGCCGAGGTCGGCGAGGTTGCTGCCGTCCATGGCCAGCACCAGGTCGCAGTCGGCGAACCAGCCGGTGCGGAACTGCTGCGCGACGTGACGGCTGGCGTCGTACCCGTGGGCGGTGAGCAGTGCGGCCGCCCGCCGGTCCATCGGGCCGCCGACGTGCCAGTCGCCGGTGCCGGCACTGACCACCTCGGCGCGGTCGTCGAGCCCGGCCCGGCGGAGACGGTCGTTCAGCACCACGTCGGCCATCGGCGAGCGGCAGATGTTGCCCAGGCAGACGACGGCCACCCGGTAGGGCGTGCCCGGCCGGGGCTCGGGGAGCAGGTCGACGGCCCGCGTCGTCATGCCCACGTCCTGCTTCGCCTGCCGTCGGGCAGCACGACGTGCAGACCCCAGCCGACGACCGTGACCACGACGGCGCCGAGCACCGCGGTCCAGAAGCCGTCGACGTGGAAGCCGATCCCGAGCTGCTCGGCGATCCAGCCGGTGAGCAGCAGCATGCACGCGTTGATCACGAGCAGCAGCAGGCCGAGCGTCACGATGATGAACGGCAGCGACAGCAGCGTCACGACGGGTCGCACGACGGCGTTCACCAGCCCGAAGACCAGCCCGAGCACGAGCAGGTCGAGCACCTTCTGCGACGTGCCCGCGTCGGACAGCGAGACGCCCTGGAGCAGCCACACAGCCGCTCCGAGCGCCAGCGCGTTGGCGACCACCCAGATCACGAACCTCACGGCTCCGATACTGCCAGGTCCGACCAGGCACCGGGTCCGGCGGTCGGTCCGGACGGCCGCAGGCGCAAGGAGGGACCCGCACACCTGCTCGGGTGTGCGGGTCCGTCCCGGGTGATGCGTACTGCCCCCACCCATGTGTCCCCCCCGGGATCCAGGACGAGCGGGCGCTGGCGCGCCTCGACGTCCTGAGCCGGTCCGACCAGACCCCCCGGTCGTTGTCCGGCGATGTCCATCATCGCCCCGCCCAGCCGGCCAGGCTGGGTGATATGTCCCATTTAGTGTTCTCGGCGCGGGAATGACCCCGCCGGGCCATCCCGCCTGACCCGGACGGGTCAGCCGGCGACCGGTCGAGGCCGGCGTCAGCTGAGCTGCGGCGGCTTCACGGGGCGCGGCACCCGCCGAGCACTCTGGGCGAGCAGGATCCCGGCCACCACGGCGACGCCGCCGACCAGCGCCACCGCGTCGAGCGACTCCTCGAACCACGCCCAGCCGAGCGCGGCGACCCCGACCGGCTCGAGCATGGCGACCATCGTCACGGTGGTCGCCGGGAGGTGCCGCAGCGCCGCAAGCTCGAGCGCGAAGGGCGTCAGGGTGCCGAGCAGGATGACCCACCCGAGCGCGACCCACACCGGCACCGACACCGGCCCCAGCCGTCCGAGCAACGAGGCCTGGTCGCTCCGCACCCCGGCCGGCAGGTCGGTCACCGGAGCCAGCAGGTTCAGCGCCACGGCGGCCACCGTGAACGACCACAGGATCACCCGCAGCGGGTCGAGCGTGGCGACGCCGTGCTCGCCGACGAGGAAGTACGTCGCGAAGCAGACCGCGGCGGCCAGCCCCGCGACGATGCCCACGGGGTCGTTGTCGACGCCCTTCCACAGCCCGGTCGCCGCGGCGAGGCCGGTCATCGCCAGCGCCAGACCCACCCACATCCGGTCGCGCACCTGCTCGTGCTGCACGAAGCGCGCCCACAGCGCGACCAGGATCGGCGCCTGGTACTCCAGCAGCAGCGCCATGCCGACCGGGAGCCGGTCGATCGCCACGAAGTACGTCCACTGCAGCGCGGCGACGCCGACGAGCCCGTGCACGAGGAGCAGCCCGGCCAGCCTGCCGGTCGGCGGGCGCAGGGCGGAGCGCCGGAAGCAGGCGGCGTACGCCGCGAGGAGCAGCACGCTGCCGGTCACCCGGACCGTGGTGAGCTGGAGAGGACCGACCCCCGCTCGCAGCGCCACCCGGGAGACCCCGGCGTTCACGACGAACAGCAGCGCGCCCCCGACCACCAGCGCGAAGCCGAGGGTGGGCCGACGCGCGTGCATCCCGGAAGTGTAAGGGGCGGGCACCCCTCATGGCCCTGTCCCCTGTCGGCGACGCGGTTGGCTAGGGTGGCGTCATGAGCCGAGAGTCGACCGGTCCCGAGGTGCGTGCCGCGATCGCCGGGATCCCGGCGTACGTGCCCGGCAAGCCGCCCGCGTCCCGCCCGGGCCTGCCGACCTACAAGCTGTCGAGCAACGAGAACCCCTACCCGCCGCTGCCCGGCGTGATGGAGGCGGCGGTCGAGGCCGCGTCGAGGATGAACCGCTACCCCGACATGGGCTGCACCGCGCTGTACGGCGCGTTGGCCGACCGGCTCGACGTGCCGGTCGGCCACCTCGCCGCGGGCACCGGGTCGGTCGCGGTGCTCTACCACCTGCTCCAGGCGTTCTGCGAGGACGGCGACGAGGTGGTCTACGCCTGGCGCTCCTTCGAGGCCTATCCGATCGCCGTCGCGGTGACCGGCGCGCGGTCCGTGCAGGTGCCGCTGGCGTCCGGCGCACGCCACGACCTCGACGCCATGGCGCGCGCGGTCACGGACCGGACGAAGGTCGTGGTGGTGTGCACCCCGAACAACCCGACCGGCCCGGCGGTCACCCGGGCGGAGCTCGAGCGGTTCCTCGACGCCGTGCCTGCGCACGTCCTCGTGGTGGTCGACGAGGCCTACCGCGAGTTCGTCCGCATCGACGACCCGGTGGACGCGGTCGCGCTGCACCGCGAGCGCCCGAACGTCGTGGCGATGCGCACCTTCGCGAAGGCCTACGGGCTGGCGGGCTTCCGGGTCGGCTACGTCGTCGCGGCCGAGCCGGTGGCCGCCGCGGTTCGGGCCTGCGCCCTGCCGTTCGGGGTCTCCTCGATCGCACAGGCGGCGGCCGTGGCGTCGCTCGACCGCGAGGCCGAGCTGATGGCGCGGGTCGACGCCCTGGTCGCCGAGCGCGACCGGGTGCGGTCCGGGCTTCGTGCCCAGGGCTGGGAGGTGCCCGATGCCCAGGGCAACTTCGTGTGGCTGGCGCTCGGCGACCGCGCCGGCGAGTTCGCCGCGGCCGCCGAGCGGGCCGGTGTCGTCGTGCGCCCGTTCGCCGGTGACGGCTGCCGGGTGAGCGTCGGCGAGACCGCGGCGAACGACCTGCTGCTCTCGGTGACCGGGGAGTTCCGGGCGGCCGCGCAGGCCGGCTTGCCCGAGTAGTGCGTCCGAACTAGCGCCTCCGGTGCTTTCGAGCGATTTTCGCCGCGTTCAGGAGATTTTGCCCGGATTCATGCTCACTGTCCGGCTCGTTCGGGGCATGCTGGGGGTGTTGCCGGTGGGGTGGGAACCGATCCGGCGCAGTGGATGAAACCGATGGCGGTGTCTCGGTGACCTCGGGGGAGGTCGACCGTCGTGCTGCATTTCGCCCGCACGGAGCCTCGGCGCCGAGCGGACGCCGAACTGAGTAGCCACTGGCTCATCGCAGTGGGGGGATTCGCCGAGCAGCGCGCGAGCGCGGCTCGTCGTCACGTCTCTCCGTGCGCGGAGCCGTGCGGCGGCTCTGTGGATCCTTGGGGGGATCGTGAGCAACCAACGAGTCCTGCGTGCCCTGCACCTGACTGCTCTCCTTCGGCGGCCCCGGCGGTGGTTTGTCGTCCGGCTGGTGCTCGTCCTCGGGCTGGCGCTGCTGACCCTGCCCCTGCTCGACACGACGGCGACCGCCGACGACACCACGACCGACCCCGCGAGCAGCACCGCAGCGACCGACGCGACCAGCGCGGCGCCGGCAGCCGACCCGCCCAGCGGGCCGTCCGACCAGCCGTCCGCCCAGCCGTCCGAACAGCCGTCCGCCCAGCCGTCCGAACCGGGGACCACCCCGGCGACGACCTCCACCACGGCCGCACGCAGCACCGCGCGCCCGCTCGCCCGCACCGACAGCGCCGTCCCGACGGTCGCCACCGACGTGTGCACCCAGGGCGGCAAGGTCGACAGCTTCATGCAGTACAGCAACAAGGACCTCGACGGGCCGGGGGTGTGGGCCAACGGCAACATGAACGCCAACAAGGCCAACCTCGTCGAGGGCGGCTTCGTGTGGCAGCGCGTCATCCTGAAGAGCCTGGAGGCCGGTCCCCAGAAGCTCGTGCTCACCTACGACGTGAAGGCCGGCGACACGTGGGCCTACGACCGGCTCGACCAGCTCTCGCTGTCGACCGGCTCGGGCCCGGCCGTCTCGGTCGCCGACCCGAACGGCCCCGTCGCGACCGCGACGATCACCTGGACGATGCCCGCGGCGGGCGGCACCACGCTGATCTTCGGCGCGCACATCGCCTCCGAGCTCGACCACGGGCCGGGCGCCGGCGCCGGCAGCATCAACGGCTCGCCGTACCACGTCAGCCTGCAGTCGCTGAACTGCCGCACGACCGGCCAGATGGACAACCAGGTCATGGCGGCCGCCGTGCAGTCGGCGCTGCTGACCGTCGTGAAGGTGGCGAACCCCGCCGACGGCACCGACTTCCACTTCGCTATCACCCCCGGCGGCTCCGCCTCGACGTTCCTGCTCGACGACGACGACAGCACCGACTCGACGTACCCGGACCGGGTCACCTACCGGGTGCCTCCGGGCGGGTACCACGTCGCGGAGACCGACATCCCGGCCGCGTGGCACCTCAGCAACGTGTCATGCAGCCGGGGCGGCACCCGCAACGGTGACGCGGTCGACGTCACGCTGGCCGACGACGCCGCGGTCACCTGCACGTTCACCGACACCAAGAGCACCTATCAGGACCTCACCGTCAGCGACCCGGTCACAGCGTCGTACGCCCGGGACTACGACTGGACGATCGACAAGTCGGTCTCCGGGAACAGCCGCCTGGACGTGCCCGAGGGAACCTCGGCGCAGGCCGGCTACGACGTCGTCGTGACGCCCTCGGCCGCCAAGGACGGCGACTTCGCGGTGTCCGGCACGATCACCCTGACCAACCCCAACGCCGGCACGATGTCCGGTGTCACGCTGCGCGCATCGGTGCCGGGCGCGACCTGCGTGGTCGACGGGGCGGGCGGAGCTCTCGACGTGCCTCCGGGCTCGCACAGCTACGCCTACTCCTGCGCGATGCCGCCCGGGACGACCGCCTCCACCGCGGGCGCCAGCACGGTCACCGCGACCTGGTCGGCCGGGGACTACTACGGAAGCTCCGGCAGCGCGTCGAGCACCACGGCGTTCGACTTCGCGTCGGTGACCCCCACGACGACCGACGCCTCGGTCACCGTGACCGACGACCACCTCGACCTCGGGACGCTCCCGGGCGGCAACGTGGTGCACGCCGTCGACGGACCCCGGACGTTCGGCTACCGCCTCGGATGGGAGGGCGTGGCCGGCCGGTGCACGCCGTACACCAACACCGCGACGCTCACCGAGCCGGACGGCGACACCCAGACCGACGACGCCACCGTCACGGTCTGCGTCGGCTCCGACCTGACGGTCAGCAAGAACGCGGTCACCGGCCTGCACCGGACCTACGCCTACCGCATCGACAAGACCACGTCGACGCCGCTCCTGTCCGCCGACCCGGCCACCGGACTGGCCACCGCGCACTACACGGTGACGGTGACCGACGGTGCGTACGCCGACTCCGCGTGGACCATGACGGGCGTCATCACCGTGACCAACCCCAACGCCTGGG
The DNA here is from genome assembly GCA_963811365.1 of uncultured Actinomycetota bacterium. Lineage (GTDB taxonomy): Bacteria > Actinomycetota > Actinomycetes > Propionibacteriales > Nocardioidaceae > CAWEQW01. The sequence goes on along the minus strand of CAWEQW010000006.1, from coordinate 324,955 downwards.
AGGCCGTCACGCTGAGCCGGCTGACCGACGTGTACGACGGCGGCGGAAGCTGTGTCGTGGACACCGGCGCGGGGCTCGCCGTCCCGGCCGGCGGGTCGCGCGCCTTCGACTACACCTGCACCTTCGACGGCCTGCCCCAGTACGACGGGACCAACACCGCGACCGCGACCTGGGACGCGGCGACGTACGTGACCCCGACCGGCTCCGCCCGGGGCACCCGGGACGTCGCGGCGGCGGACTGGTCGACGACGATGGTCGACCGCACCATCACCGTCCGCGACGACAAGACCGACCCCGCACACCCCGTGACGCTGGGTCAGGTCACCTGGTCCGGTGCGGGAGCGAGGCATGTCTTCGGCTACGACCTGGTGCTGCAGGGCTCCCCGGGCCGCTGCACGCCGTACACCAACATCGCCTGGATCGTGGAGACCGGCGACTCCTCCTCCGTGGACGTGTCCGTCTGCCTGGCGGCCGACCTGACCGTGACCAAGACGGTCCGGGCGTCCTACGACCTGACGTACCTGTGGCAGATCGACAAGGCCGTCGACCGGACCCGCGTGACGACCACCGAGCGACGGCTCGGCGCGCTTCGGCTACACCGTCACCGCGACCCCGTCCGGCTCGCAGGACGGCGGCTGGGTGATGGCCGGTGAGATCACCGTCTCCAACCCGAACCTGTTCCAGGACGTCACGACGGACGTGACCGACGTGCCGAGCGTCGGCGGCGACGCCGCCTGCACGGTGAGCGACGGTCACGGCGTGCTGGTGCCGCCGGCGCACGAGTACGCCGGTGAGCTGGTGCCGGGCACCAACAGCCGGACCTACACCTGCACGTTCGACCACCGGCCCGACTACACCGGTGGCACGAACACGGCGACCGTCACCTGGGACGGCGGCTCGGCCGACTCCGGCGCGGTCCCGGTCGCCTTCGAGCTGGCCACCGAGACCGACAGCACCGTGACGGTCACCGACGACAAGGTGTCGCTGGAGACCCCGGAGCTGCTGGGCACCGCCACCTGGAACGCCGAGGGCACGCCGACCACGTTCGCGTACGACCTCGGCCTCGCAGGAGTCGAGAACACCTGCACCGACTACACCAACACCGCCACCCTGCACGGCGACGTGCCGGGTGCGGGCGCCGACGGGCTCACCGCCCAGGCGACGGTGACGGTCTGCGGCAACGACATCGCGCCGGCCGAGGTCGACGTGAACACGCCGAACAGGGTCTCCGGCGTCGAGACCGCCGTGCTGGCGGCCACCGGCGCGCCGGCGGGTCTGGGTCTGTGGAGCACGGTGGGCGCCGTGCTGCTGGTCCTCGGCGGGTGGCTGATGATCCGCAGCCGCAGGCGGGACGCGACCGGGCGACGGTAGCGGCAGGCCGGGCCTGGACAGGCCCCTCGGACCGGACGGGCCCGTGGTGACAATCCCCTGATCACCGCGGGCCCGTCCTGATATCGGACGGCCCGGAAAACGGATTGGTCCGGTCAGGAGCAGCGGGTAATCTGCTTCTTACAATGACTCAGGCCGACTCGGGCAACGCGCCCTCCACCGCTCAGCACGCCCGCCCGGACGACCATCCGCCGGCGGGGGTGCACTCGCTCTGGCGCCTGCGCGGCTACCTGCGCCCGCACGTCCCGGCGCTCGTGACCATGCTGCTCGCCGCGCTCGTAGGCGTCGCGCTCTCGATCGCGATCCCGCTCGTCACCAAGGCGATGATCGACGGTCCGATCTCCCACCACGACAAGACGGCGATCCTGCCGCTCGGGCTGCTGGCTCTGGGCCTCGGGGTGCTCGAGGCGTTCCTGATCTGGCTGCGCCGGTGGGTCCAGTCCAACGCCGTGCTCGGCGTCGAGACCGCCATCCGGCACGACCTCTACGCGCGACTCCAGGAGCTGCCGATGGCCTTCCACGGTCACTGGCAGTCCGGGCAGCTGCTGTCCCGGGTGACGACCGACCTGTCGAGCATCCGCCGGTTCAGCGGCTTCGGGATGCTCTTCCTGGTGATCAACATCACCCAGGTCAGCGTGGTGACCGCGGTCCTGCTGCACATGTACTGGCCGCTCGGCCTCGTGGTGGCTGCCTCGGCGATCCCGATCGTCTACCTGTCGATGCGGTTCGAGAAGGCGTACGTCGTGGTCTCCCGCCGGGTCCAGGACGAGCAGGGCGACCTCGCCACCCACGCCGAGGAGGGCGCGGTCGGCATCCGGGTCATCAAGTCCTTCGGACGCGGCCGGTTCGTCTCGCAGGAGTACGACAAGGCCGCCCGCACCCTGTACGGCACCTCGATGGACAAGGTCCGGCTGTCGGCCCGGTTCTGGACGTTCCTGGAGATCATCCCGAACCTCGCCGTGGTGGTGGTGCTGCTGCTCGGCGCGCTCGGCGTCGGCGAGGGCAGGCTCACCCTCGGCACCCTCGTCGCGTTCATCACCCTGATGCTGTCGCTGGTCTGGCCGGTGGCCTCCCTCGGCGTGATCCTGGCGATGGCGCAGGAGGCGATGAGCTCGGCGGCGCGGGTGCTGGAGATCTTCGACAGCGTGCCGTCGATCGTCTCGGGGCCGCGGCGGCTCGTCACGGCGGCGTCGCAGCCGCGCGGGCATCTCCGCTTCGAGCGGGTCGGCTTCGCCTTCCCCGACGCGGTGGCTCGCGGCGGCGAGACGGTGCTGCACGACGTCGACCTCGAGGTCGCGCCCGGCGAGACCGTCGCGGTGGTCGGCGCGACGGGCTCCGGCAAGACCACCCTGACGGCGCTCGTCCCCCGGCTCTACGACGTCACCGAGGGGCGGATCACGATCGACGGCGTCGACGTCCGCGACCTGGAGCTGAGCGACCTCCGGCAGATCGTCGCCACGGCGTTCGAGGAGCCGACGCTGTTCTCGATGAGCGCGCGCGAGAACCTGCTGCTCGGCCGGCGCGACGCCGGCGAGGACGAGGTCGAGGAGGCGCTCGAGGTGGCGCAGGCCGGCTTCGTCCACGACCTCCCCTGGGGGCTCGACACCCGGATCGGCGAGCAGGGCATGGCGCTCTCGGGCGGGCAGCGGCAGCGTCTCGCGCTCGCCCGCGCGGTGCTGGCCAGGCCGAGGATCCTGGTGCTCGACGACACCCTGTCCGCGCTCGACGTGCACACCGAGAGGCTGGTGGAGACCGCGCTGCGCCGGGTGCTCGCGGACGCGACCGGCATCGTGGTCGCGCACCGTGCCTCCACCGTGCTGCTGGCCGACAAGGTGGCGCTGCTGCAGGACGGCACGATCACCCACGTCGGGCAGCACAGCGACCTGATGGCCACCGTCCCGGCGTACCGTGCCCTGCTGGCCGCGGACGCCGAGGTCCACGAGGAGGTGTCCGCGTGAGCGGCGAGCAGACGACGGTCGAGCCGAACCGCCCGGAGGACCTCGCCGAGGATGTCGCCGAGGACCGGGCCGAGGTCCTCGCGGAGGCGAGCTGGCGGGGGGTCGCCGCGGACGGGATCGCCGAGGACGAGCTGACCGCCGAGATGTCCGGGAAGCTGCAGTCCCGCTCGCGCGGTCTGCTCAAGGACCTGCTGCGCCCGCACACCAGGGTGCTGTGGGTGCTGCTCGCCGTCGTGCTCGTCGAGAACGCCGCCCGGCTCTCGATCCCGTTCCTGGTCAAGGAGGGCATCGACCTCGGGATCCCGCCGATCCAGCAGAGCGGCGACACCACCGTGCTGTTCGAGATCGTCGGGGCGGTGCTGGCCGCGACGCTGCTCCAGGCCATCGCGCGCCAGGCGTTCCTGGTGCTGTCCGGTCGGATCGGCCAGGACATCCTGTTCGAGATCCGCCGCCGGGTGTTCCGGCACTTCCAGCGGCTCAGCCCGGCCTTCCACGACGAGTACACCTCCGGACGGGTGATCTCGCGGCAGACCTCCGACATCGACGCGATCTACGAGATGCTCGAGACCGGCTTCGACGGCCTGGTCACCGCCGCGATCACCCTGGTCGGCACCGCCGCGCTGCTGCTGTTCCTCGACGTCAAGCTCGGCCTGGTCGGGCTGCTGTGCTTCCCGTTCCTGCTGTGGCTCACGAACTGGTTCCGGAGGAGCTCGGCGCGGACCTACCGGCTGACCCGCGAGAAGGTCGCGCTGGTGATCGTGCACTTCGTGGAGTCCATGGGCGGCATCCGGGCGGTGCAGGCGTTCCGCCGCGAGCCGCGCAACCAGGAGATCTTCGACGACGTCAACGACCAGTACCGCCGTGCGAACCTTCAGGCGTTCCGGCTGGTCGCGTGGTTCATGCCCGGCATCAGGCTGATCGGGAACATCACCATCGCTGTCGTGCTGTTCTACGGCGCCTACCTGGCCTTCCAGGGCGAGGTGACGGTCGGCGTACTCGCCGCGTTCCTGCTGTACCTTCGGCAGTTCTTCGAGCCGATGCAGGAGATCTCGCAGTTCTACAACACCTTCCAGTCGGCCTCGGCCGCGCTCGAGAAGCTCTCGGGCGTGCTCGAGGAGCGGCCGACCGTGGCCGAGCCGGTGCACCCGACGCCGCTGCCGTCGGTCCAGGGCGCCGTGCGGTTCGAGGACGTGCGGTTCTCCTACGTCGACGGGGTGGACGTCCTGCCGGGGCTCGACCTTGCCGTCCCCGCCGGGCAGACCGTCGCGCTGGTCGGCACCACCGGCGCGGGCAAGACCACGATCGCCAAGCTGGTGTCGCGGTTCTACGACCCCACCGCGGGGCGGGTGCTGCTCGACGGCGTGGACCTGCGCCGGCTCGACGAGCTGACGCTGCGCAGCGCGGTGGTGATGGTGACCCAGGAGAACTACATGTTCAACGGGTCGGTGGCCGACAACATCCGGTTCGGGCGTCCGGAGGCGTCCATGGAGGAGGTCGTCGAGGCGGCCAGGGCCATCGGCGCGCACGACTTCATCGCGCGGCTGCCCGAGGGGTACGACACCGACGTCGCCAACCGCGGCGGGCGGCTGTCCGCGGGGCAGCGGCAGCTCGTCGCGTTCGCGCGGGCGTTCCTGGCCGACCCGGACGTGCTGATCCTCGACGAGGCCACCTCGTCGCTGGACGTGCCGTCGGAGCGGCTGGTGCAGCGGGCGCTGCAGACCATCCTCGCGAACCGGACCGCGCTGATCATCGCGCACCGGCTGTCCACGGTGGAGATCGCCGACCGGGTGCTGGTGCTCGAGCACGGCCGGGTCGTCGAGGACGGCTCGCCGGCGGACCTCGTGGCCGGTGGCGAGGGCCGGTTCTCCGACCTGCACGACGCCTGGGTCGCCTCCCTCGCCTGAGCGCCGAGCCGCGGGTTGCGCCGTGCCGAGCCGCGGGTTGCGCCGTGCCGAGCCGCGGGTTGCGCCGTGGGCCGGATCGGCCCGCGGCCTAGCGTGGTGCTCATGGACCCCGTGACGGAGCAGCCGGCAGTACGCGTCGAGCGCGACGGACCAGTGACCACGGTCGTGCTGTCCCGCCCCGAGCGGCGCAACGCCGTGGACCGGCCTACCGCGGAGGCGCTCGCCGCGGCGTTCCGGGCCTTCGACGCCGACGAGCGCTCCTCGGTCGCGGTGCTCTACGGCGACGGCGGGACCTTCTGCTCGGGGGCAGACCTGACCGCGATCGGGACCGGGCGACAGAACCGGGTCGCCGAGGACGGTGACGGACCCCTCGGTCCCACCCGGCTCCGGCTGGGCAAGCCGGTGATAGCAGCGATCTCGGGACATGCGGTGGCCGGTGGGCTCGAGCTGGCGCTGTGGTGCGACCTGCGGGTCGTCGAGGAGAACGCCGTACTCGGCGTCTTCTGCCGTCGGTGGGGGGTGCCTCTGGTCGACGGAGGCACGGTCCGGTTGTCGAGGCTGATCGGTGCGAGCCGCGCGATGGACCTGGTGCTGACCGGGCGTCCGGTCACCGCACGAGAGGCGTACGACATCGGGCTGGCCAACCGGATCGTGCCGGTGGATGCCGCACGTCCCGAGGCCGAGGCGCTGGCCGCGCAGCTCGCGACCTTCCCTCAGACCTGCCTCCGCCAGGACCGGCTGGCCCTGCTGGAGGGCGTGGGGCAGCCGGAGCAGGTGGCGATGACCGGTGAGCTGCGGCACGGATTGGTGTCCCTGGCCGCCGACACCTCCGCGGGCGCTGCCCGGTTCGTCGCCGGCGAGGGGCGGCACGGCGCGTTCGAGTGACTCAGCCCCGCGGCTCGGCCGGTGGAGCCCGCGGCTCACCCAGGTGGCAGCGACATCCCGGGTGGCGGCTCGCCGTGCCGCGCGACGTACTCCTCGACGTACGCGTCGACCGCGGTCGGCAGCGTCATGAAGATCCGGTCCTCGCCGACCCGCTGGGCGAAGCCGCCTGCCCGCAGCGCCGACCGCAGCTCGGCCTTCACCCGGGCCATCGCGAACACGACGCCCCGGTCGGCCAGCGTCGCGCGGACCTCCTCCAGCGCGTCGATCGCGGTCAGGTCGATCTCGGTGTTCGCCTCGGCGTTGAGCAGGAACCACGCCACCGGCCACGGCGCGTCCGTCACCGAGGCGAGGGCCCGTCGCCGGAAGTCCTCCGCGTTGGCGAAGAACAGCGGCGAGTCGTAGCGGTAGACCACCAGCCCGGGCACCATCCGGGCGTCCGCGTAGTCGTCGATGTCGTGCATCCCGGCGACACCCGGCACGTAGCCCAGGATGCCGTCGTGCGGTCGGGCCACCCGCCGCAGCAGGTCGACCAGGGACAGCGCCACCGCGACCGCGATGCCCTGCAGGACGCCGAGCAGGACCACCGCCGCGAACGTCGCGAGGGCGAGGTACAGCTCGCTGCGGCGGAACCGCGCCATCCGGCGCATCTCGGGTACGTCGACGAGCCGGACCGCGGCGTACGCCACCACCCCGCCGAGGGCCGCGAGCGGAAAGGCGGCCAGGACCGGACCGAACAAGAACATCGTCAGCAGCACCACGCCGAGCGCCACCAGCGAGTAGAGCTGGGTCCGGCTGCCGAGCGAATGGCCGATCACCGTCCGGCTGCCACTGCTGCTCACCGGGAAGCCCTGCAGCAGCCCGGACGAGACGTTCGCGACGCCGAGCGCGAGGAACTCCTGGTTGGGGTCGATGCGCGTGCCGCTCCTGGTGCCGAAGGCGCGAGCGGTCAGCACGTTGTCGGTGTAGCCCACCACCGCGATGAACAGCGCCGGCAGGAGCAGCCCGCGCAGCTCGCCGGCGTCGAGGTTCGGCAGGCCGGGGGCGGGCAGCCCCTCGGGAATCGTGCCCACCACGGCGATCCCCTGCTGCTGAAGGTCGAACACCCAGACCACCACGGTCGCGAGCAGCATCACCAGCAGCGGGTTCGGCCACCGGGGACGCAGCCGCTGCCCGAGCAGCAGCAGGGCCAGCACCGTCGCGGACAGCGCCAGCGTCGGCAGCTCGACCGCCGACAGGTGCGTGAGCGTGTAGCGCGCCTCGGTCAGTGGGCTGTCGCCCTGGATCGGCATCCCGGTGATCTTGCCGAGCTGGCTGACCACCATGAGCATCGCGATCCCGCCCATGTAGCCCACGAGCACCGGCCGGGACAGCAGGTCCGCGACGAAGCCGACGCGCCCCACCCAGCCGAGCACGCACACCAGCCCCACGGCGATCGCCAGCGCGGCCGCCACCGCGGCGTACCGGCCGGGGTCCCCGGCGGTCAGCGCCCCGACCGCTGCCGCCGTCATCAGCGCGGTCGTCGACTCCGGCCCCACGGAGAGCTGTCGCGACGTGCCGAGCACCGCGTAGACGACCAGCGGCCCGATGCTCGCCCACAGCCCGACGACCGCCGGCAGGCCGGCCACCACGGCGTACGCCATCACCTGCGGGACCAGGTACGCCGCCACGGTGATCCCGGCGAGCACGTCGCCGCGCAGCCACCGGCGTTCGTAGTGGCGCAGCACCGCGATCCCGGGCAGCAGCCGACCGACCGGCGTCGGCTTCTCGGCCGCGGGCGCACCGGCTGGTTCGGCGGAGGCCACGTCCGGACGCTACCGGCGGCGGGGGGCTGCGGCGCGTGAATCGAGCAGAGACGTGCCCCGCGCGACGGGGGGCCTCAGTCGGTGACCTCGCACACCGGCCCCGGCTCGCCGGTCACCGCGAGCTCACGGGGGGCCCGCCGTCGCCGTGGCCGCTCGGCCGCGATGACCAGCGCGACGGCGGCCACGACGATCCCGCCGCCGACGAGGATCGGTGGTGTCACCGGCTCGGAGAGGATCAGCCAGCCGAGGAACACCGCGACCACCGGGTTGACGTAGGCGTACGTCGCGACGAACGAGATCGGGGCGTGCGCGACCAGCCAGACGTACGACGTGAACGCCAGCACGGAGCCGAACAGCACGAGGTAGCCCAGCGCGACCCACGTGCGCGCCGTGTAGTCGCCGGGGGAGAAGCGCTCGCCGGCGACCCGGCCGACACTGAGCAGGATCAGGCCGCCGAACAGCATCTCGTAGACCGCGGTCACGAACACGTCCTGCGGCAGCCACAGCCGTGGCTGCACGTAGGAGCCGAACGCCCAGCACGTCGAGGCGAACATGATGATGAGTGCGGCGCCGAGCGGGACGTGGCCGGTGCTGCGGCCGCCCAGCACCAGCACCGCCAGGCCGCAGAAGCCCATCGCGACACCGACCAGCGTGAGCGGCCGCGGGCGGTCCCGCTCGACGCCCCGGAACACCACGATGATCAGCGGTGCCACCGCGATCAGCAGCGCCGTCACCCCCGAGGGCGCGCCGAGGTTCTCGCCGACCGACACCAGGCCGTTGCCCATCATCGGCAGCATCAGGCCCAGGAACGCCGCACCGAGCGCCGACCGGCGGCTCAGCCGGAGCCGGGTGAGCCCGCCCCGCACGGCGAGGATGCTGCCGAGCACGAGGGAGGCGGTGACGTAGCGCAGCCCCATCGACGTCAGCGGCGGCGCCTGCTGCACGACGACCCGGATGCCGAGGTACGTCGAGCCCCACACGACGTACACCGTGCCGAGCGCCAGCGCGACCAGGCCCAGCGCGGGCGGCACCTTCGTCGCAGGCGCCGACCGCGTGCCCCCTCCGGCCATGACCGTTCCCTCGCTTTGCTCCTGTCGGGACGCCTCAGCCTAGGTGCTCGGAGGCGCCGGGTCGCGCGAGTTCCGGACATCGAGGCGCGGGATCCGGCCACGCGGCCCGGCCGTGCAGCGCTCGCTCCGACCCGGCACTGTGCCGATTCGCCGATGAACGCCGATATGTGGGGTTTCATGGGGCAGGTCACGCCGGCTGCGACTCCCGAGCAGCTTGCCACCGTCCAGGATGCAGCGGCCTGATCCTGTCGTCACCGGCGTGCTGGTCATCGTGGCCACGGGCTGAGGACCTTGTCCTCTGGTCAGCCTGTCTCCCGCCCAAGAGGCTGAGAGTGGAGTGGATGTGGCCGCACTGCGGCGTGCCGTGCGGCCTGGTATCCGCCGCCGGGAGGTCATCATGAGAACCGCGACCGACTATCGGGACTACTGGGTCAATCCGCGGCTCAAGATCGCGGCGCTGTGGGTTTCGATGCTGTTCGTCTTCGTGTGCGTGGACCTGTTCGGCCTGTACCGCAGCGACGTACGAGCCGACATCGACTCGGGCAGGATCTCCGTCTTCACGATCGGGCAGGGCTACCTGCTGGGCGTGATGATCTACGTCGCCGTGCCGAGCCTGATGGTGTTCCTGAGCCTGGTGCTGCCGGCGAGGGTCACCCGCATGGCGAACATCGTCCTAGCAGCTGTCTTCGCCGTGACGATCGCCGGAAGCGCCGTAGGCGAGTGGACCTACTTCATCCTCGGTAGCGTCATCGAGGCCGCTCTCCTGGTGGCGATCGCGTACTACGCCTGGACGTGGCCGAAGGCGACCGACTCTGTCGCAGCCTCTCCGGGTGAGCAGGGGCGCGATGAGGGGCGGTCCGAGATGACCCTTGGCGCATCCGACGAGGTTGCGACCAACAGCAGGTGACGCCGTGTCCACCGAAGCCACGGATCACACTCTGAGGTACCTCGGAGCGGCGTTCGTCTTCCAGTTCGTCACCAGCCTCACAGCCGGTGTGCTCTCGGCGCCGCTGCTCGACGGCGGCATCTCCGAGGTCCTGAGGGACATCTCGAACAACCCTGGTCACATGCGGGCCACCATCGTGCTCGAGCTCCTCACCAGCATCGGCATCATCGCAATGACTGCGTTGCTGTACGTCGTCCTCAACCGGCAGAACCGCACTCTCGCGCTGGTCGCCGGTGGGTTGTGGATGTCTGAGGCGGTCTTCCTCACCATCAAGACGCTCGGCCTCTATGCCCTGCTGGGGTTGAGCCAGGAGGCCAGTGGCGGGGGCGCCGTGGCCGCGTCCACAGCGCAGTCCTCGGGGTCGCTCGCCCTCAGCGTCAGTCAGCACGCCGGCGACATCGACATGCTGTTCTTCTGCGTCGGGGCCATGCTGTGGTACTCCCTGCTGTACCGGTCGAGGATCGTTCCACGGACGCTGGCCGTGTGGGGGCTGCTGGCCGTGCCGCTGGTCCTGGTCGCCACCGTGCTGCTCGTGTGGGACCGCGACCTCGAGCCCAGCCGGGTGCTGTACGCGCCGTACGTGCCGTTCGAGCTGACCCTGGGCCTGTGGCTCCTGATCAAAGGCGCCGACGCCTCCAGTGGGGGCCGTGAGCGTACGGGAACCGTCGACCATCGACTGGACAGCGTCCATGACGTCAAAGGTGGCATCCGATGAAGTCATACCGAGGCCACGCCATCGCAGTAGGTGTCCTGCTGCTCGCGTGCACCCTCACCAGCGTGCTGAGCGCGGCCCCTCTGGGGTCCACCCTCGAGAGCCCTGACTACCTGCAGAAGCTTGCGGCCGCGGACAACGGCGTCATCATCACGGCCCTGCTGGAGTTCGTGTGGGCCTCGACCGGCGCGGGCATCGCGATCTGCCTGTATCCGGTCATCCGCGGGCACAACCGCGCTCTGGCTCTCGGCGCTGTCGCCGGTCGAGTCGTGGAAGCGGTGTTCGTCATGATCGGGACCCTCAGCCTGCTGGTCCTGCTGAGCGTGAGCCAGAACGAGGTCGCGGGCCCCGCTGCCGCTGCCGCCTCCCAGACCACCGGGGATGCGCTGCTCGCTGTCCGCGATTGGGCGTTCGGATTCCTCGGCCTGCTTGCCTTCCTCAGCGGGGCGTTCATGTACTACTACGTGCTGTACGCCGCCAGGCTCGTGCCCCGGTGGCTGTCGGGGTGGGGCCTTGCTGCGGTCGGCCTGGCCGTGGTCTCGACGTGCTACGCGGCGTTCACCCAGGACTTCGGCCTCTCCACGGTCAACACTGCGCTGAACATCCCGATCGGGGTCCAAGAGCTGGTCCTGGCGGTGTGGCTGATCGTCAAGGGGTTCGACACCCGCCCGGTCGTCGTCGATCACCAGCCCGCCAGCGAAGCGGCGCCGGTTGCGGTGTGACCCGCGGCTCAGCGGCCTCCGGACTCCATGAACTCCTTCAGCCCCACCCAGTTCCGGCGCTCCCACGAAGGACCGATGACCGCAAGCAGCGGGGACAACAGTCGCATCGCTCCCACCATGGTCATGTCCCAGTCCCACGTCAGCCGCGTTCCGCCCGTCACCTCGGCGAACGTCACTGTTCCGTCGACCTCCATGTAGGACGACCGCACCACGTTGTGCAGCCGATGCGGCCGCTCGTACTCCAGGATCGTCATGGTCATCGCACCCCTCGAGCCCATGCCCCTCGGCTCCGCGACGAATCGTGCGCTCGCGCCAACCGGTCCCTCACCGACCTTCCGGGCGCGGATGATCCGAGGGTTGTAGCGAGGTTCGTTCCGCTCGTCGGCGACCATGTCGAACACCTCATGGATCGGTGCCTTGATGGTGACCTCTCCGACGATGTGCGTCATCCCAGCGCTCCGTCCTGCGACCTTGTCGTGCGGCCACGTTCACCTTGGCACGGCAGGCAAAGGGCTATCGACTCTGCGCCAACCGTGCGTACGGGTACACACTCGAAGGAGAAGCGGAGACAGGTGATGACGATGTCGTCAACTCAGCACAACTCAGCACAACAACGACCGCCCACCGTGCACGCAGTCCGACTGTCGGGTGCCGATCTCACGGCCACGCTGCTCGTCGCAGCCGCTGCGATGGTGTCCCTCCTGTGGCTCACCGACGTCGCACTGACCGGCTGGTCCACCCGCCTGGTAGCAGCCGTGGTCTTCGGCCTCGGCTACCTCGGCTGCATGACGGCTCGTACCCGGATCGGGCAGGTGTACGGCGCGCAAGGACACCACCGTGCACCGATGCCGTACGTGGTGCTCTCGTCGCTGCTCGGGGCGGCGGCGCTCCTCGGGGCCCTTGTCGCATTGATCTGGGCGTCACAGCCCGCGCTGCTGGTACAGGTGGCGGCCACCGTCGCACTATGGGCGCTCGCCACGGCGCGACACCTGTCAACCACTCCATAGGCGCCGCCCAACGCAGGTCCTGTCCTCGACGTGCCCCCTCGTGCTCAGCGCCGACGGCGCGCAGGCGCACGAACCCGAAGGCCGGCCCCAGCGCGAGGCGAAACACGGGAGTAGAGCCTTGACCACCGGGTGCCTGCCGGTACTCGCCGCCACATCTCGATGCCTCCACGTTTCTGGCCGAGGCGCGTCGCCGTCGCTTCGTCCCCGCGCGGACGTCAGCCTCGGGTCACCGCACGCCAACCATTCGAGCCAATGGTCCTCCGCTAGCCCACTGGTCCTCCGTCACCGCCTCGGCACCGGACGGTGAAGGGCTAAGGACCCTGCACGCCCGGCGACGCCGAGAGCACACTCAAGGTATGACGACGCCATCGCGTACTCGTCTCGAGATGCGAGGGTGGCCCAAGTCCCGCAGCGGCCGCATGGCCGTCACGCTCGCCGGGCTCAGCGTCACAGGCGTCCTCCTGCTTGTCCTGTCATTCGCGCTGGGCGTCGTGGAACCAGCCGACACCTACACCGACAGCTGGCCTCAACTCGCGTGGGGCGCAGGCATCTGGTTGTGCGCGCTCGCGGCCCTCGTATCAGGGCTCGTCGCCATCTTCCGTCACCACGAGCGGTCCTGGATCGTCGTAGTTGCCACGTGTCTCGGCCTTCTTCCCGTTGTCCTGCTGCTCTCGGAGATCGCACTGGGCAAGTTCTGACCCAGCGTCAGTCGTCCCTGAAAGGAGCCTGCGATGACCATGATCGAACCCCACGTCCGGTCGGACTCAACCTTGCTCGGGAGCGGGGCCCTCGCGGGCACCGCCCGCACGACCGGGCTGCTCTATCTGGGACTGGCGGTGACCGGAGCTCTCGGCTTCCAGATCGTCCGCGGCCAGCTCTACGTCGCCGACAACGCCGGCGCGACCTTGTCCAACCTGGTCGAGCACACGGCGATGGCGCGTCTCGGCATCGCGCTGGAGCTGAGCATCGTGCTGACCCAGGCGCTGACCGCCGTGTGGTTCTACCGCCTGTTCCGCAGCGTCGACTCGTTCGCTGCTGCGCTGATCGCGGCGTTCGGGATGGTCAACGCGGTAGCCATCCTCGGCAGCGCTGCACTGCTCGCCACGGCCCTCGACGTCGCCGATGACAAGTCCCTGGCCATGACGGGCGCCGCCGCGGCCACCGCTCAGCTGCTGTATGTCATCAGCGGCCATCTCTGGGGAGTCGGAGGAATCTTCTTCGGCCTGTGGTTGATCCCGATGGGCTGGCTCGTGGTGCGGTCGCGGTGGATGCCCCGGCTGCTGGGTCAGCTGCTCATGGTCGGCGGTGCCGGGTACGTCGTGAGCACATTCGCCAGCTACCTGTTCGCGCATGCCGATCTCAGCGTCGGGCTGCTGACCGTGCCCGCCACCATCGGTGAACTGTGGATCGTCGGATACCTCGTCCTCTTCGGCGTCCGCGAGCACCCTCGAGCGGGCACACCGATCACCTAGCCGCTGGCCCGGTCTCCAACAGTCGCGGCGCAGGATCCCTCGAGATCCTCAGCGACCCCGCCGCCCACGCTGCGACGTGTTCGCGTTCCAGGGCAGCCCGTCAAGCTGGAGCGAGGCGCTGTGCGGGTCACCGATGTGACGCTGCGGACTGCCAGCGACGAGGAGCAGCACAAGCTGCGGCGTCTCGGAGGTGCCATGGAGATCGCCGCCCTGTGACACGCCGACGGCGAACCACTCACCGTCGCCACCGGCGCGGAGCAACGTGAGGCACTTGCCGGGTCCTTCGCGCCCGGTGACTTCGCCAGACCAACGCACCTGAACACCTCGAAGGCCGGGCGCGCTCGTCGCGCCTGACGTGCCCTCCCGACGTGGCTCCCACCGACGGCAGGGGTTGAAGACGGAGCAGAGTCGAGGACTCGCTCGTCGGCCAGACTCGATGAACCGACTCGCCCAGGCTGCAGTTCAAAGGTGGGACACATCCAGTTCGCGTCGACGCGGCAGCGGTCCCGGGTGTCGCGGGTGGTGCGCATCGCTGGCTGGCCGGCGCGGTGACCGAGCTCAGTCCCAGGGGGCCATCGACCAACTGGACGCCCACGTCAAACCGGCCAGCGGGACCGCCGACCGGGAGGTCCAGCGGTCGCTGGCGCCTCGCTCCCTCGCCGGTCGTCTGCCTGCTGTGCGCCGTCGGCGGTACGTCGGGTCGGTGGGTGGAGGAGGGGGCGTCCGGCCGCCCGCTCCCGCGCGAATGCCGCGCCGCTGACCACGAGCAGCGGGAACGAGCCGCCGACCAGCGGTGGCATTCCGCGCAGCTCGCGCGGTGACCAACGTGCCTTGCATGAGTACCCCGTACACATGCCCCCTGGTCTGGAGCTGGGATCATTGCGCGGCCGATGTCGTCATCGAGAAGCCGTCGATAGGCTGAGTGGTGCGTCGGTACACCGCATGGCGCAAAGCCTCAGGTCGGACCCAAGTGGCTCACTCACGCCAGAATGGGTAGGTTATGACGACGAACGACCGGTGTGGTGCCGGTCACAGCAGCAACGACCGGCCGCACGATCGCGAGCACCACCCCCGCGCGCGTCGCGTGGCGGGCGAGCTCTCCGAGGGCCCGTGGCGAGGGACCGCACCACCGGACCGCGCGACAGGCTCCCCGAGCCGGTGACGGAGACCCCGTCCACCGACGATCCGAAGGAGTGCAGGTGAGCCAGACCCAGCCAGAACCGACGTCAGCCTTCCTCGACCCGGCGACACCGGACCTCGTGCAGCTGCTGAGTCCCGAGGGTGAGCGCGTGGAGCACCCGGACTACGCGTTCGACCTCGACGACGAGGCCATCAAGGGCTTCTACCGCGACATGGTGCTGACCCGTCGCATCGACACCGAGGCCACCGCGCTCCAGCGCCACGGCGAGCTCGGTATCTGGGCCCAGCTGCTCGGGCAGGAGGCCGCCCAGATCGGCTCCGGCCGGGCGTTGCGCCCCCAGGACTACGTCTTCCCCACCTACCGCGAGCACGGCGTCGCGTGGTGCCGCGACATCGACCCGCTCCGGCTGCTCGGTCTCTTCCGCGGCGTCGACCAGGGCGGCTGGGATCCCAACGAGGGCAACTTCGGGCTCTACACCATCGTGATCGGCGCGCAGACGCTGCATGCCACCGGCTACGCCATGGGCCTCCAGCGCGACGGAGTCGTCGGGACGGGCGACCCGGAGCGCGACGCCGCGGTGGTCGCCTACTTCGGCGACGGCGCCAGCAGCCAGGGCGACGTCAACGAGGCCTTCATCTTCGCCGCGTCGTACAACGCGCCGGTGGTCTTCTTCTGCCAGAACAACCAGTGGGCGATCTCGGAGCCCATCGAGCGGCAGTCCCGCATCCCGCTCTACCAGCGGGCGCTCGGCTTCGGCTTCCCCGGCGTGCGCGTCGACGGCAACGACGTGCTCGCGTCGTACGCCGTCACCAAGGCCGCCCTGCAGCGCGCCCGCGAGGGCCAGGGGCCGACCCTGGTGGAGGCCTACACCTACCGGATGGGTGCGCACACCACCACCGACGACCCGACCCGCTACCGGCTCTCCTCCGACGTCGAGCACTGGAAGCTGAAGGACCCGATCGCCCGGGTGCGCGTCCACCTCACCCGCAACGGCCTGGCCGACCAGGAGTTCTTCGAGGCCGTGGACCAGGAGGCCGAGCAGCTCGGCGAGCACCTCCGCGACGGCTGCCGGGCGCTCCCCGAGCCGGACGTCCTCGACGTCTTCGACCGCGTCTACGCCGAGCAGACCCCCGAGCTCGCCGAGGAGAAGGCCGGCTTCGCGGCGTACCTCGACTCCTTCGACCTCGCAACCGGCTCGACCACCGGAGGGCACGCATGAGCAGGATCACCATGGCCAAGGGCCTCAACGCCGGCCTCCGCAAGGCGATGGAGACCGACCCCAAGGTCATCATGATGGGCGAGGACGTCGGCAAGCTCGGCGGCGTGTTCCGGATCACCGACGGGCTCCAGAAGGACTTCGGCGAGGAGCGGGTCGTCGACACGCCGCTCGCGGAGAGCGGCATCCTCGGTACGGCGGTCGGGCTGGCCATGCGCGGCTACCGGCCGGTGTGCGAGATCCAGTTCGACGGCTTCGTCTACCCCGCCTACGACCAGATCGTCAGCCAGGTCGCCAAGCTGCACTTCCGCAGCCAGGGCAAGGTGCCGATGCCGATCGTGATCCGGATCCCGTTCGGCGGCGGTATCGGCGCCGTCGAGCACCACAGCGAGAGCCCTGAGGCGCAGTTCGCGCACACCCCCGGCCTGAAGGTGGTCTCCTGCTCGAACCCGGTCGACGGCTACTGGATGATCCAGCAGGCCATCGCGTGCGACGACCCGGTCGTCTTCCTTGAGCCGAAGCGGCAGTACCACGCCGACAAGGCCGAGCTCGACGAGGCGGCGACCCCCGCGCCGCTGTTCGCGTCGCGGGTGGTGCGCGACGGCAGCGACCTGACGCTGCTGGCCTACGGGCCGATGGTCAAGACCTGTATGCAGAGCGCCGAGGCGGCCGCCGGGGAGGGCAAGAGCATCGAGGTCATCGACCTCCGCACGCTGTCCCCACTCGACATGGGCCCGGTGGCGGAGTCGGTGCGCAAGACCGGTCGTGCGGTGGTCGCCCACGAGGCGCACGTCAACCTCGGCATCGGCGCCGAGGTGGCGGCCAGGATCACCGAGCAGTGCTTCTACTCCCTCGAGGCCCCGGTCCTGCGGGTTGGTGGGTTTGACACCCCGTACCCGCCGAGCCGGATCGAGGAGGAGTGGCTCCCGGGCCTCGACCGGGTGCTCGACGCCGT
The DNA here is from genome assembly GCA_963811365.1 of uncultured Actinomycetota bacterium. GTDB lineage: Bacteria > Actinomycetota > Actinomycetes > Propionibacteriales > Nocardioidaceae > CAWEQW01. Next base: position 307,776 of record CAWEQW010000006.1, on the reverse strand, counting down.
CGACCGCGCGCTCGCGTTCTGAGCAGTCCTTCCGTCCGAGCAGGCCAAGGAGACCCGTGAACGAGTACAAGCTGCCCGACGTCGGTGAGGGGCTCACCGAGGCCGAGATCGTCACCTGGAAGGTCAAGCCGGGCGACGAGATCAAGGTCAACGACATCGTGGTCGAGATCGAGACCGCCAAGTCGCTGGTCGAGCTCCCCTCGCCGTACGCCGGGACGGTCCAGGCCCTGCTGGTGCCCGAGGGCGAGACCGTCGCGGTCGGGACGCCGATCATCGCGATCGGCGACGGGGCGGCGCCTGCGCCGGCTGCCCCGGCCGACACCGCGCCGGCCGCGCCGGAGCAGGACGCCGAGCCCGAGCACAAGACGCTGGTCGGCTACGGCCCGCGCAGCACCGAGTCCCGGCGCCGGCCCCGGCGCGGGGGCGGGACGCCGAGGTCGGACGCCGGCGAGGCGGCCCAGCAGCAGGTGCAGAGCACCTTCGAGGCCAGTGGCGGCGCCTCCCCGGACGTCGATGCCAGCGCGCCGGCCGACGAGCCGGCGGTCCCGGCGACGCCGGCCGCACCCCAGGAGGGCTCCGGCGAGTCGGTCCGGGCGCTCGCGAAGCCTCCGGTGCGCAAGCTCGCGAAGGACCTCGGGGTCGACCTGCGCTCGCTGACGCCGACCGGTCCGGGCGGCACCGTGACCCGCGCCGACGTCACCGCGGCGGGTCGCGCCGCCAGCGTGCCCGACCAGCCGGCGACGTCCGCGGCGTCGGACGAGCCTCAGCTCCCCGCCACGACCCCGGCCTGGTCCGCGGCCGAGCGAGAGCACCGCGAGCCGATCCGGGGCGTGCGGAAGATGATGGCCCAGGCGATGGTCGACTCGGCGTTCACGGCGCCGCACGTCACCGAGTGGGTCACCGTCGACGTCACCCGCACGATGCGGTACGTCGAGCGGCTGAAGGCGGACCGCGCCTTCGCCGACGTCAGGGTCTCCCCGCTGCTCGTCGTGGCCAAGGCGGTGGCGCTCGCCGTCCGTCGTACGCCGGAGGTCAACGCGACTTGGGACGAGGCAGCCGGCGAGGTGGTGTTCAAGCGCTACCTCAACCTCGGCATCGCGGCCGCGACGCCGCGCGGCCTGGTCGTGCCGAACGTGAAGAACGCCGACGCGATGGCGATGGACGAGCTGGGCCGGGCGATCAACGCGCTCACCCGGACGGCTCGGGAGGGTCGGACGCAGCCGGCCGACATGGCCGGCGGCACGTTCACGATCACCAACGTCGGCGTCTTCGGCGTCGACTCCGGCACGCCCATCATCAACCCCGGCGAGTCGGGGATCCTCTGCGTCGGTGCGGTGCGCCCGCAGCCATGGGTGCACAAGGGCAAGATCCGGGTCCGCGACGTGACGACGCTCGCCCTGTCCTTCGACCACAGGCTCGTGGACGGCGAGAAGGGCTCGCGCTTCCTGGCCGACGTCGCCGGCGTGCTGGAGGACCCGGCCCGCGCGCTGATGTTCTGAGCAGCCGCTACGAGGCGGCCTCGCGCAGACAGTTGCGTAGACCACTGGGCGAAACGGTGGGATGAGGCGTCCTGCGGGGTATCTACCCTGGGTGCCGATGATGCGTGATTCCGGAGCCTCCGCCGCGGGGTCTGCCTCGGAGCGCGCGTACGAGTTCGCCAAGTGGGCGATCCTCAACGCCGTCTACCCCGGTGGCGCGCAGCTCACCGAGCAGGCCCTGTCCCGGGAGACCGGCGTGGGTGGCGCCGCCGTCCGCGAGGCGCTCGCCCGCCTCGAGGCAGAGGGCCTGGTCGAGCATCTCCCGGCCCGCGGGCCGGTCGTCGCCACCTTCTCGGTGCGCGACGTGGAGGACGTCCTCGAGGTCCGGGTGCTCGTGGAGAACCACACCGCGGGCCGGTCGTTCGCGCGCCGCGCGGACCTGCTGCCGACGGTCGAGGCGGTGCACGCCCGGCTGTGCGCCCGACGACGCGAGCAGGACACCGCCGGCTTCACCGCCTGTGACCGGTTGTTCCACGAGGCCATCGTCGAGGCGGCCGGCAACGGCGTGCTCGCGTCGGTGTACCGGATGCTGCGCGAGCGCCAGGCCCTGTTCACCTCGGCGATGATGCGCGGCCGCGCCGACCGGATGGACGCCACCATCGTCGAGCACGAGCAGATCCTGGACGCGCTGCGCGGCGACGACGAGCAGGTGTTCTGTGACGCCGTCAATGCGCACCTTCGGTGGTCGGCCGCCCTCGCGCAGGAGTCGCCGTGACCGGAGCCGCCGAGGTGCCGGCCGGGGGGCGCCGGGCCCTGGTGGTCTGGGCCTCCGCCGTCTCCGTCTACTTCCTCGCGGTGTTCCACCGCTCCTCGCTCGGCGTGGCCGGCCTCACCGCGGCCCACCGGTTCGACATCTCGGCCGCGCAGCTCTCGACGTTCACCGTGCTGCAGCTGGCCGTGTACGCCGCGATGCAGATCCCCGTCGGCGTGCTGCTCGACCGGTTCGGGCCCCGCCGGCTGCTGCTGGTCGGCACGCTGTTCATGACCCTCGCCCAGCTCGGGTTCGCGCTCACCGGCAGCTACACCGGCGCACTGGCCGCCCGGATCGTGGTCGGGATGGGCGACGCGATGGTGTTCATCAGCGTGCTGCGGGTGATCGCCGCCTGGTTCCCGCCGATGCGCAACCCGATCGTGACCGCCTGGACCGCGCTCGTCGGCCAGTGCGGCGCGCTGGTGGCGGCGATCCCGCTCGCGCACGCGCTCACCGTCTACGGCTGGACCCCGACGTTCGTGGTGAGCTCCCTGGTCGGGGTGCTGCTCGGCATCCTGGTGCTGCTGCTGGTGCGCGACGTGCCGCCGGGCCGGCCGGCGGTCGCGGCGGCCAGGAGCGTGCGGAGCGTCGGCCGCGACCTCCGGCTGGCCTGGCGCAACCCGGGCACCCGGCTGGGGCTGTGGACCCACTTCACGTCCCAGTTCGCCGCCAACGTGATGGGCCTGCTCTGGGGCTACCCGTTCTTCCTGCACGCCGAGCACACCGGCCAGGCCCGTGCGGGCGCGCTGCTGTCGGTGCTGGTGGTCACCCAGATGCTCGGCGGACCGGTGGTCGGCACCTTCATCGCCCGCAACCCCTGGCACCGGTCCACCGCCGTGCTCGGCGTGGTGGTGTCCATCGTGCTGAGCTGGACGGTGGTGCTGCTGTGGCCGGGTGACGCGCCGCTCTGGCTGCTGCTCGTGCTGGTCGTGGCGACCGGTCTCGGCGGCCCCGCCTCGATGATCGGGTTCGACCTGGCGCGGACGTTCACGCCGGCCTCCCGGCTCGGCCAGGCCACCGGCATCGTCAACGTCGGTGGCTTCATCGCCTCACTGCTGGTGGTGCTCTGCATCGGGGTGGTCCTCGACGCGGTCACCCCCGGGTCCTCCACGGACTACAGCAGCTCGGCGTACCGCTGGGCGATGTGCGTGCAGTACGTCGGCTGGGCCTTCGGGGGGCTGCAGGTCTGGCGCTACCGCCGCAGGGCGCGGGCCCATCTGGCGGCCACCGAGCCGGAGACGTTCCGGAGCTGGAGCGGGCTCGAGGAGTGGGCGGACCCGGCTCGCGTCCCGCGGCTCCCGGGCATCGGTCGGCGTCGGCGCTGAGCTTCCGCGTCAGCCCTCGAGGCTCGTGTCGGCGAGGACCGGCGCCTCGCTCGGGACCCGCACGGGCATGAACAGCTCCAGGATGCCCAGCGCCAGCGTGAGCAGCAGGATCCCGACGAACACCCGGTGCACGCCGACCGCGAGCGTGTCCGCGTTCGGGTGCGCCCCGGTCGCTGCGTTGACCAGGGCCCCGAAGAGCGCGACCCCGACCGCGGAGCCGACCGAGCGCGCGAACATGTTCGTCGCCGTGGCGACGCCGCGCTCGGTCCAGGCCACGCTGGACTGCGCGACCACGACGGCGGGCGCTGCGATCCAGCCCATTCCGAAGCCGATCAGCAGGCAGCCCAGCGCGACGTACCCCAGCGGGCCCTGCACCCCGAACGCCACCAGCACGAGCGCGCCGAGCACCGCCGACCCGACACCGAGCAGACCGGTCGCCCGGAAGCCGACCGTGAGGTACAGCCGGCCGGACACCGCGGCGGCCACCGGCCAGCCCAGGGTCAGCGCCGCGAGCGCGAAGCCGCTGACGATGGCCGAGGCGCCGAGCACCTCCTGCCCGAGGGTGGGGACGTACGACGACAGGCCCAGGAGCAGCCCACCGACCAGGAGCGAGACGGCGCTGGTCACCCGCAGCACCCGGCTGCGGAACACCCACAGCGGCAGCACGGGCTCGGCGGCCCGGCGCTCGACCAGCACGAACGCCACCAGCAGCACCAGCGCGGCACCGAACACGGCCAGCGTCTGCCAGGCGAGCCACGGCCAGGAGTGCCCGCTCTCGAGGAGGCCGAGCACCACCAGCGTGGTGGCGACCGTCAGCAGCACCGCGCCGGCGTAGTCGATCCGCGCGTCCCGCCGGGTCAGCCCCTCGGAGAACCGCCGGAGCATCCACGCGGCGAGCAGGCACACCGGGATGTTCACCCAGAAGATGAACCGCCACGACAGCGCCTGGCTGAAGACCCCGCCCAGCGTCGGCCCGACGACGGAGGAGATCCCCCAGACGCTGGCGACGTACCCCTGCACCTTGGCGCGCTCCCGCAGGCTGTAGATGTCGCCGATGACCGTCATGCCGATGGGCTGCACCGCTCCCGCGCCCAGGCCCTGCAGGGCCCGCGCTGCGATCAGGACGGGCATGCTCCACGCGAACCCGCACAGCACCGACCCGAGCAGGAACACCGCGATGCCGTAGTACATCAGCGGCTTGCGTCCGAAGGTGTCGGCGAGCTTGCCGTTGACCGGCACGGTCGCCGCCTGGGCCAGCAGGTAGACCGAGAACAGCCACGGGACCTGGACGAAGCCGCCGAGGTCCCGGACGATCGACGGGACCGCGGTCGCCACGATGGTCTGGTCGAGCGCCACCAAGGCCGTCGACAGCATCACCGCGAGCAGCACGGGTCCCCGCTCGGAGCGGAGGCCGATGTCGCGGCGGTTGATCTTCTCCGTCGGTGCCTGGTCTGCCTGGTCTAGGTGCGCCACACAGGGACCAAGCCCTCGCCCCGGCGATGCATTCCCCGGTGCCACGGTCGCCCGGCCCCGGCCGGGCATGCTCACAGGCCCAGCCACGCCCGGACGGTCGCGTCGTGCTCGCCGAGCAGCGGTGGGTGGAGGTGCTCCTCGCGGGCACCGGCGTGCGCGGCGTCGTCGAAGCGCAGCACCGGGCCGGGCAGCGAGACCCTTCCGAGGGTGGGGTGCTCGACGTCGATGAGCAGCCCCTGCGACCGGGTCTGCTCCCAGGTGTAGACGTCGTCGAGGGTGCGCACCTTGCCGGCCGGCACGCCGAGCCCGGCGAGGTGCGCGAGCCAGGTCTCGGCGTCCGAGGCGGCGAGTGCCTCCTCGATGGCTGCGACCAGGTCGCCGCGGTGCGCGACGCGCTCGCGGTTGGTGGCGAACCGGAGGTCCGTGATGCCGAGCAGGCCGGACAGCGCCGCCCACTGCGACTGGTTGCCGCAGGCGATCTGGATCGGCACGTCCGCGGTGCCGAAGGTGCCGTACGGCGCGATCGCGGAGTGGTGGTTGCCGGCCGCGTGCGGCACCTCGCCGGCGACCGTCCAGCGGGTGCCCTGGAAGGCGTGCACGCCGACGGTCGAGGCCAGCAGGCTCGCCCGGACGACGCGGCCGCGGCCGGTCCGCTCCCGTTCGTGGAGCGCCGCCATCACCCCGAAGGCGCCGTTCATGCCGGCCAGCAGGTCGGCGATCGGCACGCCCACCCGGGTCGGCCGGTCCGCCGACGGCCCGGTGAGCGACATCAGCCCGCCCTCGCCCTGGGCGATCTGGTCGTAGCCGGCGCGGCCGCCCTCGGGGCCGTCGTGGCCGAAGCCGGTGATCGAGAGCACCACCAGCCGGGGGTTGAGCTCGTGCAGCCGCGCCACGGAGAACCCGAGCCGGTCGAGCACCCCGGCGCGGAAGTTCTCCATCAGCACGTCGGCACGGGCGACGAGCCGGGTCAGCAGCTCGCGGCCCTCGTCCGTCTTCAGGTCCGCGGTCACCGACTCCTTGTTGCGGTTGCAGGACATGAAGTACGTCGACTGGGCCTCCTGCTGCGGCCCCACGAACGGCGGTCCCCACGCGCGCGAGTCGTCACCGCCGTCGGGCGACTCGACCTTGATCACCCGGGCCCCCAGGTCGCCGAGCATCATCGCGGCGTGCGGGCCGGCCAGCGCCCGGGTGAGGTCGACGACGACCAGGTCCTCCAGCATCAGTGGCCTTCCTGCCGGACCGGCTCCTCGTCGAACAGCGTCCCGCGGATCTCCCGGCTCCGTCCGAGGAACGCCGCGACGACCTCGTCACCACGTCGGACCTCGACGTCGTAGACGCCGTCGCGACCGGTGCGCTCCCGCTCGACGGCCTCCGCGACGAGCACGTCGCCGAGCCGGGTCGGCGCCACGAAGCGGATGTCGCACTGCATCGCGACGGTCCGCCGGTTGTGGGAGTTGCACGCGAAGGCGAACGCCGAGTCGGCCAGCGTGAAGGTGAAGCCGCCGTGACCGATGCCGTGGCCGTTCACCATGTCCTCGCGGACCGTCATCGTGAGCGCCGCGCGACCGGGCGCCACCCACAGCACCTGCATGCCGAGCCCGGCGCTCGCGCGGTCGCCCTCCCACATCGCCGCGGCGGACCGCTCGGCCCTCTCGTCAGGAGTCACAGCACCTTCTCCATCATCGCGACGGCCTTCGTGCCCGTCTCCACGACACCGACCTCGCAGAAGCCGCGGCCGCCGTGGAAGGCCAGCGACCCCTCGTTGCACGGCCGGATGTTCACCTCGAGGGTCAGCCGCCCGTGCGCGCCGGCCCGCTGCTCGATCTCGTCGTACACGAGGCTGCCGAGGCCCCGGCGCCGGAAGTCCTCGTGCAGGACGATCCGGTCCAGGTAGTAGAAGTCGTCATAGCGCTCCTCGAACCAGGAGTAGAAGCCGGAGTCGTACGGCGAACCCGGCCCGAACGTCACCACGAAGCCGGCGAACGAGCCCTCGACCTCGAGGACGTCGAAGCGGTCGGCCCAGCCGCGGAGCTGCTCGAGCCGGGCGGCGTCCATCGGCGCGAGGGCGGTGACGTTGCGCTCGTTGAGCGCCAGGACGGCGTCGACATCGTCTCCGGCGACCGGGCGCAGACGCGGTGGTTGAGGCACGGCTCATACCTTAGTCACCGTGGTTGACGTCGCCTCGAGCCGACGGCTTGCCGGACCCCGCCCCTCTGGACCCGGCGCCTGTACCCCCATCAGGGGACATGTCGGAGGAGTCGGAGGACGGGTAGCCGACCGCGCGAGGTAGCCCTTCTGGGCTAGAACGAAACGGCCGCAACCAGGACAACCGCCCGTTGCCGACAGCTCGACGTGACGAGCAGGCAAACACCGACTTGAATTCTCAGGTACTTCTCGGGAATGCTTCCCCGAGGCGCTTCGATCTCGGGCGCTGTAGGGGAACTGACACGTCTGGACGCGGGCGCCGGGGGGCAATCGTATCTGCAGGTCGGTGATCTGTTGCTGCACGGCTTCATCCGTGGGCACAGCACCACCTCAGCCTCTCGCGCCATCGTCCAGGACTCTCCATGGGGGGAGAACACATGTTCTGGAGGAGACATGGAAGCGCACACCAAGCAGATCCAGCCTGAGGGCCACACGAACGGCGAGGCCCGCCGGCACGTGATGGTGCCGCTGCAGGACACCGGGCCGGCCCGCGGACATGCGGCGCCCGCAGTGCGATCGGTGCGCACATCCAAGCGGCCGGCCGACCTCACGCTCAGCGTGGTCATCCCGACGTGGAACGAGGCAGCCAACATCGGCCCCGTACTCCGGTCGCTCAGCCGCTTCGACGACATCGTTCTCGTGGACGCCTTCTCGGACGACGGGACGGTCGAGGCGGCGCGTGCCGTCCGGCCCGATCTGCGTCTGGTGCAGCGCCAGCCCCGCGGGAAGGGCGATGCACTGCGCGCGGGCTTCGACGCCGCCACCGGTGACGTGATCGTGATCATGGACGCAGACGGCAGCATGGACGCGGGGGAGGTGGAGGTCTTCGCGTCGATGATCGCGGTGGGCTTCGACCTGGTGAAGGGCTCCCGGCAGGCTTGCGGCGGGGGGTCGCACGACCTGACCAGGATCCGGACGATCGGCAACGCCGCCCTCCTGAAGCTCGCCAACCGGCTCTTCGGGACCAACTGGACCGATCTCTGCTACGGCTACCTCGCGTTCCGCCGCGACTGTCTGTCCCGGCTCGCCCTCGACGCGGACGGCTTCGAGATCGAGTCGCAGATCTTGGCGCACGCCGCGCTCGCAGGGCTGCGCATCGCCGAGATCCCGAGCGTCGAGATGCCTCGACTGACCGGCGAGTCGCATCTCAACGCACGGCGCGACGGCATGCGCATCCTGAGGACCATGCTCAGCGCCCGCTTCTCGCCTCGCCCCAAGCGGGCCGCTGTCGCGCTGCGCCCGCGGGACCCCGCCCCGGGCGCCGGCGACCAGAGCCTGGTGCTGCGCAACCTCGTCGAAGAGGGCTCGTGAGCATCAGGGCGAGTCTTCTCGGCAGCGCCGGATGAGCACGCCGACCACCTCGGTGGTGATCTGCTGCTACACCATGCGCCGCTGGGCGGAGGTGCAGGCAGCCGTCGAGTCGGTGCTGCAGCAGACGCTTCCGGCCGACCAGCTGCTGCTGGTCGTCGACCACTGCACCGAGCTCGAGGAGCTCGCCGGGCGGGCCTTCCGAGGTGCCCGGGTGCAGGTCCTCGCCAATGCCGAGAAGCAGGGGCTCTCGGGGGCCCGCAACACCGGGATCGCGCACTCCACCGGAGACGTGGTGCTGTTCCTCGACGACGACGCCGTCGCAGAGCCCGGCTGGCTCGCCGAGCACGCCCGGCACTACCACGCCGCCGACGTCATGGGCGTCGGCGGACTGGTGCTCGCCCACTGGGAGTCCGAGCCACCGCGGTGGTTCCCCGACGAGTTCGGCTGGGTGGTCGGCTGCTCGTACGAGGGGCTGCCGACGGGGACGGCGGAGATCCGCAACCCGATCGGCGCGAACATGTCCTTCCGCCGCTCGGTGCTCGAAGCGGTCGGCGGCTTCGCGCACACCCTCGGCCGGGTCGGGGTCACGCCACGGGGCTGCGAGGAGACCGAGCTGTCGATCCGCGCGGCCCGAGCCTTCCCGGGCTCCCGGATCCTGCACGAGCCCCGGGCCGTCGTGCGGCACCTTGTTCCCGCGCACCGCGCGCGCTGGGCGTACTTCCGCCGGCGCTGCTGGTCGGAGGGGCTCAGCAAGGCCGACGTCAGCAGGCTCAGCGACCCGCGGAGCGCGCTCGCGTCCGAACGCAGCTATGTCACCAGAACGCTCGCTTCCGCCGTCCGCCGCAATCTCGGGCAGGCCGGGCGGCAACGTGAGCTGGCGCCGCTCGGAAGATCCCTGTCGATCTGCGCCGGCCTGCTCATCACGACCGCGGGGTACGTCCGAGGACGCACCGCGGCCCTCAGCTCAGCTCAGCCAGACCAGCGCTAGTCGGCACACCACCGCAGCCGCCCGGAGGGCGGATGTCGGCGCTCAGCCGGAACCGGGAGTCGATCGTCATGTCTCATCGCCGTCACCGCGTGGCCCTGCCCCGACGCACCTCTCGTCAGACGACGCCTCGACGCGCACCTGCGCGGCAGCGCCGGTCCCTCGTCGCGACCCTGCTCACGGCGCTGATGACCTTGGGCCTGCTGCTGCCCGTCGTCGGGTTCTCCGCACCCGCCCGGGCCACGCCGGGTGACATCGGGCACCTCGACCAGGCCTACAACGGGTCGGGGGGAGCACCGACGGCGGACAAGCCACAGTCGAAGCTGTGGTACAACGACGGCCTTTGGTGGGCCGACATGTTCGACAAGACCAGCAAGACGTGGCACATCTTCCGGCTCGACCGGGCCACGGAGACCTGGGTCGACACCGGGACCCAGATCGACAACCGAGCGGCCACGCACGCCGACACGCTCTGGTCCGGTGGCCACCTCTATGTCGCATCGCACGTGAAGGCGGCCTCGTCCGAGGCGTCGGTGGCGAACCAGCCTGCGCGGCTCTACCGCTACAGCTACGACGCCGCCACCAAGACGTACACGCTCGACGCCGGCTTCCCGGTGCAGCTCAACAACAACTCGAGCGAGTCGCTGACCCTGGACCGCGACTCGCACGGAGTGCTGTGGGTGACGTGGACCCAGGCCGACCAGGTCTGGGTCAACAGCTCGACGACCTCGGACGCGGCCTGGGGCACGCCCTTCGTGCTGCCGGTCACCGGGGCGACCGGCCTCGAGCCCGACGACATCACCGCGCTTGCGGCCTTCGGCACCAACCGGGTCGGTCTCTTCTGGAGCAACCAGGTGACCTCGACGTTCTACTTCGCGGTGCATCGCGACGGGGACGCGTCGACGACCTGGACCGGGAAGGTCGCGCTGTCCTCGCACAAGATCGCCGACGACCACATCAACCTCAAGCAGCTCGAGGCCGACCCGGCCGGGCACGTCTACGCCGCGGTGAAGACCAGCCTCGATGAGACCGGCGTGCAGACCGCGCCACAGATCGAGCTGGTCGCCCTCGACACCGCCACGGGGAAGTGGGGGGCGTACGTCTACGGCACCGTGGCGGACTGCCAGACCCGGCCGCAGATCGTCATCGACTCCACGAACCGGGTGCTGCACATGTTCAGCACCGCGCCATCGGCGGCGGGGTGCCCCTATTCCGGCTCGTCGGGCGCGATCTACGAGAAGACCTCGCCGCTGGACAACATCTCCTTCCCGGCCGGTCGCGGTACGCCGGTGATCCGCGACGCGGCGTCGGACAACCTGAACAACGTCACGTCGACGAAGCAGAACGTCACGGCCTCCAGTGGGCTCGTGATCCTGGCCAGCAACGACGCGACGTCGCACTACTGGCACGCGGACATCGCGTTGAGACCGGCCGCGCCCGTCGCGAGCTTCGCCGAGTCGCCGAGCTCCGGGACGGCACCCCTCCAGGTGGCCTTCACCGACACGTCGTCGTGCTGCGCGACGAGCTGGTCGTGGGACTTCGGTGACGGAGGCACCTCGGACGCCCAGAACCCGGTGCACACGTTCACCTCCGCCGGCACCTACTCGGTGACCTTGACCGTGACCGGGGTAGGTGGCAGCAGCAGCACCAGCCGCACGGTCGACGTCGCGCCGGCCGGGGCCGGCATCACCTTCGGCGGCTCGACGACGGCCGGATCGGTGTCCTCGTCGGCTGTCACGCTTGCCGAACCGACCGGCACGACCGCCGGCGACGTCCTGGTCGCCAGCTTCACGGTGACCCGCAGGCCGGCCATCAAGGTGCCGCCAGGCTGGACGGCCCTGCTCGCCAAGCCACTGACCCCGAACAACGGGGTGAGCGTGGTGGCCTACTACCGTGTCGTCACCTCCGCCGACGCGGGTACCACGGACTGGACCTGGTCTCTGTCCGCGGCCCAGAAGTGGGCGGGTGGCATCAGCGGGTACCGCGGGGTCAGCACCACTCGGCCGATCGACACGACGGTGTCCACGGCGGTCGATAACTCGGTCACGGCCACCGGGATCAACGTGCCGGCCGTCACCACCCAGACGGCCGACGCGATGCTGATCGGCGGGATGGGCGCGGACGGCGCGAACCTGCCGGTGACCCAGCCGACCGGCTGGACCGAGGGGTGGGAGACGGCGACCAAGCTGGCCGAGCAGGCCTACACCTGGCAGGCGACCCCCGGCTCGTCCGGCAGCGCCACCTGGTCCATCAGCTCCGGTCGCGCCATCGCCGGCTGGATGACCGCCCTGCGCGCGGCGTCCTGACACCGGCGGGGCCGGATCGGCGCGCAGAGCACCATCGAGGAGGAGACACGTGACCCGTCCAGGAGATTGGCTCGACGCGCGGCTGCGCCGATGGGTGTGCGGGGTGCCGGCCCCCCGCCCCGCCGCCCTGGAGCGTCGCACGGCCGTGGTCGAGCTCGAGCTGTCGGAACCGTTCGACAAGCTCGACGATGTCGGCTGGACCGACGCCCAGGTGCTGGTCCGGCTGCACGGTCGGCCCCTCGGATCGGTCGAGGTGGACCTGAGCGCCGGGCCGGTCGCGCCGGAGGACCTGGAGGACCGGGTGCGGCGCACGCTCGGCGCCGAGCTGGCCGAGCACCTCCGGCGGGACGGGCTCGCCGACATCGACGAGGCGCAGCGTCACTCGACGCCGCCCGCCTGCCTGGCGGAACTGCTGCCCACGCATGAGGCCCCGCTGGTCAGCGTGGTGGTTGCGACGCACGACAGGACCGACCACCTGGCGCGCTGCCTCGACGCCATGCTCGGACTCGAGTACCCGAACTTCGAGGTCGTCGTCGTCGACAACGCGCCGACCGACGATGGCACGGCGACCATGGTGCGGGACCGCTTCGGCGCCGAGCCGCGGGTGCGCTTGGTCCAGGAGCCGCGCCCCGGGGCGTCCCTGGCGCGCAACCTCGGAGCCAGGCTGAGCAACGGCGAGATCGTGGCCTTCACCGATGACGACGTGGTCGTGGACCGATGGTGGTTGTCGGCGCTCGTCGCCGGCTTCCGCGACGAGCAGGTCGTCTGCGTCTCCGGGCTGACCCTGCCGCGGTCCCTCGCGCTGCCCGCCGAGCAGGCCTTCGAGGCCTACGGCGGCATGGGCCGTGGCTACGCGCCACGGCTGTACGACAACTCCGAGCACAAGGGCGACACGCTCCTCTACCCCTACACCGCGGGCCTGTTCGGGGCGACCAACAACGTCGCGGTGCGGCGGGACTACTTCGTGCACCGCGGCGGCTTCGACCCCGTCCTCGGTCCCGCGACCCCGGCCTTCGGCGCCGAGGACATCGACCTGTTCCTCGCGATGATCCTCGACGGTCACCGGATCCTGTACCAGCCCGCCGCGACCGTCAGGCACGCGCACCGCGCCGACTTCCCGGGACTGTACTGGCAGGCGTTCACCTACTCCGCCGGACTGACGGCCATGCTCACCAAGTGGGCGCTCACCGATCGGCGGGTGGCCGGGGACCTGGTCAGGCGGGTGCCTCCGCTGCTCCCCGCGGCGCTGCTGAAGGCGCACCGGGGCGGCGAGGAGGCGTTCGTCGGGGACTACCTGCCGCAGATCCGCTGGCTCGAACGGGCCGGATACCTCTACGGCCCGGTGGCCTACCTGCGCAGCCGGGCTAGTGCCCGGCGGCGGGCCCCCGGCGGGCGGTCTCGGCCTTCTTGACCTCCCGCCTGCTCGCGACGTAGTCGAACGGGCCGCGGGCCAGCCCCCACCGCTCGCTGACCACGAGCTGGCGCGGGTAGTCGGCCCGGATGTTCCGGTTCTTCTCCGAGCTTCTGCTGGTCAGGTGTCGCACCCCCGCCGGCAGCCGGCGGACAAGTGCGCCGACCAGGTCCGGCTGCGCGGCGAAGATGCTGGCGAGGTAGGCACCGAGGCCGACGCCGTACCCGTGCGCCATCCGCTGGAGGGCCGCGTAGTTGTCGTGGTGCAAGTGGCGGACCACGGCGTCGGGCTGGTACACGAGCGACGCGCCGGCCAGCAGCGTGCGCGCGAAGGCAGCGAGGTCGTCGCCGCCCTTGGCCTTGGTCCCGGCGCCCAGTGCTGCGTCGAAGCCGCCGAGCCTCTCGAGGACGGCGCGGGTGAAGGCCATGTTGGCTCCCGAGCCGAACCGTCCGGCCGTGAACGGGAACAGCGGGTCTCCGTCGGGCGGAGCGTCGAGGCTGAACACCCGCTGCTCGTACCCGCGGGCGAAGCCGCCGTACTGCTCTACCCACGACTGCTCCCGCGTCCGCAGCTCCACGGGCAGGATCAGTCCCGTCACGCAGCCGGCGTCGTGGTCATGGAACGCCTCGAGGAGGGCGGCGAGCCAGTGCCTGTCGACGACGACGTCGTCGTCCGTGATCGCGATGACGTCGCCCGTGGCGTGGGCGACGCCTGTGTTGTGCGCGCGAGCGAGGCCCGGGATGTCCTCGCGCACGTAGCGGACGCCTCGTTGCGTGTAGGTGTCGGTGGCGAGCATCCGCTCGGTGGCGTCGGAGGAGCGCGCGTTGTCGACCACGATCACCTCGTCCGGACGGTGCTCCTGCGCGTCGATCGACTCCAGGCACCGCGCCAGCAGCTCCGGCCGGTCGTGGGTGGCCACCACCGCCGACACCCTCGGCGCCTCGGCGAGGATCTTCTCGCGATGGTCCAGACAGGGCTGGGCCGTGACCCCTGCGTTGCTGGTCACCGCGCAGTCCCACCGTGCCCGGTGTGCCGCGACCTGGGCCGCGAACCGGTCCAGCAGGGGCCGGCGATGGTCGAGCAGGTCCTCATCGTCGACGAGGACGAGGTCGACGACGCCGACCGGTCGGGTGTGCAGCCGCACCAGCACCATCGCCGGGCCGGGGCCCGCGAGGGCCGGCCAGTCGTCGGTCAGCAGGTCGACGTCGGCGACGCGGACAGGAGTCCATGGATCGGTCATCAGATGCTCCCCCTTGTGCCCGCCACCCCCAGTGGCTCGGGCCCCGAGATGTCGGCGCCTTCTGGTTCCCCTGACCGGCGCCTGGTTGGTGAGGGCATCCTAACCGTCCGGCGGCCTCGCTAGGGGATTCGTCTCGGCGCTTGCTAGAGTCTGCGTCGCCGTCGCCTCCGAATGTCCGGGGGGACACCAGCGCAACAGCGACGGAACAGGGGGGGTGGGCGCTGTCTTGCGTTCGCGACGTGAACTCGGCAGGTCATGGACGACGATTCGAGGCTCGACGCCCGGTCGACGGAGGCATTCGTGCCTCGTCGGCACCACGCTCGCGCGACCTCGGTGGCGGACACTGCGATGAGCGCAGGAACGGCGGTCGAGTCCCGGTCCGGCCTCCGGACGCCTCCGGACGACGCTCAGTCCGGGCGGTCTCTCCGGCTCTCCATCGGCCTCGTCAGCATGGTGTCCCTGCTGGCGGGCTCGGTCGGGTTCGCCCTCGGGTGGGACGCTGTCCGGTTGCTGGGCATGCTCGTGTTCTTCGGCCTCGGGATCGGCTCCGCCCCATGGCAGCTCAACTCGCGGCTCGGTGGCTACGAGCGGCTGGCACTGACGTTCGTGACCGGCAGCGCGGTGCTGGTTCTCATCCCGACGTCGATGAGTGCCCTACGGTTCTGGCACCCGGCCGTCGCCTTCGTGCTGGTGGCAGCCGTCGCGCTCCCGCTGCACGTTCTCGGAGTGCTCCAGGTCCGCGACGAGATGAGCGCGGCACACAGGGGTGGCGTCGGCTGGACGGCCGTGTTCCGGACGCTGGTGCCCGACCGCGACGCAGTGGCCGAATCCGCCTCCGCGTGGTTGCCGGCAGTCCTCACGGCCACGTTCGGGGCCCTTCTGTGTCTGGCCGCTGCTCTGGGCCACCGGCACCTCGATCCGGGCTTCTACGGCTTCCTGCCGCGGATCGGGCCGGCGTGGTACGTCGGGCTGGCGTGCATCCTGGTCTCACTGGTGCTCAAGTCGCACCACGAGGCCAGCCGGGCGATTCCGGTCCTGCTGCTGGTCGTGGTGCTCACCGCGACTCCGGCGCTCACCTACGACGGCCCGCGGTCCCAGTCAGCGGCGAAGCACGTCGACTTCGTCCTGCAGATCCAGTCTCTGCACTTCCTCGACTCGTCGGTCAGCATCTACAACGCCTTCCCGGGGTTCTTCGAGGCGATGGCGTGGCTCACCGGAGCTGCTGGCATCACCGACCCGATGCGGCTCGCCGTCGCCTGGCCGGTGCTGCTCGGGCTCTTCCGGGTGGTCGTCCTCCGGTACTTCGCGGGCCGCTTCCTGCCTCGTTCCGAGCAGGCGTGGGTCGCGGTGACCCTGGCGGTGCTGGTCGACTCGCTCGGCGCCGACTACTTCTCGCCGCAGTCGCTCGGCTTCGTCCTCGGGATCGCGGCCATCGCCGTCTCCCTCACCCTCAACCCGTCCGTGCCGCGGGTCCCGGTGGTGCTGCTGGCGGGGGTGACCCTGGCGGTCGCTCACCAGCTGAGTCCCTACGCGACCGGTGGGGCCCTCGTCGTGCTCGTCGTGTTCTCGATGATCCGGCCCTGGTGGGTGCCCGGACTGGTGCTCGGTCCGGCCGCGATCTGGACCATGCTGCACTGGGGCGCCGTCAAGGGCTACGTCTCCCTCAGCTCGTTGGGCCAGTTCGCGAACTTCCACCCGCCCGAGACCGCCGGCTCCGCGCACCTCCAGAGGCTTCCGGTCGTCGAGAACACCGTGCTGGCCGTCATCGGCGGCGTCGGGATCGTCGGCGGGCTGGGCCTCGTGACGCTGATCCTCAACCGCACCGATCCGTTGCCGTGGGCCCTCGCCTGCTGTTCCGCCGTGGGCTTCATGATCGTCGCGATCCAGCCGTACGGGCAGGAGGGGATCTTCCGCGCCGCGCTCTTCGGGCTGCCGTGGCTGGCTGTGCTGGCCGCGCCTGCAGTGGCGGGGTACGGTCGCAACCAACGGGCGGGACTTCTGGTCACCTCCGTCCTGCTCTCCGCGACGTTCCTGGTGTCCTCCTTCGGGCTGGACGCCCTCGGTGTGATCCGTCCCTCCGACCTGGCAGCCGTCCGCCAGTTCGAGGCGCTCGGAGGCACACGTCCGCCGAGGGCCTACTACCTGCTGCTGCTGAACACCGGCGACCAGCCGACGACTCCTGAGCCCAACGGCAGCCGGCACTTCATCTGGAGCCGTGAGGTGATCGACGAGCCGGTGCAGCAGGAGGTGCCGTTCCATCCGGAGCGCGAGGTCCGTGCCCTCACCGACCGCTTCCGGCGGTACGCCACGGCCTCGAGCACGGCCCCTCACCTGTATGCCCTCTGGTCCCCCGTCGGAGCCCGGTACGGCGCGGCGTACGCCGTCGAGTCCGAGCACCAGGCCGTCGCGCTGCGTGACGCGTTCCGGGACAGCCCCTACTGGACGGTGACCTCGCGCGCCGACGGCACCTACCTCTTCCGGTTCACTCCCGCGCGCTACCCGGGAGCTCGTGGATGACGAAGGCACCGGCGAGCAAGCCTGCCGACGCGCCCGTGCGCGACCCGGACGAGCCCCTGGACGAGGTGGTCGCGGGCGCGCTGCACGGCCTGTTCGGCCGGGACTCGCTCTACGTGATGCTGTGGGGGATCCAGATCGTCGCCGCGGCGTTGGTCACCCCTCTGATGACCCGGGTGCTCGACGCGCCGAGCTTCGGCGAGGTCGCGGCGGCGAACGCCGTGATGCAGGTGGTCTTCGTGGTCGTCGGCATCGGGCTCTACCAGGCGATCCAGCGCGAGTACGCCCGCGACCCCGGGGGCCGGGGTGCCGCCAAGCTGCTCAGCGTGAGCGTCGTCGCGGCCGTGCTGCTGTCCTCGCTCGGCTACCTCTCCGGTCCGCTGTGGGCACCGCACGTGGGCTTCTCGTCCTTCAGCGAAGCGCTGCGGATCGCGGTGCTCTGGGCAGCCGCCTCTGCGGTGACCAACAGCGCCTTGGCCCTGCTGCGCAGCCAGGACAGGCTGCTCGCGTTCAGCACGGTGAGCCTGCTCCAGTCCGTCGTCGCCAGCATCGCCAGTCTGGTCCTGGTGCTCCGGTTCTCGGACACCGCCGAGACCTTCCTGCTCGGGCAGCTCATCGTGCAGGTGTTCGCGGCACTCCTCGGCCTCGCCCTGGCCCGGCCTCGGGTGCCGGGCCGGCGCGACCGGGACCTCGTCGAGACGGCCCTGGCGTTCAGCCTGCCTCTCGTCCCGGCGGTGCTCTGCACCTTCATCCTCAACACCTCGGACCGGCTGATCCTCCAGTCGCACCTCGGGTCGACCGCCGTGGCGCAGTACCAGGTCGCCTACAACGTCGGCTCGTTGCCGATCCTGCTGCTGGGCGTCCTGAACTCCTCGTGGATGCCGCGCTTCTTCTCCTTCAAGGAGGCTCACGAGCGCACCGCGGTCATCTCCGCCAGTCGGGACCTGCTGTACTCCCTGTTGGTCCCGGTCCTGATCGGGCTGGCGGCCGGCGCGCCCCTCGTCCTCAGGTTCTGGGCTCCTCCCAGCTACCAGCCCGACACCCTGCTGCTGGTCAACGCGATCGTCCTGGTGACCGCCATCCCCTTCGCCGCCGCGCAGGCCTCGATGCGGGGCCTGATGGCCGACGGCCGCACGATGTTCATCGCAGCGGCGCAGGCGGTGGCGGCCGGCCTGAACGTGCTCCTCAACCTCGTCCTCATCCCGCACTTCCAGCTCGCCGGGTCAGCCGCAGCCACGCTGCTGTCGTTCGGGGCTCTGCACGTCCTGATGGCCACCCGGGTCCGCACGTTGAGCCGGACTCTGGGCCGGGTGCGGCTACCGCGGGCGTCGCTGATGGCTCTCCTGGTGCTGGCCGCCGTCGTCACGCTCGCCCTCTCGGCTGTGCCGGCAGGCAGCGCGCTCGTCCTTCGGGTCGTCCTCGTGCTGCTCACGCTGGCCTGGTTCGGCGGCCGCTTCGTCAGCGCGACCAAGGCGCTCGGCGGCGGTCCCGGTCGGCTCTCAGTGGACCAGGCCGGGCGCCGCGGACGGCAGGGTGCGGTCGATGGGGACCCCGCCCTCCCAGACCGAGATGGGTGAGACCACCATCCTGGCCGGCAGCACGTGGCGACCTGGCGGGTCTCCCACGGCGATGTTCAAGATCACGTCCTGCGGGCGGTCGAAGGGCCAGGCGCGGTCCTTGTCGGCCGCCTCCGTCCGCGTGAGCGTGAGGCGTGCGGCCCCGTCGACGTAGAACTGCACGAGGTGGGCGTCGAAGTACACGCCGTAGCGGTGGAAGCCCTGGTCGCGTGGTTCGTCGAGGCGCGTGTAGCCGCCGGGGGCGTACTCGCCGTACGGGGCGTCCACCGTCGGAGCCGAACGGCGGGAGACGTGCAGTGCCTGTCGCACCATGTCGGCGCCACGCTGGGTGCCCTCCATCAGGTCCAGCTCGCCGCTCCCCGGCCAGCCGGCCGTGGCGAGGTCCGCCCCGAGCAGCCAGAACGCGGGCCGCACCCCCTCTCCGACCGGGGCGCGGATCGCCGCCTCGACGTACGACCCGGGCTTCACCGTGAACTTGCCCGCGGTGGTCAACCGAGCGCTCGTGTAATGCCGCTGGATGCCGTCCGGACCCGTGGCATCCTGCCTGCGGGCGGTGAGCACCAGGTTGCCGAAGCCGTCCAGCGAGGCGTTGGCCGGAGCCGCTGTGTAGGTCTGCAGCTCGTGGTTCCCCCAACCGTTCCCGCCGGTCTCCGAGCTCCAGGTCCGACGGTCGGGTCTGCTGCCGGAGGGTCCCTGGAACGACAGCACGGTGGTGGGCTGCCCCTTGGTGCTCGGAGGTGACGACGCCGGCACCTCCTGCACGCTGGCACGGGTGACCTGCCACCGCATGGCGCCCTTCGCCGGCAGCTCGACGTAGAGAGCCGTGTCGGAATGTGCCCGCGCCGTGACCACGAAGGTGCGCTGGAGCAGGTGCCATGAGCGGTCGTGGAACCTTCCGTACCTGTTGTCCTTCGTCGGCTGGTGGGTGAAGTTGCCGTTCGCGAGTGCGATGCCGATGCTCTGTCCCGAGGCGTCGAGGTCCCGCACATAGGCCCGCATCCGGTAGGTGTGGTCGATCCTGAGGAACGACTGCGGGTCGCGCAGAGCTGTGAGGGCGAACGCGTAGCTCCCGGCCCCCTGTCGCCGGCTCACCTGCACCGCCGTCTCGGCACCGTCCGGACCCTGCGCGAGACGGACGCGGGAGAGGGTCATCCTCGGCCCGTCAGAGCCGACGCTCCAGTAGGACAGGCTCGAGCGGGCCGACGGGTTGTACACCCCTTCGTCGCCGTGCCGAGCGGCGCTGATGATGGACAGGGTCGGCACGAGCACCGCGATGAGGGCGGAGTATCCCCACAGCACCGCGTGACGACGATCCGAGAAAACCCCCACAAGCAACCCCTGTCATGCGTGACCTGCCCCCCGGCAGGCTGCCCCCGGCACAAGACCTCAGCGTTGACGAGCACCGGTGCGAAACGGTACACGAGCCGACCAGCCGGCGGAGAGGGGCACGGGAGCTGCCCAGGGCTCCGCTCTCGTTGGGGGCCCGAATGTAAAGGTTTGTCGTAAATCTTCAGTTGGACCATATTTACACCGATTCCTCCCTTGACCGTGCAACGTCGACGCACGTCAGGCCTTGGGAGGGGCCGTGATCATGAACGACACCAGAACTCACCTCTCTCCGCATGGTTCCGCATCCGTCCGGCGCGGCACGTCGCCGTTGCGACGGTTGGCCGTCGCAACCGTTGTGACCACCGCTGCCGCCTTCGTCGTCAGCCTGTCGCCGGTCGGCGCGGCCTCGGCTGCGCTGACCTCCTCTTTGACGCCCACTGCGGACACCATGACGCACCTGACCGAACCCAAGACCAACTTCGGCACGGCAGGCACGATCTACGGCTCGCCGACCGACTGGAAGGCGTTCCTGCGCTTCCCCACGGCGGCGATCGACGACGACGCGCTCATCTCTGGCGCGAAGCTGAGGCTCTTCGGCACGACCACGTCGACGAGCCACTGGCAGATCCACCCGGCGGCGTCCGGGTGGTCGGAGGCGGGCACGACCTACACGACGATGCCGTCGTGGAACAACAGCGTCCTGGCGACCAGCCTGGGCACCGCCGCCGCCGGCGCCTGGAACGAGATCTCCCTGCCGGTCTCCGCGGTCTCGACCACCGCGGACACGAACCTCGGTGTGATGGGCACGGTGAGCGGGAAGATCGGCTTCCAGTCCCGTCAGGGGGCGAACGCGCCGCAGCTGGTCCTGACCTACGCCGCGGACAGCGGCGACACCCCTGCGCCGGACACCACTGCGCCGGACACCACGCTCACGACCACTCCGGACGCCTCGACGACCGGCACCAGCGCGTCGTTCTCGTTCACCGCCACGGAGGCCTCGACCTTCCAGTGCGCGCTGGACGGTGCGGCATTCGCCGCCTGCACGTCACCGCAGGCCTACTCCGGTCTGGCTGTCGGCGCGCACACCTTCCGGGTCAGGGCGACGGACCCGGCCGGGAACGTCGACGCGACACCCGCGTCCTACACCTGGCAGATCACCAGCAACGCGGGCACCATGCCCCCCTCTTTGACGCCCACTGCGGACACCATGACGCACCTGACCGAACCCAAGACCAACTTCGGCACGGCAGGCACGATCTACGGCTCGCCGACCGACTGGAAGGCGTTCCTGCGCTTCCCCACGGCGGCGATCGACGACGACGCGCTCATCTCTGGCGCGAAGCTGAGGCTCTTCGGCACGACCACGTCGACGAGCCACTGGCAGATCCACCCGGCGGCGTCCGGGTGGTCGGAGGCGGGCACGACCTACACGACGATGCCGTCGTGGAACAACAGCGTCCTGGCGACCAGCCTGGGCACCGCCGCCGCCGGCGCCTGGAACGAGATCTCCCTGCCGGTCTCCGCGGTCTCGACCACCGCGGACACGAACCTCGGTGTGATGGGCACGGTGAGCGGGAAGATCGGCTTCCAGTCCCGTCAGGGGGCGAACGCGCCGCAGCTGGTCCTGACCTACGCCGCGGACAGCGGCGACACCCCTGCGCCGGACACCACTGCGCCGGACACCACGCTCACGACCACTCCGGACGCCTCGACGACCGGCACCAGCGCGTCGTTCTCGTTCACCGCCACGGAGGCCTCGACCTTCCAGTGCGCGCTGGACGGTGCGGCATTCGCCGCCTGCACGTCACCGCAGGCCTACTCCGGTCTGGCTGTCGGCGCGCACACCTTCCGGGTCAGGGCGACGGACCCGGCCGGGAACGTCGACGCGACACCCGCGTCCTACACCTGGCAGATCACCAGCGGCAGCACGGGCACGCAGCCGGTCGGGCCCGGTGGCACCTGGCTGCTCAAGTTCGACGACGAGTTCAACGGCACCAGCCTCGACACCTCGAAGTGGTCCCCGAACTGGTACGGCGAGGGCGGGTCCATGAACAGCGTCGGAACGTACGCCGCCAACCAGTCCGTCTCCGGAGGCAACCTCAACCTGGTACTGGCCTCCGCGACGTCGGGCGCCCTGGTCCACACCGACTACGGCTCGGGCCGCTACCAGCTGCCTGTCGGTGGCTTCGCCGAGGCACGCATCTCGTTCCCGGGCAGCAGCAGCAGGCCGATCTACAACTGGCCGGCCTGGTGGATCTCCGGTCCGTCGTGGCCGGCCGCCGGCGAGCACGACATCGCCGAGGGACTCGGTGGCAAGCTGACCGTCAACTACCACTCGCCGTCGGGGTCGCACAACCAAGGAGCCATCGCCGGAACGTGGGGCAACGGCTTCCACACCTACGGGATCTACCGCAAGGCCAGCTCCGCGGACGTCTACTGGGACGGCAAGCTGGTGAAGTCCTACCCGACCGACGACAACGGCAAGGGCGAGGAGCTGATCTTGAACGTCGGCGGATCGGGCACCTACGGCGCAGCGAGCCAGATCAAGGTGGACTACGTCAGGGCCTGGCAGTAGGCACGCCTCCATCGCGTGGTGGCCAGAGCCGGGTGCTCCGCAGGACCCCCTCCTGCAGGGCACCCGGCTTCTGCCATGGCCTAGAATCGACGCGCCGGGGCTCGCGGAGGGGCGACCGCGGAGAGGTCGACCGTTCGCCTGGGGGGGGCTTGTCGTGACCCGCGCCGTCAAGAAGATCGCTGGTGTGCCGTGAGCGCGAACGTCGCCGGTGTCGCGCCGCTCACGGCGTGGCGCTCCGTGGACTGGCGGTTCCTGTTGCCCGAGAGCCGGATCGGCGCGGTGGGCTACCTCGGCCGCCCCCCGGACGACGAGCTCCGGGTCCTCGAGGAGCTCGGGGTCGGGGTCGTCACCGACAGCGACTCGGTGGCCGGCTGTGACGTCGTGGTGCTGGAGGAGCCCGACGTCGAGCGACCGGATATCGGCCGGTTGCTGCGCTCCCTGAGACCGGGGACATGGGTGCTGGTGCGGCTGAGTCGCACCGGGTTCGGCGCCGTGCCCCGACTCGGCAAGGGAGCCCTCGCCGCGGTACGACGCCGACTCTGCGCGGACGGGCTCCTGGTCACGGGCTGCTACTGGCACGCACCGGACCGCGACCGCTGCTCCTATCTCGTGGAGGTCGGCGACCGGCTGGCCGTGTCGATGATGCTCCGGCGCTACCACGGCGTGCGCTTCGGACTCGTCAAGTCGCTGGTCGCGCGGGCTGCCAACCGGGTGTCACTCTCGCCCGTCGTGGCCCGAGACGTCACCGTGGTCGCCCAGCGGCTCGACGCCGGCGTGCCGGCCGGGGGCTCCGACGATCCGGCGTCGCATCTCGTGGTGACGCCGTGGTTCGAGGCGTCGCGGCACGTCATCTCCCTCGAGTTCGACCCGGCGACCGGTGCGATGACGTCGGTGGCCAAGATTCCGCGCCGCCCCTGGGACACCGGCGGGATCCGGCACGAGGCGGGCGTGCTGCGCGACGTCGCGCGGCGCACTCGAGAACTTGCCGGCCAGGTGCCAGAGGTGCATGGACTGTCGCTGGGCGCCCGCCCGCGGCTCATCGAGTCTGCCCTGGCCGGGAGCGCGGTCGGGCCGGAGCTCGTGCGGACGAGCCCGCGGCTGGTGCTCGAGGCCACGGCCCGGTTCCTGGAGCGGCTGCCGATCTCGGGCAGCGCCGCAGAGGACCCCGCCTGGTTCGAGCGGCTGATCGAGAAGCCGCTGCTGGACGCCGTACGGCGAGTGGACGTGGAGGGGCTCCCTGAGCTGGTGGACCTCACCCTGGCGAGGCTCGGAAGGCTGCGCGAGGCCGACTTCCCGCTCGTCGTCGAGCATGGCGACCTCGGGCACCCCAACCTGATCCTGACCGCGGACCACCGGCTCGCCGCGGTGGACTGGGAGCGCTCCACCGTGCACGGGCTTCCCGGTCACGATCTGTTCTTCTGGCTGCAGTACGTCGGGGAGTCCCGCCGGGGAACGTTCGAGCGACCGGGGCAGCTGAGCGCCTTCGAGGAGGCCTTCGTCGGCTCCGGCACGTGGACGGCTCCGTGGATCAGGCGGTACTGCGAGTCGCTGCGCCTCGACCAGGAACAGCTGGCACCGCTGCTCCTGGCGACGTGGGCCCGCTCGTCGGCCGGGCTCGTCTCTCGCCTGCACGGGGCAGATGCCGGTGACGGCTCGGTCCCGGCCGGGGCCCGCGAAGGCCTTTCGGCGGTCTTCGCCGTCGACCGGGACTTCGCCCTCTGGCGGCACGCGTCGGCACGGTACGACGCGCTGCTGAGCTGACTCGCGGCTCAGGACGCGTCGGCGCGCGATCGTCGGAGGTCGGCCCAGAGCATCTCGTTGAGCTCGGCCAGCACCTCGTCGAGCGGCTGGTCGGCCTCGACGGTGACCCACTGCGGGAACTGCGGCTGCATCTCCCGGTAGTGCTCGCGGCGACGTTCGAGCTCCTCGATCGTGAGCTCGCCCTTGCGCGCGAACACCACCTCGGCGGGAGCATCGAGGAAGACCATCCGGTCGGGAGCGGACGCGGTGCGCAGGACCAGCGCCGAGCTGAACCGCCCCTTCCAGTCGAGGTCCGGCGACGGCAGTGTCGCGTCGACGATGAAGCGGTCCAGGAGCACGACACGGCCCAGAGCGCGGTGGTAGCGGGTCAGCAGCGCCAGCCGGCTCAACCTGCCCAGCCTCAGTAGCAGCTGGGCGCCGACGACCTTGCGCACCACTCGGTCGAGCGTCGACTGGCGCCACACGCCCATGTAGAGCGACACCGTCGGCCACGGCAGGTCGGCCTTCAGGCGAGCCGCAGTGGTGGTCTTCCCGGCGCCGTCGAGGCCGAGCAGGGCGAGCGACGTCCCGGCACCTCGGCCGACCGAGAGCCGCCGCAGTGCCCAGTTGGCGGCCTGGGTGCCGGCGATGCCCCAACGGTCGCGCCGACTCCAGTGCTGCTTCAGCGCGAGCTGCGCACGTCGGACCCGGTCACGGTCGTCGGCCCGCGCCGCCTCGAGCAGCCGCGCAAGCGCGGCGTCCGGGCCCATGCCCACAGAGACCAGGAAGCCGGCGACCGGGCCATCGACCTCGGCCGCCCGGGCCTGGGTGCGCAGCCTCGCCCAGCGCTCCTCGCTCTCCTGCTTCCACGTGTGGTGCATGAGCAGGAGCCAGAAGGCGTCGTCGGGTCGAAGGGTCGCGAGCCCCTGCTCGCGCACCCGCCTGGCCAGGACGGCAGCGGCGAGGCCCGTCCGATATCCCAGCAACGGTCCGAAGTCGAGGCTGGTCACGACGTCGAGCTGGTACCAGTCACGACTGCCCGAGTCGTAGAGCGTGTAGAACCTGTGCGTGCCATGGCCGGCGGACGGTGCGGGTAGCCAGCCCCGGGCCGTGAGGATGGCGTCGGCCCGGTCGAGGTCGGTGGCCGCGACGAGCACGTCGACGTCGCCCGCGTGACCGGGCTCGGGGGCACCGCGCAGGAGCGCGTAGGTGATGTCAGCGGAGTCCAGGGCGTGCAGTGCCGCCTTCACGGGATCAGCGGCCCCGTCCTGCGCGCTCGGTCCGGCGTGTGCGTCGTCGATACCCGTGGACATGCGGTTCCCCCCGATGAGTGTGCGGCTCGGCCCGCAGTCCCCCCGCGGTCGGCACGTGTCGGCATGCAGGATACAAGGTCGTCGCGGCCGGCCCTGCCGGTCCCGATGGCTACGTCCGGTTGGTCCTATTGGTGAGCACCGGAGACGGGACGGACCCGGCTGCCGTCGGCGTCGTACGGCGCCCGCAGGCCGACGCGCAGCGGGTACTCCTCGCCGCCCACGTCGACCGTCCACGTCCCCGAGCGCACCCAGTCGGCCGTGGTGGAGGAACCGTCGGGGTCCGCGACGTACGCCAGCCCGACGCAGGCACCGAGCGTCGCCCCCCAGGCCGCACTGGTGACCTGCCCCACCGCCCGGCCGTCGCGGCGGACCAGCTCGGAGCCCCAGAGCATCGGCTCCGGGTCGTCGACGACGACCGAGACCAACCGCCGCCGAGGCCCCGCGGCGCGCGCCACCTCCACCGCGCTGCGGCCCAGGAAGTCGACGTCCGACCTGAGCTTGCACGCGA
This sequence comes from uncultured Actinomycetota bacterium, assembly GCA_963811365.1. Taxonomy (GTDB): domain Bacteria; phylum Actinomycetota; class Actinomycetes; order Propionibacteriales; family Nocardioidaceae; genus CAWEQW01. The sequence goes on along the minus strand of CAWEQW010000006.1, from coordinate 281,675 downwards.
AGGTCAGCCCCGCCTCGACCGGCCCGTAGTCCGGGGTGAGCTCGCGTCCGAAGGCCCGGTAGCCCTTCTCCAGCCGCAGCGACTCGATGGCGTAGTAGCCCGCGTCGGTCACGCCGAGGTCCGCGCCGGCGGCCATCAGCGCCTCGTAGACGCCGACCGCGAACTCGACGGGCACGTACAGCTCCCAGCCGAGCTCGCCGACGTAGGTGATCCGGGTCGCCCGTGCGGTGGCGTAGCCGACCCGGATCTCGCGCGAGGTGCCGAAGCCGAAGTCCTCCTCGGTCAGTGACGCGTCGGTCAGCCGCGAGAGGAGCTCGCGCGAGCGAGGGCCCATCACCCCGAGCACGGCGTACATCGAGGTGACGTCGACGACGCGGGTGTCGGCGCCCGGCGGGACGTGCCGGCGCAGCCAGTCCTGGTCACGCTCGGTGGTGGCCGAGCTGCTGACGAGCAGGAACTCCTCGGGGCCCGTGCGGGTCACGGTGAGGTCGGACTCGTAGGTGCCGCGCCGGTTCAGCAGTCCGGTGTACACCGCCCGTCCGACCGGGACCGCGACGTCGTTGGTGCACAGCCACTGGAGGGTGGCCTCCGCGTCCCGCCCGGTGACGAGAGACTTCGAGAACGACGTCTGGTCGAAGACCGCCACCGCCTCCCGGGTCGCTCGCTGCTCGGCCGCCGACCACGGCAGCCAGCTCTGCTTGCCCCACGAGTACCTGATCGCCGGATCCTCGCCGGGCGGTGCGAAGTAGTTGGCGCGCTCCCAGCCCATCCGGCTGCCGAAGCCGGCGTTCGCGGCGGTCAGCTGCGCGTGCAGCGGGGAGCGCCGGAACGGCCGCGCGGTCTCGAGCTCGCGGTTCGGCCACGGCACCGCGTAGTGCAGTCCGAGGACCTCCGCCACCCGGTCGCGCAGCCACCGGGTGTTGCCGTTGAACCGCGCGAACCGCCGGATGTCCACAGCGACCAGGTCGCTGGTCGGCTCGCCCTCGACGACCCACTCGGCCAGCGCCCGACCCGCGCCGCCGGCCGAGGCGATGCCGACCGAGTTGAACCCGGCCCCCACGAAGAGCCCGCGCAGCGACGGCGCCTCGCCGAGCACGAACTGGTTGTCGGGGGTGAAGCTCTCCGGGCCGTTGTAGAACTTGCGGATCCCGGTCTCGTGCAGCGCCGGCACCCGCTCGAGGGCACTGTCCATGAGCACCGAGAAGTGGTCCCAGTCCTCGCCGAGCAGGGCGAACTCGAACGGGTGCGGGAGCTCGTCCGGCGACACCCACGGCTTCGCCTCGGGCTCGAAGCCACCGACGACGAGGCCGCCCACCTCCTCCTTGAAGTAGGTGTAGCCGTCCGGGTCGCGCAGGATCGGCAGGTCCGGGTGCACGCCGTCGATCGGCTCGGTGACCACGTAGAAGTGCTCGGCGGAGTGCAGCGGGACCGTCACCCCCACCTTCTCGGCGAGCGCCTTCGCCCACTGGCCGGCACACACGACGACCACCTCGGCCTCGACGTCACCGGCGTCGGTCCGCACGCCGGTGACCGCGCCGTCGCGGGTCAGCACGTCGAGCACCCGCACCCGCTCGGCGATCCGGGCGCCGCGCATCCGGGCGCCCTTGGCCAGAGCCATGGTGAGGTCGGTGGGGTTGGCCTTCCCGTCCCCGGGCAGCCACAGCGCCCCCACGAGGTCGTCGACGGCCATCACCGGGTAGCGCTCGAGCGCCTCGGCCGGGCTGAGCATCGCGCAGTCGAGCCCGTACGCCTCTGCGGTCGCGGCCGTGCGGCGCAGCTGGGTGAGCCGGTCGGAGGTGCGCGCGACGATCACGCCGCCGCACTGCTTGTAGCCGGCCGACAGCCCGGTCTCGGCCTCCAGGCCGGCGTACAGGTCGGTGGAGTACTGCACGAGGCGGGTGCCGCTCTCGGTCGCGCGCAGCTGGCCGACCAGGCCGGCGGCGTGCCAGGTGGTGCCGCACGACAGGGTGCCCTGCTCGACCACCAGCACGTCGGTCCAGCCGAGCGCGGTGAGGTGGTAGGCGACGCTCGCACCGATCACCCCTCCGCCGACGACGACGACGCGCGCGCGGTCCGGGAGCTCAGTCGTCACGGCGGGCCTCCTCGAGGAGCCGGGGGAACGTCGCGGCCCCGAAGCCCGCGGCCGCCTTCTCGTAGCGCTCGGTGCCCCAGGCGGTGAAGTCGTAGTCGATGGTGCTCACGGCTGCCTGGATCATCCCCCACAGCGCCCAGCCGTACGCCGAGACGAGCGCCTGGAGCCGGGTGCGGGCGATCTTGTGGCGCAGCGGCCGGCCGAAGTACGCCGTGACGAGCTCCTCGACCTGGTCCGGGTCGAGGTCGCACTCCGTGCTGGTGTTGCCGAGCTCGAAGCAGGCGTCGTTGTTGCCGGAGTACTCGTAGTCGATGAGCCACAGCCTCTCGCCGTCGTCGACGACGTTGCCGGCCAGCAGGTCGTTGTTGCAGGGCACCGTGCCGTCGTCGTGGGCCGCCAGCGCAGCGCGGACCTGGGCGAACGCGCGCTCGTACGACGGGTAGCCGGCCGGCAGTGCGAACCCTCGACGCCGGACCACGGCGAGGTAGTCGGCCTGCCGGGCGAACATGTCGAAGTCACCGGAGAACCGGGGACCGGCGTGCAGCGTGCGCATCGCCTCGGCCACCCGTGGCAGCATCCCCGGGCCCTGGAGGTCCCGGTTGGTCAGCGTGACGCCGTCGATGAAGCCGATCACCAGCATCCCGAGGTCCGGACGGTAGTCGAGCACCGGAGCGCCGACTCCCGCCTCGGCCGCGGCGACCGTGTTGTGGTGCTCGGCGTCCCGGTCGATGTCGAGCAGCGAGGCGTCGCCCCGGAAGCAGCGCACCACGAAGGCGCCGTCGGGCGTGCATACCTTGAGGTTGCGGTTCGTCAGGCCGCCCGAGAGCTCCTCGACGGTGCGCGGCCGGCCGGCCACCACCGGGACCTGGTCGAGCAGCTGCTCGAGGTCGTCGTGCATGGACCCTCCTCCGGTGCCTGGATGCTAGCGGTGCGCCCGAGACGAGGTCTCGACGCTTCGGGGTCCTCCGGCGGTCCCGCTCTCGACTCGAAGCGCGGACGGTGCCCCGGCCTGGCGGGCGATCCCGGTCTCGAGCGCGACCCGGGTGCGGTCACCGCGCCAGTGGTCGCGAGCATGCTCGACGGGGCCGCCGGCCTCGGTGTACGCGGTCCGGGTCACCTGCAGGAGCGGAGCGCCCGGGACCGTGCGGAGCAGCCGCGCCTGCTCCTCGTCGGCGGTCACCGCCTCGAGGAGCTCGTGCGCGTGGTGCGGGACCAGGCCGTAGTCACGGCGCATCAACGTGTACAGCGAGCCGGTCAGCCGGTGGTCCAGGAGTCCGGGGAAGTCGGCCGCCGGCAGGTAGGTGTCCTCGAGCGCCAGAGGCTCGCGGTTGGCCGAGCGGACCCGGACCACCCGGTGCACCGGCGTTCCGGACCGGAGTCCCAGCGCCGCGGCGACGGTGGGGTCGGCCTCGACGGTGCCCGCCTCGACGACCCGGGCCCCGGGCCGCAGGTGCGCACGGCGTACCTGCTGGCTGAAGCCGGGCAGCCCGGTGAGGTCGCACTCCACCCGCGGCGCCGCCACGAACGTGCCGCCGCCGCGGCCGCGCCGCCGCTCCACGAGGCCGCGCTGCTCGAGCGCGGCGAGCGCCTGGCGAAGCGTCATCCGGCTCACCCCGAGCGCCGCGGCCAGCGCGCCCTCGGCGGGCAGCCGGTCACCTGCCGACAGCCGGGTCAGCACCCGGGCCAGCCAGCGCTCGATCCGCGCGTGCGACGGCTCGTCGGCGACCTCGCCCAGGTCGGGCATGGCGGCGAACACCGGGTCGTCGACCCCGAGGGTGCGCGCCGCCCCCGTCGTCGGCCCCGTCGCCATGTCCTGCACCGTCCCCCCGTCCGTCGCCTGCTCCTCGCCGGCTAGTCGTCGAAGGCCTCGACCACCGCCGTGTCGAACGTGTGCTTCGGCCCGGTGAACCACGTGCGGGCCGAGACCTGCCACCAGATGCCGAGCACGACCAGCGAGCCGATCGTCAGGATGGGCGCGTAGTTCACGAACTTCCAGGAGAAGTCCGGGTTGAACGGGTTGCCGGCCGGGACGAACGGCAGGATGAAGTAGATCGAGATGATCACGATCTCGGCGCATGCCAGGAGGTTCATCCACTTGTACTTCGCCCCGTTGTTCCAGGAGCCCGGCTCGAACGCGTCGCCCATCCGCCACCGCAGCCAGATCGGGATCAGGAACGCCAGGTAGAGGCCGATGACCGCGACGGACACCACGGCGTAGAACGCCACCGGGACGATCAGCGGGTCCTTGGCGGTGCCGACGTTGACCTCCACCAGCGCGGGCAGCGTGATGATGGCGCTGACCAGCGCGACGAGGATGACCGCGTTGGCCGGCACCTTGACCTTGCTGACCTTGGACCAGATCCTCGACCCCGGGATCGCGCCGTCCCGGCTGAACGCGAACGTCATCCGGGAGGCGCTCGTCATGCACGACGTGGAGCAGAAGAACTGGCCGACCGTCGAGATCAGCAGCACGATCGCGGCCACCGTGCTGCCCAGGGACGAGGTGAAGATGTACGCGACCCCGCCTGCCCCGACGCCGGCGTTGTCCGGGGTCCCGTTCGCCGCGTTCGGCACCGCGAACAGGAACGCGCACAGCAGGATCCAGCCGCCGATGGCCGAGTAGAAGATCGACCGCCAGATCCCCTTGGCCGCGGCGGTCGACGCGGTGCCGGTCTCCTCCGACAGGTGGGCCGAGGCGTCGAAGCCGGTGATCGTGTACTGGGTCAGCAGCAGCCCGAACGGCACGACGAGCAGCCAGTACATCGGCGACGACGTGCTCCCGCCGTCGTACCCGGAGTTGTTGAACCGCTCGGTGAAGACGTAGGAGAAGCTCTGGTGGTGGTCGGGCACGAAGATCAGGATCAGCACGATCGCCGAGGCGCCGAGCACGTGCCACCACACGGAGACGTTGTTCATGACCGCCATCAGGTGGCCGCTGAAGATGTTCAGCAGCGAGGCGATGACCAGGATGACGAGGAACTCCACGAAGACCCGCTTGAGCGAGTAGCCGTCGGCGAAGCCCTTGGAGAAGGTGCTCATCGTCAGGTCGAAGAACGTCGCGCAGCCGTAGGCCACCGAGGCGGTCACCGCGACCAGGCCGATGAGGTTCAGCCAGCCGGTGAAGAAGCCGGCGCGCGCGCCGCCCATCTTCGAGGCCCACCAGTAGATGCCCCCGGAGGTCGGGTAGGCCGAGACCAGCTCGGACATCGTGAACCCGATGATCAGGATGAAGCCGGCGACGATCGGCCAGCCCCACGAGATGGCGATCGGTCCGCCGTTGTTGAACCCCTGGCCGAAGGTCGTGAAGCACCCGGCCAGGATCGAGATGATCGAGAAGGAGATCGCGAAGTTCGAGAACCCGGACCACGACCTGTCGAGCTCCTGCTTGTAGCCGAGCTCGGCCAGCCTGCGCTCGTCGTCGGAGAGATGGGACAAGTCAGCCATGAGAGCTCCCATTGAGCGGACGAAGTTGGCCGATGCTAGCGCCGTGGCATTTTTAGCGTCTAGACGTTAGAGGCAAAAGGTTTGAGTTCGGACCATTGACACCCCGGCCCCGGCGCCGTGAGACTTTCGGCCGTGTCCGCCAACGCCAGCCCCGAGCTGAGCGAGGTCGTGCTCGCCCCGGTCCGCGGCCACCACGCCTTCGAGACCTGCGTCGGGCAGCTCGCCACGGCGATCCGGCTCGGTGTCTACCCGGCGGGCGGGACGCTGCCGGCCGAGCGCGACCTCGCCGAGCGGATGGCGGTCTCCCGGGCCACGCTGCGCGAGGCGATCGCCGCGCTCCGGGCCGCCGGCTTCGTGACCACCCGGCGCGGCCGCGGCGGCGGCACCGTCGTGAGCTACCGGCCGGTGGCACCCTCCGCGGAAGCCGCCTCGGGGCTGGCCGGACGGTCGGAGGCGCTGCGCGACATGCTGATCTTCCGCCGGGTGGTCGAGCCGGGCGCCTGCCACATCGCGGCCCGGCGCCCGATCGACCCGGCCCGCCGGAGCTTCCTCGAGCAGGCGCACCGCGAGGTCGTCGAGGCCCGGGACCCGGCCACCCACCGTCAGGCGGACTCTCGGTTCCACCTCGCGATCGCCGCCGTCACCGAGTCCCCGGCCACGATCCGCGCCGTCGCCGGGGTCCAGTCCGACCTGCACGACCTGCTCAGCGCGATCCCGGTCCTGCAGGTGAACATCGAGCACTCCGACGCCCAGCACCGGGCGATCCTCGGGGCGGTCCTCGCCGGGGAGCCGTCGCGCGCGCGGCGGGTGATGGAGGACCACTGCGACGACACCGCGGCCCTGCTCCGCGGCCTGCTGGCCTAGCGCCGAACCAGAAGGAGCTCAGATGCCCCGACCAGACCCGCAACCCGCGGCTGCTGTCCCTCGACGACCTCAGTCCCTGATCGCCGACGGCGTCGTGGACACCGTCGTCGTCGCGTTCACCGACATGCAGGGCCGGCTGCAGGGCAAGCGGCTGCACGCGGCGTACTTCGTGGACGTGGCGATGGAGCACGGCACCGAGGGCTGCAACTACCTGCTCGGCGTCGACGTCGACATGAACACCGTCGCCGGCTACGCGATGACGTCGTGGGACAAGGGCTACGGCGACATGGAGTTCGCCCTCGACCTCGACACGGTCCGCGTGCTGCCGCACCTCCCGGGGACCGCGATGGTCCAGTGCGACCTGGTCTGGTTCGACCACTCCCCGGTCGAGCCCTCCCCGCGGCACGTGCTCAGACAGCAGCTCGACCGGGCGGCGGAGATGGGCTTCGTCGCGCTGGCCGGCACCGAGCTCGAGTTCATCGTGTTCGAGGACACCTACGAGGACGCCTGGGACGCCCGCTACCAGCGGCCTCACGCCGTCCAACCGCTACAACGTCGACTACTCGATCATCGGCACCTCGCGCATCGAGCCCCTGCTCCGCGAGATCCGCAACGCGATGTACGGCGCGGGCATGAACGTGGAGGGCGCCAAGGGGGAGTGCAACCTCGGTCAGCACGAGATCGGCTTCCTGTACGACGACGCGCTCACGACCGCCGACAACCACTCGGTCTACAAGACCTCGGCGAAGGAGATCGCCGCCAAGCACGGCAAGTCGCTGACGTTCATGCCGAAGTTCAACGAGCGCGAGGGGAACTCCTGCCACATCCACCTCTCGCTGCGCGGCACCGGCGGGGACGTGGTCTTCTGGGACGGCGACCGGCGCACCGCGCTCTACGACCACTTCGTCGCCGGTGTGCTCGCGACGATGCCGGACTTCACCCTCCTCTACGCGCCGAACGTCAACTCCTACAAGCGGTTCGCCGACGGCTCGTTCGCGCCGACCGCCGTCGCCTGGGGCAGCGACAACCGCACCTGCTCGGTACGGCTGGTCGGGCCGCGGCCCGGCGGCGCGGATGGAGAACCGGCTTCCGGGCGGCGACGTGAACCCCTACCTGGCCCTGGCCGCGATGCTGGCCGGTGGCCTCGACGGGATCGAGCGCGAGCTCGAGCTGGAGCCGGAGACCGTCGGCAACGCCTACCGGTCCGACCGGACCAAGGTGCCGCGCACGCTGCGCGACGCCCGGGACGCCTTCACCGCCTCGCGCACCGCGCGCGCCGCCTTCGGCGACGAGGTGGTCGACCACTACACCAACATGGCCGACGTCGAGCTCGCCGCGTTCGACGCCGTGGTCACCGACTGGGAGCTGCGACGCAGCTTCGAGAGGATGTGAGCTCGTGCCCGGCTTCACCGTCGTGAACCCCGCCACCGCGACACCGGTGGTCGAGGTGGAGGAGGCGTCGGCCGAGCAGGCCGACGCGCTCATCGAGGCGGCGCACGCCGCGTTCCCGGCCTGGCGGGCGATGCCGCCGGGGGAGCGCGCCACCCTGCTGCGGCGCTTCGCGGCGGTGGTCGACGCGCACATCGAGGAGCTGGCCGAGATCGAGGTGCGCAACGCCGGCCACACGTGGGGCAACGCGACCTGGGAGGCCGGCAACGTCCGTGACGTCCTGAACTACTACTCGGCGGCCCCCGAGCGGATGTTCGGCCGGCAGATCCCGGTGGCCGGCGGCGTCGACGTGACGTTCCACGAGCCGCTCGGCGTGGTCGGGCGTGATCGTGCCGTGGAACTTCCCGATGCCGATCGCCGGCTGGGGCTTCGCGCCGGCGCTCGCGGCCGGGAACACCGTCGTGCTGAAGCCCGCCGAGCTCACCCCGCTCACCGCGATCCGCATCGGCGAGCTCGCCCTCGAGGCGGGGCTGCCCGAGCACGTCCTGACGGTGATCCCCGGCAAGGGGTCCGTGGTCGGCAGCCGGTTCGTCGACCCACCCGCTGGTGCGCAAGGTGTGCTTCACCGGCTCCACCGAGGTCGGCAAGCAGATCATGGCGGGCTGTGCTGACGCAGGTGAAGCGGTGCACCCTGGAGCTCGGCGGCAAGTCGCGCCAACGTGGTGTTCGCCGACGCCGACCTGGCCACGGCGGCCGCCACGGCGCCGTACGCCGTCTTCGACAACGCCGGGCCAGGACTGCTGCGCGCGGTCGCGGATCCTGGTCGAGCGCTCGGCGTACGACGAGTTCCTGTCGCTGCTCGAGCCGGCGGTCAGCGACCTCGCGGTGCTCGACCCGAGCGACCGGTCGAGCGAGATGGGACCGCTGATCAGCGCGCAGCAGAAGCGCACGGTCCAGGGCTTCCTGGCCGACGCCGAGGTCGCGTTCACCGGGTCCGCGCCCGACAACGACGGGTTCTGGGTCCCGCCGACGGTCGTGCTGTCCGGCTCCACGGACGAGCGGATCTGGCGCGAGGAGTTGTTCGGCCCGGTGGTCGCGGTGATGCCGTTCGACGACGAGGCGCACGCCGTCGAGCTGGCCAACGACACCGAGTACGGGCTGTCCGGCTCGATCTTCACCAACGACCTCGGCCGCGGCGCTGCGGGTCGCGCGCGGCATCGAGTGCCGGCAACCTCAGCGTCAACTCGCACGCCTCGGTGCGCTACTGGACGCCGTTCGGCGGGTTCAAGCAGTCCGGCCTCGGCCGCGAGCTCGGACCCGACGCCCCGGACGCGTTCACCGAGGAGAAGAACGTCTTCATCGCCCGACTGACCCCCGGACCGCTCGAGGCAGGACAGGAGACCGCACCATGACAGGACGACTCGACGGCCAGGTCGCCGTCATCACCGGCGGATGCTCCGGCATCGGCCTGGCGACCGTCGCCGGTTCGCCGAGGAGGGCGCGAAGGTCGTCGTCGGCGACATCGACGACGACCGGGGCAAGGACGTCGCCGAGCGGGTCGGCGGGCTGTACGTGCACGTCGACGTCACCGTCCAAGGAGCAGGTCGACGCGCTGTTCGCGGCCGCCGAAGGACACCTACGGATCCGTCGACGTCGCCTTCAACAACGCCGGCATCTCGCCTCCGGAGGACGACTCGATCCTCGACACCGACCTCGAGGCGTGGCGGCGGGTGCAGGAGGTCAACCTCACCAGCGTTTACCTGTGCTGCAAGGCCGCGCTGCCGTACATGCTCGAGCAGAAGCGCGGGTCGATCATCAACACCGCGTCGTTCGTGGCGGTGATGGGCGCGGCGACGTCGCAGATCTCCTACTCCGCCTCCAAGGGCGGCGTGCTGTCGATGTCCCGGGAGCTCGGCGTGCAGTTCGCCCGCGGGCGGGTGTCCGGGTCAACGCGCTCTGCCCGGGGCCGGTGAACACGCCGCTGCTGCAGGAGCTGTTCGCCAAGGACGCCGAGCGGGCCCAGCGCCGGCTGGTGCACGTGCCGATGGGCCGCTTCGCCGAGCCGGAGGAGATCGCGAACGCCGTGCTGTTCCTGGCCTCCGACGAGTCCAGCTTCATCACCGCGAACACCTTCCTCGTCGACGGCGGCATCTCCGGCGCCTACGTCACCCCGCTGTGAGACAGGAGGCGAAGTGTCCACGCGGTCGATCGGGCTGACCAGCTACCGCGAGCAGGCCCGCTGGGGGGTGTGGGACCAGCCGCCGACCTGCTTGCACGACGCCAGTACGCCGCCGTGGTCGAGCCGCGGGCGGGGCGGCCGTGCTGCTCCCGCCGCCCGGTTCCGGCGCCGCGGCGGCCGTCGTGGCCCGGCTGGACGCGCTGGTCATCACCGGAGGCGCCGACGTCGACCCCGCACCGTACGGCGCCGCACCCGCACCCGCGCACGGCCGGCTGGCGACCGGACCGGGACGCCTGGGAGCTCGCGCTCCTCGACGCCGCGGACGCGCGCGGCCTCCCGTGCTCGGGGTCTGCCGCGGGCATGCAGGTGATGGCCGTGCACGCCGGCGGGTCGCTCGACCAGCACACGCCCGACCTGGTCGGCCACGAAGAGCACTCACCCGGGCGGCGACGCCTTCGGCGAGCCATCGAGGTCGACGACCGCTGTCCGGATCCCGGCTGCGCCGGCTCGTCGGGGACCGGCAGCAGGTCGGCTGCCACCACCACCAGTCGGTACGCGCGCACCCGGGCTTCGACGCGGCCGCGCACGCCGCCGACGGCACCCTCGAGGCCATCGAGCGCCGCGGCGAGCGCTTCGAGGTCGCCGTCCAGTGGCACCCCGAGACCCGCGAGGACGCCGGGCTGTTCCGCGGACTGGTGGCGGCCGCCGCCCCCTGACGCCGACCCGTCCCGTCCTCGCGCCGCAACACGGTCGACCCGTCCCGTCCTCACCTCCCATCCGGGCCGACCTGTCGCAGGCTCGCCCGGGGCGTGGACATCCGGCTGTGGACGACCGACCGGAGGCCGCGTCGACCCGGCACGCTGCTTGCATGACGACCGCTCCCGGATCTCAGCCGCTGCTGGACGACGGATGGGTGCTGCCCGTCGACCGACCGTTCACCACCCGGATGGCCCGCGACGCGGGGGTGTCGGCCCGCGCGCTCACCGAGCTCACTGCGCAGGGGTACCTGCGTCGGATGGTCAAGGGTGTCTACGTCGCGGCCCAGGTCGCCGACTCCGTGCCCCTGCGTGCGCACGCGCTGCGGCTCGTCGTACCTCCGGACTGCGTGGTCACGGACCGCATCGCCGGCTGGCTGCACTCGGCCGCGACCTTGGCGCCAGGCGACCATCTCGACGTCCCGAAGGTGACCGTGTTCCGGGCGCCCGGCAACCCGCGGCTGCGCAACGGCCTCGTGGTGAGCGGAGAGCGCGCACTGCTGCCCGGCGACGTGATGGAGCTCGACGGCATCGTCGTGACCACCCCGTTGCGGACAGCGTGGGATCTCGGCCGGATGCTGCACCGCGACCAGGCGATCGGCGCGCTCGACGCGCTCCTGCGGCTCGGCCGGTTCAGCAGGGACGAGCTCCTCGACGGGGTGGAGCGGTTCCGCAGGCAGCGTGGTGTCGTTCGGCTCCGCGAGCTGGCGCCACTCGCCGACCCACGGGCCGAGTCGCCGGGCGAGTCGACCCTGCGCCTGCGCTGGCTGGACACCGGCGGCATGCCGCCGCCCGAGCCGCAGCTGCGGGTTGCTGGGCCCTCGTGCACGTACCGGCTCGACATCGGCGCCGAGAAGCTCCGCTTCGCCGCGGAGTACGACGGTGAGGAGCATCACTCGGCCGAGGCCGACCGTGCGCGCGACCGCCGACGCCGGGCCTGGATCGAGCGCGAGCACCGTTTCGTCATCAAGGTCTTCCGCAGGGCGGACGTCTTCGACCCGCGCGCGGATGCGTGCCGCGTGCTGGCCGAGGGAGTCCTGGAGGCGCGCCGCGCTCTCGGGACACGGCGCCCCTGGCTGTAAGGATGCGACCGGTCGGCGGTCTGTGGGGGTGAGGATGCGACGGGTCAGGGGGTGAGTGGCAGGGCGGCGAGCACCGCGTCGCCGACCGCCCGGTCCCCGACGACCTCGACGTCGACCGCTTCGGGGCCGCGGCGCCCGCCGGACAGGACGATGTACGCCTCGGCGCCCATCGTGAGCAGCACCGTAGGCTCCACCGGCTCGGGCACCCTCCGGGCGCGGCCGTCGACGCCCTCCTCGACCGTGACCTGCGCCGTCGGTCCGCCCGTGACGTGCAGCGCGACCGTCGTACCCGCGCGCGGCTGCACCCGCTTGCCGACCACGTACCCGAACCCGTCGGCGAACGACTCGACGGTGTGTGCGGCGCCCGGCCGGTCGTAGCCGCCCGGCCGGTTCGTCGCGCGACGGATGTCCTGCTCGTGCATCCAGCAGTCCACCACCCGGTTCGACAGCAGGGTCTGCCAGTTCCAGCCGATCCCGCCGGGTGTCGTGGGCGGCGCGCCGGCGCCCTCCGTCGGCGGCTCCTCCCGCAGCCTGGCGTAGCGGACCGAGACGGCGGTCTCGAGCTCGTCCACGATCTCGGCGGTCGGCCAGCCGACGCGAGCCACCGGTCCGCGCTCGGTGTAGTGGCCCATGGACGAGCGGATGTGGTCGCGCGGCGGCACCTCGACGTCGGCCTGCGGGTTGCCGGCGAGCTCCGACTCCAGGTGCGCGAGGTGGGAGGCCACCGCCCGGACGTCCCACCCGGTCAGGTCCGTGGGCCGCGCCCAGTCCTCCGGCGTGAGGTCCCGCAGCAGCACGAGCACGTCGTCGGCCGTCGCCCGCCACGTCTCGACGTAGCCCCAGAGTCGCTCGGCGTCGGTCGTCTCGGCGTGGGTCATGTCGCAAGCGTAGGGGCCCGGGCGCGGTCGCCTCGACGTACGGCGCGGTCGGCCACGAACCCGACCGCCATCAGCACCGCGGCGACCAGCATCACCACCAGGAGCGTCTGGCGCAGGCCGGTGGTGAGCGCGTCGTACCAGGCTCGGGCGGCTGCCGGCGGCGAGCCCGACGGCAGCGCGTCCAGGAGGCGGCTTCGGCCGAGGACCATGGCCGCCTCGAGCGCGAGCATGCCCAGCACCCCGCCGAGCCCGGTCCAGGCCAGGGCGCGGAGCCGGCGGTCGGCCACGAGCACCGCGACGAGCAGCAGGACGGCCACGACGAACGGCAGGACCGCTCCCCACCGGTCCAGCGCCGTGTACGCCTGCTGGCCGCGGGCGACCTGCTGCGTCGTACCGATCGGAAAGGTGACCGAGACGTCGGGGATCTGGGCGGCGAACGGGACGCCTGCGGCGGTCAGCCCGTCGCGCAGCGCCGCGCCCAGCTGGTCCACGGTGAGGTCGACGGTGTTGTCGGCGCCCACCGAGAGGTTGCCGGTGTCACCGGACAGCACCGACACCAGCTGGCGGTGCGCCGCCTGGTTGGCCGCGGTCCAGGCGGTCGCGAACTGCGGGCTCTCGACCACGAACGTCGCCGCGCGGCCGACCAGCGCCTCGATCGGGCCGTTGAGCACGCCACCGAGCAGCTGCCGGCTTTCCACCGCCGTCATCACCTGGGCGGTGAGCCGGTCCTCGACGGCCTTCATGACCGCGGGGTCGGTCGCGAGCGGCGCGACCGCCGCGAGGTAGCCCTTCTCGTCCACGACGGTGTCGCGGGCCCAGCGGCCGGCCACCGCGGCCGGCAGCAGCAGGAGCCCCAGGACGAGACAGACCATGGAGGCGACGGAGCGGGTGCGCTTCACGGGTCGTCCATATCGGTCGGGGGATCGCCTCCGACGCTAGAGCCGGCTCCCGGCCGATGCGCTCACCCTCAGAGGATGACCTGGGGGCGCACCCTCAGCGGCGCCGTGCCAGCGTCACGCCGTCCGCGACCGGCACCAGGCAGACCGAGACCCGCTCGTCAGCGGCCAGCTTGGCGTTCAGGGCCCGGACGGCTCGGGTGCCCTCGTCGCGCGGGTTCGGCTCCACCACCGCGCCGCCTCGCAGCATGTTGTCGAACACGATCAGGCCGCCTCGTCGGACCAGCTGGAGCAGTCGCTCGTAGTACCCGTCGTAGCCGGGCTTGTCGGCGTCCACGAAGGCGAAGTCGTACGTCGCCTGCTGGCCGTCCGCGAGCAGCTGGTCGAGCGTCTCGGCGGCCGGACCGATCCGCAGGTCGACCTTGTCCAGGACCCCGGCCTCGGTCCAGAACCGGCGCGCCACCTCGGTCCACTCCTCCGAGACGTCGCAGCACACGAGGCGCCCGTCCTCGGGAAGGGCCAGCGCCACGGCCGTGGAGGAGTAGCCGGTGAACGTGCCCACCTCGACGCAGCGGCGGGCGCCGGTGAGCTCGACCAGCATGGCCAGGAGTGCGCCCTGCTCCGGGGCGATCTGCATGTCGTGCTCGGGCAGGGCGGCGGTCTCCGCCCGGAGCCGGGCCAGGACGTCCGGCTCGCGTGCGCCGACTTCGACGACGTACGCGGCGAGATCCTCGGAGAGGCCGATCGTGGTGTTCGCCATGGCCACGACTGTAGATCCGTTGCTCGGCGGGTGTCTCGCCTGGCAGCGCGGGTCGGTGGCGGCCGGCCCGATGAGGTTCACTGATCCGGTGACGACCCCCCGCGACGCCGGCGACCGTCCCCGGGTCCGCGCTCCGGAGCTGCAGGGACGCGGCTGGCTGAACACCGGAGGCAAGCCGTACGCGCTGGGCGACTTCCGCGGACGCTGGCTGCTGCTCGACTTCTGGGCGTTCTGCTGCGTCAACTGCCTGCACGTCCTCGAGGAGCTGCGTCCCCTCGAGGAGAGGTACGCCGACGAGCTCGTCGTCGTGGGCGTGCACTCGCCGAAGTTCGCCCACGAGGCGGACGCCGACGCGCTGGTCGCTGCCGTGGAGCGGTACGGCGTGCACCATCCGGTCCTCGACGACCCGGAGCTGATGACCTGGCAGGCCTACACCGCGCGCGCCTGGCCCACCCTCGTGCTGGTCGACCCCGAGGGGTACGTGGTCGCGCAGTTCGCCGGCGAGGGGCACGCGCACGCCATCGACGCCCGGATCAGCGGCCTGCGGGAGCACTACCTCGGGCGCGGAACCCTGCAGCCCGGCGACTCGCCCTACGTCGCACCCCCGGTCGAGGAGGGCGCCCTGCGCTTCCCCGCGAAGGCGATCGCCCTGCCCGGCGAGGGGTTCCTGGTCGCCGACGCCGGCCACCACCAGCTGGTGGAGCTGGAGGCGGACGCGGAGACGGTGGTCCGCCGGATCGGCAGCGGGCGGCGCGGGATGCTCGACGGTACGCCGGACACGGCCGCGTTCGACGAGCCGAACGGGCTCTGCCTGCTGCCCCAGGAGGTTGCGCGGCAGGCCGGCTACCAGGTCGTCGTCGCGGACACCGTGAACCACGCGCTGCGCGGAGTCGCGCTCGGCAGCGGGTCGGTCACGACGGTCGCGGGCGACGGCCGCCAGAGGCTGCTCGGCCGTGCGGTCGGCGGCAACGCCTCGCTGTCGAGCCCCTGGGACGTCGTCTGGTGGCAGGACCGGATCTGGGTGGCGATGGCCGGCATCCACCAGCTGTGGACGTTCGACCCGCGCACCGGAGAGCTCGACGACGTCGCAGGGACGGCCAACGAGGGGCTGCTCGACGGTCCGCTGCGCGAGGCGTGGTTCGCCCAGACCTCCGGCCTCGCGGCCGCCGGCGACCGGCTCTGGCTCGCCGACAGCGAGACCTCGTCGCTGCGGTGCGTCCGGGACGGCGAGGTGCATACGGCCGTCGGCACCGGGCTGTTCGACTTCGGCTTCCGGGACGGGCCGGCCGCCACGGCGCTCCTGCAGCACCCGCTCGGCGTCACCGCGCTGCCGGACGGCTCGGTGGCGGTCTGCGACACCTACAACGGAGCCGTGCGCCGTTTCGACCCGGTCGCGGGGGAGCTCGGCACCGTGGCCACCGGCCTCGCCGAGCCGAGCGGCGCCCTCGTGGACGGCGAGCACCTGCTGGTCGTCGAGTCGGCGGCCCACCGCCTGACCCGGGTGCCGCTGGGCGCCCTCGCACGCGCTGACGGGTTCGAGCACACCACACGGCGACCGGTCACCGAGGTCCACAGCGGGCAGGTCGAGCTGGTCGTCTCGTTCGAGCCGCCTCCGGGCCAGAAGGTCGACGACCGCTTCGGGCCGCCGAGCCAGCTCTCGGTCACGGCGACGCCGCCGCAGCTGCTCCGGTCGGGACAGGGTCGCGGTACTGAGCTCTCCCGGACCCTCACGCTGGACCCGGCCGTCGGCGACGGAGTGCTGCACGTCGCCGCGCGCGCCGCCTCGTGCGACACGCACGCAGGTGCCGGCGCGGCGTGCCACCTGCACCAGCAGGACTGGGGGCTGCCGGTGCGCGTGACGGACGCGGGCGACGCCCGTCTGGTGCTGCCGCTCTCGGGCGGGGGCCGGGACTGACGCTGGACATCCGGGGAGCGTGGGGCCAGGGTGCTGGCATGCGACGCCTTCTCGGGATCCTCGTCCTCGCCCTGCTGCTGTCCGGAGCCACCCTCGCGTCCGCCGATGCGCGCCCGGCGGGCTCACCGCGCTGGCTCGAGCGCGACACGCCGTCCACGGAGAGCCTGCGCGGCCTGTCCGCCGTGGACGGGCGGGTCGCCTGGGTCGCGGGCGACGGTGGTGGCGTCTGGCGTACGACGGACGGCGGCAGGTCATGGTCCGACGTGGCCCCGCCGGGCTCCGCGGCCCTGCTGTTCCGCGACATCGAGGCGCGCGACGCCCTGCGCGCCAGCGTGCTCGCCATCGGCACCGGGAACGCCTCCCGGATCTACCGCACCGACGACGGTGGCCGCACGTGGCGGCTGGCGTTCGTCAACGACGACGCCGCGGCGTTCTACGACTGCATGGCGTTCTTCGCCGGAGGCCGGCGCGGTCTGGCGGTGAGCGACCCGGTGCACGGGGCGTTCCGGGTGGCGGCGACGTACGACGGCGGCCGGTCGTGGCGGGTGCTGGCCTCGGCCGGGATGCCGCGCGCCGTCGACGGGGAGTTCGGCTTCGCCGCCAGCGGGACCTGCCTGGTCACGCAGGGCGGACGGAACGCGTGGATCGCCTCGGGCGGGGCCGCTGCGCGGATCTACCACTCCCGCGACGGTGGGCGGACCTGGTCGGTGAGCGACCAGCCGATCCCGGCGTCCGGCGCGGGCGGGGTGTTCTCGCTGGCCTTCCACGACCCGCATCGCGGCCTCGCCGTCGGCGGCGACTTCACCTCCGAGACGAACGGCGTCGACGCCTCGGCGCGCACCCGGGACGGTGACGCCTGGACGGGCGGCGGGGACCTGGGTGGCTACCGCTCCGGTGTCGACTGGATGCCGGGGCGGCCGTGGAGCGCCGTCGCGGTAGGACCGTCCGGGAGCGACCTCACGGCGGACGGCGGCCGGAGCTGGACGACCTTCAGCGACACGGGCTTCCATGCCGTGCAGTGCCCCGCACAAGGGCCCTGCTGGGCGTCCGGCTCCGGTGGCCGGGTGGCTCGCCTGGTCACCCCGCACTGACGGGCGGGAGCCGCTGACGAGGAGGGCGCCGCGGCTCAGCGCGGGGGCGTCCCGTCGTGGTGGCGCTCCTCGACGTGCCTGGTGCGCGACCTCTGGGCGTTCATGACCGCCGCGAGCGCGATCGCCAGGACCCCGACGACGATGAGGATCCAGCTGAGCGCCTTGTCGTCGACGAAGGACAGGTCGACGTTGACCACGTTCAGCGCCACTACCAGGCCGACGACGAGCACGACGACGCCCAGACCGATTCCCATGCTCTCTCCTCGGCTCCGGGCGAGCGGCACCCGCCGCGCGGCGGCACCAGCGTGCCGCTCGTGCCGGTGGCTACCCGCTCCGGACGACGTAGCCGCGCCCGCCTGCTCGGCCGGACCGGGCAGCCTGGCGACGGAGGCGTCGACCGGGAGGTCGGGGCCTCAGAACGACTCCTCCGGCAGCTCCATGAGCGTCAGGTCGGTGCCCTCGGCGATCTCGCGCTCAGCGGTGATCCTCGGCAGCACGGTGCGGGCGAAGAACTGCGCCGCCGCGACCTTGCCCTCGTAGAACGCCTTGTCCTTGGCGCTCACGTCGCCGCTCAGCTTGTCCATCGCCACCTCGGCCTGGCGCAGCAGCAGCCACGCGCAGACCAGGTCGCCGAGCACCATCAGCAGCCGCGTGGTGTTGAGCCCCACCTTGTAGACGTTGCGGACGTCGCCGCCCTCGGCCCGCGGGTCCGCCGACATCAGCTGGGTGATCAACGTGCCGACCAGCGCCTGGCCGTCCTCGAGCCCCTTGGCCAGCAGCTCGCGCTCCACCTTCAGCCGGCCGTTGCCGGCCTCGCTCTGCGCGAAGCGCTCGATCTCGCCGGCCAGGTGACCCAGTGCCTGCGCCTGGTCCTTGACGATCTTGCGGAAGAACAGGTCCTGGCCCTGGATCGCCGTGGTGCCCTCGTAGAGCGTGTCGATCTTCGCGTCCCGGACGTACTGCTCGACCGGGTAGTCCTGCAGGAAGCCGGACCCTCCGAAGGTCTGCAGCGACTCGGTGCCGAGCAGCACCCAGGAGCGCTCGGACCCGTAGCCCTTGACGATCGGGAGCAGCAGGTCGTTCACCCGCTCGGCGAGCTCGTCCTCCTCGCCGCGGTGCTCGGCGAGCTGCACCCGGTCCTGCCACGACGCGGTGTAGAGCACCAGGGCGCGCAGCCCCTCGGCGAACGCCTTCTGCGTCATGAGCGAGCGGCGTACGTCGGGGTGGTGGGTGATGGTGACCCGGGGAGCCGTCTTGTCCGAGGCCCGCGTGAGGTCGGCGCCCTGCACCCGGGACTTGGCGTACTCGAGCGCGTTGAGGTAGCCGGTCGACAGCGTCGCGATCGCCTTGGTGCCGACCAGCATCCGGGCGTTCTCGATCACCTGGAACATCTGCGCGATGCCGTTGTGCACCTCGCCGAGCAGCCAGCCGACCGCAGGCTCGCCGCCGCCGACGAGGGGTCGCCGAAGGTGACCTCGCAGGTCGTGGAGACCTTGATGCCCATCTTCTTCTCGACGTTGGTGACGTAGGCGCCGTTGCGCTGGCCGGTGAGCTCGCCGGTCTCGACGTCGAAGTGGTGCTTCGGCACGATGAACAGCGAGAGCCCCTTGGTGCCCGCGCCGCCGACCCCCTCGGGGAGGTCGGGGCCGCTCGGGCGGGCCAGCACCAGGTGGATGATGTTCTCGCTCATGTCGTGCTCGCCGGACGTGATGAACCGCTTCACGCCCTCGATGTGCCAGGTGCCGTCCTCCTGCCGGAACGCCTTCGTGCGGCCGGCGCCGACGTCCGAGCCGGCGTCCGGCTCGGTGAGCACCATGGTGGCGCCCCACTGGCGCTCGACCATGTGCCGGGCGATCTGCTTGTCCCGGTCGTTGCCGTTGCGGTAGACGACCGACCCGAAGTTCGGGCCCGCGGAGTACATCCAGACCGGCGGGTTGGCGCCGAGCACGAGCTCGGCGGTCGACCACACGAGCGAGGCCGGGGCCGGCGTGCCGCCGAGCGCCGCGGGGATCTGGAGCCGGTACCACTCGGCGTCCATCCACGCCTGGTAGCTCCTGCTGAACGCCGGGCATCGCCACGGAGTGGTTCGCCGGGTCGTAGGCCGGCGGGTTGCGGTCACTGTCCTCGAAGGAGGCGGCGATCTCCTCGCGGGCCAACCGGTCGATCTCGGAGAGGATCGAGCGCGCGGTCGTCGCCGTCGATCTCCTCGAACGGCCCCGTGCCCAGGACCTCGTCCCGGCCGAGCACCTCGAACAGGTTGAACTCGATGTCGCGGATGTTGCTCTTGTAGTGGCTCACTGCTCACCTTCACGTGCTCGCGGGACACCCATGGCCTACTGGTCAGTAACTTCCATTATCGTACCCGCGAGTAGCAAGATCAAGCCGACGACCGCTCAGACCGGCACTCGGCGCCCGATCGGCGTGCGCCACGCGTGACCCGCCGCTCCCTCCTGTGCGAGTGCCGGTCTGAGCGGTCCGTTCACCTTCTCGGGATGAGGCGGCGTCGACCTGCCGGCTCTAGCGTCGGGCGGACGCGGGTCACGCGTTCGCCGCACCTCGGCGCACGCCGACGCAGAGGAGCCACAGGTGACCACCGGTGCAGCAGCCGTCCCGGGCAGCAGCCCTCGGGAGCCCGAGCGCGAGCCCGAGCCGGCGCTGCCGAGCAGGACGCCCGCATGGCTTCGGCGAGGCGTGGTCTTCGTGCTCGTCGCGGTCGCCGGCCTCCAGGTCAGCGAGTGGCTGTTCTTCAACCTCAAGAGCTTCCTGGGCCTGTTGTTCCTGGCCTGGCTGTTCGCGATCAGCATCGAGCCGGTCGTCAATGCCATGGAGCGGCGAGGGACGCGCCGCGGGCTGGCGACCGGGATGGTGATGTTCACGATGATCCTCGCGATCGTGGTGTTCCTCGCGGTCTTCGGCGCGCTGCTGGTCAACCAGCTGGCCGAGCTCGTGGACGCGCTGCCCGGAACGGTGCAGACGGCGATCGCGTGGTCGAACCGGACGCTGGGGACGACCTTCCGGCCCGACGCCGTGACCAGCTCGCTGCACCTGACCCCGCAGCGGATCCAGGACCTGGCCCAGCGGTTCACTCCCGGCGTGTTCGGGGTGCTCTCCAAGCTGATGGGCCTGGTCTTCCAGGGCTTCACCCTGCTGCTGTTCGCGTTCTACATGTCGGCCGAGGGACCGCAGCTGCGCGCCACGCTGTCGCGGGGGTTCCCGCCCAGCACCAGAAGGTGCTGCTCAACGTGTGGGAGATCGCGGTCGACAAGACCGGCGGGTACGTCCTCTCCCGGTTGATGCTCGCCGCGCTCAGCGCCTTCTTCACCGGCATCTTCCTGTGGGTGCTCGGGGTGCCGTTCTGGCTCCCGCTCGCGATCTGGACCGGCGTGGTCTCGCAGTTCATCCCCACGCTCGGGACCTACCTCGCCATCGCGCTCCCGGCGCTGATCGCGGCGACCCGGCAGCCGCTCGACGGCGTCTGGGTGGTGGTCTTCGGGGTCGGCTACCAGCAGATCGAGAACTACCTGTTCGCCCCGAAGATCACGGCTCGCACCGTCTCGATCCATCCTGCGGTCGCGTTCGGCTCGGTCATCGTGGGGGCCGCGCTGTTCGGACCGCTGGGCGCCCTCGTGTCGATCCCCGTGATCGCCGCGATCCAGGCGGTGGCCGACACCTACGGGCGGCGGTACGAGCTGGCGGACGAGGTCGTGGCCAGCGAGCGGGCGCGGACGGCGCCCCGCCCGTCGGCCCGCAGGCTGCGCCGGGCCCGCCGCCGCGACGTGGAGTGACTCCGGTGCACGTGTCGATGGTGCGCCGTATCCCGCGCCGGGCGGTTTGAGGCGGTGCGGTCCTGGGCACCGCGCGGGTCGTCGAGGAGGAGGATCTTGTGAAACTGCCGAAGCTCGCGAACCCGATCTTCGCGACCCGCGCCGCGATCGGACTCGCCGGCCGCACCGTCCGGGCCACCGGAGCCGGTGCCGCCGCGGCGACGCGCGTCCTGCTGCCAGGCGCCCCGGACGAGGCGCCGGAGGAGACGGCGCAGGCGGCGGAGCCCGCCCGGGAGCCCGCCGGCGTGCCGGCCGCGCCCACCGCCGTGATCGACGAGCCGCATCCCCCCGCCGAGCCGCCCGTCGACGTGGTCGGCGAGGCGCTGGCCGCCGAGGAGGCGGGCCAGGACGGAGCGGCGCCGCTCGGCAGCGGCTTCGCCCACGAGCCGCGGGGGGCCTCCCGGGACGAGGAGCACGGCGAAGCGGCGCTGCAGCGGGCCGAGGTCGACGAGCTCGCTGAGGAGGCCTCGGGCGCGCTCGAGGACGAGGCCACGGCGGCGCTCGACGACGCGCCCGAAGCCGGCTCCGAGGAGCACCTGAGCGAGCCGCTGCTCGACCCGGGCGACGCCGGCGCGGTGCTCGACCGGCTCCGGACCCCTCCCGGTACGGCGTGAGATCGGCTGCCGATCCGGTCGCCGACCGTCCGCGACCAGCCCTACGGTGCTGACCATGGCCATCGCACGCTTCCCGACCGTGGTGCTCGACTGCCCCGACCCCGATGTTCTCGCAGCGTTCTACGGCGCGATGCTCGACTGGAAGGTCGAGCCGGCC
The DNA here is from genome assembly GCA_963811365.1 of uncultured Actinomycetota bacterium. Taxonomy (GTDB): domain Bacteria; phylum Actinomycetota; class Actinomycetes; order Propionibacteriales; family Nocardioidaceae; genus CAWEQW01. The sequence goes on along the minus strand of CAWEQW010000006.1, from coordinate 259,735 downwards.
GCCGGCTGGGTCGACGTCCGTGCCGACTACGGCCAGTGCCTGTCCTTCCAGAAGGTGGAGGGCTACCGACCGCCGGTGTGGCCGGACCAGGACGTCCCCCAGCAGATGCACCTCGACGTCGTGGTCGACGACCTCGACGCCGCCGAGGCCGCCGTGCTGGAGCTCGGCGCGACAAGGCACGACCACCAGCCCGGCACGACGTTCCGGGTCCTCCTCGACCCGGCGGGCCATCCGTTCTGTCTCTGCCTGGAGTGACCGGCCGGGCGGGGGGCCGGTGATCAGGCCGGGCGGCCCGGCTCCTCGTCGTCGCGCACCGGGACCGGGGCGGGCTCCGCGGCCGCGCGGGTCTCCTCCTTGAAGATCCGCAGTGCCTGGCCGGTCCCGCGGGCCAGCTCCGGCAGCTTCTTGGCGCCGAACAGCAACGTCACGACGATCAGCAGGACGACGAGCTCGGGGGCACCCAGATCCATGAGCCCAGCGTAGGCGGGCGCTCGCGGCCGCACCAGAGCGCCCGCGTGGCTCTCGCCGGACGGCCGGCGGGTGGCACGCCTTTCATCCGGACGGGATGAGCACGCCGGGCCGAGCCGTCGGTTGAATCGAGGGAGGCAGCGAAAGGAGCCTCCCATGGCCGAGGTGCTCACCGACGTCCTCGTGGCGGCCTACGCCGACACCGAGACCGCGGGCCGGGACTTCGAGTCCCTGACCGCGGAGGTCAAGGCCGGGCACGTGGCCGTGGAGGGCGCCATCCTGGTCAGCCACGACGCCGACGGGCGGGTCTCGGTCGAGATGACCAGCGACCGGCTCGGGCGCAAGGGGGCCGGCTGGGGCGGGGGCGTCGGCCTGGCGATCGGCCTCTTCTCGCCACCGCTGCTCGGTGCGGTCGCCGTGGGCGCGGCCGCCGGCGGGGTCGTCGGCAGCTTCGCCTCGCACAAGCTGCGCCGCGAGATGGAGGAGAGGATCGGCGAGCAGCTGCCGCCGGGCACGGCGGGCATCATCGTCGTGGCCGACGACGACCACCTCCTCGGCGTCCAGCAGACGTTGCCGGGGGCTCTGGCCCGCTCGGTCGTGCAGAGCGACAAGCAGGGCGTCGCCGCGCTCAAGGAGTCGCTGGCCGAGGCCATGGGGAAGTTCAGCCCGGACCGGTCCGTGCTGCCCATCCCCGACCGCAGCTTCGGCGGCACCGCCGGACGCACGATGGACCGCTCCGTCGCGGACTGGTCGATGGTTCCCGGCCCGAAGGCGCCCGAGGACGCACCCAACGTGCTCGTCGTCCTGATCGACGACGCGGGGTTCGGCCAGCCGGAGACCTTCGGCGGCGGGGTCCGGACCCCGACCCTGACCCGCGTGCAGCAGGCGGGCCTGACCTACAACCGGTTCCACGTGACCGCACTGTGCTCTCCGACCCGCGCCGCGCTGCTGACCGGGCGCAACCAGCACCGCGTCGGGTTCGGCTCGATCGCGGAGTACCCCGGCCCGTTCCCCGGCTACACCGCGGCGCGACCGCGCACGTGCACCGCCCTCCCGCGGATCCTGAGGGAGAACGGCTACGTCACCGGTGGGATGGGCAAGTGGCACCTGACGCCCGACAACGTCCAGGGACCGGCGGGGCCGTTCGACCACTGGCCGCAGTCGTGGGGCTTCGACCACTGGTGGGGCTTCCTCAGCGGGGCCGCCGGCCAGTTCGACCCGATCATCACCCAGGACAACACCACGGTCGGGGTCGTCGAGGGCACGGACGGCGAGCAGTTCTACTTCCCGGACGCGCTGACCGACCACGCCGTCGAGTGGCTGCACGGCGTGCGGGCCCAGGATGCCGACCGACCCTGGTTCCTGTACTACTCCACCGGCTGCGCGCACGCCCCGCACCACGTCGCCAAGCAGTGGGCCGACAGGTACAAGGGCGCCTTCGACGACGGCTGGGACGCCTACCGGCAGCGGACGTTCGACCGGCAGAAGCGGCTGGGGGTCGTCCCGCAGGACGCCGAGCTGACCGAGCGCCCGGACCTCTTCCCGGCGTGGGACACCCTGAACGACGCCCAGAAGAAGCTGTACGCCCGGCAGATGGAGGTCTTCGCCGGGTACTCCGAGAACGCCGACTGGAACGTCGGCCGGCTGCTCGACTCCATCGAGGAGCAGGGCGACCTCGACAACACGCTGGTCTTCTACGTCTGGGGCGACAACGGCGCCAGCATGGAGGGCACCACCACCGGCTCGTTCAACGAGATGACGTTCCTCAACGGCGTCACGCTGGACGCCGACCACCAGCTCGAGCTGATCGAGCAGTACGGCGGGATCGAGGAGCTCGGTGGGGACCACACCGCCCCGCACTACGCGGCCGCGTGGGCGCACGCCGGCAACACGCCGTTCAAGTGGGGCAAGCAGGTCACCAGCCACCTGGGCGGCAGCCGCAACCCGATGGTGGTCTCCTGGCCGGAACGGTTCCGCCCGAGCAGCGACGTCCGCGCGCAGTTCACGCACTGCATCGACATCGCGCCCACGGTGCTCGAGGCCGCGGGGATCCCCGAGCCGACCCGCGTGGACGGGATCGACCAGGAGCCGATGGACGGCACCAGCTTCCTGCACACCTTCGACGACGCGGCCGCCGAGGAGCGGCACACCGTGCAGTACTTCGAGGTGATGGGCAGCCGGGCGATCTACCGGGACGGCTGGTGGGCGTGCGCGCGTCTGGACCGGATCCCGTGGGACTTCTCCCCCGAGACGGTCGCGAGGCTCGCGCCCGGGGTCTACGACGCGGAGCAGGACGTCTGGGAGCTGTACTACCTTCCCGACGACTTCACGCAGGCTCACGACCTCGCCGCCGAGCAGCCCGAGAGGCTCGCCGAGCTGAAGGAGCTGTTCTGGTCCGAGGCCGAGCGCAACCGGGTGCTCCCGCTGCTCGGCGGCTTCTCGATCTTCTTCGGAATGCTTCCGCCGCTTCCCACCGTGACCCGCTACCCGTTCGCCGGTGACGTGCAGAACGTGCAGCGGGGCATGGTCCCGCGGGTCTACGGCCGCTCGTACGCGATCGAGGCCGACCTCTGGCTGCCCGAGTCCGGTGCCGAGGGGGTCATCGTGGCGAACGCCGACTTCATCGGCGGCTTCGCGCTCTGGGTGGATGGTGAGCGGCTGCTGCACCACACGTACTCGTTCCTCGGTGTGGAGACCTACCGGCAGGTGTCGGCGACTCCGCTACCGACCGGCGACGTGTCGGTCAAGATGCTGTTCGAGGCCGACGCCACCATTCCCGGCACCGGGGGCCGCGTGACGCTGTGGGCCAACGGCGAGCAGGTCGCCGAGGGCAAGCTGGCCCGGACGGTCCCGGTCGCCTTCTCGTCGTACGCCGGGATGGACATCGGGCGGGACAACGGACTGGTCGTCGACCGGGAGTACGAGCCCCGGGCGCCGTACGCCTTCACCGGGACGGTCAGGAGGGTGGTCTTCGACCTCAGGCCGGCGCTGCACAGCGACGTGACGCAGCTGCACCAGCACGCCGCCTCGAACGCCGTCGCGCACGGCCTCAGCGGGTGAGGCCGTGCGCGGTGACGGCGGCTGCTCAGCGACCGAGCAGGCGGCCGAGCCAGCCGCCGTCGGAGCCCTCGCCCTTGGGGTGACCCTGGCACCGGTCAGCGGTGGGTACGCCGGCAAGCACCTGGTTGACGTGCATGCCACATCCGGACCAGGTGGTCTTCCGGCACGTCCGGCACACGACTGCCCTGCACATACGCTCGTCTCCTTCGTCGGGAAGCGCCAGCATAACACCCCCGGGGGTATCCGGGCCAACCGGGCCGTCCGGCCCCGCGGCGCGGCGCGGCGGCCACGTCACGTGCGGTCGGTCTCGGGCCGGAGCGTGTCCAGCGCCCTCATGTCGGTCTCGGACAGCTCGAAGCCGGCCACGTCGGCGTTCGACCGGATCCGGTCGGCGTTGCGTGACTTGGGGATCACCACGATGCCGTGCTGGAGGTGCCAGCGGACGATCACCTGCGCCGTCGTGCGGCCGAGCCGGTCCGCCACCTCCGCGATGGTCGGGTGGTCGAGCGTGCCGCCGCGCAGGGCGCTGTAGCCCTCGAGCACGACCCCCCGCTCGTGGTGCGCCTGCAGCACCTCGCCGTCGTAGAGCAGGGGGCTCCACTCGATCTGGTTGACCGCGGGGCGGACGTCGGTGGCCTCGGCGAGCTCGTCGAGCGCGGCGACCTCGAAGTTGCTCACGCCGATGTCGCGGGCCAGCCCGGCCTCGCGGGCCGCTACGAACGTCCGCCAGAGGTCGACCTGGGAGTGGCCGTCGGCCGGCCAGTGGATCAGCCAGAGGTCGACGTGGTCGGTGCCGAGCAGCCCGAGGCTGCGCTCGAGGGTCTCGCGGGCAGCGGCACCGCGGTCGCCAGGGCACTTGGTGGTGACGAAGACCTCCTCGCGCGGCACCCCGCTCTCGGCGAGCGCGCGGCCCACCTCGCCCTCGTTGCCGTACACGGTCGCGGTGTCGAGGTGTCGGTAGCCGACGTCGAGCGCGGCAGCGGCCGCGGACACGGCGTCGGAGCCCTTGATCTGCCAGGTCCCGAAGCCCAGCAGGGGCATCCTGCCGCCGTTGGGCAGGTCGGCGGCATCGGAGGGGAGGGCTGGCGTGGCGGCGTCGGTCATGCGGCAGATGCTAGTACCGCGTCCGGCAGCGACTCTCGGCGCGGCTTCGGGACCTTCGACCCATCAGGCCAGATACCCCCGCCCGTATGCTGGAGCCATGACTCAGCACGATCACGGCAAGCCTGTCCTCGACTCCCTCGCACCCCTGAGCCGGGACCTGCGTCGCGCCGTTCCCGACGTGTACGCCGGGTTCCGCCAGCTGCACGCGGCCGCGCTTGCGCCGGGGGCGCTCGACACCCGCACCAAGGAGCTCATCGCGCTCGCCATCGGCATCGTGGACGGCTGCGACGGCTGCATCGCCTCGCACGCGCGCGGCGCGGCCAACGCCGGAGCGACCCCGCAGGAGGCAGCCGAGGCGATCGGCGTGACGTTCCTGATGAAGGGCGGTCCGGCGACGATCTACGGCCCCCGGGCCTACGCCGCGTTCTGCGAGTTCGCCGAGCAGCTCACGCCGGCCTGAGGCTCACCGCCGGCAGCAGGAACCATCGCAGCTCCGGGTCGGCCAGGCACGGCCGGCCCTCTGCGGGCGCCTCCTCGTCGGTGAGCGGGGGAGCGGCCAGCAGCACCCGGCGGGCGTCGTCGAGGTACGTCGACAGCTCCTCCACCGAGGCCCGCCGGCGGTCCGGGACCCACGACGCCAGCCCGCCACCGAGCCGAAGGTCGGTCAGGCGCGGCGGCGGTTCGGCGAGGCCGGCGTCCTTGTGCGCCCAGCCCCCGCTCGCACAGTCGAACCGGTAGTCCGGCAGCAGCCGCTCGCCGTACCGGGCCACGAGGTCGACCGCCTCGAGCACGTAGTCGACCGCTTCGTCGGACATCGAGTACGCGAGGGTGACCCGCGTCCAGCCGGGCTTCAGGCCTTCGCACCCGCGGTGCACCGCTGCCTGGTACCGGTGCGAGTGCGCAGGGTCGATGCCCAGCAGGTCGTGGCCGTACGGCCCCGCGCACGAGCAGCCGGCGCGCACCTGGACGCCGAAGAGGTCGTTGAGCAGCGCGGCGACCGCGTTGTGGTGCAGCGCCTTGTGCCCGGGACGCTGCACGAGCAGGGAGAAGATCGCGAGCCGCTCCGCACGCGGGCTGCCCAGGACGCGCAGGGCCGGGTTCGCGCCCCAGCGGTCGAAGGCCCGCGTGACGAGGTCCTGCTCGCGGCGCCGGATCGCGGCGACCCCGACCGTGTCCTTGACCCGGAACGCCAGGCCGGCGCGCACCGCACCCACGATCGCCGGCGTGCCGCCCTCCTCCCGGACCTCCGGGTCGTCGAGGAACTCGTGGTGGTCCTGGGTCACGAAGCGGACGGTGCCGCCGCCCGGCACGACCGGCACGCTGTTGGTCACCAGGGACCGCCGGAGCGCGAGGACCCCCGGGGACTGCGGGCCGCCGGGGAACTTGTGCGGGCTCAGGAAGACCGCGTCCGGCCGCGCCTCCGGGTCGCCGGGCTCGCCGGGACCGCTGCTGCCGTCCATCCCGATGTGGACGTACGGCGCCGCGGCCGCGTAGTCCCAGAAGGCCAGCGCGTCATGGGCGTGCAGCAGCCGGGTGACCGCTGCGGTGTCAGTGAGGATGCCGGTGACGTTGCTCGCGGCGGAGAACGAGCCGATGAGCGGTGAGCGGCCATGGTGCGCGGCGAGCAGCTCCCCCAGATGGGCCAGGTCGATGCCGCCGCCGGCGTCACTGCGCACCCGGACGACCTCGGCGATGGTCTCCCGCCAGGCCACCTCGTTGGAGTGGTGCTCGTAGGGACCGACGAGCACGACCGGCCGCTGGTCCTCCGGGATCGCGTCGAGCAGCGACCAGCGGGCGGCGAGGTCGGCCGGGATGCGGAGCTGGAGGATGCCGATGAGGTGGTCGATCGCGGCGGTCGCGCCGGCGCCGCAGAAGATCACCGCGACGTCGTCGTCGGCGTGCAGCGAGCGGCGGACCAGCGCCCGCGCCTCCTCGCGCAGGGCCGTCGTCCGGCGGGCTGTCCCGCTGGCCTCACTGTGCGTGTTGGCGTACGACGGGAGCACGACGTCGCGCACGAAGTCCTCGACGAACGTGAGGTGCTGCCCGGTCGCGGTGTGGTCGGCGTACACGATGCGCCGCGGGCCGAACGGGCCGTCGAGCACGCAGCCGTCCCCGACCACCGAGGACTGCACCAGGCCGAGGGCGTCGGCGGCGCCGTACGGGGCCGGCGCGGCGCCGCGCGACGACGAGCTGCCCGAGCGGGAGATGTGCATGTCGGCTCCGTGACGCGACGCTGTGGACGGTTCCCCGTCAGCCTTCCCGACCGGCCCCTGGAGCGCCAGGGACCATCGGCCCGACCCGAAAGATACGCCACTGCCTGCGCGGGCCACGTTCGAGGGCGGCCGCAGGTCGCCGCGCAATCGGCCGGGCCCGGCTGACCGCGGTGGACGGCGAGGGCCTGAGCGGCTGCGTCACCCGTCCGGCGCGTTCTCGGTGACCCACTCGACGAACGGCCGGCCCGCGCGCCAGTCGGCTCGCACCCGGTCGAGGAGCTCCGCGGTGTGGATGTAGGGCGCGAAGCCGTAGTCCTTGGTCAACGTCATGGACCGGTGACGCAGCAGCTCGATGCGGGGATGGTCGACGGAGTAGCCGCGGGGTGCGGTCTTGAGCCGGTCCCCGCCGCGGACCCAGCCGGCGTCGCCGAGGTGGTCGAGGATGCCCACGAGGTCACGCCCGCGGCGGTCGTCGTCGATCGCGCTGCGCAGCCGGGCGAGCCGGGCCGAGGACGCCTCGTAGAACCCGACGCCGACCCGGACCCCCGCGGCACTGACCTGGACGTACCAGCCGGTCGCCGGCCCGCACGGCACATAGCCGCCCTGGTGGGTCTTGTACGGGGTCTTGTCCTTGGCGAAGCGCACGTCGCGGTAGGGCCGGAACACCTTCGCCGGGCCGAACTCGTCCTCGAGCGTGGCGACGAGGGCGGCCATCGGCGCGGCGACCGCGGAGTCGTAGATCTCCCTGTGCGCGGCCCAGAACGACCTCGTGTTGTCGGTCTCGAGGTCGTCGTAGAAGTCCAGCGCCGCGACGGGGAACCCGGTGAACTCGGCCATGCCCCGAGCCTACGGGCGGCCGGGGACGGGCTCAGGAGAGGAAGCGGGCGGCGGACTCCTGTGCGAGACCTGCCTCGATGCGGGCCAGCATGTCGGGAGCCATCGGAGGCAGCGCGTCGGGGCGGGCCCAGCGCACGTCGACCGACTCGTCGTCGGCGACGTGCGCCTCGCCGGAGACGTAGGTGCACGCGAAGGTCAGGTCGAGGTACGTCGCGCGGTCGCCGTTCGGATAGGTGATGCTCGGCAGCGCGGTGACCGAGGCGAGCCGGTCCACGCGCGCCACGACGCCGGTCTCCTCGAGCACCTCGCGACGGGCGCCCACGGCCGGCTGCTCGCCGGGGTCGACGATCCCGGTGACCGGGGTCCAGGCGCCGTTGTCGGCACGCCGCACCAGCAGGATCTCCGTTCCGCGGAGCACGACAGCGGTCACGCCCGGAAGCCAGAGCTCGGACGTGCCGACCATGCGGCGCAGGTCGACGATGAACTCGGGGATCGGCATCCCACGAGCCTAGAGGGCCGCCCCAGGGCTCCGAGGCGGCCCCGGGGTGGCCTCTCAGAGCGGGATGCCGAACAGCACCCTGCCGGCGCGGACGCACTGGTGGTGCAGCACGGTGCCGTGGTCGTGGGCGCAGGTGGCGTGCGCCTCCTCCTGACCGGCCACCGCGCCGTACCCGGTGATGAGCACCTGGACGCTGAGGACGGCCAGGACTGCCGTCAGGAGCTTGTTGGTCATGCTCGCCTCTTTTCCTCGGCACCTTTGTACCCCTCAAGGACCGAGGTTATTGAATCTGAGACGAAGAACCGGCGCGTCGTCAGCCGAGACGATTCCCGTCCTGGGAGCGGATGACGGGAATCGAACCCGCATGTTCAGCTTGGGAAGCTGATGTTCTGCCATTGAACTACATCCGCGCGGCGCCGCCGGGGCGACGCAGAGCGTGATGCTACCCGAACGGCCCGGTGCCGTGGGCGGGCACCCACCGGAGCGCGGAGACGGACGGCGCCGGCTACCGTGATTCGCCTCCGAGGAGACCGGCGAGCGCCGTGACGGCTTCCCCGACGGTGCCACAGGCAGCGACCGCGCTCCTGACGTCCCCGGGCAGCTCCCAGCCCGCCAGCATGACCACCGGGACGCCGGTGCGCACGGCAAGGGCCACCTCCGAGAGCGTGCCCCAGCTCCCGCCGACCGCCAGCACCGCGTCGACCGAGCGGACCAGCAGGGCGTTGCGCATCTCGCCGAGCCCGGTGGGCAGCGCGACCGTGTGTCCCTCCGAGGCGTCGCCGCGCCGGCTGCCGGGCAGCAGAGCCACCGCCGTGCCACCCCGTGACGAGACGCCCGAGGCGGCTGCCGCCATCACCCCGCCGAGGCCGCCGGTGACGACGACCCAGCCGCGACCCGCCAGCTCCGCACCGGCCTCGAACGCCAGCTCCAGCAACGCCGGGTCCTCTGGCGCCGACGGTCCGCTGACGGCGACGTACGGCGGGTGCTGCACGTGGGTGACCCTAGCCCCTGCCGCCTGCTCGGACCGCGGTCGGCGCATCGACCGCGTTCAGCGTGGGGTGCCGCGGGGAGAGCCCGTCGCCGGAGGAGGTGCCGCGCAGCCGTCGCTGCACCCAGGGGCCGACGTGGCTTCGCGCCCACGCGAGGTCGGCCCTGCGCCGTTCGCGGGCGGTCAGCATCGCGGCCTCGGCGAGCGCCGGCGGCTCGAGGTCGTGCTCGACACCGAGCGCGTCGAGCACCGCGGCCGCCATCCGCTGGTGTCCGGCGGTGGACATGTGCAGCCGGTCGTCCGCCCACATCCGCGGGTCGCGGTACTCCCGCAGCCGCCAGTAGTCGACCAGCGTGGCGCCGTGGTCGTCGGCCACCTCGCGCACCAGCTCGTTGTACGTCGCCACCCGGCCGCGCAGGTGCCGGAAGAACGGCGCGAAGCCGAGGTCGAACCCGGTGAACAGGACGATGTGCGCGCCGCTGTCGCGCAGCACGCCGACCGCGGCGTCGTACTCCGCGACCAGCGCGTCGATGTCGACCCGCGGGCGCAGGATGTCGTTGCCCCCGGCGTACATCGTCACGAGGTCGGGCGCGAGGTCGAGCGCGGGCACGACCTGCTCGGCCAGGACCTGCCGCAGCTTGCGGCCCCGGATCGCCAGGTTGGCGTAGCCGAAGTCGTCGCTGCCGGACGCGAGCACCTCGGCGACCCGGTCGGCCCAGCCGCGGACGCCGTTCGGCCGGGCCGGGTCGTGGTCGCCGACGCCCTCGGTGAAGGAGTCCCCGAGCGCGACGTACCGGTGGAAGACAGCGGAGGCCATGGTGCCCATTCTCGGCGCCCCCGGTTCGCGCGGACACCCGGGGGCGGACCCGAGGTGGTCGGTTGCGGTGTCCGCAGGCCGGGCGGCCCGGGGGCTCGGTAGGTTACCGATGTGCTGCTCTCCGACCGCGACATCCTCCGCGAGATCGACGCCGGCCGCGTCGCTCTCGACCCCTTCGAGCCGGCGATGGTGCAGCCCTCGAGCATCGACGTCCGGCTGGACCGGATCTTCCGGGTGTTCGAGAACCACAAGTACCCGCACATCGACCCGGCGTCCGACCAGCCCGACCTCACGCGCCGGGTCGAGCCCGAGGGTGACGAGCCGTTCATCCTGCACCCCGGGGAGTTCGTGCTCGGCTCGACGTACGAGGTGGTGACGCTCCCCGACGACGTCGCCGCCCGGCTCGAGGGCAAGTCGTCGCTGGGCCGGCTCGGGCTGCTCACCCACTCGACGGCCGGCTTCATCGACCCCGGGTTCTCCGGCCACGTGACGCTGGAGCTGTCCAACGTGGCCACGCTGCCGATCAAGCTCTGGCCGGGCATGAAGATCGGGCAGCTCTGCTTCTTCCGGCTCAGCTCACCGAGCGAGCACCCGTACGGGTCGGAGAAGTACGGCTCGCGCTACCAGGGCCAGCGCGGCCCGACCCCGTCGCGCTCGCACCTGAGCTTCCACCGCACCCAGGTCTGAGCCGGCCCGGTGGCGCCGGCCGAGGGGAGCGGGCTGCGGGTCCGGCCGGTGGGACCGGACGAGCTCCCGGACCTCGCCGCGCTCTTCGAGACGAGCCGCAACACCCGGCGGTGCTGGTGCACGGCGTTCTGCACGACCGGCAGCCGGTTCGCCGCGGGATGGGTCACCGGCCGGAACCGCCGCCGGTTCGACGCGCTGACCAGGGGCTCGAGCGTGCCGATGGGGGTCCTCGCCTCCGGGCCGGTCGGCCCGGTCGGCTGGTGCGCCTGCGGGCCGCGGTCCCGCTACACCGCGGCGCTGGCCGGCCGCAGCCGGCTGCTTCGGGCGCTCGACCGCGACGAGGACGAGCGGACCTGGCTGGTGGCCTGCCTGTTCGTGCGGGCCGACCAACGGGGCCGTGGGCTGCCGGTGACGCTGGTCCGGTCGGCGGTCGAGCTCGCACGCGGGCACGGTGCCTGCGCGGTGGAGGGCTGGCCGGTCACCGGGGCATCGGCGGGCCCCGCGGACGCGCACCTGGGGCGGGAGACGCTGTTCACGGAGCTGGGGTTCCGCTGCGTCTCCCGCCCGGTGCCGTCGCGCGCGGTCGTGCGCCTCGACCTGGAGCGCCCAGCCACCTAGACGTCGAGCCGGGCGGCGAGGTGGTGCAGCCCGCTCGCCAGTGCATGGCGGCCGGCTCCGCGCCTGCGGGGCACCAGGCGCGAGCGCTGGGTGCGCTCGACCCGCTCGGCGATCTGGTGGGCGGCGATCCGGTCGTGGAGGTAGCTGTAGTCCGACATGTGCGTGGTCCCTTCGAGGTCTGTGGTCAGTCGCGGTGATGGGTGGAGAGCAGGTCGCCCGTGGTACGGCGACCGCCGGAGCGTGGCCGGCCCGAGGGTGGAACGGCGCGGCGCGGTCGGCGCTGTGGGGCCGGCGCCCAGGGCCAGGTGACCCTCACAGCTGCGCCAGCGAGATGTCGCCGCTCACCGTGGTGGCACGGAGCTCGACGAACGGCTGGTCGTCGGCCGGCTCGCCCGCGCCCTGGAGGTCGGAGCGGACCGAGCCGCTGATGCAGGAGATGTCGGTCCACACCGGCACGCCGGCGGGGATGGCTACCCGGACGTCGCCGGAGACGTTCTTGACCTGCAGCCGGCCGCGTTCCATCCGGTCGACCGTGGCGTCGCCCGAGGCGGTCGTCAGCACCAGGTCGGGGCCGGCCTCGCGCACCCGGAGGTCGCCGGAGCCGGACTTGATCGCCACGGCCTCGCGGGCCAGGTTGACCACCACGTCGCCGGAGCCGGTCGACACCGAGGTCTCGCCCCCGGCGAAGCCGATCTCGACCTCCCCCGAGCCGGTCTTGATGCGGGCCTGTCCGCGCAGCGAGTCGACGTACACGTCGCCCGAGCCGCTCTCGACGAGCGCCTCGCCGGCGACCTCGTCGAGCCGGACATCGCCGGAGCCCGACTTCAGCCGGACCGTGCCGAGCCGACCGCCGGCGTCGAGGTCGGCGGAGCCGACCTTGGTGACCAGCTCGCTGTCGAGGGGCAGCGTGACGTGCACCCGGAGGCCGCCGTTGCCGCCGCCGAAGAATCCGCCACGGGTGCGCGGACCGACGACCGCGACCTGGTTGCCGTGCTGCTCCACGGTCGTCTCGTCGGCGCCGCTGCCGTCGACGTCGACGGTGGTCCGCTCGACGTCCTCGGCGCGGACGGTGATGTCGCCGGAGCCGATCTCGACGTACAGAGCGGCGGGTCCGGGAGTCTGGAACTCCTCGTGCATGTCGCCTCCAAGGGCGTGCTCGGTCACCGTGCCGCCCTGGGGGCCGGCCGGGTGAGCGATGGGTGGGTTGTCGGGTCGGTCGTGCGGACGGCGGGGTCAGACCCAGCCGGTCATGCGCTTGCCGCCTCGGCGCCGGGGAGCCCCGGGCGCCGGGCCGTCCATGAACGGGATGCTGGACAGGTCGATGTCGACGTTGATCGCCCGGTCGCGGGTGGCCGCGCGGACCACGTGCACGATCCACGCGTTGAGGGACTGTCCGCGCCGGGCGGCCAGCTCCTCGGCCTTCGCCTTGACCGACTCGGGCAGCCGGAGCGTGATCCGGGCGACCGAGCCGTCCTCCTCGTCGTCGGGCTCCTCCGTCGCAGACGCCGTGGGCGAGGCCGGGGTGGTGGGCGCCTGCACCGGCATGGTGGGGACGTCCACGACGAACTGGGGCTCGCGGCCCTTGAGCCGGACGTCGACGGAGCCGGCGGGCAGGTCGCTGGTGATCTCGGCCGCCGCCTGGGACAGCGCGTCCATCAGCGCGAGCCGGACCGCCGGGTCGAGGGCGAGCGCCAGCCGCTCGGCCGCGGCCCTGGCCTCCTGGCCACCGGCCTCGGCAGCCGCCGTGAGGTCGTGGCGGAGGCTCTCGACGTAGGGGGTGATGTCCATGTGCACCACTCTGACACCATGATGGTGTCAAGTCAAGACATCCGTGACACCAGTTTGCTGTCACGACCACGGGAACCGGCACTCGGTGTGGCGCAACCGGCCGTCCGAGCGTGGAGCGGGCCGGCCACCTCGGCGAGTGCCGGTCCGAGTGGTCGCCGTCGTATGGTCGGATTCGGGGGGGCCAGCAGACCTCGCCGAGCTCCCCCGCACCGTCACGGTGGGAGCCGTCCACCAGCGCGACGGCGGACCGCAGGCGACGGCCGTGCTGCGCTTCGACTGGAAGCTGCCCGGTGGGTCGCACTGGAGGTATCGGACGACCGCCCGGCTGACCCGGACCGGCGACCGTTGGCGGGTGCGGCAGAGGCCGGACCTGGTGGCTCCGGGGCTGCGCCCGGGCCGACACCTCTCGCTCTGGCAGACCTGGCCCGAGCGGGGGGGCGGTCCTCGGTGCCGGGGGAGCGCCGCTCGTGGTGCCCCGACCGGTCTACCGTCTCGGGCTGGACAAGACGCTGGTGCCGGCGCGGCGGCAGGTCTCGTCGGCTCGACGGCTGGCGGCCCTGCTCGACGTCGACGTGGCGCCCTACGTCACGGCCGTCCGGAGTGCCGGTGACCGCGCCTTCGTCGAGGCGCTCGTGCTGCGCCGCGCCGCTGCCGGCCCGGCGCTGCGCGCGGCCGTCGCCCGGATCCCGGGGGCGGTGGCGCTGCCCGACCGCATCCCTCTGGCACCGACGCGGGAGTTCGCCCGACCGATCCTCGGGACCGTCGGGCCGGGTCACGGCGCAGCGCGACCTCGCGGCGGCCGCAGCGGGACTCGGCCTCGGCGTCGACCACGACCTCGGCTTCCCCGCCTACCTCGGGTCGGTGCCCGCGACCGCGGACGCGACGACGCACGCCGCGACGATGATCGGCCAGGGCCAGGTGCTGGCCTCACCGCTCGCGATGGCGGCGGTGGCGGCCTCGGTCGCGCACGGCGGCACGGTCGTCCCGCACCTGCTGGACAGGCCGGTCGGCGGGCCCGCGCCCGCGCACTCCCTGGCTCCTGCAGAGGCCGGCCGGCTGCGGCGGCTGATGCGGGCGGTGGTGACGCAGGGCTCCGGGGCGCTCCTGCTGGACGTGCCCGGGGCTCCGGTGCTCGCGAAGACCGGCACCGCCGAGTTCGGCGACCAGAGCCCTCCGCTGACGCACGCGTGGATGCTCGCCGTGCACGGCGACCTGGCCGTCGCGGTCTTCGTCGACCGTGGCGCGTCGGGGTCGGGAACGGCGGGTCCGCTGCTGGACGCGTTCCTGCGCCGGGCCGGCTGACCCCGACCCGGCTGTCCCCCCGCCGAACTCCGCGGGGGGACAGCCGGGTGGGTCAGGTGGGCTCAGAAGGCGCCGGTGCCGTTCGGGGTGCCGAGGCCGGTGGGGCCGTCCCAGCCTGCGACGGCCCTGCACCACCTGGTGGGCGTGCAGCTGCCGTTGCTGCCGGACGTGACGTCGAACAGCGACCCGGTGTGGCCGTACGGCGTCGCGTTGCTGTAGCCGGTGCCGGCGAGCGCGTACACCGACGCGATGATCGGCGAGGACTCGCTGGTGCCGCCGACCTGCGCCCACGTCGAGCGGGACGACGACGTGGGGTAGTAGACCGCCATCCCGCCGTTGCTCGGGTCCGCAGCGGCCGAGACGTCGGCCATCGCGCGCCTGGCGCAGCCGGTGTTGAACGCGGCGGCGGCCGCCAGCGCCGTGTTGTACGCCGAGCAGCCCGACCCGGCGCCGCTCCACGCGCTCTCGGTCCACCCGCGCGAGGTGCCGGAGGCCGCGAACAGCGAGGTGCCGCCGACCGCGGTCACGTACGACGACGAGGCGGGGTAGCTGCCGCCCTGGTAGCCGTTGTCGCCGGTGGAGGCGGTGACGGCGATCCCGGGGTGGTTGTAGTACTTCCCGTACGTCGAGTCCGGCGCGTCGGCTCCGCCGTAGGAGTTGGAGATGGCGACCACGCCGGACTGCCGGGCAGCGGTGTTGACCGCGGTGCCCAGGTCGGCGAACGATGCGCTCCTCGCCTGGACGACGACGATCTTGCAGTCGGGACAGATCGCCGAGACCGCGTCCACGTCGAGCGCCTGCTCGCCGGCCCAGCCGACGTTCGTGCGGGGCAGGGACGTCCCGCCGTTCTGGTCGATCACCCGGAGGCAGCCGCCGGCCCTCGTGCAGGACTGCAGGCCGAACTGGGACCGGAACACGCCGAGGTCCCGCTCGAGGTTCGGGTAGCCGTAGGCGTCCACGATCGCCACGGTCCGGCCTCCGGACCTGGCGCCGGTCAGCTTGTAGGCGGCCTGGAGCTGGGCGGGGGTCTTGGCCGACGAGGCGGGTGCGCTGCGGTGCGGCACCCTGCCCCTGCCGTTCACCAGCACCTTGGCCAGGCAGCTGGCCGTGGCCCGTCCGGGGGCGGCCGAGCAGACCCGGGCGGCGTGCCGTCCGGCGGACGGCGCCGCGGAGGCGGACGGCAGCGTCGCCGTGAGCCCGGCGAGGGCGACTGCGCCCGCTGAGAGCGCAGCCGCGAGTGTTCTCCTGGACAAAGAGGTCTCCTGAGAGTTGCGCCGTGAGCGCGGCCCCCTGCCGCCGGCGTGGTAGCCACCCCATCGTGGATGCCCGCCGTTGTCCACGTCCGGACGTTGCGGGTTTCTGTGGCCGCACGAAGATGCAGAAGGGCCGGGCACCTCGTCAGGTCCCGGCCGCTTCTGTGGTGCAGAGGCTCAGAGGAGCTTGTCCCCGTCAGCGCGCGGTGGTGCGCTCGGGTCCTCGGTGGAGGCCTCGGCCGGCTCGACCGACCGGGCGCCCTCCGGGTCGAGGTGCGCCTCGGCCGCCGGCCCGACCTCCTCGGTCGCAGCGACGGTGTCCTCCGTCGCAGTGACGTCCCCGGGCTCCGGTTCGGCACTGGTCTCGACCGGTGCCCCGGCGGGTGTGCCGTCGGCGGTCACCGCCACCGGCTCGCGCTTCACCGAGGCCAGCAGCAGCTGCGCCACGTCGAGCACCTCGACGTCCTCGCGGGCCTCGCCGGCGGCCTGCTTCGAGGTGAGACCGTCGGAGAGCATCACCCGGCAGAACGGGCAGCCCACTGCGATCTGGTCCGCGCCGGTCTCCACGGCCTCGGTGGTGCGGTTGACGTTGATCCGCTCGCCGATCTTCTCCTCCATCCACATCCGGGCGCCGCCGGCGCCGCAGCAGAAGGAGCGCTCCTGGTTGCGCGGCATCTCGGTGAACTCGCTGTCCGGGATCACCGACAGCAGCTCGCGGGGCGGGCTGTAGACCTGGTTGTGCCGGCCCAGGTAGCACGGGTCGTGGTAGGTGATCGAGCGCCGCGGCGAGCCTGTGCCGGCGACCGGGGTCAGCCTGCCCTCGCGCACCAGCCGGTTGAGCAGCTGGGTGTGGTGCACGACCTCGAGCTCGACGCCGAACTCGGCGTACTCGTTCCTCAGCGTGTTGAAGCAGTGCGCACAGGTGGAGACGACCTTCTTGACCTTGGTCTCCTTGAAGACCTCGGCGTTCTGCATCGCGAGCTGCTGGAAGACGAACTCGTTCCCGGACCGTCGTGCCGAGTCGCCGGTGCAGGTCTCGCCGTCGCCGAGCACCGCGAACGAGACCCCGGCCAGGTCGAGCAGCTCGGCCACCGCGCGGGTGGTCTTCTTCGCCCGGTCCTCGTAGGCGCCGGCGCAGCCGACCCAGAACAGCCACTCCACCTCGTCGAGGTCCTCGACGTCGACGCCGACCTGCTTCACCTCGACGTCGAGGTCCTTCGCCCAGTCCATCCGCGCGTTCGGGGACATGTTCCACGGGTTGCCCTTGGTCTCCAGGCCCTTGAACAGCTGGTTGAGCTCGGAGGGGAAGCTCGACTCGACGAGGACCTGGTAGCGCCGCATGTCCATGATGTGGTCGACGTGCTCGATGTCGACCGGGCACTGCTGGACGCAGGCGCCGCAGGACACGCAGGACCACAGCACGTCGGGGTCGATCACCGCGCCGCCCGAGGGGTGCGACGGGTCACCCACGGTGGCGCCGACCAGCTCGCGCTCCGCCTCCGCCCTGGCCTCCTCCGGCACGGAGTCCTTCGCGTCGTCCGCGGCCAGCAGGTACGGCGCCTTCGCGAACGCGTGGTCGCGCAGGCTCAGGATCAGCATCTTGGGGGACAGCGGCTTCTCGGTGTTCCACGCCGGGCACTGGGACTGGCAGCGGCCGCACTCGGTGCACGTGGCGAAGTCGAGCATCCCCTTCCAGGTGAAGTCCTCGATCTTGCCGATGCCGAAGACGGTGTCCTCGTCGAGGTCGTCGATGTTCTCGAAGTCGATCGGCTTGCCGCCGGCCATCATCGGCTCGAGCGCTCCGAGCGCGACCGGCTTGCGGCCGAACAGCACGTTGATCGGCGCCACGAAGATGTGCAGGTGCTTGGAGTGCACGACGATGACCAGGAACACCAGCATCACGCCGATGTGGATCAGCAGCGCGACGTTCTCGATGGCCTGGTTGGCCGAGGTGCCGAGCGGTGCGAGCAGCTTGGCGACGCCCTCGGACACGAACGCGCCGCTGTCGTAGGGGAAGTGCCCTGCGTTGATCGACGCGCCCCGGAACAGGTACATCGACCAGATCACGTTGAAGATCATGAACAGGACGAGCCAGGCGCCACCGAGGTGCGACCCGCGGAACCGGGACTTGCGGCCGAGCCGGTCGGGGGAGTTGCGCAGCCGGATCACCGCGAAGGCGATGATCCCGAAGAACGCCATCAGGGCGATGAAGTCCTGGAGGAAGCCGAGCACCGGCCACCTGCCGATGACCGGGAAGTGGAAGCTGTCGCTGAACAGGGCGCCGTAGGCCTCGACGTACACCGTGGCCAGGATCAGGAAGGCCCAGAACACGAAGAAGTGCGCGGTGCCGGGCGCGGTCCACTTGAGCAGCTTCCTCTGGCCCAGGACCTCGACCGCCTCGGTGCGCACGGCCTCGCCGGCGCGCTGCCGGACGTGCTCGACGCGGTCGGGGGCGGGCTGTCCGCTGCGGATCAGCCGGTAGAGCCACCAGACCCGTCGCCCGGCGATCGTCAGGCCGACCGCTGTCATCGCGAGGCCCAGAATCAACACGAGGTTCACCAGTCACTCACTCCCTGCCGGCAGCCGCCGGGTCTGCCCGGGCACGTCGGCCCCGAGACTACGGGGGATTGGCGGCGTGGTCAGCCGACGAACCGTGTGAGAGATATCCTACCGCCGGGTAACATCTGTGCGCGGGAGACGGTCCTCGTGCCGGGGCTCCGACAGGGGCCGGCGCACCGGGCGGGTCAGCGGGCGGGTCAGCGGGCGGGCGCACCGGGCGGGTCAGCGGCCGGCCGGGTCAGCGGCCGCTCGGGGGCCGCCGGGTCGGCCACCGAGCCGCCGGGTGACCCGGCCCGCCGTTCGCCGGGTGGCGTCGATCGCCGCCGGCACGTCGATCGCGGTGTCCTCGGAGTAGGTGACAGCGATGCCCGCGACCGGGTGGCCGTTGTGGTCGAGCACCGCGGAGGCGACCGACGCGAAGCCCGGTGTCACCTCGCCGTGCTCGACGGCGTACCCCCGCTGCCGGGTCTCCCCGAGCAGCGCGCGCAGGGCGCTCAACGAGCGTGGGCCGACGCCGTGGCGGTCCACGAAGGCGGAGCGGTCCGGGTACAGCGCCCGCACCTGGCTGTGCGGCAGCGCGGCCAGGATCGCCCGGCCGCTCGCGGTGAGCTCGGCGGGCAGTCGGACGCCGACGTCGGTGACCAGCGGTGGTCGCCCCGGGGCGCGCTCCTCGACGACGTACAGCACGTCGCGGCCGTGCAGTACGGCGAGGTGCGCGCTCTGGCCGACCTCGTCGACGAGCGCGGCGAGCCGGCCGCGGGCGATGCGCTGCAGCGGCTCCTGGCGGGCGTAGCCGCTGCCGACCTCGAAGGCCGCGACGCCGAGCCCGTAGCGGTGCTCCTCGGGCAGGTGGACGACGAAGCCCTCCTCGACCATCGCGGCGAGCAGATGGTAGGCGGTCGAGCGGGGAAGTCCGACCGCGGCGGTCAGCCGCTCGAGGGTGACCGGGTCCGGCTGGGTCGCCAGGAACCGGAGCACCCGCAGCGCCCGGGTCGCCGCCGGGACCTGCCCCACGGCCACCACCACCCTCCCGGATCGTCCGCGGTCCCGCCGGAGCCTGCCGCGGGGCGACCGCAGCCGAATCCTAGTGGAGGTCTCGGATCCGAGACGACAGGCGCGCTCGGGCAGTGGCCGGGACGCCGCGTGCGGGGGTGCAATGGAGGCATGACAACCGGAGCTGCCGTGGAGCTGGGCGTCGGCCCGCTGTCGTTCGACGAGGTGCTGGCGGTGGCCCGGCACGACGCGCCCGTGGTGCTCGCACCCGACGCGGTGCGGGCGATCGAACGGGCCCGCAAGGCGGTGGAGGTGCTCGCCGCGGCCGCCACCCCGGCGTACGGCATCTCGACCGGCTTCGGCGCGCTCGCGACCCGGCACATCCCCACCGAGATGCGCGCCCAGCTCCAGAAGTCGCTGGTCCGCTCGCACGCCGCCGGCAGCGGGCCCGAGGTGGAGCGCGAGGTGACCCGCGCGCTGATGCTGCTGCGGCTGTCCACGCTGGCGACGGGACACACCGGGATCCGGCTGCCGACCGCGCGGACGATGGCCGGGATGCTGAGCGAGGGGATCACCCCGGTCGTCCACGAGTACGGCTCGCTGGGCTGCTCCGGCGACCTGGCCCCGCTCGCGCACTGCGCCCTCGCGCTGATGGGTGAGGGCGAGGTGCGCGATCGCGAGGGCGTACGGCGCCCCGCAGCCGTCGCGCTGAGCGAGGCGGGGCTCAGCCCGGTCGAGCTGGAGGCCAAGGAGGGGCTCGCGCTGATCAACGGCACGGACGGGATGCTCGGCATGCTGGTGATGGCGATCGCCGACCTGCGGATGCTGCTCAAGGTCGCCGACGTGGCCGCGGCGATGTCGGTGGAGGCGCAGCTGGCCACCGACCGGGTCTTCGCCGCGGACCTCCAGGCGCTCCGCCCGCACCCCGGCCAGGCCTCCTCGGCCGCGAACCTGCGGCGGGTGCTCGAGGGGTCCGGCGTCGTGGCCAGCCACCGCGGCCCGGACTGCAACCGCGTGCAGGACGCCTACTCGCTGCGCTGCTCGCCGCAGGTGCACGGCGCGGCCCGGGACACCGTGGAGCACGCCGTGGCGGTGGCCTCGCGCGAGCTCGCCTCGGCGGTGGACAACCCCGTGGTCCTCGACGACGGCCGCGTGGAGTCCAACGGGAACTTCCACGGCGCGCCGGTCGGCTACGTCCTCGACTTCCTGGCGATCGTCGCCGCCGACGTGGCCTCGATCTCCGAGCGGCGCACGGACCGGTTCCTGGACAAGGCCCGCAACCACGGCCTGCCGCCGTTCCTCGCCCACGACCCCGGGGTCGACTCCGGGCACATGATCGCGCAGTACACCCAGGCCGCGGTCGTCTCGGAGCTGAAGCGGCTGGCCGCGCCGGCGAGCGTGGACTCGATCCCGAGCAGCGCGATGCAGGAGGACCACGTCTCGATGGGGTGGTCCGCGGCGCGCAAGCTCCGCCGGTCGGTGGACGGGCTCGCCAGGGTGCTCGCGATCGAGTATCTGACCGCGGCGCGCGCGCTGGAGCTGCGGGCGCCGTACCGCCCGGCGCCGGCGACCGCCGCGGCCCTGGCGCTGCTGCGCCGCAACGTCGAGGGACCGGGACCCGACCGGCACCTCGCCCCCGAGATCGAGCACGCCGTCGAGGACGTCCGCAGCGGTGCGCTGGTGCGTGCCGTCGAGGACGCGATCGGCCCCCTCGGCTGACTCGTCCGGTCCGTCCGCGCGAGTCACCAGCCAGACCACAGACAACCCGTTCCCGACCGAGGAGATCCGATGAGCCGCATCGTCCGGGCGCCGCGAGGCACCGACCTGACCGCCGGCAGCTGGCAGACCGAGGCGCCGCTGCGGATGCTGATGAACAACCTCGACCCGGAGGTCGCCGAGCGCCCCGAGGACCTGGTCGTGTACGGCGGCACCGGCAAGGCCGCGCGCAGCTGGGAGGCGTACGACGCGATCGTCCGCACCCTCACCACGCTGAAGGACGACGAGACGCTGCTCGTGCAGTCCGGCAAGCCGGTCGGCGTCATGCGCACCCACGAGTGGGCGCCCCGCGTGCTGATCGCGAACTCCAACCTCGTCGGCGACTGGGCGAACTGGGAGGAGTTCCGCCGCCTCGAGGAGCTCGGCCTGACGATGTACGGCCAGATGACCGCCGGATCGTGGATCTACATCGGCACCCAGGGCATCCTCCAGGGCACCTTCGAGACCTTCGCCGCGGTGGCCGACAAGCTGGCGACGGACAGCGGCTCGCTCGCGGGCACCATCACGCTCACGGCCGGGCTCGGCGGCATGGGCGGGGCGCAGCCGCTGGCCGTGACGATGAACGACGGCGTCGCGATCTGCGTCGAGTGCGACCAGACCCGGATCAGCCGGCGGATCGAGCACCGCTACCTCGACGTGCAGGCGGACTCGCTGCAGCACGCCGTGGAGCTGGCCGTCGAGGCCCGTGACGCGCGGCGCCCGCTGTCGATCGGCGTGCTCGGCAACGCCGCCGAGATGGTGCCGGCGCTGCTGGAGCAGGGCGCACCCGTCGACATCGTCACCGACCAGACCTCGGCGCACGACCCGCTGTACTACCTGCCGGTGGGCGTGTCGTTCGAGGACTGGGCCGACCTGCGCGCCAAGGACCCGGCCGGTCTGACCCGGCAGGCCCAGGAGTCGATGGCCCGCCACGTCGAGGCGATGGTCGGCTTCCAGGACGGTGGCGCCGAGGTCTTCGACTACGGCAACTCGATCCGCGACGAGGCCCGCAAGGCGGGCTACTCGCGAGCCTTCGACTTCCCCGGCTTCGTGCCCGCCTACATCCGGCCGCTGTTCTGCGAGGGGAAGGGCCCGTTCCGGTGGGCGGCGCTGTCGGGTGACCCGGCCGACATCGCGGCGACCGACCGGGCGATCCTCGAGCTCTTCCCCGACAACGAGCGGCTGCGCACCTGGATCACGATGGCCGGCGAGCGGGTGCACTTCCAGGGACTGCCGTCGCGGATCTGCTGGCTGGGCTACGGCGAGCGGCACCGCGCCGGCCTCAAGTTCAACGCCATGGTGGCCTCCGGCGAGCTCACCGCGCCGATCGTGATCGGCCGCGACCACCTCGACTGCGGGTCGGTCGCCTCGCCCTACCGGGAGACCGAGGGGATGCTCGACGGCTCCGACGCGATCGCCGACTGGCCGTTGCTGAACGCGCTGGTGAACACCGCGTCAGGGGCGTCCTGGGTGTCGATCCACCACGGCGGCGGGGTCGGGATGGGCCGGTCGATCCATGCCGGCCAGGTGTGCGTCGCCGACGGCACGGAGCTGGCCGCGCAGAAGATCGAGCGGGTGCTCACCAACGACCCGGGCATGGGCGTGATCCGGCACGTCGACGCCGGCTACGACGAGGCCGTCGAGGTCGCGGAGCAGCGCGGGGTGCGGATCCCGATGCGGGAGGGGTGAGGGTCCCGCCGGCCGGGAGGTTCACCATGGGATGCAGGTGGACCGGCCCTTCCCACGACGTACACCTCGTGGGGAGCGCAGGTTGATCGACATCCCATGGTGAACCTCCCCCTCGGGAGCCCGATCAGCGCCGGCCGAAGCGGCGGCGCAGCCACACCGCGCGACGTGCCGGCCCGGCCGTCGGTGGCTGCTCCGCGGTACGGCGCGCCAGCTCGCGCTGTCTCGCCCGACGCTCCTCGCGACGCCCGCGCCACGCGGCCAGCTCGGCGTCGACGTCACGAGTGGCCGTCACGACCGGCGGTCCGCCCAGCAGCTGTCGGCGCGCCTCGACGACGCGCCGGTTGAAGTCGCCCACCACCCGCCGTACGCCCTCCTCGGTGGCCTCGCGGTCGAGCACGCCGGCGAGCTCGGCGTCCTCCGTGCGCAGCGCCAGCGCCGGAGGGAGCACACCGGTGATCTGCTCGCGCTCGATGAGCCCCTTGACCCACCAGTCGGGATCGTGCGGGCCGTCCAGCCCGCGGATCGGCTTGCCCGCCCCGGGCAGGTCGTCGAACTCCCCGCGCTCCATCGCGCGGCGGACCTGCAGGTCGACCCAGAGCGTCTGCTGCTCCATCCGCTGCGCCGGCGCCGAGTCGTCCTCGGTCTCCTCCACGGCAGCCGCGTCGTCCCGCTCAGGCACCTGGTGGGTCGCCGCGGCCACCCTGGCCTGGCGGAGCCGGCGCTCCTCGTCCTGCCTGCGCTCGTCGTCGGTCATCGTCAGCACCCCTCCCACGACCTTACCCAGCGCACGTCCCGTGATTCTCAGGCCATAGCCGGCACGGGGTCCGTGAACGCGCCGCGAGGCACGACGAGCAGGCTGAGCGCGGCCACCAGCGCTGACGCCGAGCAGATCGCCCACACCGTGAGGTAGCCCGCCAGCGGGGCGTGACCGGTGGCCGTGGAGCTGTCCAGCGAGCCGGTGGTCGACAGCGCGATGGCGAAGAGGCTGGAGGCGATGGCGCCGCCGATGGTCTTGGTCGTGTTGGTCATGCCGGTGACGAAGCCGGTGCGGTCCTCCGGGGCCGCGGACGCCGCGGCCGACGGGAGCGCGGCCACGAGCGCACCGGAGCCGACGCCGACGACTGCCATGTTCGTGAGCGCCTGGCCCAGGGAGGCGTGCAGCGGGATCCACAGGCCGTACCCGAGCGCGAGGAGCAGGCTCGCGCCGATGAGCGCCTGGCGAGGCCCGAGCCGCCGTGAGACGAGCGGCAGGCCGAGCGCTCCGAGCACCATCGTCAGGACGTACACCCCGATCAGCACGGAGACGAAGCCCGCGGAGGCTCCGAGGCCGTAGCCGACCTTGTCCGGGTCGGTTCGCGCGAACGTCGACAGCGGGATCTGCGCCCCGAGCACGGACATGCCGAACAGGAAGGCGGTCAGCTGCACCGGCCACTGCGCGGGGGCCCGCAGCAGCCGGACGTCGACGAGCGGCTCGGGCGTGCGCAGCTCGACCCGGCCGAACGGCACGAGCGCGGCCACCCCGGCGAGCACGAGCAGCCACGCTGCCGGGCTGCCCGGGCCCTGGAGCCGCACGGCGATCAGCCCGGCCATCAGCAGGCCGAGCGCGAGCGTGAGCAGCCCGAACCCGCGCAGGTCGAGCCGCCCGCTGTGCACCACGGGGGTGTCCGCGATCCCGAACCAGATCACGACGAAGCACAGCGTCACCGCGACCGCCGGCACCATCAGCAGCGGCGTCATCGAGACCCCCGCGTCGGACAGCGCGCCGGAGGTGAGCGCGCCGACGATCACGCCGGTCTCGAGGGCCGCGACGAGGAGCGAGGCGGCCCTGCGGGTCAGCGCGCTCTGCTGCCCGGTCCCCGCGGTGCGGCGGTGGATGATGCTGATCTCCAGCGGCAGCCAGACGACGTAGAAGCCCTGGATCGCCCAGGCCAGCAGGAACGTCGGGAACGTCCCGGCGAACGCCACCCACCAGGACGCCAGGGCGGTGACCGCGGTCGAGAGCAGCAGCACCTTGCGGTGGCCGGCCAGGTCGCCGAGGCGGGCCAGCACGGGTACGACGAGCGCGGAGACGACCAGCTGACCGGCCTCGAACCAGTTGACGTCGGCGTCCGGGATCGAGAGGTGACGCGCGATGTCGGTGAACACCGGGGTGTAGTAGCCCTGCAGGATCCCGCTGACGATCTCCACGACGACCAGGAGGCCGACGATGCGCACCAGCCCGGTGGACGGCCGCGTGAGGGTGGTCACGGCAGCCGCTCGACCAGCCGGGTGTACCACTGCGTCCCGTCGGCGAGGTCGTCGACGCCGAGGTGCTCGTCGTAGCTGTGCAGGCTGGCCCGCTGGACCCCGGTCATCCGGAACGGTGTGAACCGGTAGACCCGTGGACAGATCCCGGTGAAGAAGCGTGCGTCCGTCGCGCCCGTCATGACGTACGGCGATGCCACCGCGTCGGGGAACACCTCGGCGATCGTCGAGGTGAGGAGCTCGAAGGCCGCGTCGTCGGTCGGCGACAGCGGGCTCGGCTCACCCGCCTCGAGCACGGTCACCGACACGGCGCGGTCGCGCACCGCGTGCCGGACGTGCCGCACCACCGACGCGACGGTGTCCCCGGGCAGGACCCGGACGTTCACCCCGGCGCGCGCCGTCGAGGCCAGCACGTTGTGCGCCGGGGAGCCCTCCAGGGTCGTGACGGCCGCGGTGGTGCGCGCCATCGCAGCGGTCTCCGGACCGAGCGCGGTCAGCACCCGGGCCAGCAGCGGCGAGGCCCGGCGGGCCCGGCCGAGCAACGCCCCCACGGGCCGCGGCGCCAGTGGCGCAAGGCGCTCGAAGAGCTCCAGCGTCGGCTCGGGCACCCGCGCCGGGAACGGGCTACGGTCGAGCCGCACGATCGCCCGGGCGAGCCGGGCGGTGGTGTCCCGGCGGGGCGGTGTCGAGGAGTGCCCACCGGGACCGTCGACGCGCAGCTCGATCGTCGTGGTCCCCTTCTCGCCCACCCCCACCACGGCGATCGGCGTGGTGATGCCGGGAAAGGCGTCGTGGGCCACCGCGCCACCCTCGTCGAGCACGAACCACGGTGTCACCCCGCGGCGCCGCAGCTCGGCGACCGCCGCCGGCGCGCAGCCGCCCGAGACCTCCTCGTCCGCGCCGAACGACAGCCAGACGTCCTGCGCCGGGACGTGGCCCCGCTCCAGCAGTCGCTCGACCGCCTCGCAGATCGCCACGAGGGCGCCCTTGTCGTCGAGCGTGCCGCGTCCCCAGACTGCGCCGTCGACGACGGCGGCCTCGAACGCGGGATGCTGCCAGGGCGCGGCGGCGTCCACCGGGACCACGTCGAGGTGCGCCATCAGCACGACCGGCCGGTCCGCGGCGCGACCAGGCCACCGGAACAGCCGGCCGTGCCGTCCGACCGGGGTCACCTCCAGGGCGGTGTGCAGCAGCGGGAAGACCCGGGTCAGCTCGGCCTGCGCGGCCGCGAACGTGGCGTCCGTCGTCGCGTCCTGCGGACCCCCCGGGTCGTCGGCCACGGTCGGCACCCGGACCAGGGCCCGCAGCTTCTCGGTGACGCGGTCACGCTCTGTGACGGTGAGCGGGGCGGGCACGGACCGAGGCTACTCTCCCGGAGCGGTCTCGCATGCGAGACGCTGGGCTCGTGGCCCGCATTGACCCGGCGCCGCGCGCTCGATGGACTGAGGGCGTGTCAGCCCTTCGCGTCCACCCGCCAGCGTCCGTGGTGCACCACCTCCTCCACGGGCCGGCGACCGCGCCGCGCGGAGCCCGCCGGGCCGGTCGCGTCGCTGCGGTGGCCCACCGTGACGGCGCCGATCGGGGTGTACCGGTCCGGGACCCCGAAGCCATCGCGGAACGCGGCCAGCTGCTCGGGCGGGATCCCGAAGAAGCACGCCCCGAGCCCCTCGTCGACCGCGGTCTGCAGGATCAGCAGCGCGGCCATGCCGGTGTCGATGTCCCAGTAGGGCACCGGCCACCGGGCGGCGTCCCGGTCGGTCCAGCCCTTGTCCGCCTCGGCGTACCGGTCGAGGTAGACGTCCTTGCACGACAGCGGCACGATCACCACCGGCGCGGTCCGCATCCCGCGCAGCCAGGCGTCCGGCTGCCCGTCGGACGGTGGCGTGGCCACGGCCCAGAACCGCTCGAGGTCGCCGGGCTCGTCCAGCCGGAGGAACGCCCAGCCCTGGCTGAACCCCGCGCTCGGCGCCCGCACCGCGTTGGCGAGCATCCGGTCCACCGTCGCGGGGTCGACCGGCGTGTCGGCGTAGCTCCGGACCATCCTGCGTCGACGAACCACCTCTTGGAACTCCATGGAGTCGATCATGACCGCTGACCCCGACGGTTTCGAGCAGATGTGGCGCGACCTTGCACAGGTCGGCCGGTCAACCGCGAGCGGCGGGTACCTCCGCCAGCCGTTCACGGCGGCCGAGCGGGAGGCGTACGCCTGGTTCCTCGCACAGTGCCGCGCCCGCGGCCTCGACGTCCAGGTCGACGGCTTCGGCAACACCGTCGCGTGGTGGCGCCCCGAGGGCGCCCAGGGTGCCGGCCTGCTCACCGGCTCCCACCTCGACTCCGTCGTCGACGGCGGGGCGTACGACGGGCCCCTCGGCGTGGTCTCCGCGCTCGCCGCGGTCGACGCCCTGCGCGCGCGCGGCGTCACGCCGCGCCGCCCGGTCGGCGTCGCCTGCTTCGTCGAGGAGGAGGGGTCCCGCTTCGGCCTGGCCTGTCTCGGGTCGCGGCTGGCCACCGGCGCGACGTCGCTCGAGGCGGCGGCGGGGCTCGTGGACCGGGACGGGACCTCCGCGCTCGACGCGATGGCCGGCGCCGGGCTGGAGCCTTCCCGCGCGGCCGGCTGGCTGGACCAGGTCGGCTGCTTCGTCGAGCTGCACGTCGAGCAGGGCCGTGACCTGGTCGACCGGCAGGCCCCGGTCGGCGTGGCCAGCGCGATCCGTCCGCACGGCCGCTACCGCTTCGACTTCGGCGGCGAGGCGAACCACGCGGGGAGCACGCGGATGGAGGACCGACGCGACCCGATGCTCACCTACGCGATGACCGCCCTGGCCGCCCACAAGCAGGCCCGGCTGGCCGGTCAGCGGGCGACCTTCGGACGCCTCGACGTCCGCCCCAACGGGACCAACGCCGTGCCGTCCCGCGTCACCGCCTGGCTCGACGCGCGCGCCGAGTCGCCGGGCCGCCTCGAGGACCTGCTGGCCGTCATCACCCGGCAGGCCTCCGAGCGGGCCGGGCGCGACGGCACCACCCTCAGCGTGACGACCGAGTCCGTGTCGGCGGAGGTGCGCTTCGACGCCGACCTCGCCCGGCAGGTCGCCGCGCAGCCCGGGGCGGACCCGGACTGGCCGGTCATCGCGACCTACGCGGGGCACGACGCGGGCGTGCTCTGCGCGGCCGGCATCCCCACCGCGATGCTGTTCGTGCGCAACCCCACCGGCGTCTCGCACTCCCCCGAGGAGCACGCCGAGCTGGGCGACTGCCTGGCCGGCGTCGACGCGCTGGCGCGCACCCTGGAACGGCTGGCCACGTGACCAGGTACCTCCTCGAGCGTGCCTGGACCGGCGCCGGGCGGGTGCACGAGGACGTGCTCGTCGAGATCGCGGACGGCCGGTTCGCCCGCGTCGAGCCCGGGGCCGGCTCCGTCCCCGGAGCCGAGCGGCTCGCCGGCCTCACGCTTCCCGGTCTGGCCAACTGCCACAGCCACGCGTTCCACCGAGCCCTGCGCGGCCGGACCCACGGAGACGGCGGGACCTTCTGGACCTGGCGGGACCGGATGTACGCCGTCGCGGGACGCCTCACGCCCGACGGCTACTACGAGCTCGCGCGCGCCGCCTACAGGGAGATGGTGCTCGCCGGCGTCACCAGCGTCGGCGAGTTCCACTACCTGCACCACGGGCCGGACGGCACGCCGTACGACGATCCGAACGCGATGGGCCGCGCCCTCGTCGCCGCCGCGCGCGACGCCGGGCTGCGGATCGCGCTGCTCGACACCTGCTACCTCGCTGCGGGGTTCGGCAGGCCGCCCGAGGGCGTGCAGGTGCGCTACAACGACGGCTCCGCGGACGCGTGGGCGGCCCGCGTGGACCTGCTGGCCGACGACCTGGCCGGGGCGCCGGACGTGGTCGTCGGCGCCGCGGTGCACTCGGTGCGCGCCGTCCCCCGGGGCGAGGTGCCCGTGGTGGCTCGCTGGGCCGAGGTCCGGGGCGCTCCACTGCACGCCCACCTCTCCGAGCAGGTCGCGGAGAACGCCGCGTGCCTGGCCGCGCACGGGCTGACCCCGACCGCCCTGCTGGGCGAGGCCGGAGCGCTCGGGCCGCGCACGAGCGTCGTGCACGCCACGCACCTCACCCCTGCGGACGTCGCGCTCCTCGGCGCCACCCGGACCTTCGCGGACCTCTGCCCGACGACCGAGCGCGACCTGGGCGACGGCATCGGGCCGGCGCGGCGGCTGCACGACGCCGGCGCCCGGTTGACGCTGGGGTCGGACAGCCACGCCGTCGTCGACCTCTTCGAGGAGATGCGCGCCGTGGAGATGCACGAGCGGCTGGCCAGCCGCGAGCGCGGGCACTGGAGCGCGGCGGAGCTGCTGACCGCCGCGACGTCGGACGGGCACGCCTCGCTCGGGTTCGACGCCGGCCGCATCGAGGTGGGCGCGCGCGCCGACCTGGTCACGCTCGACACGGCCGGCCCGCGCACCGCCGGCAGCGGTGCGGGCGCCGAGACCGCGGTGTTCACGGCGACCGCCGCCGACGTCGTGCGGGTGGTCCGCGACGGCGAGCTGGTGGCGACGGCCGATGACCGGGCGGAGACAGGTGCCGAGCTCGACCGGGTCGTCCGGTCGCTGTGGGGAGAGGACTGACGCCGTGGCGACACTGCTGCTGACCGGCATCGGCGAGCTGGTGACCAACGAGGGCCCGGGGCCGGACGGTCTGGGGCTGCGCCACGACGCGGCCCTTGTCGTGGACGGCGGCCGGGTGGCCTGGGTGGGTCGGCGCGTGGACGCGCCCGCCGCCGACTCCGCCTACGACGTGGGCGGCCGCGCGGTCGTGCCCGGCTTCGTGGACTCCCACAGCCACCTGGTCTTCGCCGGCGACCGGTCCGCGGAGTTCGCGGCGCGGATGACCGGGACCTCGTACGGCGCCGGAGGGATCCG
Source organism: uncultured Actinomycetota bacterium (assembly GCA_963811365.1). Classification (GTDB taxonomy): domain Bacteria; phylum Actinomycetota; class Actinomycetes; order Propionibacteriales; family Nocardioidaceae; genus CAWEQW01. The sequence continues at coordinate 229,934 of CAWEQW010000006.1, read as the reverse complement.
CACGACGGTCGCCGCCACCCGCGCGGCCACCGACGAGCAGCTCGCGGCCAACCTCCGCCGGCTCGTCGAGGAGATGCTGCGCCAGGGCACCACCACGGTCGAGGTGAAGAGCGGCTACGGGCTCACGGTGGCCGACGAGGCCCGCAGCCTGGCGCTGGCGCGGCAGGTCACCGACGAGACCACGTTCCTGGGCGCGCACGTCGTGCCGCCCGAGCTCGTCGACGACCCGGAGGCGTACGTCGCGCTGGTGACCGGCCCGATGCTCGACGCGTGCGCGCCGCACGCCCGCTGGGTGGACGCCTTCTGCGAGCGCGGGGCGTTCGACGCCGACCAGGCCCGTGCCGTGCTGACCGCGGGTGCGGCCGCGGGGCTGCGCGGGCGGCTGCACGCCAACCAGCTCGGGCCGGGCCCGGGAGTGCAGCTGGCGTGCGAGCTCGGGCTGGTCGCCGTGGACCACTGCAGCCACCTCTCCGACGCCGACGTCGACGCGCTCGCCGCGTCGCACACGGTCGCGACGCTGCTGCCTGGCGTGGAGTTCTCCACCCGATCGCCGTACCCGGACGCCCGGCGGCTGGTCGACTCCGGGGTCACCGTCGCGCTGGCCAGCGACTGCAACCCGGGCTCCTGCTACACCTCCTCGATGCCGCTGTGCGTCGCGCTCGCGGTGCGGGAGATGCGGATGTCGCCCGCGGAGGCGCTCTGGTCGGCGACCGCGGCCGGCGCCCGCGCGCTGGACCGGCACGACGTCGGCCGAGTCGTCGTCGGGGCCCGGGCGGACCTGGCCGTGCTCGACGCCCCGTCGTACGTCCACCTGGCCTACCGGCCGGGCGTGCCCCTGGTGCGCGAGGTCCTCCGCGGCGGGCGGCCCGCGGTCGGAGTCGACCGCTCCTGAGGCACCCGGCCGTGCTTAAGGCACCCCCCGGCCCGCGGGCTCCGCAGATAGGGACATCGCCCGATGTGCCGCCCCTCCTCAGCGGCGCAGGATCGAGCCATCGCTCGAACCGAGCAGCCGAACAGAGGAGACCACCGTGTACCCCATCGCCGAACCCTTCCTCAGCAGCGAGATCGACTACCGCCAGGAGCAGGTCCGTCGCCAGTTCCACGCGCACCCCAGGCGACACCGCCATCAGGTACCGCGCCGGCACACCCTCGGACTGCCCCGCCCGCGGCGCCGGCCGCTGGCCCTGGCCTGAACCGGCGCCACCCGGTGAGGGCGCAGCTGGAGGAACTGTCGGTGCTCGAGGCCATGATGGACCTCGTGACACCCGACCGGAGCCGACTCCAGCCGATCCTGGGGCGCGACGCCGAGCTGGCCGAGCTCGGCGTCGCGCTGGGTCTCGACGCGCAGCCCCGGCCGCAGCGGGTGCTGCTCGCCGGTGACGCCGGCGTCGGCAAGACCCGCCTGCTCTCCGAGGTCTGCCTCCGTGCGGAGCGCGCCGGCTGGCGGACCCTCGCCGGCCACTGCCTGGACTTCGGCGACAGCGCGCTGCCCTACCTGCCGTTCAGCGAGCTGTTCGGCCGGCTGGCGGTCGCGGCGCCCGAACAGTCCGCCCGGCTGCTCGAGGAGCTCCCGGCGCTGGTCCACCTGCAGCCGGGCCGGCGCACGCTCTCGGGGACGCCCGACGGCGACACGGAGGGTCCGGCGCTGGTCCGCGCAGACCTCTTCGACGCGATCCACGCCGCGCTGGAGCGGCTGGCCGCCGAGACGCCGCTGCTCGTCGTCGTCGAGGACCTCCACTGGGCCGACGGCTCGACCCGCGACCTGCTCAGCTTCCTGTTCGCGCGCTCCTTCTCGACACCGGTGGCCCTCGTCGGCTCCTACCGCAGTGACGACCTCCACCGTCGCCACCCGCTCCGGGCCGCGGTCGCCGAGTGGGCGCGGATCCCCGGCGTCGTCCGCCTCCCGCTCCTCCCGCTGCAGGACCGGGAGGTGCGCCGGCTGGTGCACGCCCTCCATCCGGGCCCGCTCGCAGACCGCGACCTGCAGGCGATCGTCCGCAGGGCCGAGGGCAACGCGTTCTTCGCCGAGGAGCTCGTGGGCGCCACCTCGATGGCCGACGGCCGCCTCCCCGACGAGCTGACCGACCTGCTCCTGGTCCGGCTGGATCGGCTCGACGACGCCACGCGCCACGTCGTGCGCGCTGCGGCGGTGGCCGGCCGGCGGGTGTCCCACACGCTGCTGAGCCGGGTCGTCGAGCTCGACGGCGGCACCCTCGACCGGGCTCTGCGCGCCGCGCTCGAGCACAACGTGCTGGTCCCGGCCGACGCGCAGGGCTACGCCTTCCGCCACGCCCTGCTCGCCGAGGCCGCCTACGACGACCTGCTGCCCGGCGAGCGGGTCCGGCTGCACGCCGCCTACGCGCAGGCACTCAAGGACGCCGACGTGGGCGGGACGGCTGCGGAGCTGGCACGCCACGCCCGCGCCGCCCACGACCTGCCCACCGCCGTGCGCGCCAGCGTGCGGGCCGGAGAGGAGGCGATGGCCGTCGGAGGCCCGGGTGAGGCGGCGCACCACTACGAGACCGCGCTCGAGCTGCTGTGCAGCGGCGACGCGACCGCCGTGGTGCGAGACGAGGTCGACGTGGCGACCCTGGTGGCCCGCGCCTCCGAGGCGGTCACCGCAGCCGGTCATCCCGAGCGAGCGGTGGCCCTGGTGCGCGACCAGCTCGACACCGTCCCGGCAGACGCGCCCGCCCACCACCGGGCGCGTCTGCTGATGGCCTTCGCGGCGGCGGCGCTGCTCACCGACGTGCCGACCGGCGCCCTGGAGGCCACCACCGAGGCGCTGGGACTCGTGCCCGCCGACGAGCGGTCCTCGTTGCGCGCGCACCTGCTCGGCGTGCATGCGCTGGCGAACGCCGACCGCGGCCGCGACCAGGAGGCCGCGCGCCACGCCACGGAGGCGCTCGGCCTCGCCGAGGAGCTCCACCTGCCCCGGCTCGTCACCGAGGTGACCACCACGCTGGCCGCCCTCGACAACCGGGCCGGCGACCCCGACGCGGCGCGGGCCGCCCTCGAGCAGATCGTCCGGGACGCGCGCCGCGACGGCGAGGCCGCGGCGGAGATGCGGGGGCTGACCATGCTCGGCACCCTCAGGTTCGAGGAGGCCGACTACGCGCGGGCCGGGGAGCACTACCGCCAGGCGGCCGCGGTGGCCCAGGCGGCCGGCCGGCCCTGGGCGCCCTACGGGTTCGACGCGCGCCTGATGCGCGCGCTGTCCCTCTACTACGGCGGCGACTGGGACGGCGCGCTCGAGGTCGCGGACTGGTCGGGCGACGCGCCCCCGCCGGTGCCCGGCGCCCTGCTCAGCGCGGCGGCGCGGCTGGTGCGGGTCGGGCGAGGAAAGCCGTTGGTGGAGGACGACCTGCGCCGCGGACGTGACCTCTGGGAGCGCGACGGCCTGCTGGCGCTGCTCACCGGCGTCGCCGGCATCGACCACCTGGGCGAGACCGGGCAGGTGCAGGAGATGCTCACCTTCCACGACGAGGTGGTCCGGCACTGTGAGCGCCTCTGGCGGCGGGACTTCCCCGCCCGGGTGCGGCTCTCGGCGCTCGTGCTCGGCCAGCTCGCGACGGCAGCGGCGACCACCCCGGCCGCGGAGCGCCAAGCCCTTGTCGCGCGCAGCCAGGAGCTGGTGGTCGCGGTCCACCGGGTGGTCGAGCAGATGCGCGGACGCCGGCGGCCGTTCGGGCCGGAGGGCGTGGCGTGGGCGGCGCGCGCGGAGGCGGAGGCGCTGCGGCTGCGGTGGCTGGCCGACGTGGAGCCGCCCGGCGAGCAGGAGCTGGTCGACGCGTGGCGGCGCTCGGTGCACGCGTTCGAGGAGATGGGGGCGCCCTTCGAGACGGCGCGGTCGAGCGCCCGGCTCTGCGCGGTGCTCCGGGCGACCGGCCGGACCGACGAGGCGGCGTCTCTGCGCGACGCCGCTCGGGTGGTCGCCCGTCGGCTCGGCGCGGGGCCACTGCTCGACGAGCTGGCTGCCCTCGGCGCGACCCCGGCGCCGCCGCGGGACGGCCGTCCGGGGTCCGCGCTGACCGCCCGGGAGGTGGAGATCCTCGCGCTGGTGGCCGAGGGGCGCAGCAACAGCGAGATCGGCCGACAGCTGTTCATCAGCGCCAAGACCGTGAGCGTGCACGTCTCGAACATCCTGGCCAAGCTCGGCGCCGCCGGCCGCACCGAGGCAGCCGCGATCGCGCGCCGGAGCGGCCTGCTGCCGGGAGCAGGCGTCGGGAGTCAGGCGCGCCAGAGCTCGCGGCGCAGCCATCCCTGACGTGGCGGCGCCAGCCGCCGCGCGTGGTGCACCAGCAGCCAGAGGCCACCGAGCAGCAGCAGCGCGCTCGGCACCATGTCGGCCGTGAACGGCACCGACAGCCCGTCCAGCGCGGCGGCTGCCGTGCCGAGCCAGAGAGCGGTGAACAGCGTGAGGATCTTGACGAGCACGACGCCGCCGATCGCCGGCGCCGCGGGGTGGCGACGGACCAGCATGATGCCGGTGACGACGACCGTCGGCAGGGCCACGGTGAGGTCCAGCACGTACACCGCGTACGGCGCGCCGCCGACGCCGAGCGTCGTGGGCAGCCGCCCGCCGAACGTCATCGGCAGCACGTCGGTCAGCCACAGCCCGGTGAAGGCGATGCCGATCACCACGAAGAACCAGCCCAGGACCCTCGTGCGCAGGTTCCGGAACGCGGGTGCGGCGGCGCCGACGTCGATGCGGGCCAGCCCGTCGAGCAGGGAGGCGCAGGCCAGGGTCACCACCACGGCGTACCCGACGAAGGCGCGGTTCTGCTGCCAGCCGATCAGGTACAGCCCGTAGGAGTACGCCAGGTAGAACAACAGGCCGAGCCAGAGCAGGTGGGCGCGCAGCGACTGCCGCCTGCTCCCGATGCCGGCGAGGACCAGCACCGGGAGCACGGCGAGGGTGAACACGTCGCCGGCGCGCGAGGCCAGCACGGTCCGCTCCGGGTAGCCGCGGTAGGCGTCGCCGCCGAACAGCCCGTAGCCGACCAGCGGCACCAGCACGGCGGTGAGCAGCCAGGACACGGTCACCGGCCACGCGGTTCGCCAACGGCTCACCGGCCGAACCGCCGGCGGTGGCGGGTCGTGGGCAACCCGGGGATGTTCGACCTCAGGCATGGGTGCCTCCTCGCAGCGGACTCGTCGGTTCGAGCCTGGCCGCGCCGGCCGCTCCGGCGTAGACCGGAAGGTCGGCCACGCGCGGGCCCAAGGTCCGGGGGTGGGAGGACCTTGGTCAGGGGCGACGCCCGAAACCGCTGGCCACCCCGGCCAGGGTGCTGCCAGAATCCGGGCTCGTGCCCTCGGTCCGAGAACGTCTCGCCGCGCTGCGCGTGGACACCACGCCGCTGCGTGAGTCGCGCGACTTCCGGCTGCTGTTCTGGGCCGGGACGGTGTTCTACCTCGGCGGGATGGTCTCCTACGTCGCGATCCCCTTCCAGCTCTACCACCTCACCGGCTCGAACTTCGCGGTCGGCGCGATGGGCATCGTGGAGCTCGTCCCGCTGGTCGTCTTCGGCCTGTACGGCGGTGCGCTGGCCGACCACGTCGACCGCCGCCGGCTGCTCGTCGCCACCGGTGTCGTGCAGGCCGTGCTCACCGTCGCGCTGGCCGCGAACGCGTTCCTGGAGCATCCGCAGGTGTGGGTGATCTACGCCCTCGGCGGCGCGCTGGCGGCCTCCCAGTCGCTGCAGCGGCCCTCGAAGGAGGCCCTCGAGCCGCTGACCGTGCGCCACGACCGGCTCACCGCGGCCAACGCGCTGACCTCGCTCGGCATGCAGGTCGGCCTGCTCGCCGGGCCGGCCGTCGGCGGCATCCTGCTGGCCTGGGTCGGTGCCGGCTGGTGCTTCGCGGTCGACGTCTGCGGCCTGGTGGCCGCGACCGTGCTGTTCGCGCTGATGCGTCCCTACCCGCACACCGAGGAGACCACCCCGCCGAGCCTGCGGGGCATCAGGGAGGGGCTGGGCTACGCGCTGCGCCGCCGAGACCTCCTCGGCACCTACCTCGTGGACATCATCGCGATGGTGATGGCGATGCCGGTCGTGCTCTTCCCGGCCCTGGCGCAGACCGTCTTCGGCAGTCCGCAGCTGCTCGGCATGCTCTACAGCGCCGAGACCGTCGGCAGCCTCGTCGCCACGGCCACCTCGGGCTGGACCGCCCGGGTGCACCACCACGGCCGGGCGATCGTGCTGGCCGCCCTGGTGTACGGCGCGGCGATCGCCTGCGTCGGGCTGGCGCCCGGGATCTGGGTCGCGGCGGCCTTCCTCGCGCTGGCCGGCGGCGCCGACATGGTCAGCGCGGTGTTCCGGGCCACGATCTGGAACCAGACGGTGCCGAGCACCATGCGCGGCCGGCTCGCCGGGATCGAGATGCTGTCGTACTCGCTCGGCCCGCTCGGCGGCCAGGTGCGAGCCGGCCTGGTCGCGGACCGGTGGACGGTCCGCGGCTCCATCGTCAGCGGCGGCGTGCTGTGCGTGCTCGGCGTGGCCACGACCGCCGGCTGGCTGCGCGACTTCTGGGGCTACGACACCCGCACCGACGAGCACGCCGTACGGGAGCGGAACCGGCGCGCCGCCGAGGCCTGACCGGGCCGGCCCGCCCGCGCCGCTGGTCCGGCCCGCCCGCGCCGGGCACTCGACGGCCGGCCGGGCCGTTCCATACTGTGGGTATGCGGGCCGACGGGCCCGTGCGGTCACAGACTAAGGGGTCGCCGATGTCGGTCACCGACGAGCGCTTCGCGCGGATGAAGCCGTTCCGGGCCGGTGAGCTGCCCCGGCTGCACGCCCGCGACCTGCCACCCGGGCCCCGGTGGCCCAGCCTGCTGCAGAGCATCGGCCTGCTGCGGTTCCGCCACCAGTTCGTCCCGGCGATGCACCGGCGGTACGGCGACGTCTTCACGGTCCGGGTGATGCCGAAGGGCTCGGCGCTGGTGCTGTTCACCCGCCCGGAGCACGCCAAGGAGATCTTCGCAGGAGACCCGGAGGTGTTCCACGCCGGCAAGGGCAACGCGGTCCTCGGCCCGATCATGGGCGAGCACTCCCTGCTGCTCCAGGACTCCGCCGACCACCGTCGCGCCCGCAAGCTCCTGATGCCGGCCTTCAACGGGGCGGCGCTGCGGGGCTACGCCGGCGTCGTCGCGGGGGTGGCCCGAGAGCAGGTGGCCGGCTGGAGCTCCGGCGTGCCGTTCCGGTCCCTCGACGCGATGAACACGCTGACCCTCGAGGTGATCATGCGGGTGGTGTTCGGGGTCACCGACGAGCGCCGGCTCGACGGGCTGCGGCCGCTCGTGCGCCGCACCGTCGACGTCAGCCCGGCGGTGCTGCTCGGCTGGGGCTATCCGCGCCTCCAGCGGTTCGGGCCGTGGAAGCAGACGGTCGCCAACCAGCGGGCGCTCGACGAGGTGATGTACGCCGAGATCGCCGAGCGACGGGCGGCCGGCGACCTGGCCAGCCGCAGCGACGTGCTGTCGCGGCTGCTCCAGGTGGGCAGCGCCGAGACCGGCGAGCCGCCGCTGACCGACCCGGAGCTGCGCGACCAGCTCGTCACGCTGCTGCTCGCCGGCCACGAGACCACCGCCACCGCGCTCGCCTGGACGCTCTACGAGCTCGGTCGGGACCCGAGGCAGCTCGCGCGCGCCCAGACCGCCGCGGACGCCGGCGACGAGGCCTACCTCGAGGCGGTGTTCCGCGAGAGCATGCGGCTGCACCCGGTCATCCCGATGGTCGTGCGACACCTCATGGCACCCGCGACGATCGGTGGCTGGGCCATCCCGGCCGGTGCCACCGTGGGCCCGTCGATCCTGCTCACCCACAGCCGCGCGGACAACCACCCCGACCCTGAGGAGTTCCGGCCGGAGCGGTTCCTCAGCGGCCACCTCGAGCCGAACACCTGGATCCCGTTCGGCGGGGGGGTGCGCCGCTGCATCGGCGCCGGCTTCTCGCAGCTGGAGGGCGTCGCGGTGCTCCGCGAGGTGCTCGACCGGTACGACGTCAGGCTGCCCGCGCGCGGCGCCGACCGGCCGAAGGTGCGCAACATCACCAGCGTCCCGCGGCGGGGGGCGCGGATCGTGGTGACGCCGCGCCCGGTCCGTGACTGAGCCCGGAGCGCTCAAAGAAAGCTCCAAGATTCGTCGACCACGCTGGGGAAGAACGCACCCAATGAGAGAGGTCGACCGTGCTGGACACCATTTTCGGGCTGCCGCTGCACCCCCTGATCGTGCACGCGACGGTGGTGATCGTCCCGGCCGCAGCGCTCGCGGTGCTCCTGGCCGCGGTGCTCCCGCGGTTCCGCCGCTGGGCGGGTCCGCTTCCGCTCGTGCTCTCCGCGGCGGGCCTGTTCCTCGTGCCGCTGTCCACCGACTCCGGGGAGGCGTTGCGGAGCCGCGTCGGCGACACCCCGCTGGTCCGCGAGCACGCCGAGCTGGCCGACATGCTGCTGCCCTGGATGATCCTGCTGACGGTCGTCGCCGCTGCGCAGTTCTGGTTCCAGCGTCGGGAGAGGCGCGGGGAGCCCGCAGGCGGGGGCCGCGGCGCGGCTCGCTGGCTGCCCACCGTGGTGACCGTGGTCGGGGTGCTGGTCGCCCTGGGCACGACGGTGCAGGTGGTGCTGATCGGGCACAGCGGCGCGAAGGCGGCATGGCACAACCTGCCAGCCGCCCGGACGTCGGGCGAGGCGAGCGGCCGTTAGCATCCGGCGGGAGTCCTCGGCTCCCTATCCTGGGGCCATGACCGGGTCGCCCCGCCTGCTGCTCGTCGAGGACGACCCCGAGCTCGCCGCGATGCTCACCGAGCTGCTCGGCTCCGAGGGGTACGTCGTGCTCGTGGCCGCCGACGGGCAGCGCGGGCTGCACCTCGGGCTCACCCGGGAGCTCGACGTGATGGTGCTCGACCGCGGCCTGCCCGCGATCGACGGGCTCGACGTGCTCGCTCGGCTGCGCGCCCGTGGTCGCACGACGCCGGCGCTCGTGCTCTCCGCCCAGGGCAACCCGCGCGACCGGGTGGAGGGCCTGGACGCCGGCGCCGAGGACTACCTCGCCAAGCCGTTCGACCTCGACGAGCTGCTGGCCCGGCTGCGTGCACTGCTGCGCCGGCACGGCGACCACGCCGACGACCTCTCGCTGCCCGGCGGCACGTTCCACCTCGAGAGCCGGTCGGTGCACCTCGACGACGGCACGGAGATCGCGCTGTCGGAGCGGGAGGGCATGCTGCTCGGCGTGCTGGCCCGCAACCCGCGCCGGGTGTTCTCCCGCGACGAGCTGCTCGGCAGCGTGTTCGAGGCCGCCGAGGACGCCGGTGTCGTGGACACCTACGTGCACTACCTGCGCCGCAAGCTCGGCCGCGGCATGGTCGAGACGGTCCGGGGGCTGGGCTACCGGATGGGCCGGTGAAGTCCCCGCGCGACGTCGCGGACCTGCGTCGTACCTCCCGGCGGCTGGGGTTCCAGACGGGGCTGCTCGTGGTGGGCTGCCTCGTCGTCGTCGGAGTGCTGCTCTACGTCATCTACGAGCGCGCCGAGTCGGCCGCGACCGAGCGACAGCTCGCCGACACCACCGCGCACATCGACAACGCCACCGAGGCCCCGCCGGGCATCTCGGTCGTGGTCGTCACCCCGCAGGGCAGGAGCCTGTCGCCGAACCTGCCGGCCGGCTTCCCCGACGAGGCCGCGATCGCCGCCGTCGAGCGGGACGGCCGCACCCGGGTGCGAGAGCTCGACATGCCGTCCGGGGACTACACGGTGTGGACGGCCAAGGTCGGCGAACGGATCACCCAGGCCGTGCTGGACCGCTCGGACCTCGAGGCGCAGCGTGGCCGGGTGGTCACCGCGCTGCTGCTGTCCGGCGCCGTCGGGGTGGGGCTCGCCAGCCTCGTCGGCGCCTGGCTGGCCCGGCGCGCGGTGTCCCCGATGGCCGACACCATCGCCATGCAGCGCCGCTTCGTCGCGGACGCCGGCCACGAGCTGCGCACCCCGCTGACCCTGCTCTCCACCCGGGTCCAGCTGCTGGCCCGGCGGCTGCGCCGCGGGACCGGCGCCGCGGAGGAGCGGTTGCTGGCCGACGTGGACGGGGTGGTCGCCGACACCAAGGTGCTCACCGACATCCTCGACGAGCTGCTCGTCGCCGCGGACACCCGGGTCAGCGCGGTCCGCGAGCCGCTCGACCTCGCCGCGCTGGTCCGCGACTGCGTGGCCGCGGCGGCCGCCGCGGCGCAGTCGGCCGGGGTCGGCCTGGTCGTCGAGGGGGCCGGCGCGCCGGTCGTCGTCGAGGGGTCCGCAGGCGCCCTGCGACGAGCGATGACCTCGCTGGTGGACAACGCCCTCGACCACGCCCGGAGCCGGGTGGTCGTCTCCCTGGAGCAGGACTCCCGCGAGGTGCAGGTGTCGGTCGCCGACGACGGGCCGGGAATCGCCGAGGAGCAGGCGCCCCGGCTCTTCGAGCGGTTCACGAGCTCGCGCACCGAGACCGAGGAGCCGGCCCGCTCCGGAGCCTCGCCCGGGCGCCGGCACTACGGCCTCGGTCTGGCGCTGGTCGCGGACGTGGCGGCCGTGCACGACGGCCGGGTCACTGCGCGCGGGCACGGGCCGGAGGGTGGCGCCGTCCTCACGCTGCACCTCCCGGCCCCACGCTCCGAGCGGGGCCGTCGCCGGCCGTGAGGCGCCGGCCGGGTCTCCTTCGCGTCACGATTGTGCAACGAGGCCCCGGTGTCCTTGACGTGCGCGGCGCCAACGACCACGTTGACCTATCGGCGCACCGGGTGGTGCGTCCCTCGTAGCCTGGGAGTCGGTCACGTGAGCACGCCACTCGAAGCGGCCCCCGGCCAGGACCTGACCTCGGCAGAGGCCGTCCTCGCCGGCGGAGGCGCGGTCGAGGGCCGTTCGCTGGGCCAGATCGCCTGGCGCCGGTTCAAGCGCGACAAGGTCGCGCTCGCCGGCGGCGCGTTCCTGATCTTCCTCGTGCTGGTGGCGGTCTTCGCGCCGGTGATCGTGCATCTGCTCGGCGACCCGCCCAACGAGTTCCACCAGAACCTCGTGGACACGGCCGGCGGCACCATGGCGCCGAAGGGCCGGTTCGGGGGGATCAGCTGGCAGCACCTCATGGGCGTGGAGCCGCTCAACGGACGGGACATCTTCAGCCGGGTGGTCTACGGGGCGCGGATCTCACTGCTGATCGCGATCTTCGCCACGGTCCTGTCGGTGGCGATCGGCTTCCTCCTCGGCACGGTGGCGGGCTTCTTCGGCGGATCGGTCGACTCGTTCATCAGCCGGCTGATGGACATCTTCCTGGCCTTCCCGCTGCTGGTGTTCGCGATCGCCCTCGCCGGGGTGTTCCCGGACGAGGCGTTCGGGCTCAAGGGCAACACGCTGCGCATCGTCCTGCTGGTGTTCATCATCGGCTTCTTCAACTGGCCCTACATCGGCCGGATCATGCGCGGTCAGGTGCTGTCGCTGCGCGAACGCGAGTTCGTCGACGCGGCCCGCAGCCTGGGCGCGCGGCGGCCGTACATCCTGTTCACCGAGCTGCTCCCGAACCTGATCGCGCCGATCCTGGTGTACTCCACGCTGCTGATCCCGACCAACATCCTGTTCGAGGCCGCGCTGTCCTTCCTCGGCGTGGGCGTCCGCGCCCCGACGGCGACCTGGGGCGGGATGCTCTCCGACGCGGTCGTCTACTACACGATCCCGAACTTCATGCTCTGGCCCGGGCTGGCGATCTTCGCCACCGTCCTGGCCTTCAACCTCTTCGGGGACGGGCTGCGCGACGCGCTCGACCCCCGGACCCGGTGACCACCGGGAGTCAGCAGCAACGGCAAGTCCTCACGAAGGGACGTACAGCAACGATGAGATCCAGACGAGGGTTGACGTTCGCCACTCTCACCGCGGTGGCCGCGCTCGGCCTCACGGCGTGCGGCGGAGGTTCCAGCAGCGGCAGCGGCGGGTCCGGCGACAGCAGCGGAGGCACCACCTCCACGCCGGCGTTCAACGCTGCGCTCGACAAGGTCTACAACCCGTCCGACGCCAAGGGTGGCGTGGTCCGGGTGGCCAACAACGACGACTGGGACACCCTGGACCCGGGCGAGACCTACTACGGCTACTCCTGGGACTTCGCGCGGCTGTACGGCCGCTCGCTGCTGATGTTCAAGTCCGCCCCGGGCGACGCGAGCAACCAGCTGGTGCCCGACCTGGCCACCTCCGCGGGCAAGGTCAGCGACGGCGGGAAGACCTGGACCTACCACATCCGCAAGGGCGTGAAGTTCGACGACGGCACCCCGGTGACCGCCAAGGACGTCAAGTACGCCGTCGAGCGGTCGATCGACAAGGAGACGTTCCCGAACGGGCCGGCGTACTTCGACGCGATGCTGAACTGGCCGGCCGGCTACAAGGGGCCGTACAAGTCCAAGGGCGTCAACACCGACTCGGCGATCTCGACGCCGGACGACTACACGATCGTGTTCCACCTCAAGCAGCCGTTCGCCGGCTTCGACTACCTGGCCCAGCTGCCGCAGACCATGCCGGTGCCGGCGGCCAAGGACACCGGCGCGACGTACCGCAACCACGTGGTGTCCTCGGGCCCGTACAAGTTCGCGGCCATGCAGCCCGGCAAGAGCTTCAAGCTGGTCCGCAACCCCGAGTGGGACCCCAAGACCGACCCGAACCGCAAGGCGCTGCCGGACGAGTACGACGTCACGCTGAAGATGAACCCCGACGACATCGACAACCAGCTGATCGCGGGCGACCTCGACATCTCCGTGCAGGGCACGGGCGTGCAGCCGGCGACGCTGTCGCGGGTGCTCGGCGACCCGACGCTCAAGGCGCAGGCGGACAACCCGCAGCTGGCCCGGCTCTGGTACACCTCGATCAACCCCACGGTGAAGCCGCTGGACAACATCCACTGCCGCAAGGCCATCGAGTACGGCATGGACCACACGGCGTACCAGAACGCCTACGGCGGCCCGTTCGCCGGCGGCGACATCGCCACGACGGTTCTGCCGCCGCTCATCCCGGGCTACCAGAAGTTCGACCTCTACCCGTCCCAGGGCAACAAGGGCGACGTGACCAAGGCCAAGCAGGAGCTCGAGAAGTGCGGGCAGCCGAACGGCTTCTCGACGAACATGGCCTACCGCTCGGACCGTCCCGCCGAGAAGGCGACCGCCGAGGCGTTCCAGCAGGCGCTCGACAAGATCGGCATCAAGCTGACCCTGAAGGGCTACCCGTCCGGGGACTACTTCAGCCAGTACGCCGGCAACCCGCCGTACGTCGTGAAGAACAACCTGGGGCTGGCCACCAACGGCTGGGGCGCGGACTGGAACGACGGCTTCGGGTTCCTGAGCCAGATCGTCGACAGCCGGGTGATCCGGGAGACCGGCGGCTCGTCGAACACCAGCGTCCGGATCCCGGAGGTCGACAAGATGCTCGACAACGCCTCGGTGGAGCTCGACCAGAGCAAGCGCGAGGCCGACTGGGGCGCGATCGACAAGCGGGTGATGCAGGAGGCCGTCATCTACCCGGGCGTGTACGCCAAGAGCGTGCTGTTCCGGCCGAAGAACCTGACGAACGTGTTCGTCAACCCGGCCTTCGGGATGTACGACTACCTGGCGCTGGGCGTCCAGCAGTGACCCTCGCCCCCTCGGGCGCGGACCCGGAGCGAGACAGAGGCAGGTGAAGGTGCCGGCGCCCGGCCGGAGGCAGAGCCTCCGGCCGGGCGCGCGGCCCGCGAACAGTGCTCACTTACATCATCAGACGCGTGGTCGCGGCCGTGATGCTGCTGATCGTGATCAGCATGGTCACGTTCGCGATCTTCTACCTGGTGCCGCGCTGGGCCGGGGCCACGCCCGAGACGCTGGCCACCCGGTACGTCGGACGGGCCGCCACGCAGCAGACCGTGCACCTGACGGCTCAGCGGCTCGGCTTCTACGACCCGATCTGGGTGCAGTACGGCCACTGGGCCAAGGGGGTCGTCACCGGCGCGAGCTACGACATGGGCGCCGAGACCGTGCACTGCCCGGCGCCGTGCCTCGGCTACTCCTTCATCACCCGGCAGCCGATCTGGCCCGAGCTGGTCAGCCGGATCCCGGTGACGCTGTCCCTGGCCGTCGGCGCGGCGATCATCTGGGCGGTGGCCGGCATCTCCATCGGCGTGCTCTCCGCGCTCAAGCGCGGCTCGGTGTTCGACCGGGGCGCCATGGGGGTCGCCCTGGCCGGCGTGTCGCTGCCGATCTTCTTCACGGGGCTCGTCGGGCTGGCGTTCTTCAGCTACAAGTGGAAGGTCTTCGCACCCGGCGGCTCCTACACGCCGCTGCTGCAGAACCCCGGGGCGTGGGCCTACGACCTCCTGCTGCCGTGGATCACGCTGGCCCTGCTGTTCTCGGCGCAGTACGCCCGGCTGACCCGTGCCGGGATGCTCGAGACGATGAACGAGGACTACATCCGGACGGCCCGCGCCAAGGGGCTCGTCGAGCGCACGGTGGTCATCAAGCACGGGCTGCGCGGGGCGCTCACCCCGCTCCTGACGATCTTCGGCCTCGACCTCGGCCTGCTGCTCGGTGGCGCCGTGCTGACCGAGAAGACCTTCTCGCTCAACGGCATCGGGAAGTACGCCTACGACGGGATCGTCTCCAACGACCTTCCGAAGGTGCTCGGCGTGACGCTGCTCGCCGGCTTCTTCATCGTGTTCTCCAACCTGGTGGTCGACCTGCTCTACGCGGTCGTCGACCCGAGAGTGCGGACCAAGTGACGAGCTTCCTCGACGAGGCGCAGCCCTCGCCCCCCGCGTCGGACCGGGCGTTCCTCGACGTACGCGACCTGCACGTGCACTTCCCGACCGACGACGGCCTCGTCAAGGTCGGTCGACGGGCTGTCGTTCCACGTCGAGCGCGGCAAGACGCTCGGCATCGTCGGCGAGTCCGGGTCCGGCAAGAGCGTCACCAGCCTGGCCGTCATGGGCCTGCACCGGGCGGGATCGGCCGCGATCAGCGGCCAGATCCTGCTCGACGGCCAGGACCTGATCGCCACCTCTCCGGAGCGAGGTGCGCCGGCTGCGCGGCAAGAAGATGGCGATGATCTTCCAGGACCCGCTGTCGGCGATGCACCCGTACTACACGGTCGGCCACCAGATCGTCGAGGCCTACCGGGTGCACAACGACGTGTCCAAGCGGGCCGCCCGGGCGCAGGCCGTCGAGATGCTCGACCGGGTCGGCATCCCGGAGCCGGACCGGCGCGTGGACGCCTACCCGCACCAGTTCTCCGGCGGCATGCGCCAGCGCGCGATGATCGCGATGGCGCTGTCCTGCAACCCCGACCTGCTGATCGCCGACGAGCCGACCACCGCGCTCGACGTGACCGTGCAGGCGCAGATCCTCGACCTGATCCGCGACCTGCAGAAGGAGTTCAACTCGGCGATCATCATCATCACCCACGACCTCGGGGTGGTCGCCGAGATCGCCGACGACATGATGGTCATGTACGCCGGACGGGCCGCGGAGTACGGCACCGCCGAGCAGATCTTCGACGAGCCCGAGCACCCGTACACCTGGGGGCTGCTGCAGCTCGATGCCGCGGCTGGACCGGGACCTCAGCGAGCGGCTGCACCCGATCCCCGGCACGCCGCCGAGCCTGATCCACGTGCCGCCGGGCTGCCCGTTCCACCCGCGCTGCGCGCTACGAGGACCAGACGAACGGGCTCGCCGACACCGAGCGTCCCGAGCTCGTGGACGCCGGCGACCGGCACCTCGTGGCCTGCCACCTGCCGCCGGCCCGCCGCCGCGAGCTGTGGCGCGAGGAGATCCGGCCGGTGCTCTAGCCGATGTCCGACCCCGCCCTCCGTTCGGCCCGAGGAAGCCGCCCGATGACCGTCGCCGAGAGCACCACCCGCCGGGACCGCTCCGACGCCGCCGACCTGCTGTCGGTCCGCGGCCTCGTCAAGCACTTCCCGATCCGCAAGGGGCTCCTGCAGCGCCAGGTCGGCGCCGTGCAGGCGGTCGACGGCCTCGACTTCGAGGTACGCCGGGCGAGACGCTTCGCTGGTCGGGGAGTCCGGCTGCGGCAAGTGCACGACCGGCCGGCTGCTCACCCGGCTGCTCGAGCCGACCGCGGGCACGATCACGCTTCGAGGGCCGCGACATCACGCCACATCGCGCGGGACAGATGCGGCCGCTGCGCCGCCACGTCCAGATGATCTTCCAGGACCCGTACTCCTCGCTGAACCCGCGGCACACGGTCGGCACGATCGTCGGGGCGCCGTACCACCTGCAGCACGTGCAGCCCGGAGGGCGGCGTGAAGAAGCCGGTCCAGGAGCTGCTCGAGCTCGTCGGCCTCAACCCCGAGCACTACAACCGCTACCCGCACGAGTTCTCCGGCGGCCAGCGGCAGCGCATCGGGATCGCCCGGGCGCTGGCGCTGCGGCCGAAGCTGATCGTGGCCGACGAGCCGGTCTCCGCGCTCGACGTGTCGATCCAGGCGCAGGTCGTCAACCTGCTGGAGGACCTGCAGAGCGAGCTGGGCCTGGCCTACGTGTTCATCGCCCACGACCTGTCGGTCGTGCGGCACGTCTCGGACCGGGTGGCGGTGATGTACCTGGGCAAGATCGTCGAGCTCGCCGACCGTGCCGGGCTCTACGAGCGGCCGCTGCACCCCTACACCCATGCGCTGATGTCGGCGGTGCCGATCCCGGACACCCGACGGCGCACCCAGCGGGACCGGATCCGGCTGCAGGGCGACGTGCCCAGCCCGATCAACCCGCCGCCGGCCTGCCGGTTCCACACCCGCTGCTGGAAGGCGCAGGACATCTGCAAGACCGAGGAGCCGCCGCTCGTCGAGCTGGCGCCGCGCCACCAGGTGGCCTGCCACTTCCCCGAGAACCAGTCGGCGACCGGCAGTCCGGCTCTGGCAGCCGGAGCCGGCGACGAGTGAGGCGACCGCCGACCCGCGATCTGAGACCGGTGGTGTCCGGGCTTGATCGGTCAAGGATGATCGGGGCATGTCCCACGACGACGAGACCAGGTGGGGCCGGCAGCTGCTGGTCGCACTCGGTGCGCTGGTCGCCTTCTCGCTGATCGTGGGCGCGGTGATCGCCACGGTCGCGCTGGTGGCCGCGAAGGTGTCCGGTTTCGCCGACGCCGGTGGGCCGAGCGCCAGGCCGAGCCTCTACATGCCGCCGCTGTCCCGGGTCGGCGACCAGCCCGCTCCGGTCGGGCCGAACGTCACGCCGCGTCCGTCGCCGTCGGCGTCCCCGTCCGGGTCCCCCTCGGCGTCGGCGTCGCCCAGCCGGAAGCCGTCCGGCAAGCCCAGGCCGATCACCCTGAAGGCGTCGCCGCTGTCGGTCCGCCCCAACGAGCGGATCTACCTGACCGGCGCCTACCGGCATGACGGGGCCGGCCTCCGCGTGCAGCGCCGCGAGGCCGGGCGCTGGTCGGACTTCCCCACCACGGCGACGGTGCACGGCGGCGCGTTCGCGACGTACATCTACACCGGACGCACCGGCGTGAACCTGCTCCGGATGCAGGACCCGGCCAGCGGCAAGGTCTCCAACACGGTCCGCATCCGGGTCGGCTGACCGGCCCGGCCCGGGCCCGCCCACCCCGCCCGCCCCGGTGTGAGGCGGCTCACCCGCATCATCGGCGGCGCGCCGGAAACAACCGCGGCCGTCCCTGCGTTGAGCCGTATGACAAGAGTTGAGTTGATCGGACTCAAGTTGTTTGACAGACTCCCGGCAACGGGCAGTGCCCGTCCCCGAGACGCAGACGAGACGACGCAAGCACCAACCAGTGCACCGAACAGTGGAGGTAACACATGGCACGCGCGGTCGGAATCGACCTGGGCACGACGAACTCCGTCGTGGCCGTCCTCGAAGGTGGGGAGCCCACCGTCATCGCCAACGCCGAGGGCGCCCGGACGACCCCGTCCGTCGTCGCCTTCGCCAAGAACGGCGAGGTCCTCGTCGGTGAGGTCGCCAAGCGGCAGGCCGTCACCAACGTGGACCGCACCATCCGGTCCGTGAAGCGCCACATGGGCACGGACTGGAAGCAGCAGATCGACGACAAGACCTTCACGCCGCAGCAGATCTCCGCCTTCGTGCTCCAGAAGCTCAAGCGGGACGCCGAGTCCTACCTGGGCGAGACCGTCACCGACGCGGTCATCACGGTGCCGGCGTACTTCTCCGACGCCCAGCGGCAGGCCACCAAGGAGGCCGGCGAGATCGCGGGCCTGACCGTCAGCCGGATCGTCAACGAGCCGACCGCGGCGGCGCTGGCCTACGGCCTCGACAAGGAGTCCGACCAGACCATCCTGGTCTTCGACCTCGGTGGCGGCACGTTCGACGTGTCCCTGCTCGAGATCGGCGACGGGGTCGTCGAGGTCAAGGCCACCTCCGGTGACAACCACCTCGGCGGCGACGACTGGGACGCCCGGCTCGTCGACTGGATGGTCAAGAAGTTCAAGGACAACAACGGCGTCGACCTCGGCAGCGACAAGATCGCCCGGCAGCGCCTGCAGGAGGCGGCCGAGAAGGCCAAGATCGAGCTGTCCTCCTCCAGCGAGACCACCATCCACCTGCCGTACATCACGCACTCGGAGTCCGGCCCGCTGCACTTCGAGGAGAAGATCAGCCGAGCCGAGTTCCAGCGGATCACCACGGACCTGCTCGAGCGCACCAAGCAGCCGTTCCGCTCGGTGATCAAGGACGCCGGCGTCGACGTCGCCAAGATCGACCACGTCATCCTGGTCGGCGGCTCGACCCGGATGCCGGCGGTGGCCGAGGTCGTCAAGGAGCTGACCGCCGGCAAGGAGCCCAACAAGGGCGTGAACCCCGACGAGGTCGTCGCGGTCGGCGCCGCGCTCCAGGCCGGCGTGCTCAAGGGCGAGGTCAAGGACGTGCTGCTGCTCGACGTGACCCCGCTGTCGCTGGGCATCGAGACCAAGGGCGGGGTGATGACGCGGCTCATCGAGCGCAACACCACGATCCCGACCAAGCGGTCCGAGGTGTTCACCACCGCCGACGACAACCAGCCCTCGGTGATGATCCAGGTCTACCAGGGCGAGCGTCAGATGGCGGCGCAGAACCAGCCGCTCGGCAACTTCGAGCTGACCGGCCTCCCGCCGGCTCCGCGCGGCGTGCCGCAGATCGAGGTCACCTTCGACATCGATGCCAACGGCATCGTGCACGTGTCCGCCAAGGACCGCGGCACCGGCCGGGAGCAGTCGATGACCATCACCGGTGGCTCGGCGCTGTCCAAGGACGACATCGACAAGATGATCAAGGACGCCGAGCAGTACGCCGAGGAGGACCGTCAGCGCAAGGAGGCGGTCGAGACCCGCAACCAGGCGGACGGCCTGGTGTACACCACGGAGAAGTTCCTCGCCGACAACGGCGAGAAGGTCCCGGACGAGGTGAAGTCCGAGGTCCAGGCCGACGTCGACGCCTTGAAGAAGGCGCTGGAGGACAGCGCCTCCGGCACGGACACCGCCGCCATCAGCGCGGCGATGACCAAGCTGGGCGAGTCCAGCCAGAAGATGGGTGCGGCGATGTACGCCGCCGGCGAGGCCGACGCGGCCGCGGCCGGAGGCAGCACCGCCACCGGTGACGCCGACGAGGACGTGGTCGACGCCGAGATCGTCGACGAGGGCGAGACGGGCGACCAGGAGGGTGAGAGCAAGTGACCTCTGGCCACCACCAGAGCGACCAGCCGAGCACAGCGGACGTGGACTCCGCCGCGGAGGCTCCCGACGTGACCGCCGCGACCCCCGAGCCTCCGGCTCCGCAGACCGCTGCGGGGCCGGGGGCCGGGGACCGGCCCGGTGCCGGCGACGGCACTGACGCAGGCACGCAGGCCGGGGAACGGTCGGAGCCCGACGCCGGACCGAACGGCGGCCCGACCGCGGAGGAGTCCGACACGGCGCTGCTCGACGACCTCGCCAAGGCCCAGCAGGCGGTCGTGGACCTCACCACCGACCTGCAGCGGCTGCAGGCGGAGTACGTCAACTACAAGCGCCGGGTGGACCGCGACCGGGAGCTGGTGCTCCAGAACGCCACCTTCAAGGTGCTGTCCGCGCTGCTGCCGGTGCTCGACGACCTCGACCGGGCCCGTGAGCACGGCGAGCTCGAGGGTGGGTTCAAGGCGGTCGCCGACTCGCTGGAGCGGATCGTCGCGGCCCAGGGCCTGGTCAAGTTCGGGGCTCCGGGAGAACCGTTCGACCCGAACTTCCACGAGGCGCTGATGCACGCCCACTCACCCGACGTCACCACGACCACGTGCCAGGCGGTGATCGCGGCCGGCTACCAGATCGGCGACCGCGTCGTACGCCCGGCACAGGTCACCGTCGTCGACCCGCAGCCCGCGGCCGGCGACGACCAGGAGCACTGAGCGACACGCAGCACACGCACGACGGAAGGGAGGTGCGGGCATGACGAACTCCGACTGGGCCACCAAGGACTTCTACAAGGTCCTCGGTGTCTCGAAGGACGCATCCGCCGCTGACATCAAGAAGGCCTACCGGGCGCTGGCCCGCGCCAACCACCCCGACTCCAACCCGGGGGACCGGGCCGCCGAGGAGCGCTTCAAGTCGGTCGCCGAGGCGTACGACGTGGTCGGCGACGCCGAGAAGCGCAAGGAGTACGACGAGTTCCGCGCGCTCGGTGGCGGCGGCTTCGGGCCGTTCGCCGGCACCTCGACCGGCGGCGGCAGCCAGACCTTCGACATGGGCGACTTCCTCGGCGGCAACGGCGGTGGGTTCGGCGACCTGTTCGGGGACATGTTCGGCGGCGGCCGCAGCCGGACCCGCACCGCCCAGCCGCGTCGCGGCGCGGACCTCGAGACCGAGGCGACCATCGGGTTCGCCGAGGCGATCGACGGCGTCACGGTCTCCCTGCGGCTGTCGTCCGACGCGCCCTGCCCGGACTGCTCCGGCACCGGCGCCAAGGCCGGCACCGTCCCGCGGGTCTGCCCCGAGTGCGACGGCGTCGGGATGCGCGCCGCCTCGGTGGGGGGCGCGTTCACGATGAACGAGACCTGCCCGGCCTGCCGTGGACGCGGCCTGGTCGTCGACGACCCGTGCCCGACCTGCCACGGGTCCGGCCGCGGGATGTCCAACCGGACGATCTCCGCGCGGATCCCGGCCGGCGTCAAGGACGGCCAGCGGATCCGGCTGCGGGGCAAGGGTGCCGGCGGGGAGCGGGGCGGCCCGGCCGGCGACCTCTACGTCACCGTGCACGTCGCCAGGCACCCGCTGTTCGGTCGTCGTGGCGACAACCTGACCCTGTCGGTCCCGGTGAGCTTCGACGAGGCCGCGCTGGGCGCCGACATCAAGGTGCCGACGCTCGAGGGTGCCCCGGTGACCGTGAAGATCCCGGCCGGCACCCCCAACGGCCGGACGTTCCGGGTCCGCGGGCGCGGTGTCGTGCACCACGACAAGGCGCGTGCCGGTCGGAAGGGCGACCTGCTGGTCACCGTCGAGGTCCAGGTGCCCGCTGTGCTCGACGAGCAGGCGCGCGAGGCGGTGCAGGCCTACCGGGACGCGATGGCCGGGCGTGACCTGCGCGCCAACCTGTTCGACGCGGCGCACGGCCGCGCG
This sequence comes from uncultured Actinomycetota bacterium, assembly GCA_963811365.1. Classification (GTDB taxonomy): domain Bacteria; phylum Actinomycetota; class Actinomycetes; order Propionibacteriales; family Nocardioidaceae; genus CAWEQW01. The sequence continues at coordinate 208,366 of CAWEQW010000006.1, read as the reverse complement.
GGCGGGGACGGTGCCCGATGAGCAGCCCGCGCTTCCCGGCCCCCGACCAGCCCGGTCCCGACGTACCTGTCTACGTGATCAGCGTGGCCGCGGAGCTGACCGGGCTGCATCCGCAGACCCTGCGCACCTACGACCGGCTCGGGATCGTGCAGCCGGGTCGCACCCTGGGCGGCGGACGCCGCTACTCGTGGCGCGACATCGAGATGCTGCGCGAGGTCGCGGAGCTCACCGCGACCGGCATCGGCCTCGAGGGCGTCAAGCGGATCCTGCGGCTCGAGAACCAGGTGGCCGCGCTGCGCAGCCGGGTGGCCGAGCTCGAGAACGAGCTCGCCGCCGCCGACTTCGCGCTGCGCGCCTCGGTGCGCGAGGCCGCCGACCGCAACCTGCCCGCCGTCCGCGGCAGCCTCTCCACCGGCCGCTCCGTCACCGTCTGGCGCCGCGGACGCCTCAGCTGACCCCACCCCTTCGTCTGCGGTCGCCCGCCCCAGGACCCCGGCGGAACCGCACCCGAGTCGAAGAAGGAACGACATGGACGCATCCAAGCTCACCACCCGCAGCCAGGAGGCGATCGGGCTCGCCAGCCAGATGGCGACCCGCGCCGGCAACCCCCAGATCGACACGCTGCACCTCCTCGCGGCGCTGCTGTCGCAGACCGACGGCATCAGCCGCCCGCTGATCGAGGCGGTCGGCGTCGAGCCGGACTCCGTGGTGTCCGCGGTGGCCGAGGCGATCCGCCGGCTGCCCGCCTCCTCCGGCGCCTCGGTGTCGGCGCCCGCGGCATCCGGCGCGATGCAGCGGGTGTTGACCATGGCCGGCGACATCGCCGCCGAGATGAAGGACGAGTACGTCTCCACCGAGCACCTCCTGGTGGCCATCGCGACGGTCGAGAGCGCCGCCCGGCAGCTCCTCGACCGGGCCGGCGTGACCGACGCCGGGCTGCGCAGCGCGTTCAGCACCGTGCGCGGCTCCACCCGGGTGACCTCGCCGGAGCCGGAGTCGACGTACCAGGCGCTGGAGAAGTACGCCGTCGACCTGACCGCGCGCGCCCAGGAGGGCCGGATCGACCCGGTGATCGGCCGGGACTCCGAGATCCGCCGCGTGGTGCAGGTCCTCTCCCGGCGCACCAAGAACAACCCCGTGCTCATCGGCGAGCCGGGCGTCGGCAAGACCGCCGTCGTCGAGGGGCTCGCCCAGCGCATCGTCGACGGCGACGTGCCCGACTCGCTCAAGGGCCGCCGGCTGCTGAGCCTTGACCTCGCGGCGATGGTCGCCGGCGCGAAGTACCGCGGCGAGTTCGAGGAGCGGCTGAAGGCCGTCCTGCAGGAGATCAAGGACTCCGAGGGCCAGGTCATCACGTTCATCGACGAGCTGCACACCGTCGTCGGCGCGGGCGCCGGCGGCGACTCCGCGATGGACGCCGGCAACATGCTCAAGCCGATGCTCGCCCGCGGTGAGCTGCGGATGATCGGCGCCACCACGCTCGACGAGTACCGCGAGCGCATCGAGAAGGACCCCGCGCTCGAGCGGCGGTTCCAGCAGGTCTTCGTCGGCGAGCCGTCGGTCGAGGACACCATCCAGATCCTGCGCGGCATCCAGGAGAAGTACGAGGCCCACCACGGCGTCCGGATCACCGACGCCGCCCTGGTAGCGGCCGCGACGCTGTCCGACCGCTACATCACCGGACGCCAGCTGCCCGACAAGGCCATCGACCTCGTCGACGAGGCGGCCTCCCGGCTGCGCATGGAGATCGAGTCCTCACCGGTCGAGATCGACCAGCTCCGGCGCGCCGTGGACCGGCTGAAGATGGAGGAGTTCGCGCTCGCCAAGGAGACCGACGCGGCGTCGAAGCAGCGGCTGAGCCACCTCCGCGCCGACCTCGCCGACAAGGAGGAGGCGCTGCGCGGCCTCGAGGCGCGATGGGAGACCGAGAAGAGCAGTCTCGAGGGCGAGGGCGAGCTCCGCCGACAGCTCGACCAGCTCCGCATCGAGGCCGACCGGCTGCTGCGCGAGGGCAACCTTGAGAAGGCCTCGGAGATCAGCTACGCACGGATCCCGGCGCTCGAGAAGCGCCTCGTGGAGGTGCAGGAGGCCGACAGCGAGATCGAGCCCCTGGTCGGCGAGGAGGTGGGCGCCGAGGAGATCGCCGAGGTGATCGAGGCCTGGACCGGCATCCCGACCGGGCGGCTGCTCGAGGGCGAGACCGCCAAGCTGCTGCGCATGGAGGACGAGATCGGCAAGCGCCTGGTCGGCCAGCGGGCCGCGGTCGGGGCGGTCTCCGACGCGGTACGCCGCGCGCGGGCCGGTATCGCGGACCCGAACCGCCCGACCGGCTCGTTCCTGTTCCTCGGCCCCACGGGCGTCGGCAAGACCGAGCTGGCCAAGTCGCTCGCGGACTTCCTGTTCGACGACGAGCGCGCGATCGTGCGCATCGACATGAGTGAGTACGGCGAGAAGCACAGCGTCGCACGGCTCGTCGGCGCGCCTCCGGGCTACGTCGGCTACGAGGAGGGTGGCCAGCTCACCGAGGCGGTCCGGCGCCGTCCGTACAGCGTCGTGCTGCTCGACGAGGTCGAGAAGGCGCACCCCGAGGTCTTCGACGTGCTGCTGCAGGTGCTCGACGACGGCCGGCTCACCGACGGCCAGGGCCGCACCGTGGACTTCCGCAACGTCGTGCTGATCCTGACCTCGAACCTCGGCTCGCACTACCTCGTCGACCCGACGCTCGACGAGGACAAGAAGCGCGAGTCCGTGATGGCGATCGTGCGGCAGTCGTTCAAGCCGGAGTTCCTCAACCGGCTCGACGAGATCGTGGTGTTCGACGCGCTGACGCAGGACCAGCTCAGCCACATCGTGGACCTGCAGATCGCCGAGCTCGGCCGCCGGCTCGCGGCACGCCGGATCACCGTCGAGGTGACCGGGGCAGCGCACGCCTGGCTGGCCGGCACGGGCTACGACCCGGCGTACGGCGCCCGGCCGCTGCGCCGGCTGGTGCAGTCGGCGATCGGCGACCCGCTGGCCCGGCTGCTGCTCGGCGGCGAGGTGCGCGACGGCGACCACGTCCTGGTCGACGTCGACGCCGACGGTGAGGGGCTCGCGCTGCACCCCACGGGCGTCGCCGCCTGACCGGGTCGCGGCCACGTGGTGGAATGGCCGCATGAGTGAGCAGCGCCGCACGGCCCGCCCGCGCCAGGTCACCGTGGGTGCCGGCACGGCCATCGCCGGCTCCGTGGTGCTGCTCGTCGTGCTCTTCGAGACGATGGGCCGGCTGCGCACGGTCGAGGTCCGCGACGGGATCGCCACCTTCCTGACCACCCCGCCCGGCGACGGGCTCGGACTCACCGTTGACGAGGTGCTGCGGGTGCTGCGCGCCCTGGTGCTCTTCAACGGTGCGGTGGCCGCGGTCGCGGTGGTGTGTGCCGGCTACGTGCTGACCCGGCACCGCGGGGCGCGGGTGGCGCTGACGGCGGCTGCGGCACTGCTGCTGCTCTCCGCGGCCGTGACGACCGGACCGCTGCCCGTCGTGGTCGCCATCGGGGTCGCGATGCTCTGGACCCGGCCCGCCCGCGACTGGTTCGCCGGGCGGGAGGCGACGGCGGCCGCCGAGGGGCCGCCGCGACCGGGGAGGAGCGCTCCGCCGGTGCCACCGCCGGACCCCGGCGCGGGTGGCTCGCCGACCCGGGAGCCCGACCCGAGCTGGCCGCCGCCCGCTCCCGGCTCCGGCACGCCGCCGAACCCCGCCTGGCCGCAGCCACAGGCCCCGGAGGCCTCCCCGGTGCCGTTCGGCTACGCCGCTCGGCCGTCGGTGCCGATGCCACCGGTGCAGCAGGAGCCGGAGCTCCTGCGACGACCGCCCGCGGTCACCGTGGCCGCCGTGCTCACCTGGGTGTTCGCCGGGCTCACCGCGGCGGGCTGCCTGCTGGCCATGCTCACGCTGGTCGTCGCGCGGGACCGGGTGGTGAGCCGGATCGAGGGCAGCGCCGACCTCACGAGCACCGGCATGTCCACCCAGGACCTGCTGGCGGTCGCCTGGGTGACGTGTGCCGTCGCGGTCGTGTGGTCGCTGCTGGCCTCCGTGCTCGCGGTCCTCGTCGTACGGCGGGTCAACGCGGCTCGCATCGGGCTCGCGGTCTCCTGCGCGGGGGTGGCGGTGGCCAGCATCCCGCTGCTCACCGCTCTCGGCCTCGGCCTGGTCTTCATGGTGGGCTCGCTCGCGACCGCCTGGCTGCTGCTGTCCCGGCCCGCCGCGCACTGGTGCCGCGCCACGCGCTCGCCCCGGTCGCCCCGGCCGCCGGCCGACGTCTGGTGACTCAGCCGCGCAGGTCGGCGGCGGCCAGTCGGCGCAGCCCCTCCTCGAGCACCGGGGTCTCCTTGCAGAACGCCCACCGCACGAGGTGGCGGCCCTCCTCCTGGTCGTCGTAGAACGCCTGGGCCGGGATCGCGACGACTCCGGCCAGCTCGGGCAGGGCGAGGCAGAACGCGGTCGCGTCCTGGTGGCCGTAGCGCCGTACGTCCGTGGTGACGAAGTACGTCGCCTCGGGGACGAACACCTCGACGTCCAGCCCGGCCAGCCCGGCGCACAGCAGGTCGCGCTTGGCCTGCAGCTGCTTGGCCAGCGTCTCGGGGTACGCCGACTCCTGGTCGAGCGCCACCGCGACCGCCGGCTGCAGCGCCGAGGCGTTGGTGAACGTCAGCCACTGCTTGGCCGACAGCACCGTGCCGACCAGGTCGGCGGGCCCGGTGACCCAGCCGACCTTCCAGCCGGTGAGCGAGAAGGTCTTGCCCGCGCTGGAGATCGTCACCGTGCGCTCGGCCATCCCGGGCAGCGTGCAGATCGGGACGTGCTCGCGGCCGTCGAACGTGAGGTGCTCGTAGACCTCGTCGGTGACCACGACCAGGTCGTGCTCGATCGCCAGCTCGGCCACCGCGTCCAGCTCGGCGCGGGTGAGCATGGTCCCGGTCGGGTTGTGCGGGGTGTTCAGCAGCACGAGCCTGGTGCGCTCGGTGACCGCGGCTCGCAGCGCGTCCACGTCCAGCCGGAAGTCGGGCGCGCGCAGCGTCACGGGCCGGCGTACGCCGCCGGCCATCTGGATGCACGCCACGTAGGAGTCGTAGTACGGCTCGAGCACCACCACCTCGTCCCCCGGGTCGACGAGACCGAGGACCGCCGCGGCGATCGCCTCCGTCGCTCCGGCGGTCACCACCACCTGCGAGGAGGGGTCGAGGTCGACGCCGTAGCAGCGCTGCTGGTGGGCGGCGACGGCGTGCCGCAGCTCGGGCACCCCGGGGCCAGGTGCGTACTGGTTGTGCCCGGTCCGCAGCGCGGTGACCGCCGCCTCGAGCACCGAGGCCGGACCGTCCGCGTCCGGGAACCCCTGGCCGAGGTTGATCGCCCCGGTGCGGACCGCCAGGGCGGACATCTCCGCGAAGATCGTGGGCGGGATGCCCTGCAGCCGTTGTGCCGTACGGGGGCTCGGAGGGAACGCAGCCATACCCGCGACTGTAGCGGCGGCTTCGGCGATGTCCGGCGGGCCACCGCTCGCGGCGGCACAATCAGGACATGGCGCACCAGACGGTCGAGCGACCCGCCGACGGGGCGGCCCCCGTACGTCGGCGCGGCGCGGGCTTGTGGGCCGGTCTGGCGCTCGTCGTCGTCGGCGCCGTGGTGCTCGGCTGGGTCGGCTGGCAGTACGTCGGCACCAACGTCGTGTCGCGGGAAGCGCAGCGCGCCCTGGTCGAGCGCACCCAGCGCGCCTGGACGCTGCGCCCCGGCAGCACCGCGCACGGTGGACGGGGTGCCGCCCGGACCGCCCAGGCGCTGATCCGGATCCCGCGCTTCGGGCGTCACTACGTGATGCCCGTCCAGCGGGGCGTCTCCGAGCAGGTGCTGGCCGAGGGCTTCGGCCACTTCCGCGGCACCGCTCGCGCGGGCCAGGTCGGCAACTACGCGCTGGCGGCGCACCGGGTGACGCACGGCCAGCCGTTGCGCAACCTGCCCGAGCTGCGGCCCGGCGACCGGGTGCTGGTCGAGACCCGCGCCCGGGTCTACACCTACGTGCTCGACACCGACCCGAACGACCTGGTCGTGTCCTTCCGCGACGTCTGGGTGATCGACCCGCTGCCCACCAACCCGACCGGCGGCGTCCAGCCCGCGCGGCGCCCGGGGCAGAGGCTGGTGACGCTGACCACCTGTGCCGAGCTGTTCCACACCGACCGGCGGATGATCGCGTTCGGCCACCTGGTGGGCAGCGCCCCGCGCTGACCCACCCGCGCCGGCCCCCGCGCCGACCCACCCGCGCGCCGGCCCCGCGCGGTCGGTCGGACGGGCCCTAGGGTTTGGCCCATGACCACGACCGGCACCACCGACCGCGAGGCCCTGCTCCGGCAGATCACGACCAAGGCGGTGGTGCACGGCCGGGTCACCCTGTCGTCGGGTGCCGAGGCCGACTACTACGTCGACCTGCGGCGGATCACCCTCGACGCGCAGGCGGCCCCCCTGGTGGGCCGGGTGATGCGCGCGCTGACCCGCGACTGGGAGTACGACGTCGCGGGCGGCCTCACGCTGGGTGCCGACCCGGTCGCGGTCGCGATGCTGCACGCCGCCGCCGTCGAGGGGGCGGAGGTCGACGCCGTCGTGGTCCGCAAGGCGGGCAAGGCCCACGGGCTGCAGCGCCGCATCGAGGGCCCCGACGTGGCCGGCCGGCGGGTGCTCGCCGTCGAGGACACCTCCACGACCGGAGGCTCCGTGCTGACGGCGGTGGAGGCGCTGCGCGAGGCCGGGGCCGAGGTGGTCGGAGTGGCGGTCATCGTGGACCGCGACACCGGCGCCCGGGAGCGGGTGGAGGAGCAGGGGCTGGCGTACCGCTACGCCTACGGGCTCGGCGAGCTCGGCCTCTGACCGGTCTGCTCTTCGTCGACCGGGGACGTGCTGCCGAGGACCCATCGAGTTCGACGTCGGGCAGGTGCCGGACGAGGTCAGCGTGCGCTGTCCGGGCGGGAGGTCCTCGCGGTCGATCCCGCCGAGTCGTGGCGCCGCGCTCCCCGCGCTGTTCTCCGGCCGGGACAGATGATCGTGCATCACGACGTCTCGCCGTACAACACGGTGCGTCGCCGAGACGACTCACTGGTCGTGTGGACTGGGACTTCGCCCGACCCGGAGACCCGATCGAGGGTCTCGCCTGGGCGGCGTGGCGGTGGGTTCCCCTGATGGCCGGACGGAAGTGGCATGCCGAGCACGGCATCCGCGCCGACGACGACGCCCACAGCCACGCATCGGACCTCGAGGACATGGCGCGGGCCGACGCGGCGTTCGCGCCGACCAGAAGAACCGGCACTCGGAGCCTTGCGGACACGACCATGAGCGTCGCGGGTGGCGACCAGCACGCCGAGTGCCGGTCCGAATGGCTGTCGGTGGCAGCCTGGTCACTCCGAGGGGTCGGTCGCCCGGGCGCGGCGCATCCGGCTCAGCTTGCGGCTGCCGCGGGCGCGGACGTACTCGAACGCGATCGGGATCACCGAGATCAGCACGATCGCCAGCAGCATGGCCTCGATGTGGCTGCGGATGAACGCCACCTGGCCGAGGTAGTAGCCGAGCAGCGTGACCCCGGTCGCCCAGATCACCGCGCCGATGCTCGAGTAGATCATGAACCGGCGGAAGCTCATCGTGCCGACGCCGGCCATCACCGTGATGAACGTGCGGACGATCGGCACGAACCGCGCGAGCACGATCGCCCGGTTGCCGTACTCCTCGAAGAACGCGTGGGTCCGCTCGACGTACTTCTTCTTGAAGATCCGGGAGTCCTCGCGGTGGAAGACCGCCGGCCCGGCGCGCATCCCGATGTAGTAGCCGCAGGCGTTGCCGAGGATCGCGGCCACGGTGAGCACCAGGCAGCACAGCCACAGCGGGTAGGAGATCTTCCCCTGGGAGACCAGCAGGCCCACCGTGAACAGCAGCGAGTCCCCGGGAAGGAAGAAGCCGATCAGGATGCCGCACTCCGCGAAGATGACCCCCGCCGCGCCCCACAGGGCGTAGTTGCCGAAGTGGTCCAGCAGGTACTGGGGGTCGAGCCAGTTCATGCCGAGCAGCTGGGGCACGACGGTCGCCGTGAGCGCGTTCACGGGCAGCACACTACTTGGCGCACCTGAACGGAGACTGTCGAGCGTCTAGCATGCCCGGGTGCCCGCCGACGACCCCGCCGACGACCCCGCGGACCGGGCCGCCGGTCCGCGCGCGCCGTACGACCCGATGCCGCACGGTCCGCAGGAGGTCGGCGTCGGCCCCTGGGTCGGCGCCTGGCCCGAGGACCCGCGGTACGACGCAGGCCTGCTGGCCGAGGGCGACCGACGCAACGTCGTGGACCGCTACCGCTACTGGACGCTCGAGGCGATCGTCGCGGATCTGGACACCCGGCGGCACGACTTCCACGTCGCCATCGAGAACTGGCGGCACGACTTCAACATCGGCACGATCGTGCGCACCGCCAACGCCTTCCTGGCCCGCGAGGTGCACATCGTCGGGAACCGGCGGTGGAACCGTCGGGGCGCGATGGTCACCGACCGCTACCAGCACGTCCGGCACCACCCGACCGTCGAGGAGCTGGCGGGCACCCTGCGTGCGGACGGAGTGGTGCTGCTCGGGATCGACAACCTGCCGGGGGCCGAGCCGATCGAGACCCTCGTCCTGCCGCGCCGCTGCTGCCTGCTGTTCGGACAGGAGGGGCCGGGGCTCTCCGCCGCCGCGAGGCAGGCCTGCGACGGCACCTTCTCGATCGCGCAGTTCGGCTCGACCCGCTCGATCAACGCCTCCGCGGCGGCCGCGATCGCCATGCACGCCTGGGTGCGCCAGCATGCCGACCTCGGCGGTGCGGCGCGACGTGGCTGAGCGTCGGACCGACACCACCTGAGCGGTCGGCTCAGCAGTCGACGGAGAACAGCGGCTCGCCGGAGTGCACCAGGCTGCCGAGCTCCTCGAGCACCACGGGTGCGTCGCAGTCGAGCATGATCACCGCGCAGATCGCCGACCGGCCGGTGCCGGCGACGTACTGCGGGTCCCAGGAGACCACGTCCTCACCGGCGTCCACCTGCTCGAGCTCGCGGCGCAGCACCGAGAAGCCCGCACCCTGCAGGTGCACCGTGTCGATGCCGAGGTGCACCAGTACCCCGGGCCCCTGGTCGCTGCGCACCAGGTAGGCGTGCGGGAGCAGCCGCACGAGCTGTCCGGTGATCGGGGCGACCGCGGTCTGCGGGCCGGGCGCGGGGTTGATCGCCACCCCCGGACCGACCAGCCCTCGGGCGAAGACGGGGTCCGGGACGTCGCTGACCAGGCGGCTCTGCCCCGAGACCGGGCACAGCACCTGGCGCATCAGAGCAGGTCTTCCATGTCGTCGGCGATGAGGTCCGCGTGCGGCCCGACGACCACCTGGACGACCGAGCCGGTGCGCAGGATCCCGTGCGCCCCCGCGCGCCGCAGCACCGCCTCGTCGACGAGGGAGCTGTCCCGCAGAGCCGTCCGGAGTCGGGTGATGCACGCCTCGATCTCTACGATGTTCTCGCTGCCCCCGAGACCGGCGACGATCAGCTCCGCTTGGCTCATGGCGGCATTGTCCACCCGGCGGACCGCCCCGGTCGCGTCGGAGTCCGGGGTGGAGAGGGGGAACGGTGGACGGTGGTCGGGAGACCGGGCTCGGGGCGCTGCAGCGCCTCGGCCGCAGCCTGATGCTGCCGATCGCCGCGCTGCCCGTCGCCGCGCTGCTGCTGCGCCTCGGACAGCCCGACATGCTCGGTGCCGGCGACAGCGGCCTCGCACTCGCCCGGCACTGGCCGTGGCTCAACCCGGTGGCAGCCGTGCTCGTGGCGGCCGGCGGCACGGTCTTCTCCCATCTCCCGCTGCTGTTCGCGGTCGGCGTCGCGTTCGGCTTCGCGCGCCGCTCCGACGGCTCGACGGCGCTCGCGGCGGTGGTCGGTTACCTGGTGTTCTCCGCGGTCGAGGGGGCGATGTCGCCGTACGTCCTCGCGGACCCGGCCGGCACCACCGGGATCGACTACGGGGTCTTCGGCGGCATCCTGGTGGGCCTGACGGCCGCGCTGCTGTGGGAGAGGTACCACCGGGTCCGGCTGCCGACCTACCTGGCCTTCTTCGGCGGTCGGCGGTTCGTGCCGATCCTGGCGGCGATGGCCTCGCTGCTGCTCGGCGTGCTGATGTCCTTCATGTACCCCGGCTTCGACCGGGGGCTCGTCGCGCTCGGGCAGTGGCTGGGCCAGAACCAGATCGCAGGTGCGGGGTTCTACGGCTTCGTCAACCGGCTGCTGGTCCCGCTGGGGCTGCACCACATCCTCAACTCGGTGCCGTGGTTCGCGCTGGGCACGTACACCACCCCGGGCGGGACCGTGGTGCACGGCGACGTCGCGCGGTTCCTGAACGGCGACCCGACCGCCGGAGCCTTCATGACCGGGTTCTTCCCGATCACGATGTTCGCGCTGCCCGCGGCCGCGCTCGCGATCTACCAGGAGGCGCGTCCCGAGCACCGGCGGCTGGTCGGCGGCATCATGCTGTCCGGCGCGCTGACCTCGCTGGTCACCGGGGTGACGGAGCCCCTGGAGTTCGCGTTCATGTTCGTCGCCTGGCCGCTCTACCTGCTGCACGCCGTGCTCACCGGGACCTCTCTCGCGGTCGTCAACGCGCTCGGCATCCGCGACGGGTTCGGCTTCTCCTCGGGGGCGATCGACTACGCGCTGAACTTCACCACGGCCACCCGGCCGCTGTGGCTGGTCCCGGTCGGGCTGGTGTACGCCGCGGTGTACTACGTGCTGTTCCGGTTCGCGATCCGCAGGTTCGGCCTGCGTACGCCGGGGCGCGAGCCGGTCGAGGACGCGCCCCCCGAGCCGCGGGCCCGGGCCGGGGCCGTGGCGTGCGCCGTCGGCCCGCGGGTTCCTCGGCCGGTGTCTCAGGACGAATGACCCCTTGCGGCGCGTGGCCGTCGGCGGCCTAGAGTGGCGCCTGGGTCGTCGCGACCCGTATGACTGCCCCGGATGAGGAGCCACTCCGATGCCCATCGCCACTCCTGAGGTCTACGCCGAGATGCTCGACAAGGCGAAGCGCGAGTCGTTCGCCTACCCGGCGATCAACGTCTCCTCGTCGCAGACGCTCAACGCGGCGCTGCAGGGCTTCTCCGAAGCGGGCAGCGACGGAATCATCCAGGTCTCCACCGGTGGCGCGGAGTACCTGTCGGGGCCGAAGGTGAAGAACATGGTGACCGGCTCCGTGGCCTTCGCCGCGTACGCCGCCGAGGTGGCCAAGGGCTACCCGGTCAACGTCGCGCTGCACACCGACCACTGCCCCAAGAACAAGCTGGACGGCTTCGTGCGGCCGCTGCTCGACATCTCGGTCGAGCGGGTCAAGAACGGCCAGCTCCCGCTCTTCCAGTCGCACATGTGGGACGGCTCGGCGGTGCCGCTCGACGAGAACCTCCAGATCGCCGCCGAGCTGCTCGAGAAGGCGGCCGCGGCGCACATCATCCTCGAGATCGAGGTCGGTGTCGTGGGCGGCGAGGAGGACGGCGTCGAGGGCGCCATGGACGAGAAGCTGTACACCACCCCCGGCGACGCGCTGGACACGGTCGACGCGCTGGGCGCCGGTGAGAAGGGGCGCTACATGACCGCGCTGACCTTCGGCAACGTGCACGGCGTCTACAAGCCCGGCAACGTCAAGCTCCGCCCGGAGATCCTCAAGCAGGCGCAGGAGGCGGTCGCCGAGAGGCTCGGTCTCGAGGCCGGCAGCCGGCCGTTCGACCTGGTGTTCCACGGCGGGTCCGGCTCGCTGGCCGAGGAGATCGCGGCCGCGGTCGACTACGGCGTCGTGAAGATGAACGTCGACACCGACACCCAGTACGCCTTCACGCGTCCGGTGGCCGCGCACATGTTCAGCAACTACGACGGCGTGCTCAAGGTCGACGGCGAGGTCGGCAACAAGAAGGCCTACGACCCCCGGGCGTGGGGCAAGGCCGGCGAGGCCGGGATGGCCGCCCGCGTGGTGACCGCCTGCGAGAACCTGCGCAGCACGGGCACCAGCGTCTCCGGCTGAGCCCTCCCCTGGGGGGAGCTTCACCACGGGATGCAGGCGAACCTCCGCTTCCCACGGTGAGCCCGTCGTGGGAAGCGGAGGTACGTCGTGGGCAGCCGGTGCCGCGCCTCAGGTGGCCGGCACCTGGGCGGCCTGCGGGGCGGCCGTCATGGACGTCCGCTGCAGGTGCCGCGGGGTCGCGAAGCAGAGCACGGCGACCCAGCCGATCAGCAGCACGGCCGCCGGCAGCAGCATCGCCTCCGCCATCGCCGCGGCGAACCCGGCATGCAGCTGCGCCGGCAGCGCGCCGGTGGCCCTCTCGGGGGAGGCGCCGCCTCCGCCCGGCAGCAGCGCGACGAGCCGGCTCTGCATCAGCGCCGCGATGCTCGCCGAGCCCAGCACCGCGCCGACCTGGCGGGTGGTGTTGTAGACCCCGGCGCCCGCGCCGGCGTTATGCAGCGCGAGGTTGCGGGTGGCGGTCGTGCTGAGCGGCGACCAGACGAACGCGTTCGCCACTCCGAGCAGCGCGATCGGCAGCAGGAGCTGCCAGACCGCGGAGTCCGGCGTCATCACGCGGCTGAGCCACACCAGGGAGACCGGGAACAGCAGCAGGCCGATCCCGGCGACGTAGCGCGGGTGCACCCGGTCGACGAGGTTCCCGACGCCGGGCGCCAGCGCACCGGAGAGCACCGCCATCGGGATCAGCAGCAGCGCCGCCCGGATCGGGCTCAGGTCGCGCACGACCTGGGCGTAGAGCATCAGCGGGATGGCCATCGCGGTGATCGCGAACCCGACGGTGGTGATCGCGACGTTGGCCAGCGAGAAGTTGCGGTCGTGGAACAGCCCGAGCGGGACCAGCGGCTCCGCGCGCTGGTGGGCCTCCCACAGCACGAACAGCACGAGCACGACGACGCCGGTCCCGATCAGCGACCAGACGGTGATCGGTCCGCGGATCGTCCCCCAGTCGTACTTCTGGCCCTCCTGGATGCCGAACACCAGGCAGAACAGCCCGACGGCGCTCAGCGCCACGCCGACCCAGTCGAAGCGGTGGGTGTGCGTCGGCAGCCGCGGGACGAGCCGCCAGGCGAGCACGAGGCCCACCACGCCGACCGGGGCGTTGATGAAGAAGATCCATTCCCAGCCGAGCCCGTCGACCAGCACTCCGCCCAGGATCGGGCCTACCAGCGTGGCCACCCCGGCGGTCGCACCCCACAGGCCCATGGCCTGGCCGCGCTTGGTGGCCGGGAAGGTCCGGGTGATCACCGCCATCGTCTGCGGCGTCATCATCGCCGCGCCGAGCCCCTGGAACACCCGGGCGAGCACGAGCGCGCCGATGCTGTGGGTCAGGCCGCACCACACCGAGCTGAGCGTGAAGACCGCGAGGCCGACCAGGTAGAGGTTCTTGGGGCCGAACCGGTCGCCGAGCCGCCCGGTGATCAGCAGCGGCACGGCGTAGGCGAGCAGGTAGGCGCTGGTCACCCAGACGACCTCGTTCACCGTCGCGTCGAGGTCGGCCATGATCGAGGGCGTCGCCACCGAGACGATCGTGGAGTCGACCAGGATCATGAAGAAGCCGATGCACAGCGCCCACAGCGCCGGCCACGGGCGGGCGCCGGGGGTGTCCGTCGTCGCGTCGCCCAGTGTCGAGGATCCTGCCATGCGACCCATGGTCGCACCCCGCTCCGAGAGCCGCCCCTGGTAGCCCGGACACGGTCGGGCACACTGGCCGCATGACCTTCCAGGACCTGATGGCCGGACCACCCCCGACGCACCTTCCGGTGGACCCCGCGGCCGGTGAGCTGGCCGAGGGCCGGCCGGCGGCCGACGTGGTGCGCACCCACCCGGAGTCGCCGCTGGCCTGGGCGACCCTGGCCGAGCAGGCGCTCGCCGAGGGTGCCCCGGACGTGACCGCCTACGCCTACGCGCGGGTGGGCTACCACCGGAGCCTGGACCTGCTGCGCCGCAGCGGCTGGAAGGGGCACGGCCCGGTGCCGTGGTCCCACGAGCCGAACCGCGGGTTCCTCCGGGCGCTGGCCGCGCTCGTCGTGGCCGCGGACCGGATCGAGGAGACCGGAGAGGCGGAGCGCTGCCGCGGCTTCCTGCGTGACTCCAGCCCTGAGGCGTACGACGCTCTGCTGGGCGACTGAGCCGGCCGACCGGCCCGGATGTGGCGAAGCGTCGGAATCGTCCCCTGCTGCGATTCCGACGCTCCGACAGTGGTCGCCGCCGGCGATCTAGCTCCCCCGGGCGATCCGCGCGATCGGCGATACGTGGTTACCTTGTCAGGCCAACCGACTGGTTCTGCTGGCCGTTAACGGACAATGACACTAACCTGTCAGCATGCTGGCGGACTCGGTCGACCTCTCCCCGCTCTCGGTCCTGGGGCTGAGCGCCGGACAGGCGGCGCTCTACCGCGACGTGGTGCGCGCCGGCTCGGTGTCCCGGCAGCGGCTCGCCGAGCCGCGGGGCCTCGCTGCCGACGAGCTCGACGCCGAGCTGAGGCCGCTCCTGGACGCCGACCTGGTCCAGCTGCACGACGACCTGGTCCGGGCCGCCGCGCCGGAGGTGGCGCTGGCCGGGCTCGTCGCCGAGGAGGGCCGCCGGCTCGCCTCGGCCGAGAGCCGGCTCTCGCGGCTGCGCAACCTCGTGCCGGTGCTCACCGCGGAGCACCAGCTCGGCCACGCCGGGACCGGTGACGCCGTCGAGATCGAGCGGATCCGCGACGCGGACGCCCCGCGGATGGTCCGGGCCCTCTCGGCGGGTACGACGGGAGACCTGATGTGGATGCGCCCCGACCAGTGGCAGCTCGCCGAGGGTGCGGCGATCGCGCTGGGTCGTGCGACCTGGTCCGCGGCGGCCGTCGGTCCCGGGCGATCTACCCGGCCCGCGTGCTCGAGGACGCGCCGGAGTCTCCGCCGCCGGGCCGAGGCGGGGGAGCACGTCCGGGTGCTGGCAGCGGTGCCGGCCGGTTGGCCGTCATGGGTCACCGTCGGCGGCTCTGGTGCCGAGATCGCCACGACCGCGAGGGCCCGCGCCTGGTCGTCCGCCAGCGAGGCGCTGGTGGCGGCGCTGACGCTGCTGTTCGAGAACCTGTGGGAGCGGGCGCTGCCGGTGCCGGGGCTCGACGCGGCCGCGGCGGGTCGACGCGTAGGCGACCGCAGGCTGCTGCTGGACCAGCTCGCCGACGGCGCCAAGGACGAGCAGATCGCCCGGACCCTCGGGACTGAGCCTGCGCACGGTCCGGCGGCGCGTGGCCGACCTGATGGACGGAGCTCGGCGCGGTGTCCCGGTTCCAGGCCGGCGTGGAGGCCGCCCGGCGCGGCTGGCTCTGACCCGTCCGGGTGCGCCGGCGGTCCGGCCGGCGGGTGCACCGGTGCGCCGTCGCAGGCAGCCGCGGTCAGCTGCGGCAGGGTCATCGGAAGGCGCCGGGCTCGACCGTCCAGGTGCGGTGCCGCTCCGGGCCGTACAGCTCGCCGTCGGCGCTGCAGTAGAAGCGCCTGGCCGGAGATCGCGACGGTCCCGGCGCGCAGGTATACGCACGTCGTCGCCGCTCGTGGTGCCGCCCGAGCCGGAGCTTGGCGGCGTAGCCGAACCGCGCCAGCGGGCCCACGGAGAACGAGACCATCACGTCGAGCCTGCCGTCCTCGGGGTCGGCGTCCGGGGTGATCTCGGCGCCGCCGCCGACGTCGGGGCCGTTGCCGACCGACACCATGAGCGACCGGGTGCGCGAAGTCGACGACCTCCTCGCCGTCGACCTCGATGCGGAGCCGGACGAACGGGGGGTTCACCGCGGCGAGCGCCGCGCCGACCGCGTACCCGAGCCGGCCGAGCCGGCGCTTCCAGGCGTGCGCGCCTTTCGGCTGGCCTGCGCCCCGGCCCCGATGTGGACGTTGTTGACGACCACCTCGCCGACGCAGTCGACGAGCAGGTCGACCGGGCGGCACCGCGCCGTGCAGCACCAGCCGCGCGGCCTCCGCGGGGTCGAGCGGGATGTCGGTGCCGCGGGCGAAGTCGTTGCCGGTGCCGAGCGGCAGAGCCCCAGCACGCGTCATCCGCGAGCTCGTGGCGCCGGTGCAGCGCGGCCACCACCGCGTGCAGGCTGCCGTCCCCACCGGCCACGACCAGCCGGCGCCCGCCGCGCCGGTGCAGCACGCCGTCCAGCTCGCCGGGGTCGGAGGTGGCGCACACCTCGACGTCGGCGCCGCCGCGCAGCACCTCGAGGGCGGCCTCCAGGCGCGTCTCGCTCGTTGGCTGCCGGCGTCGGCGTTCGTGATCAGCAGGATGGGGTCCACGGCTACGGACACTACATGCGCGACCGGCCCGGGCCGACCCGCTCTGCTACCGTGTGTGCCGCAAGAGCCCCGTGCTGTTGCACGCCGGGGCTTGCTTCGATGTCACGAGCCCCGTGGCGCCGGGGCCGCCGGTCGACGCCGGCGCTGGCGCCGGCCGACCGGCGAGCGAGAGGGGTTGACGATGCCCGCCATCGTGCGTGCTCGGCGCCCAGTGGGGCGACGAGGGCAAGGGCAAGGCGACCGACCAGCTCGGGCGGCTCGCTCGATTATTGCGTGCGGTACCAGGGCGGAAACAATGCCGGTCACACGATCGTCGTCGACGGCGAGAAGTTCGCGCTGCACCTGCTGCCCTCCGGATCCTGACCCCGGGCGTGCACCCCGGTCATCGCCAACGGCGTGGTGGTCGACGCCGCGCGTGCTGCTCGCGAGATCGACGGCCTCGAGGCCCGCGGCGTGGACACGTCGCCGGCTGCTGGTCTCGGCCAACGCGCACCTGATCACCTCGTACCACACCACCATCGACAAGGTCACCGAGCGGTTCCTCGGCAAGAACCAGATCGGCACCACCGGCCGCGGCATCGGCCCGACGTACGCCGACAAGATCAACCGCATGGGCATCCGCGTCGCCGACATCTTCGACGAGAAGATCCTGCGCCAGAAGGTCGAGGCGGCGCTCGAGCAGAAGAACCACCTGCTGGTGAAGGTCTACAACCGGCGCGCGATCGAGGTCGACGCGGTCCTCGAGGAGATCGCGCAGCTACGCCGACCGGCTGAAGCCGCTCGTCGCCGACACCTCCCGGGTGCTCAACGGGGCGCTCGACGACGGACAGGACCGTGCTGTTCGAGGGCGCGCAGGCGACGATGCTCGACGTCGACCACGGCACCTATCCCTTCGTGACCTCGAGCAACCCGACCGCCGGCGGGGTCTGCGCGGGAGCCGGCATCGGGCCGACCCGCATCGACCGGGTGATCGGCGTCGTCAAGGCCTACACGACCCGGGTCGGGGCCGGGCCCGTTCCCCACCGAGCTGCACGACGAGGACGGCGAGCGGCTGCGCGCAGATCGGCGCCGAGTTCGGCACCACGACCGGCCGCGAGCCGCCGCTGCGGCTGGTACGACGCCGTCATCGCCCGCTACGCCGCCCGGGTCAACGGTCTCACCGAGTTCTGCCTGACCAAGCTCGACGTGCTCGGCGCCTGGGAGCGGATCCCGGTCTGCGTCGGCTACGAGATCGACGGCGTCCGCCACGACGAGATGCCGATGACCCAGTCGGAGTTCCACCACGCCAAGCCGGTCTACGAGTTCCTCGACGGCTGGCGCGAGGACATCTCGGGCTGCCGCGACTTCGCCGACCTGCCCAAGAACGCCCAGCACTACGTCCGCGCGCTCGAGGAGATGTCCGGGGCGCCGTTCTGGGCGGTCGGCGTCGGACCGGGCCGCGACCAGACGATCATCCTGCGCGGGAGCGAGGCGCGGCATGAAGGTCCTCGTCCTCGGCGGCGGTGGTCGCGAGCACGCCCTGTCGCTCGCGCTGTCCCGCGACCCAGACGTCACCGAGCTGCACGCCGCGCCGGGCAACCCCGGGATCGGGGCGGTCGCCACGCTCCACGACGTCGACGTCGTGGACGGCGCCGCGGTCGCCGCACCTGGCCGCGTCGCTGGGCGCCGACCTGGTGGTGGTCGGCCCGGAGGCGCCGCTGGTCGCCGGGGTCGCCGACGCCGTCCGCGCGGCCGGGGATCGCCTGCTTCGGCCCGTCGCGCGAGGCGGCCCGCCTCGAGGGCTCCAAGGCGTTCGCCAAGGACGTGATGGCCGGCCGCCGAGGTGCCGACCGCCCTGGCCCACGTGTGCACGACGCCGGAGGAGGTCGCCGCGGCGCTCGACGCGTTCGGCGCGCCGTACGTCGTCAAGGACGACGGGCTCGCCGCCGGCAAGGGCGTCGTCGTCACCGAGGACCGCGACGAGGCGCTGGCCCACGCCGCCGCGCTGCGAGCGGGTGGTGGTCGAGGAGTACCTCGACGGCCCGGAGGTCTCGCTGTTCGCGGTCACCGACGGCACGACCGTGCTGCCGCTGCAGCCGGCGCAGGACTTCAAGCGGGCGCTCGACGGCGACGCGGGCCCGAACACCGGCGGGATGGGGGCCTACACCCCGCTGCCCTGGGCGCCTGACGGCCTGGTCGCCGAGGTCACCGAGCGGGTCCTGCGGCCGACCGTCGAGGAGATGGCCCGCCGGGGCACGCCGTTCGTCGGGCTGCTCTACGCCGGGCTGGCGCTCACCGGCCGCGGGCGTCCGGGTGGTCGAGTTCAACGCCCGCTTCGGTGACCCGGAGACCCAGACCCTGCTGGCGGTGCTCGAGTCGCCGCTCGGGCGTCGTGCTGCGCGCCGCCGCGACCGGCGGCTCGACGAGGCCGGGCGCGCTCGCGTGGCGGGACGGCGGCGCGGTGGCCGTGGTCGTCGCCGCCGACGGCTACCCGGCCGCGCCGCGCACCGGGGACCTCGTCGAGGGCGTCGCCGAGGCCGAGCGGCTCGAGGGCGTCACCGTGGTGCACGCCGGCACCGCCCTGGACGAGCACGGCCGGCTGCGTGACCGCCGGCGGCCGGGTGCTCTCCGTGACCGCGGTGGGCGCGGACGTGGCCGCAGGCCCGCGCCCGGGCCTACGAGGGGGTCGCGACGATCCGGATCGCCGGCGCCCAGCACCGCACCGACATCGCCGCCGCGATCGTCGGCTGACCGCGAGAGGAGAGGACGTGACCGTGCCCACGTCGGTCGAGGAGCGAGCCCGGTGAGCGCCTCCGGACCGATCCCCAACGTGCTCGCGACCCGGTACGCCGGCGCCGACCTGGCCGCGATCTGGTCGCCCGAGCACAAGATCGTGCTCGAGCGGCGGCTGTGGATCGCCGTGCTCAAGGCGCAGCGCGACCTCGGCGTCGCGGTGCCCGGACGGCGTCGTCGAGGCCTACGAGGCGGTGGTCGACGACGTCGACCTCGAGTCGATCGCCGCCCGCGAGCGGGTCACCCGGCACGACGTGAAGGCACGCATCGAGGAGTTCTGCGCGCTCGCCGGCCACGAGCACATCCACAAGGGGATGACCTCGCGCGACCTCACCGAGAACGTCGAGCAGCTCCAGGTGCGGGCCTCCCTGGTGCTCGTGCGGGAGCGGACGGTGGCGGCGCTGGCCCGGCTCGGACGGCTCGCCGCGGAGCACGCCACGCGGGTGATGGCCGGCCGCTCGCACAACGTGGCCGCCCAGGCGACCACGCTCGGCAAGCGGTTCGCCACCGTCGCGGACGAGATGCTGGTCGCGCTCGACCGGCTCGAGGAGCTGCTGCGCCGCTACCCGCTGCGCGGCATCAAGGGCCCGATGGGGACCGCCCAGGACATGCTCGACCTGCTGGACGGGGACGCGGGGAGGCTCGCGGAGCTCGAGCGGCGGGTCGCCGCGCACCTCGGCTTCGAGCAGGTGCTCACCAGCGTCGGCCAGGTCTACCCGCGCAGCCTGGACTTCGACGTGGTCTCCGTCGTTGGTCCAGCTCGCCGCCGGGCCGTCGAACCTGGCCACCACGATCCGGCTGATGGCCGGCCTCGAGCTGGTCACGGAGGGGTTCAAGGAGGGCCAGGTCGGCTCCTCGGCGATGCCGCACAAGATGAACACCCGGTCGTGCGAGCGGGTGAACGGGCTCGCGGTCGTGCTCCGCGGCGACCTCGCGATGCTCGGCGAGCTCGCCGGCGACCAGTGGAACGAGGGGGACGTCTCGGACTCGGTGGTCCGCCGCGTCGCGCTGCCGGACGCCTTCTTCGCCGCCGACGGGCTGTTCCAGACGTTCCTGACCGTGCTCGACGAGTTCGGCGCGTTCCCGGCCGTGATCCAGCGGGAGCTCGACCGCTACCTGCCGTTCCTGGCCACGACGAAGGTGCTGATGGCTGCCGTCCGCAACGGGGTCGGTCGGGAGGCCGCCCACGAGGCGATCAAGCAGGCCGCGGTCGGCGTCGCGCTCGACATGCGCCGCGGAGCGGCCCGCAACGACGTCTTCGAGCGGCTCGCCGCCGACCCCCGGCTCGGCCTGACCCGCGGGCAGCTCGACGCGCTCGTCGCGGAGCCGGTCACCTTCACCGGGGCCGCCGTGGACCAGGTGCAGGCCGTCGTACGTCGGGTGGACGAGGTCCTCGCGCGCTACCCGAGCGCCGCGGCGTACACCCCGGAGGCGATCCTGTAAGGCCGCTCAGGACGTGCCGGAGGGCTCCGGGTCCGTGCCGGCGAACAGGGCCGACAGGTCCAGCGAGGCGACGTGGCGGTTGCTGGCCAGGGAGACGTACCGGCGGGCCAGGGCGTCCTTGCCGAAGCCCAGCACGGTGCTCAGCAGCCCGATGGCCTCCGCGAGGTCGGTCCCCGGCTCCTCGGCGACCACCCGGCGCCACATCGCCTCCTCCAGGGCGTTGAAGGCGGTCTGCACCTCGCCGATGTCGAAGCCCTGGTGGAACCGCTCCGTGGCGATCTGCTCGGCGGTCGCGCCGACCGAGCCCAGGTCGCGGCTCCGGATCGCGGCGACGACCAGGCGGAACAGGTCGGTCAGCCGCTGGCGGGTGAGCTCCTCACCAGCCGCCTCGTAGTGGCTCGCGCGCGAGCGCTGCAGCGCAGCGTAGGCGTCCTCGAGAACCTCCTGCTCGGACTCCGAGAGCAGCTCGTCGAGCGTCGTCATCCCCGCCTCCTCGCCTCCCGACCATGGTGGCACGCCGGTCGGGCGCGGCGCGTCCGACGTGACGCGCGGCACGCTCGCCGGACGACCTCAGTGCACCACCACCGGCGGCACGCCCTCGTCGTCGAGGAGGTGTGTCTCCTCGTGCTTGCGGGGCAGGAAGAACGCCGGGATCAGCGTCAGCGCGACCAGCACCCAGGCGACCCAGAAGGTGGCGGCGAACGCGGCGGCCGCCTGCGCCAGTCCGAGTGCCTGCGCCGCCAGCCCGCCGATCGTCTTGATCAACGACGGGTCCTGCAGCGAGGCCATCGCCGGGCCGGCCAGCTTGTGGGAGTCGAGGTGGTTGGTGAGCAGCACCGACATGACCGCGACGCCGACCGAGCTGGCGATCTGCTGGCTGATGTTCAGCAGCGTCGAGCCCCGGGCGACCTCGTGGCGCTTGAGGGTCTTCAGCGCCGAGGTGAACAGCGGCATCATCGTGGCGCCCATGCCGAGGCCCATCACGAACAGCTCCACCATGATCTGCGGGTACGGCGTCGTGGAGGTGATCTGGGTCAGCCCGAACATCCCGATCAGGATGCCCAAGAGCCCGAACGGGATGATCCGGCCGACCGGGTGACGGTCGACGAGGCGGCCGGCGATCGGCATGGTCAGCATCGCGCCGATGCCCTGCGGAGCGACCAGCAGGCCGGCCTGCAGCGTCGACGCGCCGCGGACCGACTGGAAGTACGTCGGCACCAGCAGCAGCCCGCCGAAGAACGCCGCGGCGAACAGGAACATCGTGATGATCGAGACCGTGAGGTTGCGGTTGCGGAACAGCCGCAGGTCGAGCAGCGGATGCTCGGGGCGGAAGGAGTGGAAGACGAACGCGATCATCAGCGCGGCGCCGATCAGCATCGAGACCCACACCCGCGGGGCGCTCGCCGAGCCCTCCGAGGGGATCGAGGAGACGCCGAAGAGGAAGAGCGCCAGACCGGGCGACATCAGCGCCATGCCGAGGAAGTCGAATGACTCCGAGGGCTCCGGGGTGTCGGGGGCGAGGACCCGCCAGGCGTACACGAGGGCCACCGCACCGATCGGCACGTTGATCAGGAAGATCCAGTGCCAGCTGGCGACCTGGATGAGCCAGCCACCGATGATCGGCCCCAGGATCGGGCCGAGGAGCATCGGCACGCCGAGGATCGCCATCAGCCGGCCGATCCGGTGCGGACCGGCGGCTCTGGTCATGATCGTCATGCCGAGCGGCATCAGCATGCCGCCGCCGAGGCCCTGCAGGACCCGGAAGCCGATCAGCGCCTGGATGCTCCACGCGGTGGCGCACAGCGCCGAGCCGGCCACGAACAGCGTGATCGCCGTCATGTAGAGCCGCTTGGTGCCGAACCGGTCGGCCGCCCACCCGGTCATCGGGATGACGGTCGCCAGCGCCAGCGTGTAGGCGGTCACGCTCCAGGCCACCGTTGCGTAGGCGACCGGGTGGTCGACGCTGCCGAACGCGGTCTGGAACGTCGGCAGCGCGACGTTGACGACGGTGATGTCGAGGATCGACATGATCGCGCCCAGCACGACCACCCCGGCGATCTTCAGCACGGCTGCGTCGATGTGGTCCGGAAGGTCGTCGACGTGGGTCTCGGCGGACATGGCTCACTTCCTTCGGGCACGCGCGCGCCCGCTCGGTGTGGACGGCCAGTCTAGAAGCGACCGGGGACGGTCCAGTAGCGGTTTTGGTGCCTGCGTCAGACCATCGGGTGGCCGTCGTGCACGGCGAGGTGCTCGGCGACGTACGCCAGGTCCGCCCGCCAGACGTCCTCGGGCACCGGGGGGAGGATCGAGTCCCACTCGGCCGCGTAGCTGCCGACCACCTGCGGCAGTCGCGCGGTGCGGGCCATGAACCAGGCGTGCAGGTGCTCGGAGCCGTCGCCCCACCTGTTCACATGCACCCGACCGACGTTCGGCATCCGGGACACGATCCGGGCCAGCCGCACGCAGAGCCGGCCGTACTCCGAGGCGAGGTCGTCGTCCATGTCGGTGAAGTCGAGGTGCTCGCGGCTCATCAGGAACAGCACCAGCGGAAGCCCCGTCGGCTCCGCGGTCGTCGAGACCAGCCAGCGCTCGTTGCGCCAGATCACGCCGGTGTCCGGGTTCTCGCAGCGCCAGCAGCCGACCCCGTCCACGCCGCTGCGGGCGGGCTCCTCCGCGACCGGCGGGCGGACTCGGCGAGGTCCGGTGACCCCGTCCCAGGGGAACGTCTCCCACGTCTGGACCGGCGGGCCGGGAAGGCGGCCGTCCTCGCCCACGAGGGCGACCACCCGGGCGTACACCTGTTCTGCTGACTCCGGCATGACCGTGAACCTACCTGCGTAGGATCGCGCCATGAGCAGCGCGCCCTCCGGTACGCCACCTGCCCCGGCCGTCGACGGCGCCGAGCACGTCCACTCCGGCAAGGTCCGCGACCTCTACCGGATGGCCGACGGCCGGCTGCTCATGGTGGCCAGCGACCGGATCTCGGCGTACGACCACGTGCTGGAGCCAAGCATCCCCGACAAGGGGGCGATCCTGACCCGGATGTCCCTGTGGTGGTTCGAGCAGCTCGCCGGGCTGGTGCCCAACCACGTGCTCTCCACCGACGTGCCGTCGGCGGTGCGCGGGCGTGCCCTGGTGTGCGAGGAGCTGGCGATGTACCCGGTGGAGTGCGTGGCGCGGGGCTACCTGACCGGGTCCGGGCTGGCCGACTACCGGGCCACCGGCGCGGTGTGCGGAGTGGAGCTGCCCGAAGGGCTCCTCGACGGCAGCCGGCTGCCGGAGCCGATCTTCACGCCCGCGACCAAGGCAGCCGTCGGCGAGCACGACGAGAACGTGTCGTTCGACGCCGTCGCCGACACCGTCGGCCGCGCGGTGGCCGGCCGGCTGCGTGACCTGACGCTCGCGGTCTACCGCCGCGCCGACCGGCTGGCCCGCGAGCGGGGCATCATCCTGGCCGACACCAAGCTCGAGTTCGGAGCCCGCCCCGACGGCACGGTCGTGCTGGCCGACGAGGTGCTCACCCCCGACTCCTCCCGGTTCTGGCCGGCCGACGACTGGGAGCCGGGACGCGCGCAGGCGTCCTACGACAAGCAGATCGTGCGGGACTGGCTCACCTCGCCGGCGAGCGGATGGGCCAGGGACTCCGGCGAGCCGCCGCCAACGCTGCCCGACGAGGTCGTCGCACGCACCCGCGCCCGGTACGTCGAGGCGTACGAGCGTCTCACCGGTCAGGTGTTCCAGGGGGACCACGAGGAGCGTCGTCCAACGGCGCGGGAGGAGTGACAACGTGCTGAACCTGTCGGTGTTCCTGGAGGACAGTGCCCGACGCGTGCCCGACCGGGACGCGGTCGTTTTCGGCGAGACGCGGCTGACGTACGCGCAGGTGGACGCGGTGGCCAACCAGGTCGCCAACCTTCTCGTCTCCCGAGGGATCGGCCCGAGCGACAAGGTGGCCCTGTCCTGCCCCAACCTGCCGTACTTCCCGATCCTCTACTACGGGATCCTCAAGACCGGCGCGGTCGTCGTCCCGCTGAACGTCCTGCTCAAGGGCCGCGAGGTCGCCTACCACCTCGGCGACTCCGACGCGAAGGCCTACTTCTGCTTCGAGGGGACCCCGGACCTGCCGATGGGCCGCGAGGGCTTCGCCGGCTTCGAGCAGGCCCCGGGCTGCGAGACGTTCGTGATGGTCACCGCGGACCCGGCGGCGGCGTCGCCGGTGGCGGGGACCGAGACGCTCGGGGCCCTGCTCCAGGGGCAGTCGCCCCGGTTCGAGTCGGTCAGCACCGAGGAGACCGACACCGCGGTGATCCTCTACACCAGCGGCACCACCGGCCAGCCCAAGGGCGCCGAGCTGTCGCACGCGAACCTCGTGCTGAACGCGCTGACCTGCAACCGGCTCTTCGAGTCCGACGCCCAGCGTCACGACACCCATCTGGTCACGCTGCCGCTGTTCCACTCGTTCGGCTCGACGGTGCAGATGAACGCCGGCTTCTCGCTGGGCTCGACGCTCGTGCTCCTGCCGCGCTTCGACGCCGCGCAGGCTCTGGCGATCATGCAGACCGAGGAGATCACCTTCTTCGCCGGTGTGCCGACGATGTACTGGGGTCTGCTCGGCGCGCTGACCGAGGATGTCGACGTGGAGCGCATCGCCCGGAACCTCCGGCGAGCCGGCTCCGGCGGCTCGGCGCTGCCCGTCGAGATCATCAAGCAGTTCAAGGAGCGCTTCGGCGTCCAGATCCTCGAGGGCTACGGGCTGTCCGAGACCTCCCCGGTCGCGACGTTCAGCGACCCCGGCCACGACCCGGTCCCCGGCTCCATCGGGGTGCCGATCTGGGGCATCGAGGTCCGGCTCGTCGACCACGAGTGGAAGACCGTCGAGGGCAGCGACGAGGTGGGCGAGGTCGCGATCCGCGGTCACGCGGTGATGAAGGGCTACTACAAGCGCCCGGAGGCGACCGCGGCCGTCATGCGCGACGGCTGGTTCCGCACCGGCGATCTGGCCCGGCGCGACGAGCAGGGCTGGTACTACATCGTCGACCGCGCCAAGGACATGATCATCCGCGGTGGCTTCAACGTGTACCCGCGGGAGGTCGAGGAGGTCCTGATGACCCACGAGGCGGTCTCGCTGGCAGCCGTGGTGGGGGTCCCGGACGAGAGTCACGGTGAGGAGATCAAGGCGTTCGTGATCCTGGTCGAGGGCGCGGACCTGAGCGAGGACGACCTGGTGCAGTGGGCCCGCGAGCAGATGGCCGCCTACAAGTACCCCCGGATCGTGCAGTTCTCCGCGACCCTGCCGATGACCGCCACCGGGAAGATCCTCAAGCGCGAGCTGGGCTGAGCTGGCCGGGTCCTCTGGTCACAACCGGCCGGGTCGCGCTGGTCAGCGCGGGTAGCCCGCCCGTACGATGGCGCCGGTCGACGCTCGGGTTGGGGGAACGGCACACCGCGATCTCTGCAGGGGCGCGCGACGGGGGAGACCGGTGCACGGCACCGTCCGCACTGTCCTCCCTGGCATCTCCGGCGCCGGCTGGCCCCGGGGACAGGTCACGGACGCCGGATCATCGGCAGAGAGTGGGAGACACATGTTGACCGGTCGCAGACTGGCCGCTGCCGCCTTCATCGCCGTCGGGCTCCTGACGGCGGTCGCCGGACCGTCGTCGGCGAACGACACCGGATGGGGGCTCGCCTCGACGGACTCCGCCGGGCAGGCCTCCGCGGCAACCGCGGACGCCTCCCCACAGGCCGACACCGGCTGGGGCATCCTCGCCCCGGCGTCGGACGACACCGGCTGGGGGCTGCAGGCGCAGGGCTGACAACGGTCCCGGGACGTGGTCCCGGGTCGGGTGGGCAGGACCGCCGTTCCCTAGACTGGTCCTGCCCACCTGTTCTGCCCGCTCACCCCCAGGAGAAGCCGTGGCCCGCGTCGTCGTGGACGTCATGCTCAAGCCGGAGATCCTGGACCCGCAGGGCAAGGCGGTCCAGGGTGCCCTTCCCCGGCTCGGCTTCGAGGGCATCCTCGACGTCCGGCAGGGCAAGCGGTTCGAGCTCCGTGTCGACGGGGAGCTCACCGAGGCCCGCCTCGCCGAGATCCACGACCTGGCCGAGAGGCTGCTGTCCAACCCCGTCATCGAGGACTTCGCCGTGCACGTCGAGGAGTCCGTGTGAGGATCGGCGTCGTCACCTTCCCCGGCTCGCTCGACGACGTCGACGCCCGGCGCGCGGTCACGGTCGCGGGCCACGACCCGGTGGCGCTGTGGCACGCCGAGCACGACCTGCGGGGCGTCGACGCGGTCGTGCTGCCCGGCGGCTTCTCCTACGGCGACTACCTGCGCTGCGGCGCGATCTCCCGGTTCTCCCCGGTGATGACCGAGGTGGTGGAGGCTGCCGGGCGGGGCATGCCGGTGCTCGGGATCTGCAACGGGTTCCAGGTGCTCTGCGAGTCGCACCTCCTGCCGGGGGCGCTGATCCGCAACGACCACCGGAAGTTCGTCTGCCGGGACCAGCGGCTGCGCATCGAGAACAACCGGACCGCGTGGACGTCGGCCTACCCCGACGACGCCGAGATCACCGTGGTGCTCAAGAACGGCGAGGGCAGCTACGTCGCCGACCGGGACACCCTGGACCGGCTCGAGGGCGAGGGCCGCGTGGTCGCCCGCTACCTCGACGTGAACCCCAACGGGTCGCTGCGCGACATCGCCGGGGTCACCAACGAGCGCGGCAACGTCGTCGGTCTGATGCCGCACCCCGAGCACGCCGTCGAGGACCTCTGCGGTCCCGGGACGGACGGGCTCGGCTTCTTCACCTCGGCGCTGCACACCGTGCTGTCCTGACGGTCCGCGACCTGTCCGTGACGTGGCCCGTGTGGCGCCTCAGGCGGCGTACGCCTTCGCCAGCAGCTCGTAGGACAGCCGGCGCTCCGCGGGGTCGTGCACCTGTGTCGTGACGACGAGCTCGTCGGCGTCGGCCTCCCGGCGGCGGCGCTCCAGGTCGGCGTGCACCTGGTCGGCGGTCCCGACGCTGCTGAACCGCCGGCGCTGCGCGGCCAGCGTCAGCTCCTGCGCGGTCCACGGGTGCGCCGCGGCCTCCTCCGGCGTCGGCAGCGGGCCGGGCCGGTTCTGCATCAGCCGCACCATCGCGAGGTCGTTGGCGCGGGCGAGCTGCTCGGCGCGCTCCTCGGTCTCGGAGACGATGGCCGCGACCCCGAGCATCACCCGCGGCTCGGCGAGCCGCGCCGACGGCTCGAACCCGTCTCGGTAGAGCCCGACCGCCTCACCGGGGTCGGCGCTTCCGAAGTGCCCGGCGAACGCGAAGCCGGTGCCGAACGCGGCGGCCGCCCGGCCGCCGTACAGGCTGGAGCCGAGGATCCACAGCGGAGGCAGCGGCACGTCGTCGGGGATCGCCCGCACCGGCGCGAACGGATGGTCGTCGGGGAAGCCGTCGACGTACGCCAGCAGCTCGGCCATCTGCTGCGGGAACTCGTCGGCGTCGACCCGCGCCCGCCGCAGCGCGTACGCCGTCAGCTGGTCCGTGCCCGGCGCCCGCCCGAGGCCGAGGTCGATCCGACCCGGATGCAGCGCCTCGAGCACCCGGAAGGACTCCGCGACGGCGAGCGGGGCGTGGTTGGGCAGCATGATCCCGCCACTGCCCACCCGGATGGAGCGGGTCGCCGCGGCGACCGTCGCGATCATCACCATCGGTGCGCTGCTCGCCACGCTGCCGATGTTGTGGTGCTCGGCCAGCCAGTAGCGGTGGTAGCCGAATCCCTCGACGGCCTGGGCCAGCGCGACGCTCTGGTGCAGCGCCTCGGACGCCGGGCGTCCGGAGGCGATCGGCGAGAGGTCGAGCACGGAGAGCGGCACGGCAGTCGCCGGAGAGCTCGCGTCGGTCGGGGCGGGCGGGGGCACGGGCTGCGAAGAGGTCACCCCGGGCCAACCACGCACGGCCGCCCGCTGTTCCGGACCCTCAGACGCAGACCGCGTTCTTCGCCGCCCGGGCCACCCGCTCCTGGGCCGCCAGGTCGCAGCGCTGGCCACCGGAGCTCTTGTAGCCGTAGGTGGTGAACGTCGCGTTCGTCCAGGTCAGCGTCCCGTAGCCCTCGGGCATCCCGCCGAAGTGGTGGCACCAGGAGTACTGGAACGACTTGTGCGCCCACAGCCAGCCGCGGAACCAGACCACCGAGGTGCCGCCCGGGATCACCAGCTTGGTGCTGGAGGCGACGGTCGTGGACTCGTGGACGGTGCTCGCGAACGACGTCTTGAGCTCGGTCTTGCCGGTCAGCCTGGCGTAGACGTTGACGACCTTCTTGAGCAGGGCGGAGGCGCCCAGCGTGGCCTCCGCGGTGTTGTGCAGCGACACCCGCAGCGTGCGGTCCCGCTCGACGTGGACCTTCTGGTCCTTGGCGATGGTCGTCCTGCCCGGGTAGGTCTTGGCCTCCAGCCGGGAGAACCGGATGGTCGGCGCGGAGTCCTGCACGTGCCGGATCCTGGTCGTGAAGGTGGCGGTCGCACAGGTCGTCGGCGCGGCGGTGGCCGGCGACGGCGACGTGCCGACCAGGCCCGCGGCGAGCAGCACCGCGGCGGCGGACAGGGTGGTGGTGCGTGACATGGTGCCCCCAGGGTCGGCGGCGGCCGCGGTCTGCCCGCGGGCCGCTCGGTGCCCAGACTCGGTCCCCGGGGGCCGCACCGTCAAGGACCGGTAGGTTTGCCTCGTCCCACCCCGTCACCGGAAAGCGCCGACGTGAGCCTCGACACCGTCCAGCACGCGGAGTCCACCCCCGACCACCGGCAGCCGTGGGCCGGCCTCGGCCTCAAGAGCGACGAGTACGCCGAGATCCGCGAGATCCTCGGGCGCCGGCCGACGTCCTCGGAGCTCGCGATGTACTCGGTGATGTGGAGCGAGCACTGCTCCTACAAGTCGAGCAAGGTGCACCTGCGGCAGTTCGGTGAGAACGTCACCGACGAGATGCGCCGGCACCTCATGGTCGGCATCGGGGAGAACGCCGGCGTCGTCGACATCGGCGACGGGTACGCCGTCACCTTCAAGATCGAGTCGCACAACCACCCGTCGTACGTGGAGCCCTACCAGGGCGCCGCGACCGGCGTGGGCGGCATCGTGCGCGACATCCTGGCGATGGGAGCTCGACCGGTGGCCGTGATGGACCCGCTGCGGTTCGGCCCGCTCGACGCGCCGGACACCCAACGGGTGCTGCCCGGGATCGTCGCCGGGGTCGGCGGCTACGGCAACTGCCTGGGCCTGCCCAATGTCGGCGGCGAGGCGGTCTTCGACGCGTCGTACGCCGGCAACCCGCTGGTCAACGCGTTGTGCGTCGGCGTGATGCGGCACGAGCAGATCCACCTCGCCAAGGCGTCCGGCGCCGGCAACCAGGTGGTGCTCTACGGCGCGCGGACCGGCGGCGACGGCATCGGTGGCGTCTCGGTCCTCGCCAGCGAGACCTTCTCCTCGACGGGGCCCGCGAAGCGTCCCGCGGTGCAGGTCGGCGACCCGTTCCAGGAGAAGCTGCTCATCGAGTGCACGCTCGAGATCTTCGCCGAGGACCTCGTCGTCGGCATCCAGGACCTCGGCGGCGCGGGACTGTCCTGCGCGACCTCGGAGCTCGCCTCCGCGGGGGACGGCGGCATGCACGTCTGGCTGGACCGGGTGCCGCTCCGCGACTCCACGCTGGCTCCCGAGGAGATCCTCATGTCGGAGTCCCAGGAGCGGATGATGGCGGTGGTGACCCCCGGGAACGTCGACCGCTTCCTCGAGCTGTGTGCCAAGTGGGACGTCGACGCCACCGTGGTGGGGGAGGTCACCGAGACCGGCCGCCTGGTCATCGAGTGGCAGGGCGAGACCGTCGTCGACGTACCCCCGCGATCGGTGGCGCACGACGGCCCGACCTACCGTCGTCCGTTCGCCCGGCCGGTCTGGCAGGACGGCCTGCAGGCCGACGGCGCGGCCGCGCTGCCGCGCCCGGCCAGCGGGACCGAGCTGAAGGAGACGCTGCTGCGGCTGGTCGCCTCGGCCAACCTGTGCGACAAGTCCTGGATCACCGACCAGTACGACCGCTACGTGCAGGGCAACACCGTCCTCGCGCAGCCCGAGGACGCCGGGATGGTCCGCGTCGACGAGCAGACCGGCCTCGGCGTCGCACTGGCGACCGACTGCAACGGCCGGTTCGCCAAGCTCGACCCGTACGCCGGCGCCCAGCTGGCGCTCGCCGAGGCCTACCGCAACGTCGCCACGACCGGCGCCCGGCCGCTCGCGGTCAGCGACTGCCTCAACTTCGGCTCGCCGGAGGACCCGGACGTGATGTGGCAGTTCGCGGAGGCCACCCGCGGGCTGGCGGAGGGCTGCCGCGCACTGGGCGTCCCGGTCACCGGCGGCAACGTCAGCCTCTACAACCAGACCGGCGAGACCGCCATCCTGCCGACGCCGGTGGTCGCGGTGCTCGGCGTCATCGACGACGTCACCCGGCGCACGCCGTCGGGCTTCGTGGCCGAGGGGCAGCAGGTCTACCTGCTCGGCGCCACCCGCGCGGAGCTCTCCGGCTCGGCCTGGGCCGACGTCGAGCACGGCCATCTCGGCGGCCTGCCGCCGCAGGTCGACCTCGCGGCGGAGAAGGAGCTCGCCGACATCCTGGTCAACGCCTCCCGCGACGGGCTCGTGGACGCCGCCCACGACCTCTCCGAGGGCGGTCTGGCCCAGGCGCTGGTGGAGGCCTGCCTGCGCCACGACGTCGGCGTCCGGGTGTGGCTGCCCGACGACCCGTCCGCGGGCGTGGGCCGGCCGCTGGAGCCCGCGGTCGCGCTGTTCAGCGAGTCGGCGGGGCGGGCGATCGTGGCCGTGCCGCGCTCCGAGGAGGTCCGGTTCACCGACATGTGCACCGCGCGCGGCTTCCCGCACGCCCGCATCGGGGTGACCGACGGCCGCGGTCCCGCTGCGCTGCTCGACGTGCAGGACCTGTTCTCCGTCGAGCTCGGCGAGCTGCGAGCGGCCTGGTCGGCGACGCTGCCGGCCGCGCTCGGCTGACGACGGCGGGAGGAGCCGGCCGTGCCGCTGCGCCTGCGCCCCGCCGACCCCGCGGCGGTGGCCGCTGCGCTCGGCCGGTTCCGTCGCGGGGACCGTGACCCCGAGGACCTCCGGCTGCTGACCAAGCACCTCCTGGCCGTGCTGGTCGCCACGGCGCCGGGCGGTGCCGTCGAGGTCCGCGTCCCGCCGTACGCCGTGGCCCAGTGCGTCGAGGGCACCCGGCACACCCGGGGCACCCCGCCCGCGGTCGTGGAGACCGACGCGGAGACCTGGATCGCCGTCGCGGTCGGCGACCTCGCCTGGTCCACCGCCGCGGCCGGCCCGCGGCTCCGGGCCTCGGGCGAGCGGTCGGACCTCAGCGGGCTGCTGCCGTTGCCGGTGCCTAAGGTGACGCCATGACGCCCACCCCGCAGACCCTCGACCAGCTCCGGGACGCCGTCCGCGACGTGCTGCCCTCCGTGCGCGCGGATCTCGACGCCCTCGTGCGGATCCCCTCGGTGTCGGCGGACCCGGCGCGCGCGGAGGACGTCCGCCGCTCCGCAGAGGCGACCGCGGCACTGTTCCGCGCCGAGGGCTTCGACGACGTGCAGGTCCTCGTCGTCGCCGGGGGCGCGCCCGCCGTCGTGGCCCGCCGCCCGGCCCCCACGGGCGCCCCCACGGTGCTGCTGTACGCCCACCACGACGTGCAGCCCACCGGCGACGTGGCGGCCTGGGACTCCGACCCGTTCGAGCCAACCGAGCGCGGTCCTCGGCTGTACGGCCGGGGTGCGGCCGACGACAAGGCCGGCATCGCGGCGCACCTGGCGGCGGTGCGGGCCTGGGGTGCGGACCTGCCGGTGGGCGTCACCGTGCTCGTGGAGGGCGAGGAGGAGGTCGGCTCCCCGACCCTCGAGGCGTTCCTGGACGCGCACCGCGACCTGCTCGCCGCCGACGTGATCGTGATCGCCGACTCGGCCAACTGGGACGTCGGCGTGCCGGCGCTCACCACCAGCCTGCGGGGCCTTCTGGACTGCGTCGTCGAGGTCCGCACGCTGACCCACGCGGTGCACTCCGGGCTCTGGGGCGGGGTGGCGCCCGACGCCCTCACCGCGCTGGTCCGGCTGCTCGCGACCCTGCACGACGACCGGGGCGACGTGGCCGTCGCCGGTCTGCACGCCGGCTCGGCGGCCGAGGTGGACTATCCGCTCGAGCGGCTGCGCGCCGAGGCGGGGATCGCCGACGGCGTCGAGCTCATCGGCTCGGGCAGCGTCGTCGAGCGGCTCTGGGCCAAGCCGGCGGTCAGCGTGATCGCCCTCGACGCCACCCCGGTGGCCGAGGCGAGCAACACCCTGCATCCGGTCGCCCGGGCGAAGGTCTCCGTGCGGCTGGCCCCCGGCGACGACGGCCGGCGCGCCATGCGGCACCTCGTCGAGCATCTCGAGAGGCACGCACCCTGGGGAGCGCAGGTCACCGTCCACGAGGGCGACAGGGGCGAGCCGACCGCCATCGACGCGACCGGCGCGGCCTACGACGCCGCCCGGACCGCGTTCCGGCAGGCCTGGGACGGCGTGGAGCCGGTCGACATGGGCATGGGCGGCTCGATCCCGTTCATCGCCGCGTTCCGGGACGCCTTCCCCGAGGCCTCCGTGCTGGTCACCGGCGTCGAGGACCCGGACACCCGCGCCCACGGCATCAACGAGGGGCTGCACCTCGCCGAGTTCGAGCGGGTCTGCCTCGCCGAGACGCTGCTGCTCGGCCACCTCGCGGGAGGTGTCACCGCCGAGCGGTGATTCGCAGAGCGAGGTGCCGGACCGTAGACTCCGGAGCGTGGCTCATCCCCCCGGACCCGGTCGTGCCCGCCGAGGCGACGGCCGGCTGACCTCGGCCATCGACCCGCAGGACGCAGGACCGCAGGACGCGTGCGGCGTCTTCGGAGTGTGGGCCCCCGGCGAGGACGTCAGCAAGCTGACCTACTACGGGCTCTACGCGCTGCAGCACCGCGGCCAGGAGTCCGCGGGCATCGCGGTCAGCAACGGCCGGCAGATCCTCGTGTTCAAGGACATGGGGCTGGTCTCCCAAGTGTTCGACGAGTCCACGCTGGAGTCGCTGAAGGGCCACCTCGCCGTCGGGCACGCCCGCTACTCGACCACTGGCGCCAGCACGTGGCACAACGCGCAGCCGACGTTCCGGCCCACCGCGACCGGCTCCCTCGCGCTCGCCCACAACGGCAACCTCACCAACACCCGGGAGCTCGCGGAGCGGGTCGAGGGGCTCGCCGGCGAGCTGGGCGAGCTGGAGATCTCGATGCGCAACGCGCCGGTCTCCACCAACGACACCAGCCTGGTGACCGCGCTGCTCGCCCACCACCCGGACAAGAGCCTCGAGGAGAACGCCGTCACCGTGCTCCGCGACGTGCGGGGCGCCTTCTCGTTCGTGTGGATGGACGAGAGCACCCTGTACGCCGCCCGGGACCCGCAGGGCATCCGCCCGCTGGTGCTCGGCCGCCTGGAGCGGGGCTGGGTGGTCGCCTCGGAGACCGCGGCGCTCGACATCGTCGGGGCGTCGTTCATCCGCGAGATCGAGCCCGGTGAGCTGGTGGCCATCGACGAGGCGGGGCTCCGCGCCCGGCAGTTCGCCGAGCCGGCGCCCAAGCACTGCCTGTTCGAGTTCGTCTACCTCGCGCGCCCGGACACGCTCATGAGCGACAAGCGGGTGCACACCGTGCGGGTGGAGATCGGCCGCCGGCTGGCGCGCGAGTTCCCCACCGACGCCGACCTGGTGATCCCGGTGCCGGAGTCCGGCACCCCGGCCGCGATCGGGTACGCCGAGGAGAGCGGGATCCCCTACGGGTCCGGTCTGGTGAAGAACTCCTACGTGGGGCGCACCTTCATCCAGCCGTCGCAGACGATCCGCCAGCTCGGCATCCGGCTCAAGCTCAACCCGCTCCGCGACGTCATCGAGGGCAAGCGGCTCGTCGTCGTGGACGACTCGATCGTGCGCGGCAACACCCAGCGCGCCCTGGTCCGGATGCTCCGCGAGGCCGGCGCCCGCGAGGTGCACGTCCGGATCTCCTCGCCGCCGGTCAAGTGGCCGTGCTTCTACGGCATCGACTTCGCCTCCCGCGCCGAGCTGATCGCCAACGGCCTGAGCAGCGACGAGATCTGCCGGTCGATCGACGCCGACTCGCTGGGCTACATCTCGCTCGACGAGCTGGTCGACGCCACCGCGGTCCCGAGGGACAACCTGTGCCGGGCCTGCTTCGACGGCGTCTACCCGGTGCCGCTGCCCGAGCCCGAGCACCTCGGCAAGCACCTCCTGGAGATCGACACCCCGCTGATCACCGACGCCGACGGGCTGAGCGTCTCGCTGGCCGGCGCGGGCGCCTCCGACGCGCTCGAGCGTCCCTAGCCACCGGTCCACCCACCCGAGCGCGAGGAGTCCGATGCCCGAGCAGGTCAGCGGCGGTGCGACGTACGAGCAGGCCGGCGTCTCGATCGACGCCGGCGACCGGGCCGTCGAGCTGATGAAGGTCTGGGTGCAGAAGGCCACCCGACCGGAGGTGATCGGCGGCATCGGCGGCTTCGCCGGGCTGTTCGACGCCAGCGCCCTGAAGGCCTACGACCGGCCGCTGCTGGCCTCCTCCGCCGACGGCGTCGGGACCAAGGCCGCGATCGCGCAGGCGATGGACGTGCACCACACGATCGGCTTCGACCTGGTCGGGATGCTCGTCGACGACCTGGTGGTCTGCGGGGCCGAGCCGCTCTTCCTCACCGACTACATCGCCACCGGACGGGTGGTGCCCGAGCGGATCGCCGCGATCGTCCAGGGCATCGCCGAGGCGTGCGTCTCGGCCGGCTGTGCCCTGGTCGGAGGGGAGACCGCCGAGCATCCGGGGCTGCTCGGGCCCGACGAGTACGACGTCGCGGGCTCGACCACCGGCGTCGTGGAGGCCGCAGACCTGCTCGGACCGGGCAAGGTCCGCCCGGGCGACGTCGTGGTCGCGATGGCCTCGAGCGGCCTGCACTCCAACGGCTACTCGCTCGTCCGGCACGTCCTGCTGACCCGGGCGGGCTGGAGGCTCGACCGGTACGTCGACGAGCTCGGCCGCACGCTCGGCGAGGAGCTGCTCGAGCCGACCCGGATCTACGCCAAGGCCTGCCTGGACCTGGCTCGCGGCACCCGGACGCACGCCATGTCGCACGTCACCGGCGGCGGCCTGGCCGAGAACCTGCAGCGGGTGCTGCCCGAGGAGCTCACCGCCTCGGTCGACCGGGCGACCTGGACGCCGGCGCCGGTGTTCGACCTGGTCCGCCGGGTCGGCGGCGTCGCGCAGCCGGACCTGGAGCGCACCTTGAACTGTGGCGTCGGCATGGTCGCCCTGGTCGCGGCCGAGGACGCCGACCGGGCGGTGAGCCTGCTGGAGGGTCACGGCATCGACGCCTGGGTGGCCGGCGAGGTGCGCTCGGTGGACGCCGACCAGGAGCCGGGGGGCTCCGTCCGGCTGCACGGCACGCACCCGGGCTGGTAGCGCGCCAGTGTCTGTGCCGGGACCGGTGTCGGGTCTGTGCCGGGGCCGGTGTCGGCGCCCAGGACCGGCCCGG
The DNA here is from genome assembly GCA_963811365.1 of uncultured Actinomycetota bacterium. Classification (GTDB taxonomy): domain Bacteria; phylum Actinomycetota; class Actinomycetes; order Propionibacteriales; family Nocardioidaceae; genus CAWEQW01. The sequence goes on along the minus strand of CAWEQW010000006.1, from coordinate 172,196 downwards.
ACGCACCGGTCCTGTCCGCCGGAAGCGAACGGTGCGCGGCTTTTCGCGAGGTCAGGCACGGTTCGCCGGGAAACCGCTGACCAGGATGTGCAGGAACGGGCCCCGGGCGGGTACCGTTGGGCTCACGACAAACCAACGGAGAGACCGGACGCGCGGGTAGCCCGTCCTCGACACTGCACGACGACGTGCCGGGGCGCAGGGGAGACGCGACTCCGGCCAAGTGTACGAGGGGGTCGACCCTATGGGGCGCGGCCGTGCTAAGGCCAAGCAGACCAAGGTTGCCCGCGACCTGAAGTACCGCACTCACGAGACGGACTTCGGCGCGTTGGCACGAGAGCTGCATGGCGGCGACGAGGACGACGACTCTGCTCCCGACGACGATGCGGGGGGCGTGGACGACCTCGTCGACGACGACGCGTGGGCCGACTGACCGAGGCCCGCTGCCGCGACCGACCCCGGTCTGGCAGGCCTCCGGTGACCACCGGAGGCCTGCCGCCGACCCCACCCGGCTTCTCGGGCCCTCAGCGCAGCCAGAGACCGCGCAACCGCCCGATCTCGGTCATCCGCCGCTCGGCCAGGCGGTCGGCGGCCACGGCAGGCGGTACGCCGTCGGAGGCGGCCAGCGCGAAGACGCGCTTGGTGGTGTCGTAGATCCTGGCCGCCCGGTGCTGGGCGCGCTCGAACGAGAACCCCTCGCGCTCGTCGGCGACCTGGATCAGCCCGCCGGCGTTGACCATGTAGTCGGGCGCGTAGAGCACGTCGCGATCCTGGAGCTGCTTCTCGATGCCGTCGTGGGCGAGCTGGTTGTTGGCCGCTCCGCACACCACGGACGCCCGGAGCACCGAGACCACGTCGTCGGAGAGCGCGCCGCCGAGCGCGCAGGGCGCGTAGACGTCGATCGGCTCGGTCACCAGCGCGGCGGCGTCGGGCACCGCCCGCACCTGCGGGTGGGCGGCCCGGACCCGGGCCACGGCGGCGGGGTCGACGTCGGTGACGACCACGGCCGCCCCGTCCTCGACGAGGTGCCGCACCAGGTGGTGGCCGACCTTCCCGACCCCCGCCACGCCGACCGTGCGGCCGCGCAGCGTCGGAGCGCCCCACGTCGTCTCGGCGGCGGCGCGCATCCCCTGGAAGACGCCGTACGCGGTCAGCACCGAGGAGTCGCCGGCTCCGCCGTGCGCGACCGTGCGCCCGGTGACGTACGAGCACTCCCGCGCGACCTCGTCCATGTCCTCGGGGTAGGTGCCGACGTCGCAGGCGGTCCGGTAGCGGCCGCCGAGGGACTGCACGAAGCGGCCGTAGGCGCGCAGCAGAGCCTCCGACTTGTCGGTGACCGGGTCCCCGATGATCACGGCCTTCCCGCCGCCGAGGTCGAGACCGGCGAGCGCGGCCTTGTAGGCCATCCCCCGGGAGAGGTTCAAGACGTCCGCGAGCGCGTCGGACTCGGTCGCGTAGGGGTAGAAGCGGGTGCCGCCGAGCGCAGGACCCAGCGCGGTGGAGTAGATGGCGATGATCGCCTTGAGGCCCGAGGCCTCGTCGTGGCAGTAGACGACCTGCTCGTGGCCGGAGGCCCGGGCGAACACGCCGTCGGGGGACGAGTTCTCGGTCACGGTGGTGACCTTTCGGTGTCGGGCCCGCGAAGGGTGGCGCGGGCGGCGAGGATCAGCGATAACGGGGTGAGTGACGCTTGTGCCCAGACTACGGAAGTTAGAGTCTTTCCGGCCACATGCCGGACTGGCGAACTATGATGGGTAGCCCAAAATGACTAGTCACGGGGCGTTAGTGACTCATATGAGTCATTGTCATACATTTTCCCGTTGTCTAGCATCGTGGGGAAGAAGACTGAAGTGACGGGGCGCGGGGCTTCCCGCGTTCCGGGGTTGGCACACACAGTGAGGGAGGCCTGCTATGAACACGCGGCCACCTGAGTCCGAACCGTTGCTCACGCCTGCAGAGGTGGCGGCCATGTTCCGAGTGGACCCGAAGACGGTCACCCGGTGGGCCAAGGCCGGCAAGCTGAGCTCGATCCGGACTCTCGGGGGACATCGCAGATATCGCGAGTCCGAGGTTCGTGACCTGCTGACCGGGATGGTTCCCGAGCAGCGGCGCGGCGACGAACTGGACTGACCGAGGTCAGCAGGACGTCATAGCTTTTGGTTGTGTCCAGACGGGGGCGCTTCACCAAGAGTTTGGAAGGCGAGGATCTCGCACTACCGGTGCGGGCTCCTCGCCTTCGCCTTTACGGCGAGTACGCCGCCGGCCGGCGGCGCCACCCGGTCACCGGAGCCGGCCCACGTAGCCGGCCAGCGTCCGCGCGTCGCGCACCCGCTGCTCCCAGCTGATGCCGGCCCCGACCAGCAGCGCACCCGCGGCACCGATCAGCACCCACCGCGGCACCGACGCGTCCAGGAACGGAGCGGCCAGCCGGAGCACCTCCAGCGCGCCGACCACGGCGCCGACCATCAGCGGGGCCGCCCAGCCCAGCCGGGCTCCCGCCAGCACCAGCCCGACGCACGCCGTCCCGAGCAGCACCGGCCGGAGGCCGTCGGGCTCGGCCAGCACCCGCAGCAGGCTGGGCAGCAGGCAGAGCACCAGCCCGGGGGTCAACGCGGGCAGCGTCGCCGCGCCCGGGCGCCGGTGCAGGTGCCACAGCCCGGCCGCGGTCAGCACGAGCGCCGACGGAAGCGTGTAGGCCTCCGGGGTGCGGATCCCGAGATCCCACAGCCGCACCCAGGTCGCCGCGGCCAGCAGCGCGCCACCCGCCCAGGCCTGGATCTGCGAGCCGTGACCGAGCAGCGCGTGGGCCGCGACCGCGGCGCCGGTCACGGTGAGGTAGACCGCGACCCAGGCGGCAGCGGTGCCGACGGGTGCGAGTGCGGCACCGGCCACCATGACCGGCACCGCGGCCGCGGCCGAGCCGATCGCCGGACCGGAGGCCATCCGGTCGCTCGGCCGTCCCGGGACCAGCAGCAGCAGCGACACGGCGCCGAGCGTGCCGAGCACGAGCAGGGCCCCCCACGCAGCGTCGACGCCCGCCAGGGCCGACCAGGTCCACACGCAGCCGGCGAGCACCGCAGCGGCGAGCGCGGCGGCGACCTCGGCGAGCAGCGCCGCGCGGGCGCGGAGCACCACCCAGCCTGCGAGCACCAGGGCGCCGAGCAGCGCAGCGGCGGTGAGCCAGGCGGCGGCGAGCCCGAGCACGGTCGCCGCGGCGACGAACCCGGTGGCCGCGACCAGCGACGACGTGGCCGCGTCGTGCCCCCACCACGCGGCGAGACCGGCGGCGGCCGCCAGCAGCAGCGCCAGCACGAGCCAGACCGGCAGCGGATGCAGCGCGCAGAACGCCACGACGGTCCCGGCCGCCACCGAGGCGGCGACCCGCGGGTCCCCTGACCGGGGGATCAGCTCGCGCTCCGGCCCGCTCAGCCGGACCAGCGTGCCGCACCCGACCAGCAGGGTCGGCACCGCGACCAGCAGCAGCCAGGGCGCGAGGTCGGGCGCCACGTCGGACACCGCCATCCGGGCGCCCGCGCCCGAGGACCACACCTGCGCGCCCACCGTGTCGGCGACCGTGAGCAGGACCCGGATCGCGAGCGTTCCGCACACCGCCGCGGTCCACAGCACGGAACCGGTGAGGGTGAGGCCGCTGACCAGGCCCCAGGGGCGCCGCAGCAGCCACGCCGGGGCCGCGGCCGCGGCGGTCAGCACGGCCACCACCAGCGTCGCCACCTCCGGTCGGTCGATCGTCGGCAGCAGCACCAGGCCGGCGAGGATCGCCTGCGCGACGGCCGCGCCGCCCACCCGCACCGGCACCGGCAGTCGGGGCGGCGCCGCCGCCCCGGCCGCGAGCGCGGCTGCGGCGAGCAACGGCCAGGCGCCACCGTGTGCCCAGAGTGCGGACCACGTGGGCTGCGCGGCCGCGCGGTCCAGTCCTTCGGCGAGCAGGTCGAGCCAGGCCAGCGCGGCCGCGGCGGCCGCGACGAGGGTCGCGGTGCCCAGGCGGGCCCGGTCGAGCAGCGCTGCCGCCGCCACGGCCCAGAGGACGGCGGCCAGCGCGGCCAGCGACGCGGTGGGCCAGCCGTGGGCCGTGCGTACGCCCAGCGCGGCCAGGCCGACGCCGAGCCCCGCGACCACCTCGCCGGAGGCGAACCGGACCGCCGTGCCGCGGCGTACCGCCACGGCCGCGCTCGCAGCGGCCGCCGCGAGCAGCGACCCCGCGACCACGAGGAGGCCGGGAAGCCCCAGTGTCCCGAGCCAGCCGGCGCTCCAGGCCCCGGCGACGTCGAGCAGCAGCAGTCCGAGCGCGACGAGCCCCAGCGCCTCGGTGGCTGCCCGCAGCCCGCGGCGGGCCGCCCAGCCCGCGAGCGTGCCGGTGAGCGCGGTCAGCGCCACGAGCACCCCGGTCCGGCCACCGACTCCGAGCACCGACCAGGTGACCGCGAGGAAGACCAGCGCGGCGACCAGCAGGCAACCGGCCCCGAGGGCGAGCAGCACCTGCGGCACGGTGGCCGTGCTCAGGGACGCCCGCCGAGCCGCGGGCTCTGCGGCGGCGAGCCGCGGGCTCTGCCCCGCCGAGCCGCGAGGTTCCCCGCCGGTCGAGCCCATCGGCCCGGACCGGGAGCGCAGCACCGCGACGAGCTCGTCGGCGCGGCGGAGCGTCAGGAACAGGGCCTGTGCGTCGTCGCCCCGCAGGGTGAGCGCGCAGTGCGGGCACTGGCCGGCGCCGTACGGCAGAGTCTCCAGGCAGTCCGGGCAGCGGCGCGGGTCGGCATAGCGGGTCATGTCTCCATGACGCCACGGAAGCGGGGTCCGAGGACAGCGCCCGCGTGCTCAACCGTCCTGAGTAGCCCCGCTCAGCGCGGTGTGCGGGCCGGGTCGGAGGTCCCTCGCCCTGGGACGTGCGGCCCTGTCGGGCTCGTGGCCCGGCTCGGATGATGGGGCCATGCGTGTGACCGGTGTGGAGGGGCTCGACAACGTCCTGGCCGCCCTGCCTCCGCGGCCTCGGGTCGTGGTGAGCGGGAACGCGGCCACCCCGTGGACGGTGCTCGGCAGGCTGGACAAGACCGTCGAGAGCTACGTCCTGAACGTGTTGAACCCCCAGCTCGGGCTGCCCGACCGCGAGGGCGTGGTGCTCGAGACCGCGTTCGTGGGCCCCGGCGCTCGGCACAGCCCGCGGCTCGCGTACGTCCCGACCCGGCTGTCGCTGCTGCCTCGGCTGTACCACCGACAGCTGCCGCCCGACCTGGTCCTCGTGCACACCTCACCGCCACGGGACGGGAAGGTGTCCCTCGGCGGCGAGGTGAACGTGCTGCCCTCTGCGATCGAGGCGGTCCGGGCGCGCGGCGGCCTGGTGGTCGCGCAGCTCGACCGGCACGTGCCCTACGTGTACGGCGACGGCGAGCTGCCGCTCGACGTCGTCGACCACGGTGTCGAGGCCGAGGACCCGCTGAACACGCCGGCCCCGCCGCTCGTCGACGAGGTGTCGGCCGCCGTCGCGGAGAAGGTCGCCTCGCGGATCGCCGACGGGTCGACACTCCAGCTCGGCATCGGCGCCGTGCCGGACGCGGTGCTCAGCGGACTGCGCGACCGGCGCGGGCTGCGGGTCTGGTCGGAGATGGTCAGCGACGGCATCCTCGACCTCGAGCGCCGCGGCGCCCTCGACGCCGACACCCCGCTCACCGCGTCGTTCCTGTTCGGCTCCGAGCAGCTCTACCGCTGGGCCGACGGCAACCCCCGCCTCCGGCTGCTGCGGACCGAGACCACGAACCACCCCGGTCTGATCTCGCGCAACCGGCTGATGGTGTCGGTGAACACCGCGCTGCAGGTGGACCTCTACGGCCAGGTGAACGCCTCACGCATCCACGGCAAGATCCACAGCGGCTTCGGCGGGCAGACCGACTTCATCGTCGGCGCGCTGCAGGCCGAGGGCGGTCAGGCGCTGATCGCGCTGCGTTCGTGGCACCCGCGCGCCGACGTGTCCACGATCGTGCCGATGATCGAGGAGCCGGTGACGTCGTTCCAGCCGTCCGCGGTGGTCACCGAGCAGGGCGTCGCCGAGCTGTGGGGCAACACCCAGAACGACCAGGCCCGCCAGCTGATCGGCAACGCGGCGCACCCGTCGGTGCGCGAGGAGCTCGAGGAGGAGGCGGCCGCCCTCGGGCTGCTGCCGCTGCGATGAGGGTCCCCGTGAACGGTTCCCCCGGCCGGGCCACGCCGGCCCGCCGTACGGTTCAGGACGACGCCACCGGGGCCGATTCCTCCCCCATGACCACCACGACCGCCTCGCACGTCGGAGAGCAGCTCTCGCTGGCCCCGCTGGGCCTCAGCGGCCACGGCACCGTCATCGGGCAGGCCTGGAGCCCCGCGCTCGGCCAGGTGCTGACCGTGCTCGAGGCGGACCGGCCGGCGGGCGCAGCCCGGCACCTGCTGTTCGGCGACCGGCTCGGCCTGGTCCTCGAGGGCCTGGTCCTCGACGGCCTGTTCTGAGGGCCGGCGCTACGCGGCCTCGCCGTCGGCGGCATCGCCGCGCACCGGCGCGGCGAGCGCGACCACCCGAGCGGCCGCGGTCGCCCGGAAGTCGTTGGGCAGCGACAGCCGGAGCACCTTGCTCCACGCCGAGCCCACCTGCCGCGGCAGCGGCCCGGTCGTGTAGCTGAGCCCGTACCGCTCGAACAGGTCCCGCACCTTGGGCGCGATCTCCTGGTAGCGGTTGCTCGGCAGGTCCGGGAACAGGTGGTGCTCGATCTGGTACGACAGGTTGCCGGTCATCAGGTGCAGCAGCCTGCTGCCGTCGATGTTCGCCGAGCCCAGCATCTGCCGCAGGTACCACTCCCCGCGGGTCTCGCCCTCGATCGAGCGCCGCGAGAAGGTCTCCACGCCCTCGGGGAAGTGGCCGCACATGATCACCGAGTGCGTCCACAGGTTGCGGGCCAGGTTGGCGGTCGCGTTCGCCGTCAGCGTGCTGAGCGCCGACGGCCCCGACAGCAGCGGGTGCACGACGTAGTCCTTGGTGACCTGCGCCCGGATCTTGCCCAGCACCTGCCGCCCGCGGGCGCGGAACGCCGGGCTGCTGCGCCGCTTCGCGGACCTGAGGTTCCTGCCCAGCTCCAGGTCGTACGCCGCGATGCCGTACTCGAAGAAGCAGGCGTTGAGGAGGTTCCACAGGGGCTGGGCCAGGTAGAGCGGGTGCCAGCGCTGGTCCTCGTCGACGCGCATGATGCCGTAGCCGAGGTCGTTGTCGCGGCCGATGACGTTGGTGTACGTGTGGTGCAGCTCGTTGTGCGAGTGCTTCCACTGCTCCGACGGCGAGGCGTTGTCCCACTCCCAGGTCGTGGAGTGGATCTTCGGGTCGCGCATCCAGTCCCACTGGCCGTGCATGACGTTGTGCCCGATCTCCATGTTCTCCAGGATCTTCGCGACCGCGAGCCCGACGGTGCCGGCGAGCCACGCCGGCGGGAGGAGCGAGACCAGCAGTACGCCGCGGGAGGCGAGCTCGAGCCTGCGCTGCGCGGCGATCACCGACCGGATGTACGCCGCGTCGCGGTCGCCGCGGCTGTCGACGACCTGCTGGCGGATCGCGTCGAGCTCGACGCCGAGCGCCTCGATGTCGGCAGGCGTCAGATGTGCGGCCGGGTTGAGGTCCTTGTTCTCGAGCACGGTCATGGGAGTCTCCTTCGAGGGTGGCGAGGTGCGGAGTCGCATTGGGCGGTCAGCGGTCGAGGTCGCAGGGGCCGGCGGCCGCGGAGATGCAGGTCTGCACGACGACCCCGTCGCCCGGCGCGGCCGTGGTGAGCTCGCCGTTGCGGAGGTCGCGCACGGCTCCTTCGCGCAACGGGGTGGCGCAGCCGAAGCAGATGCCCATCCGGCAGCCCGAGGGCATCAGCACGCCGGCCCGCTCGCCGGCGTCGAGCAGCGGCGTGGCGCCGTCGGCCTGCACCGTCGTACCGGTGCGCGAGAAGGTGACCCGGCCGCCCTCTCCGGCGACGAGCACGCTCGGCCGGAAGCGCTCGGTGTGCAGCCGGGCGCTGCGGCCGCGGGCGTCCCAGGCGGCCTGCGCGGCGTCCAGCAGCCCGGTCGGCCCGCACGCCCAGGTCTCCCGCTCCGCGAGGTCGGGGACGAGCTCGTCGAGCTCGGCCGGGTCGAGCAGGCCGTCGGTGTCGGTGTGCCGCTCGAGGAGCCTCAGTGCGCCGTGGCGGGCCAGCATCCGCAGCTCGCCGCCGAACACCACGTCGGCCGGCGTCGGCGCGGAGTGCACCACCACGACGTCGGTGAGCGCCTCGCGGTGGCTGCGCAGCATGCCCATCACCGGGGTGATGCCGCTCCCGGCGGTCAGGAACAGCACCTTCGCGGGTGCCGGGGACGGAAGCACGAAATCCCCGGTGGCCTGGTCCAGCTGCACGGTCATGCCGGGCCGCGCCCGTCGCACCAGGTGGTTGCTGACGGTGCCGTCGGCGATCGCCTTCACCGTGATGCTGATCCGGCCGTCCGGGCGTCCGGTGCGCGAGGTGAGCGAGTAGGCGCGCCACTGACGTACGCCGTCGACGTCCACGCCGATGCGGACGTACTGCCCGGGCTCGTGACCGGCCCAGCCGCGGCCGGGCCGGATCACGAGCGTGACGGCGTCCCGGGTCTCGGGGTGCACCTCGACGACCCGGCCGCGCAGGTCCGCGCCCGAGCGCAGCGGGAGGAAGAGGTCGAGGTAGTCGGCGGGCAGCAGCGGCGTGGTGACCTGCTCGGCGAACCGGACGAGGCCGTCACGCAGGGCGGGGCGCGAAGGCCGGACGGAGATGCTCACCGTTCTAGGATGTCGTCTGGAAGGGGTGAAGACCTGACCTCTTCGAGTGAATCGACAGCGGAGAACTGTTCGGAGGAGACAGGCGGTGACCGAGACCACACCCAGCCCCACGGCCCGGGGTGCGGCCGACCTCGCCCTGGAGCCGCAGGTCGCCGCGGCGATGCGGGAACGGCTCGCCACGGTCGCCGGGGAGACGGTCGGGGTGATCATGGTCGAGGTGCCGAGCTACGCCGGTGCGCTGAGCGGAGAGATGGGCGTCAACGTCGAGCGGGCGGTCCGGATGGCGCTCGGCGGCTTCCTCAAGCTGGCCTCCGGGCCACGGGGGTCCGACCCGAGCCATCCGCTCGCCGCCACGCTCGAGGGTGCCTACGCGCTCGGGCGCGGCGAGGCCCGCAGCGGCCGCAGCATGGACGCCCTGCTGTCGGCGTACCGGGTGGGTGCGCGGGTGTCCTGGCGCGAGCTCGCGGCCACGGCCGCGCAGGCCGGGCTGCCGGCCGCGACGATGGGCCGGTTCGCCGAGCTGGTCTTCGCCTACATCGACGAGCTGTCCGCGGCGAGCGTGGCCGGGCACACCGACGAGCTGAGCCGGTCCGGGCGGCTCCGCGAACGGCGCCTGGAGCGGCTCGGCCGCCAGCTCCTGGCCGGCGCCGGACCGGACGCGCTTGCCGAGGCCGCGGATCAGGCCGACTGGACCACCCCGAGGACGCTCACCGCGGTGCTGGTCGCCGCGCCGCAGGCTCGCGGCGTGGCCGCGCTGCTCGGGGCGGCGACGCTCGTGGTCGACGACCTCCCCGGCCTCGCCGACGACGCCGGGCTGGTGCTGCTGCTGGTGCCGGACGCCGAGGGTGCCGGGCGCACGCACCTCATGCGGGTGCTGCGGGGTCGCCGATCCGTCGTCGGGCCGGCGCGGCCCTGGACACTCGCGCGCACGTCGTACCAGCGGACGGTGCGCGCCCGTGACGTGGCGCCGGCGGCCGAGCAGCCGTTGGACACCGAGGAGGTGCTTCCCGAGCTGGTGCTCGGGGCGGACGCCGACGCGGCGGCCGACCTGCGGGCCCGGGCCCTGGCGCCGCTCGACGGTCTGCGGCCGGCGGTCGCCGAGCGGCTCGCCGAGACGTTGCGCTCCTGGCTGCTGCATCAGGGCCGACGGGAGGACGTCGCGCGGGACCTGCACGTGCACGCGCAGACGGTGCGCTACCGGATGACCCAGGTGCGCGAGCTGTTCGGGGACCGGCTCGAGGACCCGCGGCGGGTGCTGGAGCTGCTCGTCGCGTTGCACAGTCCAGACAGGAGCGACGATTGACCCGAAACACCCATCACACCCATCTCGGACGTCTTACAGTCGGGAGATGCGAGCAATTCACTGCGGGAGGCGGCCGAGGCGCGCCTCCCTCGCGTTCCTGATGTCAGCGATGCTGGCGGTGACCGTCGCGGGGCCTGGATCGACGCAGCTTGGGAGGGCTGCGGCGACCCCGGTGCCGGCGGCGCACTTCACCCTCAGCACCTTCAACGTGCTCGGCAGCAGCCACACCCCGCCGGGAGGAGCCCGCGCCGTCGGGGCCACCCGGATCGGCTGGGCCGTGCAGCTCCTCGACCGGCACGGCGTCGACGTCGTGGGCTTCCAGGAGATGCAGGGCGACCAGCTCAGCGCCTTCCTGGCGATCACCGGCGGCCACTGGGCCGTCTACCCCGGCTTCGCGCTCAAGCAGAAGGACACCGACAACTCCATCGGCTGGCGCACCGACCAGTGGGAGCTGGTCCGGTCCTCGACCGTCGACATCCCCTACTTCGACGGTCACCTGCGGGCGATGCCCGTGGTCCTGCTCCAGAACAGGGCGAGCGGGATCCTGGTGTGGTTCGCCAACTTCCACAACCCCGCCGACGCCGGCCGCTACCCGAACCAGGGCCGCTGGCGGCGCCAGGCCACCACGATCGAGATCGCCGTGGCGAACCGGCTGAACCAGACCGGCGTCCCGCTGTTCCTCACCGGTGACATGAACAGCCGGCGGCGGTACTTCTGCCGGATGACCGGCGAGGCGGCGATGAAGGCGGCGCGCGGCGGCTCGCACGTGAAGGGCGTCTGCGACGCGCGGCGGCCGCACTACGTCGACTGGGTCTTCGGTGTCCGGCGGCGGGCGGTCGGGTTCAGCGGGTACGTCGAGGACCGCAGCCCGCTGGTCCAGCGGACCACCGACCACCCCGTGGTGGTCACCGACGTCACCGTCGACGGCAGCGGGTTCCCGCGGGCGTTCGCGCCGCCGGCCCGTCTCACCTTCCCATGACGAACCTGCCCTGCCCACGAGGTGTACGTCGTGGGCAGGGCGGGTTCGGCTGCATCCCATGGTGGACCGCCGCCCCGGGCCCGGCGGGCTGGTGCCGGGGACCGGTCAGCGGGCGGCGCGGCGCGGCTCGGGGTCCGTGCGTAGCCGGTGCTCGAGCCAGCGCACGAGCAGGGCGTCCTCGTCGGACACCTCGCCCTGGCAGATCCCCGTCATCAGGAGCCGGGCGACCCGCTGGAGACCGACCTCGGCGTCGCGCGCCCAGCCGGTCAGGATGGTCAGCGCCTCGTAGGAGCTGATCCCGTAGCGGAGCATCAGGGCGCCCTTGGCCTGCTCGACGACGACCCGTCCCGGGTCGGAGGTCGCGCGGCGGGGGGTGTCCCGGACCGCGACGGAGAAGGTGGTCATCGCGACGTTCCTGCGTCGGGCGCGCTGGAGAAGCTGTGCATGAGCCCTCCCTGGGCACGGGAGCCACCGGGGCCGGGGTGGCGACCGCCGGTCACCGCGAACAGGCGTGTCCCGGCGACGGTATCGCCGCCTGTACGGCCGCGGCAATAGTCATTCCGGGGCGGATCGAGCGGTCATTCCGGCAGGTCGGTGAGGCGCTCGCAGACCACGCGGGCCGCGACGTCGTGGACCCTGAGGTGGTTGCTGCGGGCGTACCCGCGCAGCCGCTCGAACGCCGCCTCCGGGGTCACATCGAGCGCACTGCTCAAGAAGCCCTTCGCCTGCTCGATCAGCACCCGGGAGTCCAGGGCGGTCTGGAGCTGGCGGGCCTTCTCCTCCGCGGCGGCGAGCGCCTCCCGGCGGACCGCGCGCCGCAGGTTGCAGACCACGCCGCGCACGACCGGGTCGTCGAGCAGGTTGGTGAGCGCCGCCTCGGCCCAGGTCCACTCCTCGCTCTCGTGGCTGCGCACCCGCAGCTCGAGCGGCGGGTGCGCGCCGGGAGTGGCCACCACCTCGGCGAGGAAGTCCGCCAGCGCCGCGCGGTCCTCGGGGTGCAGGAAGGGGATGATCGAGCAGCCGACCAGGTCCTCGGCATGCCAGCCGAACAGCTGCCGCACGGCGGGGCTGGCGTAGGCGACCACCGCGTCGGAGCGCAGCACCAGTGCCGCGTCGGTCGACCGCTCGAGCAGCGGCTGGAGCGCCGTGCCCAGGTTGGTGGAGACGCCCACGATGCCGACCAGCCTGCCGTCGCGCTCTACGGGGGCGTCGGTGACCAGCGCCGGGAACAGCGAGCCGTCCTTGCGACAGACCGGGAAGCCGCCGGACCACGCGGTCCCGCTGTTCAGCGCGGCCATGATGTCCTCGGCGATCTGCTGCCCCACCTGCGGCACGGTGACCTCGGCGATGTTGCGTCCCAGCACGTCCTCGGCGCTCCAGCCGTACAGCCGCTCCGCCGCTGCGTTCCAGTACACGATGACGCCGTCGGGGGTGGTGGTGATCACGGCCTGGCCGATGGCGTCGAGCTGCTCGGCGGCAGTCAGAGGCGACGTGACGACGTCGTCCACGAGCACCGCCTCCCTCTCAGCTATGGCGTACCCCCCAGTGGCCAGTGTCACGCACCCTGCTGGCGGCATCCTGAGTCGTCCGTACCGTAACCGGGGACGAACGGCCCTTTCCTGCGTGTCCAAGGTCCACCCACCGGCGACCGCTCGGGACGACTGTCCGGCGAGCAGGGACCTAGGACCCGTCCGGTCCGGACCGAGCCGGCGCAGGCTGGGACATGGCGGGCGAATGCCGCAGTCCGACACCTCGCCCCGCACCACCCGACCAGAACCCGGAAGAACCAGGAAGGCACCCCTCATGCTGGTGATCAACACCGACCCGCAGAACCTCCGCAAGGCCGTCGCCGACGCCGTCACCGACGGCGCGTGGACGCCCGCGGACGTCGTCGCCTCGGTCGCCTCGGACTCGATCGCCGACCGTGCCGAGATCCTCGCGACCGCGTGGGACCTGGTGGACGACGGCGTCCTGCTCTATGACGCGACGCCCGGCTTCCCCGGGTTCCGGCGCACGACCTGACCCAGGACTGCCGCGCGCACAGCCGGCCCCGGTACCTCCGGGGCCGGCTGCTCTGCGGTCCGATGTCCGTCGGGTGCGGCCGCCTCGCGCCGCTGCGCCGAGGCCGGTCAGCTGTGGTGCTTGCGGCGGCTGCGGTGGTGCTCGCGACCCAGGAACCTGCTCGGGTCTCCGGCGGCCCGAGCCCCCGAGGCCAGCCAGGCGGCGAACGCCTCGGGGTAGCGGGTGGCCAGCTCGTCCAGGTAGCCCTGGCGGAGCTCGACGAGCTCCGACCGGCCGACCGTGGAGCTGCACCGTTCGAGGGCGACGTAGCTCTTGCGCCAGGCTGCGCACAGCTCGTTGTCGGTCATCGCGTCGGGCGCCGGGAGGTCGCGCAGCGGCGACGCCGGCGGGTCCACGGTCCCCGGCACCACGTCGGCGTACGTCGGGGCCGCCAGCGGGTCCTCGGGAAGCCGGGGAAGCTGGTCGTCGGGGTGCTCCGGCCGCGCCTGCTCGGCCGCCCGGTCGGTGGTCTGCCGGGTCCTGCGGCTGCGCACCCAGCCGATCAGCTGCGGGGAGCCGAGCACCAGCGGGGGAAGCACGACCAGGGCCCAGCCCCCGAACGCGATCACGACACCGAAGAACGCCACGCTGATCACGGCGGTCCACGCCGAGATCGCGGCCAGCCGCTTCGCCGGTATCGGACCGAAGTCCGACAGCCAGGACCACGCGGTGGTCCAGCCGAGGAGCCCGCAGGCCAGGCCGGTCTCGATGACGCCGAGCGGGGTGAGCGTGCGGTAGGCGGCGATCAGGCCGATGGCCCCCACAGTGGTCGCGACCACCGTCCAGAGGTTGCGATACGTCGTCATGGCGTTCACCTCGTGCCGGCGGGACCGACCACGGGGGTAGTCCCGTGGCCTTGTAATACCGTCGCTCTCACCGCCTCGCCGCCCCCAGAGGCAAAGGTCGTCGCGGCACAAGGCCGTTGGTCCCGAAACCTGGCGCTGCCGCGGGTGCCCTGCGCTGCCGGCAGGGTCGGACCGGGCGTGCGAGTCGGTGCAACCTGCCGCGCGGACGGGAGCGGATCGCTATCGTTCGGCCATGGCGTCCCCGGCACGCGCGACCGGCTACCGCTGGGTGGTGCTGGCGGCGTTCATGGGCGTGAACCTGACGATCCAGATCCTCTGGATCGGCTACGCCCCGGTCACCCGCGAGGCGCAGGGCTACTACGGCGTCTCGGCCGTGGCCATCGGGGCCCTCGCCATGTCGTTCATGGTGGTCTACCTGCCCCTGTCGCTCCCGGCGTCGGTCCTGATCGACCGCCGCGGCCTGCGCTTCGCGGCCGGCTTCGGTGGCCTGCTCGCCGGGGTGTCCGGACTGGCCCGCGGACTGGTCGGACCGCACTACTGGGCGGCGCTGCTGGCGACCCTCGGCGCAGCGGTCGCCCAGCCGTTCCTGCTCAACGCGTGGACCACGATGTCCGGCCACTGGTTCCCGCGGTCGCAGCGGGCCACGGCGGTGAGCCTGGTGACGCTGGCCAACCTGCTCGGTGCGGGGATCGGCCTGGCGGTGACCCCGCTGCTGGTCGGGAGCCTCTCGATCTCCGAGGTGCAGCTGGTGTACGGCGCCTGCGCGATGCTCGCCGGCATCGTGTTCGTGGTCGTCGCGCGCGACCGGCCGCCGGCCCCTCCGGACGACGAGCAGGCGACCACGCACGCGGTGATGCTGGTCGGTCTCCGGCACGCACTCGCGGTGCGGCCGTTCGCGGTCTTCCTGGTCATCGCCTTCGTCGCGATGGGGGTGTTCAACGGGATCTCCACGTGGGTGGAGGAGATCGTCGCGCCGCGCGGCTTCTCCTCCAGCGACGCGGGCAGCATGGGCGCGCTGCTGCTCCTCGGCGGCGTGATCGGCGCCGTGGTCCTCTCCGCGATCTCGGACCGGTCCCGCAGACGGGTGCCCTTCCTGGTGCTCGCCCTCGGGGTCGCCGCGCCGGCGCTGCTCGGCGTCGCGTTCGCGAGCACGCTGCTCGGGCTGTTCGCCGCGGCGTTCGTGCTCGGCTTCTTCATGACCAGCGCGATGCCGATCGGGATGCAGTACGCCGCGGAGATCACCTATCCGACCCCCGAGGGCACCTCCAACGGGCTGATCCAGCTCGCCGGGCAGACCTCCGTGCTGTTCGTGCTGCTCATGGCGCTGACCCGGACGTCCTCGGGCTCCTACACGCCGTCCCTGTGCGCACTCGCCGCCCTGCTGCTGCTGAGCGCGGTGGCCGCCGCCCGGCTTCCCGAGCCGCGCCACCACCTCGGGCTGCGCGACGCGCTCTCCGAGGCGGGGGCCGGTCCGGAAACGCCCGCGCCACCGCTTCCCCGCCCGTAGCATCTGCCCCGGAGGAGGCGGGTGCGCGCCCCCGGAGCCCCCGGCGGTGAGGACGCCCGCAGAGCTGATGGCGGACTACCCCTACGCAGAGCGGTTCCCCGTGAACCGGACGCTTCCCGAGCACGGTCGGCCGCAGGAGGAGATCCTCGCCGAGCTGCGGGAGATGGCGACCGAGGAGGACGCGTTCTGGGAGACCGGCAGGTGCTCGGGCACCATGTACTGCGGCGACCACGACCACTACCGGTTCCTGACCGACGCCTTCGGGATGTTCGCGCACGTCAACGCGCTCCAGCGGGACATGTGCCCCAGCGCCACGAAGTTCGAGGGCGAGATCATCGCGATGGCGCTCGACCTGATGCACGGCGACGCGGTCACCGGTACCACGCCGGCCGGCATGGTGACCAGCGGCGGCAGCGGCAGCATCCTGCACGCCGTACTCGCCTACCGGGAGCAGGCCACCTCGCAGCGCGGGATCGCCCGGCCCAACTTCGTCAAGCCGGAGACCGGCCACGCCGCCTTCGACAAGGCCTGCCACCTGCTCGGCGTCGAGCTGCGCACCGTCCCGGTCGACGAGACGACGACGGTCGTCGACCCGGCCGAGGTCGCGAAGGTGACCGACGACCAGACGATCGCGATCATGGGCTCGGCCTGCAACTACGGCTACGGCACCGTCGACCCGATCGCCGAGCTCGCGGCCCTGGCGCAGGAGCGCGGCGTCGGCATGCACGTCGACGGCTGCCTCGGCGGGTTCATCCTGCCGTTCGGTGAGCAGCTCGGCCACCCGATCGAGCCGTTCGACTTCCGGGTCCCGGGGGTGACGACGATCTCGGCGGACACCCACAAGTACGGCTACGCCTTCAAGGGCACCTCGACGCTCCTCTTCCGCGACCAGGCGCTGCGCAACGGCCAGTACTTCCACCTCGTCGGCTGGAGCGGCGGCAAGTACATGTCGCCGGGCATCGAGGGCTCCCGCTCGGGCGGCCTGCTCGCCGCGACGTGGGCCTCGATGGTGCGGCTGGGCCGCGACGGCTACCTGCGCTACGCCCGGGACATCTTCGCCACCGCCGACAGCATGAAGGACGCGGTCCGGTCGCACCCGGAGCTGCGGATCATGGGCAGCCCGACGTTCTGCTTCAGCTTCACCTCCGACGTCTTCGACATCTACCACGTCGCCGACCACATGCGCCCGCTGGGCTGGCGCTTCAACGGCCAGCAGTACCCGAACGCGATCCACATGGCCGTCACCCGTCCCCAGACCCAGCCGGGGGTCGCGGAGGCGTTCGCGACCGACCTCGCCGCCGCCGTCGAGTACGCCAAGGAGCGGACCGCAGCCGGTGAGGAGGCGTTCATGAGCGCCATCTACGGCGGCGTGGCCGGGGGGCTGACCGACGAGGTGGAGCAGTTCGTCGTCGCGGTGATGAGCGAGATGCTCGACGAGCAGCAGGCCGTGCCGCCTGTGCAGCCGGTGCGCCCGGAGTGAGCGGGCACGTCCTCGCGGTCGACCTCGGCACCGGAGGCCCCAAGGTCGGCCTGGTGTCGCTGCGCGGGGAGGTCGTGTGGTGGACGCACCGGAGCGTTCGGACGCAGCGCGGTCCCGGGGGCGCCTCCACCCAGGACGCGCACGAGTGGTGGCGCCTCGTCGTGGAGGAGTCCGCCCGGGGGATGCGGGAGAGCGGCCTGGAGGCTGAGGACGTCGTGGCCGTGTGCGTCACCGGCCAGTGGGCCAGCACCGTCCCGGTCGACGCGTCCGGGGTGCCGGTGGGGGACTGCGTGATGTGGATGGACACCCGCGGGGCGCCGTACTCCCGGAAGGTGGTCGGCGGCCCGGTCCAGGGCTACCACCCGGTGGCGCTGACCACCTGGATCCGGCGGTCGGCGGGCGTCCCGTCGACGTCGGGCGCCGACCCGGTCGGGCACATGCTGCATCTCGCGCGCGACCGCCCCGAGGTCGCCCGGGCGGCGCGCTGGTACCTGGAGCCCGTCGACTACCTGGCGATGCGGTTCACCGGCGTCGCGGCGGCCACGCACATGTCGATGACCGCGGCCTGGCTGACCGACAACCGGCGCCTGGACCTCCTGCGCTACGACGACAAGCTGGTGCGGCTCGCCGGGGTGGACCCGGCGAAGCTGCCACCGCTGGTGCCCTCCGGCAGCATGGTCGGCACCGTGCGGGCCGCCGTCGCGCGGGAGATCGGCATCTCCCCGCAGGCGCAGGTGGTCACCGGGATGCCGGACCTGCACGGTGCGACGGTGGGCGCCGGAGCGGTGCTCGACCACGAGCCGCACCTGTCGGTGGGCACCACCGCCTGGATCGGCTGTCCGCTGACCGAGAAGAAGACCGACGTGGTGCGCCAGCTGGCCACCGTGCCGGGGCTGGGGGCGCGGTTCGCCGGTGCTGGGCTCGGCGGGGGCTACCTGCTCGGCAACAACCAGGACAGCGCCGGGCGCTGCCTGCAGTGGTTCCGCGAGGGCCTCGCCGGCGGGTCGCCCGGGGAGCGTCCGCCCACGTACGACGAGCTGACCGCGCGCGCCGCGCAGGTCGAGGCGGGCGCCGGGGGGGTGCTGTTCACCCCCTGGCTGACCGGCGAGCGCAGCCCGGTCGACGACCGTGCGGCCCGGGGCGGGTTCCACAACCTGTCGGTCGAGACCACCTCGGCGCACCTCGTCCGAGCTGTGCTGGAGGGCGTGGCGTTCAACCTGCGCTGGCTGCTGGGGGCGGCCGAGCACTTCACCGGTCGCCGGATGGACGACTTCCGGATCGTCGGCGGCGGCGCGCAGTCCGACCTGTGGTGCCAGATCCTGGCCGACGTCTGCGACCGCACCATCGAGCGGGTGCAGGACCCTCTGCTGTGCGGCTTGCGCGGCGCGGCGCTGGCCGCCGGGGTGGTGCTCGGCGAGGTGGCGCCGGAGCAGGTGCGGGCGCTGGTGCCGACCGACCGCACGTTCCGGCCGGACCCGGCCACCCGGGCGACGTACGACCGGTTGTTCCGGGAGTTCCCGCGGCTGCACAAGGTGCAGCACCGGATGTTCCGCCGCCTCAACGGCCGCGGTTGAGGTGGCTCACTCCGTCCGGACCCGCGCGTAGGCGTGCTGCAGGAAGTCCGAGATCGCCACGACGGTCCCGCCGGCGGCGACCGCGCGGGCGAACCGGGGCGCGACGGCCAGCCCGACGACGTACCCGCTGGCCAGCCACGGAGCCATGCAGAAGGGACAGGTCAGCAGCTCGCCGATGGTGTGCTGCGGATGGCCCTCCTTCGGGCGCTCGTTGACCTCGGCGGAGCCGGCCGCACCCTCGAACTCGGTGAACGGTGCCCGGATCGGCGTGGTGACCCCGTCCTTCGTGATGAGCCGGGCCAGCTTGTGGGTGGCGATCCCGCCCGTGACCAGGTCGTAGGCGGAGAACCGGTTCGGCAGGTGCCGGCCTGTGGCACGTGCCACCAGGGACGCGCCACCGATGCCGGAGGCCAGCGTCGCCATGGCGCCGATGTAGCCGGGGATGCGGTCACGGGGGCTGTCGCTCATGGTCGGTCCGTACCCCGGGCCCCGCAGCCGCATGCAGCGGGGTCAGCCGTCGTGACCGAAGCCACGGAAGGCGGACTCGAGGTCCGCCACCGCCTCCTCGCTGAGCGTGTCGGCCGGCAGGTGGCCGACGGCCTCGATCGTGCTGCGGATCTGCGCGAGGTACGTCGTGCAGGGCGGGCACTCGGCGAGGTGGGCCTCGACGCGCGCCGCGGTGACCGGGTCGAGCGCGCCCTCGAGATAGTCGGTGAGCAGCTCGACGACGACGTTGCAGGGCAGGTGCCGGCTGGTCATCGCGTCTCCTCCCCGGACCGGTCCGCGTGGTCCTCGAGCTCCTGGCGCAGCCGGGCCCGGGCCCGGTGGAGCAGCACCCGCTGGTTCGCCGACGAGAGGTCGAGGATGTCGCACACCTCCTCGGCGCCGAGGCCGTCGACGTCCCGCAGCTGGAGCACGACCCGCTGCCGCGGCGGCAGCCGGTCGAGTGCGACCGCGATCCGGCCGAGCGACTCCTTGCTCAGCAGGCTCGACTCGGGACCCCAGGACCGGGGCGCCGCCTCGGCGCGCCAGCCACCCTCCCACGGCTCGCCGGCGGGACGGAACCGGGCGGGGTCGACCGTGCGGCCGCCGTCGCTGCCGTCGACGCCGACCGCGACGGTGCGGCGCTCGCGCACGCCCTGCCGCCGGGCGATGTTGGCGAGGACGTGGAAGGTCCAGGTGCGCAGCGTGGACCGGCCCTCGAAGCCGTCGAGCCCCTTGATCACCGCGAGCCAGGTCTCCTGGACGGCCTCCTCGGCCGACGCGTGCGAGGACACGTACGTCCGGGCGACGTGCAGCATGGCCGGGGACCAGGAGCGGACGATCCCCGTGAACGCCGCAGCGTCACCGGCGCGCAACCGCCGTACCAGGTCCTGCTCGGCCGTGGCGGGCCTCGTCTGGGGAGTCACCGGCGCCTCCGGTTCGGTGTGCCGCACGGGCGGTCCCGGGCGCCGAGTCGGCCGGTCGGTCACTGCCACGCTCACTGGTCCCTCCTTCTGCCCCGAGGTGCGGGCTCCGCAGGAACAGTGCGGTGCTGACGTCGAGTGTTACACCAGTGACGGCACCGGCGGAACGACCGGTGTAACGCTCGGCGTCCCGGCGGCACTGTCCTCTGTACGTCACGTCCCCCAGAGGAGCAGCCCATGAAGCCACGTCGTCTCGCCACCGCAGCCTCCGTCTCGGTCCTCGCCGCCGGGCTCGGCATCGTCGCCGTCCCTGCCGCGACGGCGTCGAGCGGCTCGCCCGGCTCGGTCTTCGTGCTGACCAACGACGAGAGCGGCAACGCGGTGGTCACCTACGCCCGCGACGCACGGGGCCACCTGACCGAGACCGGCCGCACGTCGACGGGTGGCCTCGGAGGCAGCCTTCCGGGCGCCGGCGTCGACCCGCTCGCTTCGCAGGGCGCGCTGACCTACGACCGGGCGCACCACCTGCTGCTCGCGGTCAACGCCGGCAGCGACACGCTCGCGGCCTTCTCCGTCCGGCACGGGCACCTCCGCGACCGCCAGGTCGTCGCGACGAACGGGGAGCTGCCGGTCTCCGTCGGTGTCGGGCGAGGCGTGGTCTACGTGCTCAACGCCGGCGGCGACGGCTCCGTGAGCGGCTACCGGATCCGGTCCGGGCGGCTGCACGCCATCCCCGGCTCCACCCGCTCGCTGGGTCTGGGCAACGACCCGGTGCCGGGCTTCCTCACCGCACCGTCGCAGGTGGCGGTGACACCGGACGGCCGTGACGTCGTGGTGGCCACCAAGACGCACGGCACGCTCGAGACGTTCGCGCTCGACGAGCACGGCCGGCCGTCCGCGGCCCCGCTCGTCACCGCCGCGCCGACGGGCTCGGTGCCGTTCGCGCTGAGCTTCGACCGGGCCGCGCACCTGCTGGTGGCCGGCGCGGCCGGCGGCGCCTGGTCCTACGACGTCTCCGGTGACGGGACGCTCCGCCCGATCTCCGGGTTCGTGCCGAACGGCCAGCGCGCGACGTGCTGGACGGTGTTCGTCCACGGCTACCTGTACGCGGCCAACGCCGGCTCGGCGACGATCAGCGGCTACCGGGTGACCGGTGGCGCGCTGTCCCTGCTGAACGCCGACGGCGTCACCGCGCCGACCGACGCCGGCCCGATCGACCTGGCCGCCACGGGCAACGGGCGGTTCGTCTACCAGCTCGCGACCGGGGCCGGCGTGCTCGACGAGCTCGCGGTCGGCGCCGACGGGTCACTGACCCGCATCGGCACCGTGCCCGGCATCGGCGTCAACGACGGTCACGGCGTCGAGGGCATCGCGGCCTCCTGAGCCGCCGCGCCGAGGAACGCGTCGACCAGTGCGTAGAACGCCTCCGGCTGCTCGCGGCGGACGCAGTGTCCGGCGCCGGCGACCCGTTCCAGCCGCAGGTGGGGGTTGGCTGCCGAGGTCAGCAGGGACTCGACCTCGGCGCCGACCACCACCTCGCCGTCACCGGTCACCAGCAGGGTCGGTGTCCGGAGCGCCGCGAGCAGCTCGGGCCAGCGCGGCGACGGCTGGTAGTCGCCGAGCGCGAGGAAGTCGGTGTCCATCAGCTGCTCGGCCCTGCCGGTGACCAGCAGCTCGTCCTCGGGCCAGTCCGGATGCCGGGCCTTGCGCAGCGCCTGCAGCGACGCGTCGTCGGTGGCGGACCGGCTCTCGGCCAGCCCCTCGAGAAGGTCGCGCCCCCGGGCCGCCGACCGCTGCTCGTCCTCCGGGCCGAGCACGGCGGGGTCCTCGAGGACGAGCGCGCGCACCAGCTCGGGGCGTCGTACGGCGACGGCGAGGGCGACCGCCCCACCCACCGAGTGGCCGACCACGACCGGCGGCGACGGCAGCTGCTCGAGGAGGCCCACCAGGTCGTCGACGAGCACGTCACCGGGGTGGCCCTCCCGCTGCTCGGCGGTGAAGCGCGGCGAGCGCCCATGGCCTCGCTGGTCGAACGCGATGATCCGGTGGGCGCCGCGCCAGTGCGCCTCGGCGCCCGGCCAGCCGTCGCCGGCATCGGTCAGTCCGTGCACGAGGACGAGCGTCGGGCTGCCCTCGGGCAGGCCGGTCTCGCGGACGGCGAGGTCGGTGCGCAGGTCGTCGGCCATGCAGGCACGGTTCCCTGGCCCGGCCGTCCCATGCGGACCGGCGGGTGGTCAGGCGGTGACGGCCGCGGGCTCCTGCAGCGGGCCGGGCTGCCGGCCGATCCGGGGGGCCGCCGTACGCGGTAGCCCGGACCGGTTGAGCAGTCCGGCCAGCCGGCGGGCCTCCACGATGTTGTCCTCCAGCGAGCAGTAGGTCCAGCCTCCGTACCGGCCGATGGTGTGCACCCCGCGCGCCGCCAGGGCGGACCGCTGCTCGGCGACGTCGGCCAGCGAGCGCCGGGTGACGTGCACGTACGCCGGGTCGAGCACCAGGTGGTGCGAGGCGACCAGCCGCTGGTCGCCGACGATCCCGGTGCGGCGGAGGTCGTCGAGCACCTGCTGGCGCAGCCCCTCGACGTGCGCCTCGTCGAGCTCCTGCTCCGCGGGGCACCCGAGCTCGACGTACAGGCTCATCCGGTCGGCCGGCCAGACGTTGTCGTAGAAGCCCACCCGGTAGAAGCTGACCTCGCGGTCGGGGACGTAGATCCAGTGCACGTCGTCGCGGCCCTTGCGGTCGAAGCCGAGGTTGAACACCAGCACCTTGTTGTGGGTGTAGACCCCCGGGTCGTGCGGCAGCCCGGTCAGCCGCAGCAGGCTGGGCAGCGGGACCGAGCTGACCAGGGTGTCGTACCGGATCGTGCGGTACCGCGTCTCGGCGAGCCGCCGCCGCAGGTCGATGCGCAGCACCGGCTCGTCGACACTGATCCGCTGGGCCGGGATCCGGCGCTGGAGTGCCCGGACGAACTCCACCGCACCGCCCTGCGGGTAGGTGAAGGTCGAGTTGTACGTCGGCGGGCTCGGCGCGCCCAGGCCGGCGAGGATGTCGGCGGTGTCGGCGTGCGGGAAGAACCGTCCCATCGCCTCGACGTCGAGGCGGGCCAGGTCGGTCGCGTAGACCTTCTCGTTGTAGGGGACCAGGAACTTCTCGCAGATGCCCTCCCCGAACCGGGACCGGAGCATCTCCAGGAAGTCGTCGGGAGCCGCCTCCACCCGCGAGCCGAGGCCGGCGAGGCACTCCACGAAGTCGTCGTGCGCGAGCTGGTGGATGTTGCGCTGGAACGGCACGTCGACGAGCCGGTCGCCGAACAGCACCTTGGCCGAGCGGGTGACCTGCCGCACCCGGTCGCGCCCGATCTCGTCGACGAGCTCGGCCTCGATCTCCGGGTGGCGGAAGTGGAAGAAGTGCCCCGAGCAGTCCCAGACGAAGCCGTCGCGGTGCACCGTCCGGCAGTAGCCGCCGACGTCGTCAGACGCCTCCACGACCAGGTAGTCGTCCGCCTCGAGCGCCTGGGCGAACGCCAGCCCGCTGATGCCCGCTCCGACGACGAGGACCTCGGTGCGCATGTCAGGCGACCACGCCCCGGAGGAGCTCGAACGCCTCCGCGGCCTCGGTGTAGGCCAGCCGGCCCCGGTAGCGGGCGGTGAGCTCCACGGTCTCCAGGCTGAACAGGTGCTCGGGAGAGCCGAGCTGGGTGCGGTACTCGCTGCAGGCCGCCAGCTTGCCGGCGACCTGCCCGTCGGTCAGCGGCACCAGGACGGTGGGCGCGAAGTCACGCTCCATCGTGGTCTCGTAGGACATCGCCATCCCCCTGTAGAAGTGCGGTCGCATGACCACCTGGAACGCGTCGAACACCGCCCGGTGGTCCTGGTTGTACGAGCGCGCCGGGACCAGCACGAGGTCCGGGGCCACGGCGCGGACGGCGTCCTCGATGAGCCGCGCGAGCTCGCCGACGGGGAGGGCGTCCAGCCGCAGGTGCCACTCCGGTCCGAGCGCGACCGTGCGCCGGGTGACCCCGAGGACCCGGTCGGCCGCCTCCGCCTCGCGCATCCGGGCAGCGCCGTCGTAGTCCTCGTACGAGCCGGACGCGTCGTAGATCTTGGTGTACGACGCCGGCACCGCCGACAGCAGCAGGCTGTGCACCTCGGCACCGGCGGCCACCAGGTGCTGGACGAGCCCGCCGCACCCGATGACGAGGTCGTCGGGATGCGGCTCGAGCACCAGCGCTCTGGCGACGTGTCCCAGCAAGCTGACCTCCCCATCGGCGCCGCCAGTCTTGCCGCCGGCGGTGCACGAGTCACGTAGCCACGCGCTGCGACACGTCACCGGGGGACCTACCCCCAGGGCACGGCCGTCGCTCAGGTGGTCGTCACGTCCACGACGCCGTGGACCGGCTCCGTGGGTCGGGAGAACTGGCCGAGCATGGCGTCGACGCCGCGCTGCGGGTGGGCGAGGTCGGCGAGGTCTCGGCGGTCGGCGCGCTTCTTCTCCGGGTCGAGGTGCATCGTCGTGTCGCGGTTCTGCTTGAGCGACTCCTCGCACTCGCCCTCGCGGTTGAACGACCACATCAGCATCGGGTCACCGAGAGGCAGCGAGTGGCCACCGCTGTCCTGGTCGTGCCGGCCGGTGTGCCAGGTGTGCCAGGTCTTGCCGTAGGAGTTCATCAGCTTCTTCATCAGGGACTTCTCGGCCGCTTCGGGCAGGCCCGGGGCGATGAGCTCCCCGGACAGCACCTCGTAGTTGTGCGGGTGCCAGTAGTCCTTCTCCTCCTCGGGCAGCGACTCGAACAGCGCGCCGGAGACGATGTACTCGATGCCGATGAGGTTGGCGTCCCTGGTGTTGCCGTCGAACAGGGCGCACTGCAGCAGGTCGTCGTTGACCACCTTGCAGTAGTGGTGCGCCTCCATCTGGTTGTCGGGCTGGTCCTTCACGCAGTGGAACCCCACGACGTACACGTCGAAGCCCTTGAGCGGCGCGGCGTCCTGCAGCAGGTTGGCGCCCTGCTCGAGGACGGTCAGCCACGTTCCCTTGTCGTCACCGGCGGGCCCGCGCGGGCTCGGGCGGTCCTTGATGCTCGGATTCATCGGTGCCTTCCTGGGTCGGCGGATCGACGGACGCCGCGTCGTACCCGACGCCGTGGGCGGCATTCGGCACCGCCGATGCCGGGCCCAGGCTCAGCGGCGTCCGGCCAGGCCGTGACCGCGCAGCCAGTCGGCCGCCCGGCGGGCAGACGCCCGCGACAGCCAGGCGTCCTGCACCAGCTCGGCGACCTCGTCCCGGGTCATCTCGCCGAGCCGGGCGGCCCGCACCAGCACCGAGCGGTGCCCGTCGAAGTGCGGCGTCGTGAACGCCGGCGAGGACGCGTCCTGCACCAGCGCGAGCTTGTCGGCCTCCGAGGCGACCCAGAAGACGATCACGTCGGTGTACCGCTCGCCGGTCCCGGGGTCCGTCGCGTCCGGCCGCGGGGTCCTGAAGAACACGAACGACTTGCCGCCCACCTGGTAGACCGGGTTGTCCTTCGGACCGCCGGTGACGGTGACGTGCGGCATCGCCCGGGCGAGGTCGTGGACGTCCTGCACGCGGGCCGGTCGGCTGGGTCGCGGCACGACGCTCAGCCTACGGCGCCGAGCTTCTGGCACCATCGGCCCCATGTCGGAGTCCCCCTTCGCGAACACTCCCGCCCCGCCGTACGTCGCGGTCGTCTTCACCTCCACCCGGACCGAGGGAGACCAGGGGTACGCGGCGATGTCGGCGGCGATGGACGAGCTGGCCGCCAGGCAGCCCGGCTACCTGGGGATCGAGGGCGTCCGGGACGGCGACCTCGCGATCACGGTGTCCTACTGGGTCGACCACGAGGCGGCGCGGGCGTGGAAGGCCGTGGCCGAGCACACCGTCGCACAGCGTCGCGGGCGCGAGGTCTGGTACCAGGACTACCGGGTGCGGGTGGCCACGGTGGAGCGGGACTACGCCATGGGCTCCTCGACGGGTCCCTGAGCCGCTCTTGGGTACCCTTGCGGTTACGTAACCGGGAGGGTACGTTGGCGCACATGGAGGCGGTGTTGCAGGCCCTCGCCGACGGAAGCCGTCGCACGCTCCTGGAGATCCTGCGTGACCATCCGGCCACGGCGGGCGAGCTGGCCAGTGCGCTGCCGATCGCCCGCCCGGGTGTGTCGCGTCACCTGCGGGTGCTCCGTGAGGCCGGCCTCGTCGACGTTCAGCAGCAGGCTCAGCGGCGGATCTACCGCCTGCGTCCGGAGCCGCTTGCCGAGGTGGACGCCTGGCTGGAGGACTACCGCGCACTGTGGCAGAGCCGTCTCGACGCCCTGCACACCGAGATCGCACGAGGGAAGAGGAGCTCATGAAGACCACCGGCAGGATGCGACCCCTTGACGACGAGCGCGGCGCGGTCCGGGTCGAGGACGTCTACGACACCGACATCGGCGACCTCTGGGAGGCCTGCACGACTCCGGAACGGCTCGCCCGCTGGATCGCCGAGGTCTCCGGCGACCTGCGCGTGGGTGGCACCATCCAGGCCGCCTTCACGAGCACCTGGACCGGGCCGGCGCGGATCGAGGTCTGCGACCGGCCTCACCATCTGCTGCTGACCATGGAGCCCGGGACGGCCGACCAGTCCGAGCTCGAGGCGTGGCTGACCGAGGACGGTGGAGCCACGCGGCTCGTGGTCGAGGAGCGCGGGCTCCCCCTGGACTCGCTGCACTTCTACGGCGCCGGCTGGCAGGCGCATCTCGAAGACCTGCGCCGTTCGCTGGCCGGTGAGTCGTCGGCCTGGAAGGAGCGGTGGGCCGAGCTCGTTCCGGCCTACGAGACGATGTCGACCGGCTGACCCGGCCGCGCCGGCCCGCGCGAGGCGTCCCGGTCAGGTCCCTCAGCGCGGACGAGGACCTCGAAGGCGGCGCCGGTGTGCGTCGCCCGGAACCGGCCGACCCGCTCGAAGCCCAGTCCGTCCAGGACCCGCAGGGCGCGTTCGTTGAACGAACGGACCGTGACGCGAAAGGCGGGCGGCGCGTACATCCTCCGGCCGAAGGACAACCCCGATGAGATCGCCTCGCGTCCGAGCCGCCGGCCCGTGAGCTCCGGTCGCAGGCCTCCGCCGGTGTCGAGCGCTGCGTCGTCGTACTCCCATCCGGGTACCCGGCCGTCGAGCCCGAAGGAACGGAACCCGACCAGCCGGTCGCCGTCGACGAGGCTGTGGAAGCCGGAGCCCGGTCGCGCCAGCTCGGCAGGGTCGGCGGCGGTCATGTCGTAGCAGTCGTAGGGAGCCGGGTAGCGCCAGGTGCAGATGTCGAGCGCGTGCTCGGGAGCCACGGGGACGATGCGCACTCCTCGATTGAACCAGCCCGGCGCGAGCGCGAGGAGGCCGCGGCCGGGCGGGGGGTGCGCCAGCGGAGCGAGGGCAGCGCGGCGGTTCTCGGGTGTTCTCGGCGACGGTGCGGGTCATGCCTCCTGTGTCGAGGTCGTGGACTCCTCGAGCGTCGTGGCCCCGGTCATGATGGCTACCGCCTCGGCCGGCGTGTGCGACTGCGGGGAGATGACCCCGGCGGCACGACCGAGTCGCTGGATGTGGATGCGGTCGGCCACGTCGAACACCTGGGGCATGTTGTGGCTGATGAGCCAGCGCAGGGCGGCGGGCACTCGGCCAGGCGGGTCCGTGCGGCCGAGGTCGGCGGCCTCGACACCTCCGAGACGCTCGCTGCCTGCCTGGCCTGACCGGGGGATGGTCACGGTGGCGGCGCCGACGAGATCTCGGGCAGGTGGGCGGCGACCCGCCTCGAATGGCATCGAGCGCAACCGGGTGCGGAGCCTCAGCTCCACCACAGGGAGGTCGCGGTCGCCGAGCGCGCGGGCCACAGGTACGGCGTCGGCTCGGTCGTGCAGGACTACCGATAGCCGCAGGTGGAGGCAACGCAGGCTTCCTGGCCACCGCTACGACGTTTGCCCGGCCGGGGGTCGGGTACCGACCTGGACCGCGGGTCCGGCTTCTTCGCACCGCCCGCAACTCTGTTTGAGGCCCGGCCTCTGGCTGGTCTTCCGTCCTCGCACGCCGCCGGCCGAGAGCCGCGCACCTCCACGGCAGGAGCTGATGAAAGCCTTTCTCCGCAGCACCCGAGAAGTCGCCGAGGACACCTTCGAGCTCGTCCTCGCGCCGGCCGGCAAGGTCCCGCTCGAGTTCCGGGCGGGACAGTACTGCAAGGTTCTGCTGCCGGAGCTGAGGTACGCCGACCGCAAGCCCGCGCGGAAGTTCTCGCTGGTCAACGCCCCGCACGACGACAGTCGGGTGGTGGTCGCCACCCGCACGGGGCGTTCCGGCTACAAGCGGTCGCTTCTCGAGCTCGAGCCCGGCGCCGAGGTGGAGATCCAGAAGGTCAAGGGAAAGCTCGTGCTGCCGACCGCGCCGCCGCGCCCGCTGGTCATGGTGGCCGGCGGCATCGGCATCGTGCCGTTCGTCAGCATGCTGCGCGACCTGGAGTACCACGGGACCCTGCGCGACGTGACCTTGCTCTACGTGAACCGGACCGTCCGCAGCGCGGCGTACCTCGAGGAGCTGCAGGCCATGTCACAGCGGCAACCGGGGCTGCGCCTGCTGCCGGTGATGACCCGCGAGGCCGACTGGGAGGGCGAGACCGAACGGCTCTCCAAGGCGCTGATCGCCAGGATCCTGCCGGACGTGGCCGACTACGACTACTACGTCGTCGGCACGCCGCCGATGGTCGAGGCTGCGCTCGACGTACTCCGTGCCTCGGGAGTCCCCAAGGGCCAGATCCACGACGAGGACTTCTCCGGCTACGAGCACCGACCCGACTGAGCGGCACGGCGCGAGCGCCGACCGGCCTCCGCGCGCACTCCCTCGTACCGCGCCCTCAGCGCTGGGCGAGGGTCCTTGTCGATCCGACCGAATCGGTGGGCGTGGTGGCGCAGACCCGAGTGGATGCACCGTGCAGGGTCGGATCGCACTGCCCAGGCTTCGGCCCCCGGCTCGGACGAGCTGGGCTCGAGTGAGCTGAGGCGACCTGGCGCGTCAGGTAGCTCTAGCCACCGTCGGTACCGGCGGACAGCTTGTGGACGGTCATCACGAGAGGGGCCCATGGAGGGCGGGGGCTCCGAAGACTCGTGTGTGCCCGCGGTGTGCCGCTCCTCGGCCCGGTATCACCGGCGTGCGCAGCCTTCAGGGAACCCAGCGATCGGGGACTCATCGGGTCCTCATGAAGGCTCTCGCCGAGGTGGACTGACCGGAGTCGGGTCGGCGTCGCCGCGAGGGCACGCCCTCACCGCGCTCACGGCGATTCCCGCAATGGCGGACCGGCGCTCCTCCATGGCCTGGTACCCGCACGCCTCCACCACCGCTCGCACGGGGAGCGGCCTGCAGTCGAGGAGCCGCGGCCAGCGGTGGTGGGCGCGGAGGTACAGCCTCGTCATAAGGGGCGGGGGCTGATCCAGTGCGAGGGAGACCACGACGATGCGACCTGCTGGCCGAAGCACCCTCCGGCACTCGCGCAGAACAACCGGGATGTCGTCAGTGGGCATGAGCTCGAGGGTGAAGCTCATCGTCACCGCGTCGAGGCTTGCCGAGCGGAGTGGCAGTCGACGGGCGTCCGCCTGAAGCATCGTGACGTTGTCTGCAGGAAGGTGATGCCTGAGGCGGTGGCGGCTGCAGCGCAGCATCTTCCGGGAGAGGTCCAGCCCGAGCACTCGGCCCTCTGCCCCCACCTGGGGCGCGAGGGCAGCCAGGGTGTGGCCGGTCCCGCACCCCAGCTCGAGAACCCGCTCACCCGGCTTCGCCTGGAGCAGGTCGATCCCGAGACGCCGCGGCAGCTGTTCGAAGGGCGCCTCGAAGACGTCGTACCAGCGGGCGAGCCGGTCGTAGGTCGAGCGTGCCTGGTCGGTGGATCGTGCGACGGGCGCGACCACCTGTCGCCAGTCGGCACCGTTCGAGCGGCTGCTCATCGGCTCTCCAAGGAACCGGTCCGGACGCCCGGGCGCTGTGGGTGCACGGTCAGCCACGCCTGTGTCCAGATCTTGGTCTGGTCCTCGACCGCAAACCGGCGGCTCACCGTCCCCGCCGTCTCCACCGGTCTGGTCGTGCGCCCGAAGCAGCTGTCCGCCGCCGTCGCGAAGACAAGGCCGTCGCCCTCGCCCCGCACGACGATGCTCCCCGAGAACAGCACCCCGCCCTGCGCGAGGGACACCGTAAGGGACTCTCCAGTGAGTGCCGACTGGTCCACCTGCAGGCTGGTGGCGTCGAGCAGCCGGGCGTCGGCGGGGACGACGTTGCCGGGCCGCAGCCGCTCCACGTCTCCAGGCACCAGCTCCCGGGCACCGACGCCGACCCGCACGAGCAGGAGCAGCGGATGTCGCCGCTCCTCGGCCATCTCGTTCGGTCCTGCGCTCTCCAGCCGACCCGCTGCCTCGGTAGAGGAGAGCCCGCGGTCATCTGCGTGGATCAGCTGGTCGAGCTCCTCGAGCGGCAGGTCGGACGGCTGGGGGCCTGCGCGATTCCGAGGCGGCGTCATCGTCGGGCCCGGTCCTGGCGTTGCGGCGCCGGGCAGCCGTCGGCTCGGGGAGGCGCGGCTCTTCGGTCCACTGCTGTCACCCCGCTCGGAACTGCCTAGTGCCACCGTAGGAACGCCGGCGCCGGCCCCACCAGGGGACGGCGTGCAGTACCAGCCTTCCAGGAACGAAAGTCTAGGATCGCATCGAGGAACAGCTACACGCCATGCTGGAAAACGCCGCCGCGGGCGACGCTGCCTACCAGCGCATGCTGCAGGTCGGACGCGACCACGACCTGCGGTCAGCGCTCGACGAGCTCGCGACATCTGACCTGACCGCGGGCTCTGCTCAACCCGCTTCGCCGCGCGCGACGGCCCGCTCACTATCCGCGGCAGCTGCGGACGTTGTTGCTGGGAGAGGTAGCGGTCAGTCGATGCACTGGCTCCAAACGCCAGCACGCCACGCCCCCGCATCGGTACGCCAGACATCCACTTGGACCAGGCGCCGGCCGTTCCGGTTGAGTAGGTCCACGACGCGCACCGCATCCTGGTTGCCTGCACCCACGTCGTGCCCTCGCGCCTGTGTCCGAAGCGATGCGACGGGACCCCGTCCCTCGTAGCCCAACATCGCTTCCTTCAAGGCAGGCCAGGTGGGAGCACCTGCTACGGGCTCGTAGTGGCTCACGCAGTCGCCTCCGGCCCCAGTGGTGTCCGCGCAGGCACTGAGGATCCCGCAGGCGAGTACGGCCAGGGACATCCGCACAGGCGCTGTCATCTCCATGGGACGCAGTCTCGTTGCTCTCGGTCCGAAACGCCCGCACATCGGCTCCGAGTTGCCTCAACGCTGATGTGCGGACGTGACGAGACCGGCGAGCATGCGCGAGTTGGAGCTCGATGCGCGGCCGTCAGGGTCGGCTGACGTTCCGGAGGAAGTCGTGCACGTGGGTCCACAGCGCCTCCGTGGCGTGCGGGTCGAACTCGTCGGGCCGGGAGGCGTCGGTGAACAGGTGCCCGGAGGCGACGTACTCGTGGAACTCGGCGTCCGCACCGGACGCGCGCACCGCCGCGAGGAACTGGTCCACCCAGTCCTGGTTGCGGTTCGGGTCCGAGACGGCGTAGTGCAGCTGCACAGGCACCGCCGCCGGCCAGGCGTCGGCGCCGAGGAACGGCAGCGGCAGCGCACCGGAGAACAGCACCGCAGCCGCCACCCGGCGGTGCAGGGCGACGTGCTCGGCCATGCCTGCGCCGTTGGAGAAGCCGGCCACCACGAAGTCGTCCGGCAGGTCGGCCGTGGCGTCGAGAGCGGCCTGCATCAGCACGGGGAAGCCCACCTCCTCCTGATAGGCGACCGCGGTGGCGTAGTCGTCGAAGGACCGCCCGTCGTACTGGTCGACCACGAGGACCTCGTGCCCGCGTGCTCGCAGCCGCGCGGCGGCGTCCTGAACGCCTGGACGGACTCCGAGCACCGAGTGGAACAGCGCTATCGAGGCCATGTCTCCTCCTGACTACGGGACCGCTCCTGCGATCGGCCTACCAGCCGCAGCGAGAGGACGGCCAGGGGCCTTGTGCCCGACCCGTCCGGGGAGTGACGACTACACGCCCGCTCATGGGCTGATCCGGCAGGCCTGGAAGGCCGGCGGTATGACTGTGAGGATCGCCAACGCAGCCCGAAGGTGCTGGAACGCATGAACAGTCCTACCGACCCGCAAGCGCATCGCGAATCCACACATCCACTTGGCGCCACATTTCGTGACTGCTCGGGACGCGGTGGGGTTCGGCATGCTCGATGAGCTCGGCGCGCATTGCGTCTACCGTGAGGACCTCGTTCGCGCTCCCGTTGATGGCGCCTCCTTGGAGTGCTGGCAGCAGGAGCAGTGCGTATATCGCGGCCTCGCCTCTCAGAATCGGCTCCGAAGAGTCGTCACGCGCTATCTGGTAAAGCGTGAAGATTACCCATGACCACGTGTCGTCGCCGGAGGTCCACCAGGATGCGGGCCGAGAGACGAGCAGTCGAAGAAGGGCAAGCATCAGTGTCCAGCCGCACTGGAGACTCAGCTCGCGGGGCCACTTACCCAAGGCACAGGGCGGCCAGTCGCAAGCTCCAGGTACGTCGTCCTTGGTCAGCACAGCCACATGATCGTAGAGAAGCTGAGCGGCTTCTTCGCGGCTGGGAACCGGCTCTGCCTGTGGTGCAGGGTCGCTGAGCACGAGCTCGGGGCCGGATCTGTGCCGGAGACTCTCGGCGAGAACCTGGTCGATGACCCAGACTGCACTGGCGCTGTCTACGACACCTTCGCCCATTGCTGCCTGTAAGGCCCGCATCGCGATCACTGGGTAGCCGAGGACGACCAACGTCGTGATGCCGGCGCCAGTGACTGCTTTGCCGGCGTACTGGTCTTCGTTCTTGATCAGGTTGAGGACCTGGATAGCGGTGTCCAACTTCTGTCGGTTGTTCGACTCCAGCGTCTGGACAAGCATGCGCAGCTCGCTCTCCTCTCGTTGCGCGAGGTTGCGGTCGTTGTTCGCCTTGGCCAGCAGCGCGCCCAATGTCGTGGCGATCACGCCCAGCGCGACTCCGAGGAATGCGAAGAGCGCTTGAAACTGGTCGGCCGTGAACGGGTCGCCCCAGAAGCGCAGCAAGTCTGAACGCACCACAACGGAGACCAGGAGGACGTACAGCGGCGCGACCAGGAAGACGACGAACACGATCGGGAGCCAGTGCTGGCGCAGGGCAGACGGGAACGCAGCCCGATGCGACCCGCGGCCTCGGCCTACCGACGGATCTCGGTGCATGCCTCTACCGCTTCCCAGGCGCGACGCACGGCTGATGGCGCGTCGTAGAGGTCGGCCTCTGTGGCGAGCTGCCGTTGGATGCGACTCGACATCTGCCCGGCGAGAACAGGGGCTGCGAACGAGGTGCCGCTCCAGACGGCGAAACCCGCCCGATAGTCATCCGGGTCAAGCCCGCCTCGGACTCGGCCGAATGCAGTCTCGCGTGGTGGCGGCCTCAAGCTCTGTGCGTAGGTGCCAGGCATGGTGCTGACGACCGAGGCCCCGTGGCCCCATGCCCGCACCCACGGTCCAACATTGGAGAAGAGTGCGTCGGTCCCGTCAGGATTCAGCGCACCAACGCTGACGACTGGGGCACCCCCCGGCTCTGCAACCGGGCCGAGGCCGTCGGACCAAGGTGCGAATGCAGCCGGGAACATGGGGCGGGACGTGCCGTCGTTGCCGGCCGCCGCGACAGTCACGACGCCCAACTCGCCCAGGGCCTCAAAGAGCACGGACAAGATCGGCGCGAAGAGGGACCCCTCCGGGGTCTCGTGGTAATAGCCGCTCGAGAGCACCACGACATCGATGGGATGACCGCCCGGCTCACCCGCGAAGTGGCGCCGGCAGAGCTCCAGCAGCTGGGCGAGAGTGTGGACGAGCGTGGATTCGACGACGACGCCGTAGGAATCCACAACTCGGATGTCGAGAATGTCGGCGTCCGGGCAGAACATGTGCACCAGTCCTGCCATGAAGGTGCCGTGCCCGACGACGGCGCTCTCGAACTCGTCGAGTGATACGGAGGTCTCCGGATCGAAGTCGGGTGTGCCCGTGCCGACGGGCGCGCCGTCCAGTGTCACGTAGCTGTCGACGACATCGTCCAGCCAAGGGTGTCTGCCGCATCCGTTGTCCAGGATCGCCACTACTGGTCGACGACCGGCCACTGCACCTCGCGTGGGTGGCGGACCCAGCCACGCAACCGGCTGTCGACCGCCACTGCCTTGATGGACGTAGTCGGGTGTCGGGGCAGAGGCCGCGGAGGTATCCGCGGCCGACCGCACCTGCGGTTGGAACGGCACCGCCATGACGCGTGGATTGGCGACCATGATGTGGTTCAGACCGACCCCCGTCACGGCTTCGGCGCCGAACCGTGCCCGGATCCATTGCAGGACGCTCCACGTGTCGGCAGGTCGAGTTGGCACGTCACCGCGAGCGACCAGTCGTACCTGTGTTGCCTCGTGGAATAGCTGTGGCCCGTATCCCGCCATCGGGGACGGACTCAGTCCCAGCGGTTCTGCCACTGACGTGAGCATCTGAAGGATGCCCTCGAGGTCACCTGCCTGAGTGACCAGCAAGTTGTCGGCGACGTAGACGGTGCTTCGAGGGTGCACTTCTCCAAGTTGCTCGGCAGTCGCGGGATCCAGCTCGCGGGCACCGTATCGCGCCATGATCTCGGGCGGTGGCGGCGGTGGATCGAAGTCGAGGCTGCTTCCGCTCCTGCCCACTCCGGGTTCCCGCGACGATGGCTGCATGGCGTCCCCCAGACTCGGCCTGAACCTTTCATGCTCGCCCCGAGTCGTCAGCGGCACAACGGCCCGATCGGGTAGTCCTGGGGCCGGTCGGCGTGGGCGCCAGGGAAGGCGGATCGGCATGTGTCGTGAGTGACCCTGAGTGTCCGCGGGGCGCTCGCGGACACCGGAGGTGTCTGCCCGGTAGGGCACCTGATGGGCACCCACGCCGATGTGGCGCGCCGCGTCGGGTGTCGGCCGTTGTTGGAGGCGACAAAGCCCCAGGTCAAACGGTGTTTGACCTGGGGCTTCAGTGGTGGGCAGGGGCGGGGTCGAACCGCCGACCTTCCACTTTTCAGGCGGACGCTCGTACCAACTGAGCTACCTGCCCAAGCGGCCCAAACTCTACAACAAGCCGGAGAGTCCTCAGTCGACCAGGGTGACGTCGGTGTAGAGGCCGAGGACGTGCCGACGCACCGCCTCGCCGATGACCCGGCCGTCGAGCGCGTCGACCGGGATGACGATGGTGTCGGCGGTGTCCTGCTTCCGGGCGAGGATGATCCGGCCGTCGAGCCACAGGAACCGGACGACCGGACGGTAGCGGCCGTCGAGGAACGAGTCGTTCCACGTGGCGATGTCGAGGCGCTTGCCCGTGCTGAGCTGGCCCTGCACGCGGGTCCAGTGCGGCTGCCAGTCGTGGTGCGGCTGCCACACGAGGTCGGTGCGGACGGGCACCGCGTGCTCAGCGGTGAAGGGGGAGGACGTCATGTGGGACTCCATCAGTGCCAGGAAGGGTCTCAGTGGGGTGTCGGCAGATGCGGACAGGGAGTTGAGTCCCGAGATGACGGCAAGGACATCACGCCTGCCTGACCGGACCCTGAAGGAAACCTGACGACACGAGGTCGTTCCCCTCACATCGGCGTCGTGGCCGCACCCTCCATGCAGGGTGCGGCCACAACGGTCCAGGGAGGGTCGCTCAGGCCTCGCGGACGACCTCGTCGCTGCGTCGAGACGCGGGCAGCCGGTCGGACCAGGCGTTCTCGGCCGGGCCGGCCGATGTTGACCACGAGCAGCGAGCGCAGCGTCGTGCCGGCGAAGAAGTCCGCGTCGAGCGCCGGCGGCGTCGAACCCGCCCATCGGGCCGGCGGCGAGGCCGGCGGCGCGCACGCCGAGGAGGAAGTAGCCGACCTGGAGCGCGGCGTTGAACCGCGCGGCCTGCTCGCGGCCGGCGTCGTCGGCGAAGAGGTCCTTGGCGCCGGGGAAGTGGGGGAACGTCCGGGGCAGGTGCTCGTGGAAGTCGGTGTCGGCGGCGAGGACGGCGACGAGCGGGCGCCTCGGCGGTCTTGTCGCGGTTGCCGTCGGCCATGTGCTTGAGGAGCCGCTCGCGGGCTTCGCCCTGCCGCACGAGCACGATCCGCAGCGGCTGGGTGTTCATCGCGGTGGGGGCGTACTTCACCAGGTCGTAGATCGCCGCGACCTGCTCGTCGGTCACCGGCTCGTCGGTGAACGTGTTGGCGGTGCGGGCGTCGCGGAACAGCAGGGCCTGGGCTTCGGGGGAGAGTGCGAGAGGGTCGTCATGTCCCCATGCAACAGTTGTTGACCATTCAACCATTCCGCGCCTGTGGCGTGACCTCCGCCACACCCCCGGCGTACGACGGGCGGGCGATGGGTCCCGTACACCGTCATGATGGACGCTTCCGCAGGAGCATGCCGTCGTGTCCAGCGTCCAGCTAACCCAGCGTGAACAGCGGAAGGGCGAAGCGAACGCAACGACGCCCTGGACCTGTGCTCCAGGGCGTCTGTTGGCGACCCCGACGGGACTCGAACCCGCGGCCTCCGCCGTGACAGGGCGGCGCGCTAACCAACTGCGCTACGGGGCCTTGCTGTGCTGCTTGCTCGAGCGGGGAATGCTAACCCATCCCCTGCCGTGCGTCCGAATCGGCCGGACCGCCGGCGCCACCTCGCATTCCGGCACCCCCAACGGGATTCGAACCCGTGCTACCGCCGTGAAAGGGCGGGGTCCTAGGCCGCTAGACGATGGGGGCTGGTTACCCATGGGCCGTCGGGCGCGACTGCCGTCAGGGACCGGCCCAGCATAGGGCACGACGGCTCGGGTCGCCGCAAATCACCCGCCGTGTGTCGGGTGGGCGGTCCTGCGCTTGGCGACCGGGACAATGGCGCCGTGATCAAGATGAGCCGGGAGCGCTTCGAGGAGCTGGTCAGCGCGGCCCTCGACGACGTCCCGGTCGAGCTCGAGCGGCTCGTCGACAACTCGTGGTGCTGGTCGAGGACGACCCTCCCGACCACGACCGGAACCTGCTCGGGCTTTACGTCGGGACGCCGCTGACCTCGCGCGACTCCGGCTACACGATGGTCGCGCCGGACCGGATCACGATCTTCCGCAACCCGATCCTGGCGATCTGCGGAGCGAGGACGAGTCGTGGAGGAGGTGCAGTCACGGTGGTGCACGAGATCGCCCACCACTTCGGCATCGACGACGACCGGCTGCACGAGCTCGGCTACGGCTGAGCGGTCCGCGGGCACGGCTCGACGCGCGGTAGGGATCCTCCTCGACCTCGGGGAACCCTGCCGGGGTCGGCTGCTCGCCGGCGCCCTGACGGACGAACTCCCGAGGTACCACCGTGCGCAGCGCCCGCTGCTGCGGCGCAGCGGCGAGCGACAGCAGCCGCTGCTCGTGGCAGAACGCGTCGGCCCGCTCGAGTGGTCTCGAGCAGCCGCGCCATCGTCGCGGGCGCGGTGCCGGGCACGTCGTAGACCAGGTCGTGCGCCGCACGCCCCTCGCTGATCGCCTCGTCGAGCCTCTCGACCCCCGAGGCAGCCGTCGCGCTCGAGGTCGATCTGGCGGCCGAGCACGGAGCTGTCGCGCGCGACCGGGTAGTCCTCGGCGTGCACCAGTGCGAGCAGCCGCAGCTCCCGGCGCAGCTCGAGGTACCAGCGGCGGAATCGGCGAACAGCAGCGGCCGGATCCCGCGCAGCTCGACGGTCGTCGGTGCGGACCGGGTCGCATGCGGCGGCTGCGGAGCTCGCGCCCCTCCTCGACGTTGAGCAGGCCGGGCGGCGGGTCCCCGTCCAGGTGCGGCTCGCCGGGTCGGCTCGAACCACACCACCTTGCCGTTGGCGCGAGACCTCCGCGCCCCAGGCCGGCCGAGTACAGCGCGATGATGCCGAGCCCGCGCCCGAACGTGGTGAGCAGGTGGTCCGAGTCGGCCATGTCGAGGTTGACCGCCGGCGGGACCGGCGAGCGGTCGAGCACCTCGACGCGAGGGTGCCGCCGGGTCCCGCGCACCCGGACCTGGATGGGCGGGCTCGGCGTGCAGGATGGCGTTGGTCACCAGCTCGGAGACACCGAGCTCGGCGGTGTCCACCAGCTCGTCGCGCCCGAGACGGTGCATCGCGTCGACGACCCACAGCCGGGCGTCCTTGACCGCCTGCGCCTCGGGCGACAGGGGGAGCGCGGGGCTCGTTGAGGGGGCTCATGCGGGCCGGGCCACGTACAGCTCGAGCGCGGTGTCGTAGTACCGCTCGGTGCGCCCGAGGTGCTCCATCCCGAGCCGCCGGCACACCGCGAGGGACGCCGTGTTGTCGGGGCGGACCAGCGCGAGCACGTCGGCCAGGCCGTGGTCGCGGCCGTACCGGAGAGCGCCGCGGGCGGCCTCGGTCGCCACCCCGTGACCCCATGAGTCAGGGTGGAGGTGCCACCCGACCTCGACCTCGCCGTCGCCGTCCGGGATCGTCACCAGGATGACCGTCCCGGCGACGACGCCGTCGTTCTTGCGCACCACCGCCCAGCGGCCCCGCCCGACC
This sequence comes from uncultured Actinomycetota bacterium, assembly GCA_963811365.1. Classification (GTDB taxonomy): domain Bacteria; phylum Actinomycetota; class Actinomycetes; order Propionibacteriales; family Nocardioidaceae; genus CAWEQW01. The sequence continues at coordinate 133,679 of CAWEQW010000006.1, read as the reverse complement.
TCCTCGGCGTTCAGCTCGGCCCATCGGGAGACGAGCCGGTCGGCCTGCTCGCGGGACTCCATCGCCTGGGGCCGGGCGCCCAGCCAGCGGGCGACCTCCCAGCGGGAGTACAGGTCGAGCGCGCGCTCAGCCTCCTCCGGCCGCCAGTCGCGGACGACGCAGCGCTCGGTCTCGAAGGCGATGTCAGCGCTCAAGATGCCGAGCCCACGCGAAGCAGTACAGGCCGAAGCAGGCGATGCCCAGCGCGATCACCGCCAGCACAGGCACGCCGAAGGGCTCCTGCTGGACCTTCCGCAGCGCCTGGTCCAGGCCTCCGGACTTCTGCGGGTCATGGGTGAGCGCCGCCCACAGGAACAGTGCTCCGACGACGGCGAGGGCGACCCCCTTGGCGACGTAGCCCACCATGCCGAGCGTCACGATCGCGGGGCGCCGGTCACCGCTCTGGGCGCCCGGGCCGAGGTCCTGGGTGAACCGCTGCGTCCAGCCGCGGTGGGCCAGGAAGCCGGCCACCGCGAGGATCGCGACCCCTACCGCGCCGACGAGCAGCGTGCCCCCCGGCATCGACATCAGCCTGGCGGTCATCGGGTCCGTCTTTCCGCCGGTGCTGCCGGCGCCGACCGCGATCCGCAGCGCGCTCACCGCGAGCGCGCCGTACACGACCACCTTGCCGACGGACGCAGCACGCTTGGCCACCCGGCGGCCGCCCTCCTCGCGGCGGTGGCCGGTCGCGGCCTCGAACGCCTGCCAGCCCACGAGCGAGAGGAAGCCGACGCCGACCACGAACAGCGAGACCTGGCCGACGGCGCTCTTCGCGAGCTCGGACAGAGCGCCCGTGCTGGATGCCGACCGGCCGCTGTGCCCGAAGGCGATCCGCAGGGCCAGCCACGCGATGAGCAGGTGGACCACGCCGTACGAGAGCAGCCCCACCCGTACCAGGTTGTCCACCACGTCGCTGCTGTCCGCCTTGCGGCCCAGCTGCCCGACCCGTTCGGTGACGTCCACTTGTGCCCTCTCTGTGCGCACCCGAGAGCGACCCCCCGCCCTCGCTCCGTCTACCCAGGTCGGGTTCCGGTCAACCACCCGGCCAACCACCCGGCGGACTGCACCGGCAGAGGTCACTCGGGTGCCAACCGCACGACAGATGGGTAGGAACGCCCCGTGACGTCTTCCGCACTCCTGCTCGGTCCGCTGATCCGGTACGTCGACGAGACCTCGGCGAGCATCTGGGTCGAGACCGCACGCGCCGGCGTGGTCACCGTGCGCACCGCCGACCGGACCTGGCAGGCCGGCACGTTCGCGGTGCACGGCCACCACTACGCGCTCGTCGAGGCGGACGGGCTGGAGCCGGGCAGCATCACGCCGTACGGGGTGGAGGTCGACGGCGCCGCGGTGTGGCCGCCCGAGGCCTCCGACCTGCCGCCGAGCGTGATCGCCACGCTGACGCCCGGGAAGCGGCTGCGGATGGCGTTCGGCTCCTGCCGGACCAGCGTGGACCACGACGAGCAGGGCAACCGGACCCACGGCGTCGACGCGCTCCGGGCGCTCGCCCTCGAGCTGGCCACCGACCGGGCCGCGCGCTGGCCCGACCTCGTGCTGTTCCTGGGCGACCAGGTGTACGCCGACGAGACCAGCGCGGAGATGCAGGAGTTCATCGCCGGGCGCCGCGACGTCGAGGAGCCACCGGGCACGGAGCTGAAGGACTACGCGGAGTACGCCCATCTCTACCGGCTGGCGTGGAGCGACCCGCTGAACCGCTGGCTGCTGTCCACGCTGCCCAGCCTGATGATCTTCGACGACCACGACATCCGCGACGACTGGAACACCTCGCTGGCCTGGCGCGACTGGATCCGGGACACCTCGTGGTGGCACCAGCGCATCGTGTCCGGGCTGTCGTCGTACTGGGTCTACCAGCACCTCGGGAACCTCTCGCCGGAGCAGCGCGCCAAGGACGAGTGGTGGCGCCGGACCGTCGACCACGAGGGCGCCGGCGAGCCCGACCTCACCGAGGCGCTGACCTCCCTGGCCGAGCACGCCGACGAGGAGCCGGACTACTACCGGTGGAGCTACGCCCGCGACCTCGGCGACGTGCGGCTGGTCGTCGTGGACTCGCGGGCGGCCCGGGTCCTGAAGCCGGGTGAGCGGTCGATCCTGGACCAGCAGGAGACCCAGTGGCTCGACACCCAGATGCAGGGTGGCTTCCGGCACCTGCTCGTCGGCACGTCACTGCCCTTCCTGCTGCCGCCCGGGCTGCACCACCTCGAGGCGTGGAACGAGGCGGTGGCCAACGGCGCCTGGGGGCGGGGCGGCGCCCGGTTCGGGGAGTGGCTGCGCCGGACCGTCGACCTCGAGCACTGGGCGGCGTTCCAGGACAGCTTCCGGCAGGTGGCGCGGATGGCGACGTCGGTGGCGAACGGCGAGCGCGGTCCGGCGCCGGACACCGTCACGTTCCTGTCCGGGGACGTGCACCACTCCTACCTCTCGGAGGTGCGCCCGCGCGAGGACCCGCATCGCCGGCGCTCGCGGATCGTGCAGGCGGTGTGCTCCCCGATCCGCAACCCGCTGCCGCGGTCGATGCGGTTCGCGACGGCGTTCCTCTCCTACGGCCTCGCCGGCCCGATGGGCAAGCTGGTCTCCCGCACCGCGCGGGTGCCGGACCCTCCGTTCCGCTGGCGCCGGCTCAAGGGCCCGTGGTTCGACAACAGCATCGCGGTGCTCGAGGATCAGTCGGAGGGCCTGCGGCTGAGCTGGTACACCGGCACCGTGCACCACGGCGACGACCTGCACCCCCGTCTCGACGAGGTCGCGTCGGAGGTCGTTCGCCCGGGCTGAGCGCCTCAGGTCCCCAGGCGCAGCCCGAGCAGCGCGTTCTCCACCACCTCCATCAGCGCGGGGTGGATCCAGTACTGCCCTCGTGCCACCTCGGCGACCGGCTGCCCGGTGGCCATCGCCTGGACGAGCGGCTGCAGCAGGTTGGACGCCTGCGGGCCGATGATGTGCGCCCCGAGCAGCAGCCCGGTGTCCGGGTCGGCGAGCACCTTGGCGAAGCCCGTGGTGTCCTCCATCGCCCAGCCGTACGCCGTGTCGCCGTACGCCTCGCGGGACGCGACGTGCCGCACGCCGCGCGCCCGCGCCTCCCGCTCGGTGAGCCCGACGCTGGCCACCTGGGGCGAGGTGAACACCGCGCTCGGGACCGCATCGCGACGCGAGCCGCGCAGGTCGTCGGGGTGCAGCAGGTTGTGCCGTACGACGCGCGCCTCGTGGTTGGACACGTGCTTGAGCTGGTGCGGGTTGCTCACGTCGCCGAGCGCCCACACCCCCGGCGCCGTGGTGCGCTGGTGCGCGTCCACGACGACCAGGCCGTCCTCGGTCACCTCGACGCCGGCACGGTGCAGGTCCAGACCGTCGGAGTTGGACGCCCGACCGGTCGCGACCAGGACGGCGTCGCAGTCGACGACGCCCTCGGCGCCGTCCTCGTCGAGGAGCGCGCGGATCCCCGCGGCGTTCCGCTCGACCTTGCGGACCCGGGTGTCGAGGCGGACGTCCCACCGGGCCCGGGCCAGGTCGGTGAAGCGCGCCGAGACGTCGTCGTCCTCGGCACGCAGCAGCGCGCCGGACCGGTTCACCAGCGTGACCCGGGCGCCGAAGGACGAGAAGACGTGCGCCAGCTCGGCGGCGACGAACCCGCCGCCCACGACGAGCAGCCTGCCGGGCACCTCGTCGATGCGCATCACCGTGTCACTGGTGTGGTAGCCGACCTCGTCGAGGCCGTCGATGTCCGGCACGACGACCCGGCTGCCGGCCGCGACCACGACGTCGTCGGCGGTGATCGTCTCGCCGGTCCCCGTGTCGAGCGTCCGGGGCCCGACGAACCGGGCGTGCCCCTGGTACAGGTGGACGTTGGGCATCCCGCTCTCGCGCCAGTGCCGTCCGGCCACCGAGATCGGGTCGATGCGCTGGAAGATCCGGTCGCGGATCTCGCGCCACCGCACCCCGTCGACGCGCAGCCGGACGCCGAGCCGGTCCGCCCGGTCGGCGCTGTGGGCGAGGTCGGCCGGGTAGACGAACATCTTGGTGGGGATGCAGCCGACGTTCAGGCAGGTGCCGCCGAACACGCCCTTCTCGAGGATCGCCACGGACCGGTCCGCGAACGCCTCGTCGACGATCGAGTTGCCGGAGCCGGAGCCGATGACCGCGATGTCGTAGTGGCGGGGTGCCGGTCGGGCCGTTGGGGTGCGCACCGTCACATCCTGCCCGGTGCGTGGGCGGCGCACCGGTGGGCATCCTGTGACCGAGACCACGGACCCTCGCGCGTGCGGCGTGGCATGAAGCTCGCGGGGCCGGCGTTGAGGTCTAGCGAGAGCCCGGTTGGGGAATAACACTCGGACGTGACCGTCCGGCGACCACGCGCGAAAGGAACATCATGGCTGACGCGGACATGACGAGCAACGCCCGGCACAAGGTGGTCGTCATCGGCTCCGGCTTCGGCGGCCTGTTCGCCACGAAGGAGCTCAAGCGCGCCGACGTGGACGTGACGATGATCGCCAAGACGGGTCACCACCTGTTCCAGCCTCTGCTGTACCAGGTCGCGACCGGCATCCTCTCCGAGGGCGAGATCGCGCCGCCGACCCGCGAGGTCCTGCGCAGCCAGGACAACGCCCGGGTCGTGCTCGGCGAGGTCACCGACATCGACCTGGACGCGCGCACCGTCACCTCCGAGGTGCTGAACCGCACGTTGGTCACGTCGTACGACTCGCTGATCGTCGCCGCGGGCGCCGGGCAGTCGTACTTCGGCAACGACCAGTTCGCCGAGTTCGCCCCCGGCATGAAGAGCATCGACGACGCGCTCGAGCTCCGCGGCCGGATCTTCGGCGCCTTCGAGCTCGCCGAGATCTCCGACGACGACAAGGACATCGAGCGGCTGCTCACCTTCGTCGTCGTCGGCGCCGGGCCGACCGGTGTGGAGATGGCCGGACAGATCGCCGAGCTCGCGCACCGCACCCTGCGCAAGGACTTCCGGCGGATCAACACCCGCGCGGCGCGGATCATCCTGCTCGACGCCGCGCCGCAGGTGCTCCCGCCGTTCGGCCGGAAGCTCGGCGAGAAGACCAAGACCGCGCTCGAGAAGCTCGGCGTCGAGGTCCAGCTCGGCGCGATGGTCGTCGACGTCGACGAGTGGGGCCTCGACGTCAAGGACAAGGACGGCACCCACCGCCGCATCGAGGCGGTCACCAAGGTGTGGGCCGCCGGCGTCCAGGCCAGCGACCTCGGCCGGGTTCTCGGGCAGCAGACCGGTGCGCCCGTCGACCGGGCCGGCCGGATCAGCGTGAACGCGGACCTGACCCTGCCCGGACACCCCGAGGTGTTCGTGGTCGGCGACATGGCCAGCCTCAACAACCTGCCCGGCGTCGCGCAGGTGGCCATCCAGGGCGCCCGGTACGCCGCCAACGAGATCGCGAACCGGCAGTCGGGCCGGGCGCCGCAGGGCCCGTTCAGGTACTTCGACAAGGGCAGCATGGCCACGATCTCGCGGTTCCGCGCGGTGGCGCTGATCAAGGGCCTCAAGCTCACCGGCTTCGTGGCCTGGCTGATGTGGCTGGCGGTCCACCTCGTCTACATCACCGGCTTCAAGAACCGGATCACGGCGTTGCTGCACTGGTTCGTCAGCTTCATCGGACGCGGCCGCTCCGAGCGCACCACGACCGAGCAGCAGATCTTCGCCCGGGCAGCGCTGCAGCGCCTCAAGGGTGGGGCCTCGGACCTGGTGAGCAGCCCGGGCGCGTACGAGGCCTCGCGGGACCTGATCGAGGCCACCCGGCGGGCCGAGCTCGAGGAGCAGGCCCGCGAGCAGGCCAGGCTGACCGACGAGAACCAGCGAGGGCTCTCCCGCGACGAGGCGCGGGTCTGACCGGCCCGACCTCCCGCCGCGGGAGGCCTGCCCGGGCGGCTCCCGGCATTTCGTCGCTGCTCGTGCGGCCGGGTCGGCGAGAATGGCGCCCACCATGGCAGCCCTGGACATCGACTTCGCCGGCGAGCGCAACCACGTGGTCCGTGGTGACAACCTCGACGTGCTGCCGCTGCTGCCCGACGAGACGTTCCAGCTCATCTACATCGACCCGCCGTTCAACACCGGGGTGGTGCGCGAGCGTCGTACCGTCCGGACCGCGCAGGATGCCGACGGCGGCGACCGCACCGGCTTCGGCGGGCGGCGCTACAGCACCGTCGAGACCGCCCGGATGGCGTACGCCGACGTCTTCGACGACTACCTCGGGTTCATCGCCCCGAGGCTGGAGCACGCGCACCGGCTGCTGACCGCGAGCGGGACGCTGTACTTCCACATCGACTGGCGCGAGGCGCACTACTGCAAGGTGCTGCTCGACCAGATCTTCGGCCGCAGCAGCTTCCTCAACGAGGTCATCTGGGCCTACGACTACGGCGGCCGCGGCAAGGACCGCTGGCCGGCCAAGCACGACACGATCCTGGTCTACGTCAAGACGCCCGGGGGGCACCTGTTCGACCAGGACCGGATCGCCCGGATCCCGTACATGGCGCCGGGTCTGGTCAGCGCCGAGAAGGTCGCCCGCGGCAAGCTCCCCACCGACGTCTGGTGGCACACGATCGTCCCGACGAGCGGCCCGGAGAAGACCGGCTACCCCAGCCAGAAGCCGGAGGGCGTGCTCCGTCGCGTCCTGGAGCCGTCGTCACGCCCGGGTGACTGGGTGCTCGACTTCTTCGCCGGCAGCGGTACGACGGGCAAGGTCGCCGCCGCGGCCGGGCGGCGGTTCGTGATGGTCGACACCAGCGCGGCGGCGATCGAGGTGATGCGGGCGCGGTTGGACCCGGAGTCGACGACGTACACCGAGATGCCGGTCGGCTGACGCGCTCGCAGACCCTTCCGGCGCCCGGCGGCTAGCCGGGGAAGTGTCTCCAGGTCCCCTCGGAGACGACCTCGACGGCGCCGTCGACCACCGTGATGGCCGTCTGGTCGTCCATCGCGTACGCCGGACCGCCGATGCCGGCCGCCCACTGCTCCGCCTCGGCCATCGAGTTGCCCGGCATGCCGTCCGGTGCCAGGTGTGGGCAGATGGAGAAGTCGACGAGGCCCAACGTGCTCTCCTCACCGGTCGGCGGCCTCCACTGGATGAAGTCCCCGCCGACCCTGGGAGTCAGCACCATGCTTCCGGCGCTCAGTCCCACCCAGACCGTCTCGCGCAGTGTCGCAAGCAGCTCGGCCAGCCCGGACTGCCGCATCCAATGGGACAGGTAGAGGACGTCGCCACCCGCGACCAGCAGCACGTCCGTCCTCCGGACCAGAGGGACCCAGCGCTCCTCGTCGATGCTCGGCAGCGCCGTCAGCTCCAGCACACCCACGGAGTTCCAGCCCAGGTCGACCATGGGATTCCCAGAGCTCCCGCTGATGAACTGCCACGCCTTGACGCCCGGGCCGACCCAGGGGTGTCCGTACTGCGCGGTCGGGATGCACAATGCGTCGGCCTCGGCGATCGGCTTGCCGAGCAGGTCGACGAGCGCGTCCCGGATGCTCGGGTTCGTGACCCCGCCGGAGGTGAGTAGAAGCTTCACAGCGTCTCCTGGGCTCTCAGTACGTCGATCTCGCAGCCCGGCGAGGACGGGTCGAAGCCGTGCTCGACGAGCCAGCGGATCGCGGTCAGGCTCCGAAGCGACCACCATCCGCGGATCACCTCGACGTCGACGTCGGCGCCGTAGCCGGCGATCACGTCGCCGAGATGCTCGGGATGGCCGAGCGTCAGGATCGCGAGATCGTACATCGCATCGCCTCGACCCGCCTCGGACCAGTCGAGCACGCCGGTGACCTCCTCCCCGTCGACGAACACGTGGGCGACCTGCAGGTCGCCGTGCATGAACACCGGTTCCCAGGGTCGGAGGGCGGCCTCGGCGACCTGATGGTTGCGCGTCACCAGATCGGTGGACAGGAGGTCGTTCGCCAGGAGCCAGGCGCACTCGCTGTCGAGGGTCGCCGCCTTCTCCTGGAGGCTCCTCCCGGGCCAGGACGGGAGCGGTGCGTCGTGCAGGACCCGTACGGCGGCACCCGCCGCCACCCACGCCGCCGCGGACGCGGTCGACGGCTCGCCGAGGCGGCCGAGGGCCGTCCCCGGGAGGGCAGCGAGCGCGAGGACGGGCGGCGTCCGCCAGAGGACCTCCGGAGTCGGCACCGGAGCCACTCTCATCGCTTCGACCTCGACGTCGGTGTTCGCCTGGTCGGCGTCGATCTTCAGGAACACGTCTGCTACCCGGAGGGTCGCGCGCTCCTGATGGGCGACCACGACCTGCACGTCCTCCACGCCGGTCATTGTCGGGGGAGGGCGGCCGGGTCGCCACGGGTTATTGCGCCTGGGACGCTCGCTGCTGGCCGAGCGGGAGCTCGCAGACCGTCCGCCACGAGTCGGGCTCCCGCGAGCCGGCGATGAGCAAGGCGTGCTCGATCCGGGCAGTGAACGGCAGCTTCCGCCCGACCGCGGTCTCCGCGGCTCGAAGCTCCGCCAGGGTGCCGGCCCCGCGCTCGCCGACGGTCAGGTGCGGGACGACGTCGTCGAAGAGTCCGCCATAGGGGGGGTGCTGCGGAAACGCCCGCCATACCGCCGAGAACAGGTCCCGGAAGGCCTCCGCCGGCTCGGGGGCCAGCCACAGGACCTCGTCACCGAACCATGCGGATCGTGCGAACCTGCACTCGAAAGCCGGGACCGACCGCAGCGCGGAGCCCAGCCGGCTCAGGACGGCCTCATCGAGGTTCGCCGGACGGACGAAGGGGTAGAGCACCGACACATGCGCCGGGACGCCCCAGGACGCAGCCACGTCGAGGCGACGTCGCAGCTGCGCGACGGCGGGTTCGGCGGCCGGGACCGAGACGATCACGGCTGTCTCGGTCGGAGCTGTGGTGGCAGGCACCCTTGTTCCCTCCTTGGCCGGTGGCAAGCGCACCGATTCTCGCCCACGCCCTCGTGCCCGTCCTCAGCCGATCCGACGGTGGCTGTGCACAGCTCGACTCGCGTCCTGCTTCTTGTCGGTGGGGGCCGGGAGAGTTCTCGGTGTGACGACGTTGGTGCGTGGGGAGGCGGCCCCGGTGGTGGGGGAGCTGGCCGCTGCCCGGGCCGCGGTCACCACCGCGTCGGACCTGCTCGACGTGCTCGGCGACGCGGAGCTTGCTGGAGCGGTGGAGTCGGTCGCGGCGCTGTCGGCCCAGGTCGCAGCGCTGCGGCTCGCGCTGCTGGCCGAGGCGGATCGGCGCGAGGTCGCCGCGCGGCACGCGTTCACCGGGACGGACGCGTGGGCCGCCCGGCTGACCGGCACCAGCCGCGCCGTCGTGACCGGTGGGCTCTGGCTGGCGCAGATGCTGCAGGAGCGCTACCCCGCGACCAAGGCCGCGTTCGCGAGCGGCTCGATCGGCGAGGACCAGGCGCGGATCATCGTCCGGGCCGCCGAGACCCTCCCACTCGAGGTGGCCCCCGAGCAGCGCGCCGAGGCGGAGCGGGAGCTCGTCGCCAAGGCCGCCGCGGGGCTCGAGCCGGGACGGCTGCGGCAGGTGGCCCGCCGGATGGCCGCCGTCTTCTCCGCCGCGGTCGCGGACCGGCACGAGGCCGCTCAGCTGAACGCCGAGGAGCAGCGCGCCGAGAACGAGTGCTGGCTGACCCTGCACGACCGTGGCGACGGCACCTGCACGGGCCGTTTCGTGGTTCCGGAGCTCCACGGGCACCTGCTGCGCACCGCCCTCGAACGCCTGACCGCACCGCGCCGCTGGAACCGCAACCCGGACGGAGCGCTGGTGCGCGACGACAGTCTTCCAGGCGACGGGCCGACGTTGAACTGGTCGGAACGACTCGGCAGCGGCTTCTGCGAGCTGCTCGAGCACCTGCCAACCGACCGGCTCGGTCCCGTCTCCGCGACGGTGCTGGTCACCCTCGACCACCAGAGGCTCCTCGACGGGCTCGCCTCGGCGGGTCTCGACACCGGGGCCCGCATCTCCGCCGGCCAGGCACGACGGCTGGCCTGCGGCGCCGGCATCCTCCCGGCCGTGCTGGGCGGCGAGTCGCAGCCCCTCGACCTCGGCCGCACCCGGCGGCTGCACACCGAGGCGATGCGCCGCGCCCTCGCCCTTGCCCACGACACCTGCGCCGCCGAAGGTTGCGAACGCCCGTTCGCCTGGTCCGAGATCCACCACGTCCAGCCGTGGTCCGCAGGCGGGCCGACGTCCGTGGCGAACGCGGTCCCGCTGTGTGGGTTCCACCATCGACGGGCCCACGACTCGCGGTTCCGACATCGCATCGATCCGGTCGGCACCGTCCGCTTCACCAGGCGGACGTGATGCGCGCGCGCCTGCACCCTCCGTCCGGACGGCGGATCGACTCGATCGCGCCGCTGCGGCTCCATGCCCACGGCCGGATCTCGACGGAGCGCTGCCACACTGGCCGCGATGCGGATCCTCGTCGCCGGCGCGACCGGCTACATCGGCTCGCGGCTGGTGCCCGAGCTGCTGCGGCGCGGCCACGACGTGGTGGCGTCGTCCAGCTCGCCGCCGGTCCCGAGCCGGTATCTCTGGGGTGCCCGCGTCGCGTGGCGCCGCATGGACGCGACCGACGAGACGGCCGTGCGGAGGGCGGCCGAGGGCTGCGACGCCGTGTGCTACCTGGTCCACTCCCTCGACCGGACGCGGTTCGAGACCCGGGACCGGGCCGCGGCGACCGTGGTGCGGGACGTCGTGACGGACCTCGCCATCCCGCGGGTGGTGTACCTGTCCGGGCTCGTGCCGGACGTGCCGCGGGAACGGCTCTCGCCGCATCTCGCCTCGCGGCTCGAGGTGGAGGAGATCCTCGCCACCGGGTCCGCCGCCACCCTGTCGGTGCGGGCCGGGGTGGTGATCGGCGCCGGGTCGACCCCCTACGAGATCATCCGGCAGACGGCCGAGTCGTTGCTCGTGCGCCCGGTGCCGGGGTGGCTGCGCTCGAGGGTGCAGCCGGTCGCGGTGGCGGACGTGGTCCGGGTCCTCGCCCGGGCGCTGGAGGAGCGGGACCGGGCCGGGCATGTCGACCTGGGCGGGCCGGACGTGTTGACCTATCCCGAGCTCGTCGCCCTCTACTGCGAGCTTGCCGGACTCCGACGCGCGCAGGTGGTGGTGCCTGTCCCGGCCACTGTGGTGTCGCTCGGCGCCTCGGGCAGGGCGCTGGAGGGGTCGGCAGGCGCTGGAGGGGTCGGCAGGGCGCTGGAGGGAGTCGGCACGGCGGTCGCGGCCGGCCTGGTCTCGGCGGCGCCGTACCGGACGGCCGGCGCCCTGATCCAGAGCCTGCGCCACGACATGGTCTGCGACCCGGAGCACCGCCTGGCCGACGACGGGGTGCCGTTCCTACCGGTGCGCGAGGCCCTCCTGGTCGCGCTGACCGAGGAGGCCGGGTGGCCCTCGGCGCGCGAGGCGAGCGACCCGTCGTGGGTCCAGCAGCCGTCGTGGGACGGGCGGCTCGCGGGCGTGCCGGTGCCGTTCCGGACCTCGCTGCGCGCGTTCACCCACGTCGCCGAGCATCGGTTGCGGGGTCTGCGGAGACTGCGGGGTCTGCGGGGTCTGCGGGGACTGCGGGGCTGAAGCGCCACCGTCACGGGCCACCCCGAAAGCGACCGTTGCGGTCCGCCGACGCCTGCCACGAGACTTCCGGAGGTCCAGGGTCCGGCGCACGACGGAGTCCACCTGAAGTCTGGCTTCGGGTGCCGCCGGGCGTCGGGCGCCGCCGGGCGTCAGGCGCGTTCCTGCCGGCGGTACCAGTCGCGCCAGATCAGCCGGTGGATCGGGATCCACCGCGGGATGGAGCGCAGCCCGGGGATGAAGGGCAGGAACATCAGGACGAGGGTGAGCGCCATCATCAGCAGCCACACCTGCGCGTCGGCGTTCTCCGAGGTCGAGAAGGGCTTCACCTGGTACCAGAACGTGTAGAGCCACATCCACGGCTGCCCTGGGTAGTTGCCGATCTCGTTCATCATGCCCCACTGGTCGCCGCCCAGGTTCTGCGCGACCGCGCGGTTCTCGAGGTACGCCCCGTCGGCGAGCAGCAGCATCGTGCGGGTCTGGTCGCCGCCGTAGAAGTTGCCGTTCGACGCCAGCATGCCCTCGAGCCCACCGCTCTTCGCCACCGACAGCAGGCCGGCTGCCAGGACCGGCACCGGCCCGTAGTCGCCGGAGGCCACCTTGGCCGGGTCGCCGTCCGGTGCCTTGGCCAGCGCGTCGGCGTACGCCGTCGCCCAGGCCTTCTGCTGTGCGGGGGAGGCGGCGCGCCAGCGGCCGAGCGCCAGCGTCACGAGGGGCTGGCCCTGCACGGTGCTCAGTGGCTGCAGCACCAGGTCCGCGGAGCTCACCGGGATCCGGACGCCGCCCCACCGCTGCAGCGGGAGGCCCAGCACGCTCTGACCGGGGCTGTTGTCGTTGTACGGCGCGCCGTACGTCGCGCTCGTGGTCGTGCCGGCCAGCTCACCGGCGGCCGTGGCGACCACGTCGTTGGGGGCGGCCGCGGCCCACGACCTCATCGTGATGGACGGCTCGTCGGGCGAGGAGAAGATCGCAGCGAGCACGGTCGACAGGAGGGCCATCGCGATCAGGGCGATGACGAACTCCTTGACCAGGTCGTACGGCCTGGTGGGGAAGTCGTGGGAGTCCGGCGTCCGGGAGCGGCGGGGAGCGTGGCGACGCTCGGTCAGGGTGGCCATGTCGTCACCTGGTCTCGGTGTCGAGGGGTGGCACGACGCCGTGTCGGCGAACCATGACGACGTGCAGGAGGGCGATCAGCCCGATGGCCAGCGGGAGCAGCACGATGTGCCACATGAGCATCTGGCCCGGGTTCAGCACGTTGAAGAAGCCGCCCACGCCGATCGAGTTGATGCCGTCCTTGGCCTCGCCGCTGATCCACTGCGAGTCGAAGTTCGACTGGCTCAGGTAGCCCGTGAACGCCGTGCCGATCGAGGTGATGAAGGCCAGCACCCCGGTGACCCAGGTCAGCGCGCGCTTCCCGCGCCAGGCCGCCATCCAGAACTTGCCCCAGAGGTGGATCACCATCGTGGCGAAGAACAGCTCGACGCTCCACAGGTGCACGGAGTTCGTGAAGTGGCCGAGGCCGGAGGTGTGCCACCAGGTGGCGCCACCGAGGGAGAGGACGAAGCCGCTCGCGATCACGACGATGAGCGACGCGATCGTGAGGACGCCGAAGACGTAGATCCACGACGCGACGTAGGCGGGCTGGCGGTCCGGGAGCGCCTGCCCCTCCGGCACGATCCGGCTGATCCGGCCGCGCACCGCGGCGGTCCAGCTGCGGGAGCCGGCGGCCGGTGCCGACGTGGTCATGACCGCGGCTCCTGGTCCGGGCCGGTCTCGTCGTGGTGCGGGAACGGGATCAGGATCGCCGCGAAGAACACCAGGATCATCAACGCGATGATCGCGATGTTGGTCCAGCTGACGTTGACGACACCCCAGTGCAGATAGCTCCCGGGGGTGTAGCTGCCGGCCGTTTCCAGAAGGACTTGCATGGTCCACCTCGCATCGCCGCGGGTGTCCGGTCGGCACCTGCCTTACCCGATGGTTGGGTGTACCAGCGACCGTCGCGCAGTGCCGGAGGTCTCGGCTGCAAGGGGCGTTGGTCCCGAACCGGGACAACCGGGCGTGCTCCTGCTCACTCGCGGGAGCCGCGCCGACCTCCCTTGAGCCGCAGGATGCACGCGCCCGGCTCGGCGAACGGCTCGAGCTCGCTGCCGGTCCCGTCGGCGCCGTACTCCGCCATCGCGCCGCGCACGATGCCGAGGTGGACGCCGCAGACCACGTCGGGGTAGCGGTGCGCGACCTCCAGCAGCGGGCAGCGCGTCAGCCGGACCACGGTGTTGTCCGTGCTCGCCTGCGGCCCGAAGCCCATGTCGTCGAGCAGGTCGACCAGCGTGCGCCGGGCGGCCGCGGCGGTGCGCCGTGCGGGGGGCCCGCCGGCGCGCGCGATGCCGCGGCCCCACTCCGCGCCCGCGGCGAGGGCGTCCTGCCGAGGCGCGCTGCTCTCCCGGTGGATGTGCGAGGCCAGCGCGGTGGCCAGGCCGACGTACTCCGGGCGGCCGGACGGCGCGTCTCGGGTGGTCGCCTCGTAGAGCCAGGCGGGGCGCCCGCGCCCGACGGCCGGAGCGCGGTGCCGCTGCGCGAGCCCGAGGTCGATCAGGCCGTCGAGGTGCTCGCGGACGGTGTTGCCGTGCAGTCCCGTGGCGGCGACCAGCGCGACGAGGCTCGTGGGCCCCGGCTGGGCGCGCAGCACCTCGAGGATCCTGGCCCGGGCACTCGACATCCGGCGCGGCGCCGGGGTGGTCGCGGGCGTCGGCCCCAAGGTCGTGGTGCCGTGGTTTTCCACGGTTCCGAGCGTAGGAAATAGGTCCGCCGGCCCGCAGCAGAACGGCCGAGGACCTTGGCCTCTGTCCCCGAAGGGGTTCACCGGCTGGGATGAGCGGGATGGAGAGGTCCTCGTCGCCGGCACCTCCCGGGGCCCTGGTCGACCCCGAGGAGTCGCTGCAGCGCCTGCTCCGCGACCTGCGCAGCCGCCGCACGGGCCTGTCCGACCGGGAGGCGGCACGGCGACTCGAGCGGTTCGGGTCGAACGAGCTGGTCCGGCGCACCGGCCGCACCTGGCCGCGCCAGCTCCTGGAGCAGCTGATCCATCCGCTGGCGCTGCTCCTGTGGGTGGCGGCTGTGCTCGCCGAGGTCGACGGTACGCCGCCGCTGGCCGTGGCGATCGTGCTCGTCATCGTGCTGAACGCCGGGTTCGCCTTCCTCCAGGAACGCCATGCGGAGAAGGCGGTCGAGGCGCTCTCGGCGTACCTCCCGCCGCAGGCGCGGGTGGTCCGCGACGGCGTCACCCGGCTGGTCGACGCGCGCGACCTGGTCCCCGGTGACGTCATCGTGGTCGGCGAGGGCGACCGGGTCTCGGCCGACGCCCGGATCCTGTCCGGCTCGGTCGAGATGGACATCTCGATGCTCACCGGGGAGTCCCTGCCCGTGATGCGCACGCCGAGCTCGCACCGCCGGCACGGACCGCTCCTCGAGGCCTCCGACCTGCTCTTCAGCGGGACCGGCTGCACGCAGGGCGAGGCGCACGCGCTCGTCTTCGCCACCGGCATGCACACCGAGCTGGGCCGGATCGCCGCCCTGTCCCAGCGGGTCCGGGTGGACGAGAGCCCGCTGGAGAGGCAGGTCAAGCACGTCGCCCGGCTGATCGCCGTCGTGGCCGTCGGCATGGGGCTGGCCTTCATCCCGCTCGGCACGCTCTTCGCCGGGCTCTCCCTCGGCGACACGGTGAACTTCGCGATCGGCCTGCTGGTCGCGAACGTCCCGGAGGGGCTGCTGCCGACGATCACGCTCGCCCTGGCGGTCGGGGTCCGGCTGCTGGCCCGCGAGGGTGCGCTGGTGAAGCGGATCTCCGCGGTCGAGACGCTCGGCTCCACCAGCGTGATCTGCACCGACAAGACCGGCACCCTGACCATCAACCGGATGCGGGTCGTCCGGATGTGGACCTCGTCCGGACCCCGAGAGGTCGACCCCGACGCGGCCGCGGACCACCCGGCGAGCCCGACCGAGTCCCGGCTCGCCGACGCGGGGGCGGCCTGCACCACCGCGACATGGGACCCCGCCGTTCCCGACGCCGAGACCGGCGACCCCACCGAGGTGGCGCTGCTGCGGCTCGCCGACCGGCTCGGCCTTCCGGTGGTCCCGGGGCACCCGCACCGCGTCGCGCAGTTCCACTTCGACCCGGTCCTGCGCCGGATGTCGACCGTGGACGCCGAGCCCGGAGGCGCCCGGCTCTGCACCAAGGGCGCCCCGGAGGAGGTGCTGCCGCGGTGCAGCCGGCTCGCGGTCGACGACGGCGTCGACGTCCCGCTCGACGGGGAGCGACGTGCCGAGCTCGCCGGGACCGTGGACGCGTGGGCTCAGCAGGGGCTGCGGCTGCTGGCCGTCGCGGAGCGCAGGCTGCCCGAGCGGTACGGCGACGCGGCGGCGGCACTCGGCCGGGAGGAGTGCGAGCAGGACCTGACGCTGCTGGGGCTCGTGGCGATGGTCGACCCGCCACGCAGCGAGGTGCGGCCGGCCGTGGACCGCTGCCACAGCGCCGGCATCCGGCTCGTGGTGGTCACCGGCGACCACGGCCTCACCGCCAAGGGCATCGCCGAGCGGGTCGGCATCGGAGGGCCGACGACGCCGGTCGTCACCGGCGCCGAGCTCGACCGCCTGACCGAGGCCCAGCTCGACGTCCTGCTCGCCCGCAACGACGAGCTGATCTTCGCCCGCAGCTCACCGGAGGCGAAGCTGCGGATCGCCGACGCGCTGCGGGACCAGGGGCACGTCGTGGCGATGACCGGGGACGGCGTCAACGACGCCCCGGCGCTGCGGCGCGCCGACATCGGCGTGGCCATGGGACGGTCCGGCACGGACGTGGCCCGCGAGTCCGCCACGATGGTGTTGACCGACGACAACTTCGCGACCATCGTCTCCGCGGTCGGGGCCGGCCGGCAGGTCTACGACAACGTCCGCAAGTTCATCGTCTACATCTTCGCCCACGCCACGCCCGAGGTCGTCCCGTTCCTGCTGTACGCCCTGTCGGGCGGCCGGATCCCGCTGCCGCTGACCGTCATGCAGATCCTCGCCATCGACCTCGGCACCGAGACGCTGCCGGCCCTCGCCCTCGGCCGGGAGCCCCCCGAGCCGGGCCTGATGGACCGCCCGCCTCGGCGCCGCTCACAGAACGTCATCGACGCGCCGATGCTCGGCAGGGCGTGGGGCCTGCTGGGCGGCACGTCCACGGTCCTGGTGGTGGCGCTCTTCCTCATCACGCTGCTCACGGGTGGCTGGCGGCTCGGCGACGACGTCTCGGCCGGCCCGCTGCACCAGGTATGGCACCAGGCGACCACGATGACCTTCCTCGGCATCGTGGCGTGCCAGATCGGCACCGCGATGGCGGCACGAACCCAGCACGCGTCGCTGCGCGAGGTCGGCCTCACCACCAACCCGCTGCTGCTGTGGGGCATCCTCTTCGAGGTCGTCTTCGCGGCCGTCGTCGTACTGGTCGGCCCGCTCCAGCGGCTGTTCGGCACCGCCCCGCCCACCTGGTGGCAGGCGCTCCTGCTGCTGCCCCTGCCGGTGGTGGTCTGGGGCGTCGACGAGCTCTGGCGCTGGGCCCGTCGGCGCAGCCCCACGGTGCTGACCGGGTGAGCCTCAGAACTGGGCCCAGCTGCGCCAGGCGGAGACGGAGGGCGCGTCCCGCAGCTCGAAGTCGCCGTCGTTCCTCGACTGGAAGTAGGTGACGAACGCCGCGCCCTGCGAGCTGAAGAAGCTGCCGACCTTCCTCAGCCACGCCGCGCGCCCGGCGCCCGTGCTGTCCCCGGGGATGATGTTGCTGCCGGTCTCGGCGACTCCCCACGGCTTGCCCGAGGCCTTGCCGGCCTTGGCGACGCTCGCGAACAGGGTGGCGGGGTCCGGGTAGCTGGTGGCCTTGCCGAACGCGTTGTTGTAGGGGTCGAAGGCCACGACGGAGACGACGTCGGCGCCCGGGTAGTAGTCCCACCAGCTCCGCTTGGAGGCGGCCTGCGTGGTCCACCCGGTGAGCACGAGCGTCGGGTACAGGTTGCTGTGGCACGTCGACGCGGCGATGCCGGCCAGCCTGCGCCAGGCGCTCTTGAACTGGGCCATCGTGAACTTGCCGTCCAGGATGCCGCGCTCGGGCTCGTGCCAGTAGGTCCAGAAGATCGGCGCACCGGTGGGCGCATGCGAGAAGAACGCCCGCATCGCGCTGTCGTACCTGCCGGCCAGCACGTCGCGCGGCGGCATCCGGAACGACGTGACGACCGAGCGCGTCGTGAACATGGACGCTCGCCGGTCCCAGGCGTTCGCGGGCGGCACGCTCGGGTCGAACATCCGGGCGATCTTCAGGTGGCCGAAGCTCTGCTCCTGCTTGGCCAGCGACTGGGCCAGCGAGAAGCCGCTCCTCGCGGTGAGGCTGACCCCGAACCTCGTGGAGGTCCTCGGCAGCGCGGGGGCGGCCGGGCACCCGGCCGCGGCGGTGTCCCCGGGCCGCGCTCCGCCCGTGGCGGCGGCGGTCAGGCCGGTGAAGGCGAGGGCGGAAAAGGTCAGGAGGGTGGCCCCGAGGCCGGCGATTCTGCGCAAGGGAGGCGTCCGCTCGGTGACGTGACCGGCCCGATACTCGGTCACTCGAAAGCGCAATGACCCTAGGGGACCAGCCCCCGCCGAATCGTTCTCGGCCGCGGAAGAACGTCCGGGTTGTGTCGGCCACCCGGATTGCGCTCGGAGAAGCGGTCACCCCGTGGGGGTACGGGCCGCGGCCCTGACCTCGGCCTTCCTCCCTGGTGACCTTCGGCCCATCCCGCCGCGGCCGTCCGGCTCCATCCTGGGAGAAGGAGGCGGCGGGATGCGCGGCGAGACACCGGAACGCTCGAGGGGGCCCGCTGCCGCCGCGGGCACGCTGGACCTCGCCGGGTTCCAGCGGCTGCTCGACGTGCTCGCGGAGCGCGGCTACACCGTTCTCGGGCCGCGGGTCCGAGACGGGGCGATCACGCTGGCTGCGGTGGCGGCGGTCGACGACCTGCCGCGCGGCTGGGGCGACGAGCAGGACGCCGGGCGCTACCGGCTGCGGCGCCGGGACGACGAGGCGCTGTTCGGCTTCGCGGCCGGAGCGCAGTCGGCGAAGCCGGTGTTCTTCCCGGCCGAGGCGCTGCTGTGGCGGGGTCGGCGCGACGACGGCTCCTTCGACGTGCACGCCGAGCCCGACGAGCCCCCCGCCCCCGGGGCAGCGCCGGCCGGTGGCCCGCCGTACGCGCTCGTCGGGGTGCGGGCCTGCGACCTGCACGCGATCGGCATCCAGGACACCGTGCTCAGCAGCCGGGCATACGTCGACGGGCACTACACCGCACGTCGCGACAGCTCCTTCCTGGTCGCAGTGACCTGCAGCGACCCCGGTGGCACCTGCTTCTGCTCCTCGATGGGCACCGGTCCGCGACCCCGCGCCGGACACGGCGCCGCGTTCGACCTCGCGCTCACCGAGCTCCTCGACGAGCGCGGACACCGGTTCCTCGTCGACGTCGGCACCCCCCGCGGCGCGGAGCTGCTCGCCGCGCTGCCCGCGACCCCCGCCGGGAGCGAGGACGTGCGGGCGGCGGACCGGGTGGCCGAGTCCGCGGCAGGGCGGATGGGCCGGCGCCTGGAGACGGTGGGACTCAAGGAGCTGCTGTACGCGAGCGCGGACAGCCCGGTGTGGGACGACGTGGCGACCCGGTGCCTGGCCTGCACCAGCTGCACCGCCGTCTGCCCCACCTGCTTCTGCACGACGGTGCAGGACGTCACCGACCTCTCCGGCACGGCCGCGGACCGCGAGCGGGTCTGGGACTCGTGCTTCACCACGGAGTTCTCCTACATCCACGGCGGCACGGTCCGCGCGTCGACGCGGTCGCGCTACCGCCAGTGGATGACCCACAAGCTGGCGTCCTGGGTCGACCAGTTCGGGACGTCCGGCTGCGTCGGCTGCGGGCGCTGCGTGACCTGGTGCCCGGCGGCCATCGACATCACCGAGGAGGCGGCCCGGCTGCGCGCCGCCGCGTCCGCGGCCTCACGCCCGGCGGACTGAGAGGCGGCCGCACATGCAGACCATCGAGCAGTACCTCCCCGAGCACCCGTTCTTCGCCGGCCTCGAGCCGGCGGTGCTGGCCCAGGTCGCCGGCTGCGGGCGCAACGTGCACGCCCGGCCCGGTGCGCTGCTGCTGCGCACCGGCGAGCACGCGGACGAGTTCTTCGTCGTGCGGCGCGGCCGCGTCGCCATCGAGCTCTCGCCACCCGCGGGCGGGCCGGTGGTCCTCGACAGCGTCCACGAGGGCGAGGTCGTCGGCTGGTCGTGGCTGATCCCGCCGCACCGGTACAAGTTCGACGCCAGGGCGACCGAGGAGACCAGTGTGATCTCGTTCGACGCGGTGTGCCTGCGGGGGACCTGCGAGCGCGACCCGGTGATCGGCTACGCCCTGCTGATGCGGGTCGCCCAGGTGATGGACCGGCGGTTGCAGTCGGCGCGGGTGCGGCTGCTCGACATGTACGGCAGCCACGCGTGACCGTCTCCGGAGCGATGCTGCCCCGCCGGTTCACGGTCACCCGGACCCGACAGGACACCGACGACACCTACACCCTCGAGCTCGAGCCGCTCGACGGGGAGGGCCTGCGCTTCGCCTCCGGACAGTTCACGATGCTGCACGCCTTCGGCGTCGGCGAGGTGCCGATCTCGATCAGCGGCGACCCGACGCGGCTCGGGCCGCTCGAGCACACCATCCGCGACGTCGGCTCGGTCACCCGGCACCTCGTCGCCGCGGAGCCGGGGACGACGCTCGGCGTGCGCGGGCCGTTCGGCACCGGCTGGGAGGTCGACCGGGGCCGCGGCGGCGACGTGGTGTTCGTGGCCGGAGGCATCGGCCTCGCGCCGCTGCGCCCGGCGATCCTCGAGGTCTGCGCGCGGCGTGCGGACTACCGGCGCGTGCTGCTCCTGTACGGCGCGCGGACGCCCGACGACATCCTGTTCACCGAGTCCCTGCGCAGCTGGCAGGACGAGTACGGCGTCGACGTACAGGTCACCGTCGACAACGGCCAGCGCGGCTGGCCCGGCCGGGTCGGTCTGGTGACGCACCTGATCGGCCGGGCCGGCTTCGACCCGCTGCACACGACGGCCTTCGTCTGCGGGCCCGAGGTGATGATGCGCTACTCGGCGAGCGGGTTCGTCGACCGTGGCGTCGACCCGGCGCGGCTGCGGCTGTCCATGGAGCGCAACATGCGGTGCGGGGTGGGGCTGTGCGGCCACTGCCAGCTGCGCGAGCTGTTCTTGTGCGTGGACGGCCCGGTGCTCGGCTACGACCGGCTCGAGCCGTTGATGGTCCGGGCGGAGCTGTGAGGTGAGCCGATGAGTGCCGAGCGGCCGACCCTGGCGGTGTGGAAGTTCGCGTCCTGCGACGGGTGCCAGCTGACCCTGCTCAACTGCGAGGACGAGCTGCTCGCGCTGGCCGGGGCCGTCGACATCGCGTACTTCCCGGAGGCGACGCGGGCGATGAGCCCGGGTCCCTACGACGTGTCCCTCGTGGAGGGGTCGGTGACCACCGCCGAGGAGATCGAGCGCATCCACCGGGTGCGGGCGTCGTCCGGGACGCTGGTCACCATCGGCGCCTGTGCCACGAGCGGCGGCATCCAGGCGCTGCGCAACTTCGGCGACGTCGCGGAGTTCCGGGCAGCGGTGTATGCGCACCCGGAGTACGTCGAGACGCTGGCCCGGTCCACGCCGATCGCCGCGCACGTCGACGTGGACTTCGAGCTGCGCGGCTGCCCGGTCGACAAGCACCAGCTGCTCGAGGTGCTGGCCGCGACGCTCCAGGGCCGCCGGCCACGGGTTCCGTCGTACGGCGTCTGCGTGGAGTGCAAGCGGCGTGGCACCGTCTGCGTCACGGTCGCGCACGGGACGCCCTGCCTCGGGCCGGTCACCCAGGCGGGGTGCGGCGCGCTCTGCCCGTCGTTCGCCCGCGGCTGCTACGGCTGCTTCGGCCCGCAGGACAGCGCCAACACCGGCTCCCTGGCCGCCCGGCTGTCCCGGCTCGGGATGAGCGAGCCCGAGGTGATGCGGGTCTTCCGCACCTACACCGCAGGCGCGGCACCGTTCCGCAGGGAGAGCGAGCGCCACGAGACCCGGGAGGACCCCCGATGACCCACCAGCTCGGCGGACGCAAGCGGATCGACGTCGGCACCCTGGCGCGCGTCGAGGGCGAGGGCGCGATGTACGTCGAGCTGCACGACGGCGAGGTGGCCGACGTGCAGCTGCGGATCTACGAGCCGCCGCGCTTCTTCGAGGCGCTGCTGCGCGGTCGGGCGCACACCGAGCCCCCGGACATCACCGCGCGGATCTGCGGCATCTGCCCGGTGGCGTACCAGATGAGCGCGTGCTGGGCCGTCGAGGACGCGTGCGGGGTCAGCGTCTCGGCGCAGGTCCGGGCGATGCGACGGCTGCTCTACTGCGGTGAGTGGATCGAGAGCCACGCGCTGCACATGTTCCTGCTCCACCTCCCGGACTTCCTGGGCTACGAGGGCGCCATCGACATGGCCAAGGACCACCCGGACCTCGTCGAGCGCGGGCTGCGGCTCAAGAGCACCGGCAACTCGCTGATGCAGGTCGTCGGCGGACGGTCGGTGCACCCGGTCAACGTCCGGCTCGGCGGGTTCTACCGGATGCCGACGGTGGCCGAGCTGCGCGCGCTGCGCCCCGCGCTCGAGCGTGGGCTCGACGACGCGGTGGCCACCGTGGCGTTCGTCGCGACGCTCGACTTCCCCGAGATGGAGCAGCCGTACGAGTACCTGTCGCTGCGTCCGGACGAGGGCTACCCCATCGAGGCGGGCAGCGTCGTGACCAGTGGCGGCGGGGCGTTCGACGTCCGCGAGTTCACCGCGCACATCGAGGAGCACCACGTCGCGCACTCCCACGCCCTGCACGCCCGGCTGGACGGCACCGGTCCCTACGTCGTGGGGCCGCTCGCCCGCTACACCCTGAACGCCGACCGGCTCTCGCCCGTCGCCCGCGAGGCTGCCCGGGCCGCCGGCCTCGGACCCACCTGCCGCAACCCGTTCCGCTCGATCGTCGTCCGCGCGGTCGAGCTCGTCGAGGCGTACGTCGAGGCCCTGCGGATCATCGACGGCTGGACCGACGGCGCGGAGCCGGCCGTGCCGGTGCCGCCGCGCGCCGGCGAAGGGTTCGGGGCGAGCGAGGCTCCGCGCGGGGTGCTGTTCCACCGCTACGTGCTCGACGACGCGGGCCTGGTCGCCGACGCGCAGATCGTGCCGCCCACCTCCCAGAACCAGGCCGGCATCGAGGCGGACCTCCGCGCGATGGTGACCGCGTGGACCGACCTCGACGACGAGGCGCTGACCCGGCGCTGCGAGCTCGCGATCCGCAACTACGACCCGTGCATCTCGTGCGCCACGCACTTCCTCGACCTCACGGTGGTGCGGCGGTGACCGCGGCCGGCGAGCCCGCCCCGCTCGTGGTCGGGCTCGGCAACGACACCCGCGGCGACGACGCCGTCGGCCTGGTCGTGGCTCGCCGGGTCGCGCAGGGGTCCCCGGCCGGGGTCGACGTCGTCGAGCTCGAGGACCCGATGAACCTCGTCGACCTGGTGACCGGCCGCGGGATCGCGGTGCTCGTGGACGCGGTGACGTCCGGTCGGGCACCCGGTGTCGTGACGGCGCTGATGACCGGGCAGGGCCACGAGCCGCTGCCGGAGCGCGCCTGGCGGGCGAGCGGCCGCGGCGGCACGCACTCCTTCGGTCCGGCGACCGCCGTCGAGCTGGCCCGGGTCCTCGGCCGGCTGCCCGAGCGGGTGGTGGTCGTGGGCGTGGAGGCCGGCTGCTTCGACCACGGCGCGCCGCTGTCCGCAGCGGTGGCGGACGCCGTACCCGAGGCGACCGCACGGGTGCTGGCGGCGCTGGGCCGCTGACCTACGCTGTCGACGGACGAGCCTCCGGTTCGGCCGCCCGCCGGGCAGCCGGCAGACGAACCGGAGGGCAGGGACTCGGAGGGCACCATGACCGCGACCGACCGCATCGCCGCAGCCCCGATCGGCCGGGGCGTCTGCGAGGTGCCCGAGCGGATCGCGCACACCCACCTCGAGGACGTCGACGCCGGCTACCCACGCGCGGTGCAGGAGAAGCAGCCGACCCACACCGAGGCGGTGCGCGGTGGGCTCTACCGTCCGCTCGGCGGGAGCGACGTGGACAGCACCGACGTCGTCCGCGGCGTCCTGGCGGCCTGACGTGGAGCCGCTGCGGATCGGCATCCTCGGAGCCGCCCGGATCAGCGCCCGCGCCATCGTCGACCCCGCGCACGCCACCGGTCACCGGCTCGTGGCGGTGGCCGCCCGCGACCGGTCGCGCGCCGAGGCGTTCGCCGTCGAGCACGGCGTGGAGCGCGTCGTGGCCGGCTACGAGGAGCTCCTCGCCGACCCCGAGGTCGACCTCGTCTACAACCCGCTGGTCAACGCGCTGCACGCGCCCTGGAACCTCGCGGCGCTGCAGGCGGGCAAGCACGTGCTCACCGAGAAGCCCTCGGCGAGCAACCTCGAGGAGGCTCAGGAGGTCGCGAGGGCGGCCGCGGCGTCGACGGGCCGGTTCGTCGAGGGTTTCCACTACGTCTTCCACCCGGTGTTCCGGCGCGTCCTGGAGCTGGTGGCCGCGGGGGCCGTGGGCGAGGTACGCCGCACGGAGGTGTCGCTGTCGATGCCGCCACCGGAGCGGTCCGACCCCCGGTGGGACCTCGCCCTCGCGGGCGGCTCGCTGATGGACCTGGGCTGCTACGCGCTGCACGCCAGCCGGATGCTCGGCCGGCTGCTGGGCGGCGAGCCCGAGGTGGTCGCCGCCTCCGCCGTCGAGCGCGCCGGTCGGCCGGGAGTGGACCAGACGATGCACGTCGCGCTGGCCTACCCGAACGGCGTGGCCGGGCGCGCGGACGCGGACATGACCGGGGAGCGGGTCGACTTCGGCTGCCGGGTCGTCGGCACGCACGGGGAGGTGTTCGCGCCGAGCTTCGTGCTGCCGCACGACGACGACTCGGTCGCGCTCACGACCGGCTCGGGAACGCTCACCGAGCACCCCGGCACCCGGACGTCGTACACCTACCAGCTGGAGGCGGTCGCGGCGCACGTGCGGGACGGCGTCCCCGTCGTACCGGACCCGGCCGACGCCGTCGCCACGGCAGCGCTCATCGACACGGCGTACCGCGCGGCCGGGCTGCCGCTCCGTCCCCGGGCCGTCCGGTGACCGCGGAGCGTCGCTCCGCGGGGGGCCGGGCTCAGTAGTCCCGGTGGCCGGACCGCACCAGCTGCAGCCGTTCGGCATGCCGCCGGTCGGCCTCCGCCCACCGCGTCCGACGGTCCTCGTCCACGCAACGGCGCATCCGCGTCATCAGCTCACTCATCCAGCGCATGCCTCGATTCTGCCGAGGCGGGCGGCTCCGCCGCAGAGGCTTTCGGCCCGAAGAGGCCGCGGGGTGAGCGGTCTCACACGCAGGTCAGGCGGCCCGAACAGCACCGGCGTCCCGGGCGCGGGTGGCGGCCACGACGTCGCCGGCGGCCGGTCGGACGTCTGCCTCGGGCGGAAAGGGGCACGGACTATGATCGCCCGGACCGCTCGGCGGGCGCCGGACGCGCCCGGGCCGAGGGGCGGCGCGCGCGCGGCGGCGCGGGACGTCTCGGGAACACGTCAGGAGGCCGGATGCCGGGCTCGCAGGGAATGGTCGGCGCCTCGTCGCGACAGGGCGCGGCGGAGAGGCTCGCCGGCCGTGGCCGGGGCAACGCCTCGCTGGACCGGCTCGCCCTGCTGGCGGCGAAGCTGCTGCACGCCGGCTCCGCGCAGGTCACGGTGCTCGCCGACGTGCAGCACGTCGCCGGAGCCGCCGGGAGGGCGGCCGAGGCGGTGCGGGCCGGCGGGCGGACCGGCGCGCTCGCGGACTCCCTGTGCACGGTGACGGTCGCCTCCGGGGCGCCCCTGGTGGTGGCGGATGCGAGCGTGGACGCGCGGGTCTCCGCGCTGCCGCCGGTGCGCTCCGGCGCGGTCGGCTCCTACCTGGGCGTTCCCCTCGTGAACGACGACGGGAACCCGGTCGGGACGCTGTGCGTGTTCGACCCCGCGCCTCGCGCCTGGTCCGACGACGACCTGGCGCTGCTCGAACAGCTCGCCGGCCCGGTGGTGGCGCAGCTCGAGCTCGCCGCGGTCTCTGAGGACTACGACACCGAGCGCGTCGTGCGACAGCTCGCGCTCGACGCGGCGGGCGTGGGGGCCTTCGACTGGGACCTGCGGACCGGCGAGGTGCGGTGGGACGACCGGCTGCTGGAGCTCTTCGGCATGGACCGGCAGCTCTTCGACGGGACCGTCGAGGGCTTTCTCGACGCGCTGCATCCCGACGACCGTCCCCGCGTCGAGCAGGCCATCGAGACCGCCCTGGCCACCTGCGGGGACTACGCCGCCGAGTACCGCGTCGTGCGCCCCGACGGCGGGGTCCGGTGGGTCGCCGCCCGCGGCCGGGCGTTGCAGGGCGAGGACGGCAGCGCGGTCCGGCTGCTCGGTGCGGCCTACGACACCACCGCCGTGCAGGAGGACGAGGCGCGCGTCACCCGGGTGCTGGAGGCGATGCCGGCGGCGTTCTTCAGCCTCGACGACGCCTGGCGGTTCAGCTACGTGAACGCCGAGGCCGAGCGGCTGCTCGGACGTCCCCGCGAGGAGCTGGTCGGAGGTGTGCTGTGGGAGCTGTTCCCGGCCGCCGCGAGCAGCGACTTCGAGCACTTCTACCGGCAGGCGGTCGCCTCCCAGGAGCCGGTGACGTTCGACGCCTTCTATCCCGAGCCCTTGGACGCCTGGTACGAGGTGCGCGCCTGGCCCAGCCCGGAGGGGCTCTCGGTGTACTTCAACGACGTCACGTCCCGCCGGGCGGCGCAGCAGATGATGGAGGAGGGCGCCCGCCGCAGCGCGATGCTGGCCCGGGTGACCGCCGAGCTGACCCGCACCCTCGACGGCGAGCAGGCGGTCGGGCGGCTCGCGACACTGGTGGTGCCGGAGCTCGCCGACTGGTCCGTGGTCACGCTGGTCGACGACGAGGTGGGTGGCGACTGGCGGCGTGGGCTGCGCGATGTGGGCTGGTGGCACGCCGACCCCCGGATGCGGTGCGTCGTCGACCGGTACGCCGCGCGGCGGATCCAGGCCCTGACCGACGTCTCGTTCGTCGCGCGGGCCCTGAGCAGTGGCGAGCCGGTGCTGGCCCCCGACCATGCCTACCGCACCGTGGCCGCCGTGCTGGCTCCCGGCGAGGCCCAGGACACGTTCCGAGAGCTCGCCCCGTGGTCAGGGGTGGTCGTGCCGCTCACCGGTCGAGGTCGCACCGTCGGCCTGCTCACGCTGTTTCGCGGCCCCGAGCGACCGGGGTTCTCCTCCGACGACCTGGTCACCCTGCAGGACGTCGCCGCGCGGGCCGGCCTCGCCCTCGACAACGCGCGGCTGTTCGCCCAGCAGCGAGAGCTCGCCGAGGGCCTGCAACGCAGCATGCTGACCCCCCCGCCGAAGCGGGACCACCTGGAGGTCGCGGTGCGCTACGAGCCCGCCGCCGAGGTCGCCCAGGTGGGCGGTGACTGGTACGACTCCTTCGTCCAGCGTGACGGTGCCACGGTCGTGGTGATCGGCGACGTGGTGGGTCACGACACCGCGGCGGCCGCCGCCATGGGCCAGCTCCGCAGCCTGCTCCGCGGCGTCGCGGTGCACACGGGCGAGGGCCCCGCCGACGTGCTGTGCGGTGTCGACGGGCTGCTCGACACGCTGCAGGTCGACACCACGGCCACCGCGGTGGTGGCCCGTCTCGAGAAGCCCGAGGGCGACGTCACCGTGCTGCGCTGGTCCAACGCCGGCCACCCGCCGCCGCTCGTGGTGCACGCCGACGGGCGCGTCGAGCAGCTGGCGGGCGCGAACGCGGACCTGCTGCTCGGCATCCATCCGGACGCCGACCGCACCGAGTCCACGTTCGCACTCGAGCGCGGCGCCACGGTCCTGCTCTACACCGACGGGCTGGTGGAGCGGCGCGGTCAGTCGCTCGACGTCGGGCTCGGGCTGCTGGAGCGGACCCTCGGAAGGCTTGCTGCCGACCGGCGCACCTTGGACGACCTGTGCGACGAGGTGCTGCGGCGGATGCTGCCCGAGCGCAAGGACGACGACGTCGCGCTCGTGGCCGTCCGGCTGCACCCCGAGAGCTGAGATCACCGTGCGGCCGCTCCCGGCTCACCGAGCCGTGGAGCCCCCGGTCGCCGCGAAGCTCATCGTCTCGACCAGCGCCACGGCCG
Source organism: uncultured Actinomycetota bacterium (assembly GCA_963811365.1). GTDB lineage: Bacteria > Actinomycetota > Actinomycetes > Propionibacteriales > Nocardioidaceae > CAWEQW01. The sequence continues at coordinate 105,758 of CAWEQW010000006.1, read as the reverse complement.
CGACCTGAGCCTGATCCCGTAGGACCCGACCCGGGCCGCGGCCACCGGTGTGCGACGTCTCAGGCGAGCGCCTTGGCCTTCAGCTGCTCGAACTCCTCGGCGCTGATCGCGCCCGAGTCGAGCAGCGCCTTGGCGGACGCGATCTGGTCGCCGGCGCCGCTGCCGCCGCCGGTGTTCGCCGCCGCGACCGAGCGGATGTAGGCGTCCTGCTGCTTCTGTGCCTCGGCCTGCGCGTCCAGCGAGCGCTGCGTCATGCCGTGGCCGCGGGCGATCAGGTAGATCAACAGGCCCAGCACCGGAAGGATGATCAGGAACAGCACCCAGATGGTCTTGGCGAAGCCGCCGAGGTCCTTGCTGCGGAACAGGTCGCCGAAGACCCAGAACAGGCACATGAACCAGGCGAAGAAGATGAAGAACTCGAACATCGCCAGGAGGAACGAACCGTTGTTGTCGAACATCGTGCAACCACCTTCAGCAGTCGTTCGGCCGAGTCCGTCGGCACAGCGGCAGGAGTCAGGGCCCCTTGGTTCCCCATTGCATTCGGCCGGCACCCCCGGCGCTTCACCCGTGGCGGGTGGTCGGAGGCCGGCATCGCCGAGATCCGCGCCGCCGACACCGTGATGCACCTCGCCGCGGCCATGGAGCCGGGCAGCGTCGCCGGCGTCGTGGTCCGGTCAGCCCAGGTCTCTCAGCGCCCGTCCCTCGACGTCGCGCAGCACCTCGTCGGCGCTCGCGGAGCTGACCTCGCCGCGCCGGCGGGCCTCGAGCACGAGGTCCCGTTCGGCGGACGCGGCGCGGTCGAGGAGGTTCTGCAGCTGCTTGGCGGCCTCGTCCTTCTGCTCGCCGTCGCGCTCTTCCTCACCGGACGCCGTGCGGGCCTCCTCCAGGGCCGTCTGCGCGGCCAGGAAGCCGTCGTACTGCAGGAGCGCCGCCCTGCGCACGTCCCGAGGCACGTCGTCCGAGCTCGACCGGACCGCGTCGAGGCCGGCGTGTGCCGCACGCAGCCGCAGCTCGTTGACCTCGCCGTTGTCGTCGTCCTCGCCGCCCACGCCCAGCCGGCGCACCAGAGGCGCGAGCGTCAGCCCCTGGGCCACGAGCGTGATCAGCACGCAGATCAGGGCGACCACCACGACCGCGTCCCGGTCGGTGAACTGTCCACCCCCCCTGACGGTGAGCGGGACCGCCAGCGCCGTCGCCACCGTGACCACCCCGCGCATGCCGGCCCACGACACCACCGTGGTCTCCTTCCAGCCCACGGGCGAGGGGTAGTCGCGGCGGAGCGCCCGCCGCCGCGCCAGCCAGGACGACGGGAAGATCCACACCGGTCGGAACAGCACGACCGCGGCCACGACGGCCACCGTCAGCCCCACCGTTCCGGAGCCGGGCCTGCTGTTCTCGATGACCTTCACCAGCTCGAAGCCGAGCACCGAGAAGAGCAGGCTCGTGATCAGGAAGTCGGCGTAGGACCAGACCGACCGGCCGAGCAGCCAGCCTCGTGACGTGGTGGCGTGGTGGCTGTAGGAGCGTAGGAACAGCCCGAGCACCAGCACCGCCAGCACCCCGGAGCCGTCGAGCCGCTCGGCGGCCACGTAGGCCAGGAAGGGCACCAGCACGGTCAGCGTCGTCTCGGAGTAGGCGTCCCCGATCACCGAGAGGGCGACCCGGGTCAGCCAGCCGAGCAGCAGGCCGACGCCGACGCCGACCGTGACCGCGAGCAGCAGCCGCAGCGCCGTGCCGCCGACCGACAGGGAGCCGGTCACCGCGGCGGTCACCGCGACCTTGTACGCCACCAGGGCGGTGGCGTCGTTGAACATGCCCTCGCCCTCCAGCACGGTCACCAGCCGGGTCGGTAGCCGCAGCCGTCGGGCCACGGCAGTGGCGGCGACGGGGTCCGGCGGCGAGACCACCGCGCCGAGCACCCAGGCCGCCGCCCACGGCAGCCCCGCCGCGTGCGCGACGACCGCGACGACCCCGACGGTGGCCGTGGTCAGCCCGACGGCGAGCAGCAGGACGGCGCCACCGTGCTCTCGGAACTCGCGCGCGGTGGTGCGCTGCGTCGCCGCGAACAGCAGTGGCGGCAGCACCACGGGCAGCACCAGGTTGGGGTCCAGACCGTTCAGGTCGGGAGTGAACGGCATCAGCGCCAGTGCCAGCCCGAACACCGTCAGCAGCACCGGCTGGGGCACCGAGACCCGGTCGGCGAGCGGGGTGAGCACGATCACGCCGGCGACCAGCACCATCACCAGGGCGGCGGTGGTCATGCGGGGTCCTCCGCGGCCTCGGCCTCGGCCTCGGCGGCGAGGGCGGCGACGCCGCGAGGACGGCCCGCTCGCACCCAGACCTGGTGCAGGACCGCCGCGACCAGCAGCGCGGCCACCAGGCTGACCACGGGCAGTCCGCGAGCGAGGTTGACGACCAGTGTGAAGGCCACCACGAGCGCGCCCACCACGTTCAGCGCCAGAGATCCGCTCCGGTGCTCGCGCCGGGCGAACCAGGCCATGGCCGCGAGCCCCGCGAGGAAGCTGAGGAACACCGCAACAGCGTAGAAGAGCACGAGCTCCTGGTCTCGCCCGCCCGCGGCCGCGACCACCGCTGCCGAGACCAGCCCGAACAGCACGACCCCCCAGTACGGCGTGTGGTGGTGGTTCGTGCGCCCCAGACCCTCGGGGAGGATGCCGAGCCGCCGGTCGCCCGCGGTGGTGTGCTGGGCGAGGGCCTTGAGCAGCCCGGGCCCGGCCTGGAACGACGAGCTGGCCGCCGACAGCAGCAGCAGCGCGGTGACGAGCTGGAAGGCCGCGAAGACCGGCACGGGGGCCGCCACCCGGGCCAGCTCGGCGATCTGGGTGCTGTCGGTGGGCGGGACCCCGATCCGGAGCCGGTCCGCCTCGATCGCGAGCCCGAGCGTGATGCTGCCGACGATGCCGAGCGTCAGCCACAGGGTGACCCGTCCGAAGTGCTTGCGGCCGGCGTCGTCGAGCTGGCCGAGCTGGGCGATCGCCGACGAGGGCGCCTCGACCCCGGTCGCGAGGGCCATCGCGACCGGGAACGCGAGCACGACGGCGATCCCGGCGGCCTGACCGGACGTGTGGGTGATCGTGCCGGTCGGGTCGGGCGTGGCCGTGAGCCCGAAGCCCAGCACGGTGGCCGCCACCGCGATGAACGCCAGGGTCAGGACCGCGAAGAAGAGCCGCCCGAGGTGGCCGAACCAGGTGATCGCGCCCACGACCAGCACCAGCGCCAGCGCCAGCGGAAGCCGCCACGGCGCCAGCCCCGGGAAGTAGGCGATCACCGCCGACGCCCCGGCCGAGACGCTGATCGCGATGGTCAGCACGAAGTCCACGATCAGTGCCCCGATGGGCACGAACGCCCACGCCTCACCGAACGCCTCCCCGGTGGCCGCCGCGGCACCGCCCCCCTGGGGGTAGCGCCGGATGAGCTGCTGGTAGTTGACGATCACCAGCGCGATGATCGCCACGACCAGCGCCATCGTCGGCACGAGGAGCGCCAGGTCGCCGTGCAGCGCCCGCAGCGCCGCCTCGACGGCGTACGCCACGGAGGAGACCGGATCGGCCATCACCGCGAAGGCGAACGCCAGCAGCAGCAGCGAGCGCCGGTGCAGCAGCGCGCTGCGCTGCGTCGCTGCGACGTCGGGCGGGTCCGCCGGACGGGAGCGGGAGCGGGACACGGACAGCCTTTCGCGGGGTCGGACGACAGCTCGCCGACCAGACTTCCCGGCACACCGCCCGCCAGCCTACCGACCGGCCACCGGCGTCACGGACCGCACCGGCGGCAGCGCCGACGGCCATGGGGTCACCTCCGGGTCACGAGCGGCTCTTGCGGGTCTCCCGTGCGTTCGCCTTCTGGATGGCGTCGACGAGCTCGTCCTTGTTCATCCGCGACCGACCCCGGACGTCGAGCTTCTTGGCGACGTCCATGAGGTGCTGCTTGGAGGCGTTCGCGTCCACGCCGCCGGCCGTCTCGCCGCCCTTGCGGGCCGCGGCGCCGGACTTGGCGCCCTGCTCGTCCGAGGGGCCCTTCTCGTCCTTCGGCTCCCAGTGGTCGCCCACCTTCTCGAAGCTGTGCTTGAGCGAGCTGTAGGCGGCGCGGTGCGCGCGCTCGCCCTCGCCGTACTCGTCGACGGCGGAGTCGTGGGTCTTCTTCCAGGTCCGCTGCGCCTTGTCGGGCGAGCGCTCCAGCGTCGACGGCATCTCCTTGTCGGCCGGCATCGTCGAACCTCCTCCGGTCTTCCGGGAACACCGGTCGGGTACCCCGCCGGCCGGCTCTGACACCCCCCGTCCCGTCCCGGGCAGGGCGCCGTGCCGGGCCTCGCGCGGCTGCTGCTCTCCGACGTCGCGCTGTTCCTCGCCGGGATGGGCGTTCCCTCGGGTCAGCCGGGCAGGGCCTTCGCGCTCGTCATGCTGCTGCGCGCCCAGGCGGCGTACGCCGTGGCGCCGGTCGCGCTGTACGTCGCCCGGTCGGCGTCGGAGCGCCGGCAGGGGATCCACGTCGCTCGCGGTTCGACCGGCCCGACGGCGACTGACCGCCTCGACAGCCGGCCCAGGTACCGCCCCCCGGATTGGACGGCCGGGAACGGGGAACGGGGCGCCATGGCCGCACCCGACCCGGCAGTCCCGGTCGTCATCACCGTGGACGGCACCCGGCACACCGTCGCCGTGGATCCCCGGACCTCCTTGCTCGACCTGCTCCGTGAGCGCCTCGGCGTGACCTCACCGAAGAAGGGCTGCGACCACGGTCAGTGCGGCTCGTGCACCGTCCTCCTCGACGGTCGCCGGCACCTGACCTGCCTCGCTCTCGCGGTGTCCCACGACGGCGCGCAGGTGGTGACGGCGTCCGGGCTGGCCGACGCGGCCGACGGCGACCTGCATCCGGTCCAGGAGGCCTTCGTCGAGCGGGACGCGCTGCAGTGCGGCTACTGCACCCCTGGGCAGGTCTGCTCGGCGGTCGGCGTCCTGGACGAGGTCCGGCGCGGCTGGCCGAGCCACGTGAGCGAGGACCTGGACGGCGCCGTGGCGCTCACCGACGACGAGGTCCGGGAACGGATGAGCGGGAACCTGTGCCGGTGCGGCGCCTACGTCAACATCGTCGCCGCGGTCCGGCAGGCGGCAGCCCGGTGAGGCCGTTCGGCTACCAGCGTGCCGTCGAACCGGCCGGCGCGGTGGCAGCGGTCGACCGGCACGACAACGCGGTGTTCCTGGCCGGGGGCAGCAACCTCGTCGACCACCTGAGGCTCGGGGTGGCGCGCCCCGACCTGCTCGTCGACATCAGCAGGCTGCCGATGACCGAGGTCGAGGAGACCGAGCACGGGCTGCGGGTCGGCGCGAACGTGCGCAACAGCGATCTCGCGGCGCACCCGGCCGTGCGCCGCGACTGGCCGGTGGTGGCCCGGGCCGTGCTGGCCGGCGCGTCGGGGCAGATCCGCAACCAGGCCACGACGGCCGGCAACCTGCTGCAGCGCACGCGGTGCGTCTACTTCCAGGACGTCACCACGCCCTGCAACAAGCGCGAGCCGGGCTCGGGATGCTCGGCCCTGGACGGGTACGGGCACGACAACGCGGTCCTCGGCACGTCCCCGGACTGCGTGGCCGTGCACCCGTCGGACCTCGCCGTGGGGCTCGCGGTCGTGGAGCCCGAGGTGCGGGTGCTCGGAGCCGGCGGCGAGCGGGCGCTGGCCTTCGCCGACCTGCACAGGCTGCCCGGCGAGCACCCCGAGCAGGACACCACCCTGCGGCGGGGTGAGCTGATCACCGGGCTGACCCTGCCGCGGCTGGCCGAGGGCTCGCGGTCGACGTACGTCAAGGTCCGCGACCGTGCGTCGTACGCCTTCGCCCTGGTCTCGGTGGCCGCGGTGCTGCGGCTCGACGGCGACACGGTCGAGGAGGCCCGGGTCGGCTGGGGAGGCGTCGCGCACAAGCCCTGGCGCGCCCGCGCGCTGGAGGAGGCGCTCACCGGAACCGCGCTGAGCCGCGACGCGGTCGCCGCGGGGCTCGACGCCGAGCTGGCCGAGGCCGATCCTGGCCCCGAGGCGGCCTACAAGCTGCCGCTGCTGCGCCGGACCACCGCGATGGTCCTCGCCGACCTCGCCGGAAAGGAGCTGTGATGACACCGACGAGCCCGGTGAAGGCCCGGGAGATGGGCCGGGACCGCCTCCGGGTCGACGCGCGGGAGAAGGTCACCGGTCGGGCCGGCTACGCGTTCGAGCAGCCCGGCGAGCAGGTCCTGTACGCAGCGCTGGTCCAGTCCGAGATCGCCCGGGGTCGGGTCCGGTCGGTGAACGCGGACGACGCCCTCGCCCTGGACGGGGTCCGCGCCGTGCTCGACCACACCAACGCACCGCGGCTGCACGGTGACGACCGCGAGCTGCTGGTGCTCCAGGACGACGCCGTGGGGTTCCGCCGACAGGTGGTCGCGGTCGCCGTCGCCGACACCCCGGAGCAGGCGGGCCACGCGGCGGCGCTGGTGCGGGTCGGGTACGACGTCGAGGAGCACGAGGCCCAGATGTCGGCCGGCGACCACCGCCTCGACACGCCGGAGACCGTCAACGCCGGGTACGAGACCGACACCGAGGTCGGCGACGTCGACGCCGGGCTGACCGGTTCGGCCGTCGTGGTCGCCGAGCGCTACAGCACGCCGTTGGAGCACAACAACCCGATGGAGCCGCACGCCGTGGTCGCCGTGTGGCACGACGGGCCCGACCGCGCGACGCTGACGCTGTGGAGCTCGACCCAGTCGGTGTACGGCGTCCGCAGCACCGTCGCCACGCTCGTCGACCTCGACGAGGAGCAGGTCCGCGTCGCCGCGCCGTACGTCGGAGGCGGCTTCGGGAGCAAGGGCCTGCCACACGCCCACGACGCGGTGGCGGTGCTGGTCGCGAAGGCGTTCCCCGGCAGGACCGTCAAGGTGGCGCTCACCCGGCAGCAGATGTTCGCCCTGGCCGGCTACCGCACGCCGACCGTCCAGGACATCACGCTCGGCGCGGACCCCGACGGCCGGCTGCGGGCCGTCGAGCACGCCGTGGTCGAGCAGACCAGCCGGATCAAGGAGTTCGCCGAGCAGACCGCGGTGCCGACCCGGATGATGTACGGCGCGCCGGCGATCCGCACCCGACACCGGCTCGACCGCCTCGACGTCGCGGTGCCGTCGTGGATGCGCGCGCCCGGGGAGATGCCCGGGATGTACGGCCTGGAGTCCGCGATGGACGAGCTCGCGTGGGCGTGCGGCCTCGACCCGATCGAGCTGCGCCGCCGCAACGAGCCGACCCACGAGCCGGAGTCCGGCAAGCCGTTCAGCGACCGGAGGCTGGTCGACTGCTTCGAGGTCGGCGCCGAGCACTTCGGCTGGTGGGAGCGGGTGCCCGAGGCCCGGTCCACCCGGTCCGGTCACTGGTGGGTCGGTCTCGGCACAGCGTCCGCGACGTACCCGGCGATGACCCAGCTGCGCAACACGGCGCGGGTCACGCACACCGGGGCCGGGCGCTTCACCGTGGCGATCGCCGCCACGGACATCGGCACCGGCGCCTGGACGGTGCTCGGCCAGATCGCCGCGGACGCGCTCGGCTGCGGCGTCGACGCGGTCACCATGCAGATCGGCGACTCGGACCTTCCGAAGGCCACGGTGGCCGGGGGATCGTCCGGGACCTCGTCCTGGGGCTCGGCGATCGCCACCGCGGCGCAGCGGTTCCGCGAGGAGCACGGCGACCACCCGGCCGACGGCGCGAGCACGACCGCCGACGCGGCGGACAACCCCGACCTCCAGCGGTACGCCCTGCACTCCTTCGGCGCGCACTTCGTGGAGGCGCGGGTGCACGCGTTCACGGGGGAGGTCCGGGTCTCCCGGATGCTCGGGGTGTTCTCGCCGGGCCGGGTGATCAACCCGCGGACCGCGCGCTCGCAGCTCATCGGCGGCATGACGATGGGCATCGGCTCGGCGTTGCACGAGCAGTCCGTGCGCGACCCGCGGTTCGGCCACGTCGTGACCCAGGACCTGGCGACGTACCACGTTCCGGCCTGCGCGGACGTCCTCGACGTGGACGCGATCTGGCTGGAGGGACCCGACGAGCACGTCAACCCCATGGGTGCGCGGGGCATCGGCGAGATCGGGATCGTCGGAGCCGCAGCCGCCGTCGTCAACGCGGTGTACCACGCGACCGGGATCCGGGTCCGGGACCTCCCGGTCACCCCGGCGAAGCTGGTGGGCGGCCTCGGGCCCGGGTGAGCCCGCGCGGCCTACTGGCCGGTGCGGCCGTCGATGCACTCGCGGAGCAGGTCCGCGTGGCCGGCGTGCCGGGCGTACTCCTCGACGAGGTGGACGAGGATGTCGCGGACCTCGATCTCCTCCCCGTCGTGCAGCACCGTCGCGCCGAGGTCGTCGATCGTCTCGACGTGCTGCTCGGCGTGCGCGACCTCGCGACGCCAGGACTCCCAGGCCTCGGCGACGACGTCGGGGTCGGCGACGGCACCGTTGAAGTCGTGGTCGCGGTCGTCGGCGCGCCGGTAGAGCCTCGGCAGGTCCTGGCCCTCGAGGACCCGGCGGCACCAGCTGTGCTCGACCGACGCGAGGTGCCGGACGAGGCCGAGCAGCGACATCGTCGACGGTGGCACGGAACGGCGAGCCAGCTGCTCGGGATCGAGGCCCTCGCACTTGAGCTCGATCGTCAGCCGGTAGGCGCGCAGGTAGTCGAGGACGACCGCCCGCTCGCCGTGCGGCGGTGTCGGGGGCGTGCGGGGGTCCTGGTCGGGAGGGGTCCACATGTCCGGCATGCGGGCCACCCTGGCACGCGGCCGGCGGCGGGACCACCGCATTACCCGCGAGCCGGCTCGGGGGTTCCGGTGCACCCCCGAGCCGGGCTCGGTTACGGGTTCGTCACGCGCACGACGGCGCCCGCCGGCCCGGGAGCCGCGGAGTTCGTGGTGACGTAGAGGCTGTTGTCGCGGGCCACCGCGATGCCGCCGGGCAGCGGGACCTGACCGCCACCGACATGGGTGAGGCGGCCCGGGTGGGCGAACGGGATCCGCACCAGGTCACCGGGAGCTCCGGCCGGGTTCGGGTAGAACATCTCGGCGCCCCAGAAGGTGCCCTTGTGGTCGAACGCGCAGGCGGTGACGGTGGTCAGTCCGCTGGCCCACAGCCTCGGCTTCGCGGGGTAGTGCGCGTTCGGGTTGACCCGCCACACGTTGGAGTGCCCCGGCGTGGCGCCGAAGTTGTTCACGACGAGGTCGAGGGTGCCGACGTACAGCCAGCCGTCGGGCCCGCGGGTCACACAGGTGGGCGCGGAGTCGTGCGCCGGGGTGTCGTTCGGGATCAGCGCGATGACCCGGGTGCGGCCGGTCCTGGTGACCTCGCTGACCGTGTTGGCGCCCGCGTCCACGACGAAGGTCCGGACCCGGTGCCCGTACCGGCTGACGAGCACGGCGTACGGGTTGGAGTCGGGGAGCGGCTCGGCGACGTTGGGGTGGTTCTTGGTCCACGTCCACTGCTGGTCGCCGACGTTGCTCACCGTGACGGCCCTGCCGTTGCCGCGGTTGAGCCGGAACAGCCGGCCGACCTGCGCGTCGTGGACACCGGTGCCCTTGGTCGACTCGCTCATGACCATCCGCGGCTGGCAGGCCCTCAGGGGAAGCGTCCGGTGCCGTCCACAGCCCTGGACCTGCGCGCTCATGCCCTCGGGTCCGAGCACGTCGGCCGGTGCCGGTGGCGGAGCCTCGTGGACGTACAGCGAGGAGAACGACGCCGACCAGAACGGCGTCATGGATCCCCTGTCGTAGCGCCGGACCCTGCCGGACGTGGTGAGGCCGTGGTCGTCGGGTCCCGCGACCCCGGACTCGGCGACGTACAGGTGCCCGGTCCCGTCGAACGTGATGCCGCGCGGAGCGTTCAGCCCGCTGAGGTAGGGCGTCACCGTGACGCCGGTGCCGGTGCCGGCGCTGCGACCGCCGCCCCCGCCCGTTGCAGCCACCGCGCTCCCGCTGGCGGCCAGGGCGGCCACGGCGGTGGCGGCCAGGACTGTTCGTGCCCGGTTCCTTGCCCTCATACCGGTCTCCTTAAGGGGGATGGAGGAAAGGTGGCCCGCGCCGAGGGAGCGCGCGCTCGTCCCTGATGCTCACATCGCGCTCACAGACCGGCCATAGCCTCTGGGAGCCAGGCGATAGGGGACATGTGAGGTGTCGCCGGGTTGTCGCGTTCCGGCCGTGGGACCGGTCAGGCGTGCCGGGACGGGCGCCCGGTCAGGCTTGCCGGAGGCGCAGCCGCCGGGCCGTGCTGCCGGCGAGCATCCTGAGGTCGCCGAGCGTGCGTGCCGGCGACCGCGGGTCGTCGCGCTTCTGCCCGCGCGTCCCTCGGGCGTCGAGCACCGCGGCGAGCGCCTCCACCGCGGCGGCGGCGACCTCCGCGTCCGTCGGGGCGTGCAGGCTCTGCGCGAGTGGCTCCTCGCGGGGTACCAGGTCGCGCAGGTCGCCGACGACGTCGTACCCGGCCTGCTCGATCCTGGCGGTCATCCGGGCCGTCGTCGCGCGCGCCCACTCCCCGTGCTCCGGCGGCAGGACCAGCCGCTGGACGCTGGGCTGACGGGTGAGGACGGTCTCGGCGAACCAGAACTTCACCGCGCGGTTGTAGCCGCTGCGCGGGTTCGGCAGCCGCTCGCCCAGCGCGACGTTGATCCGGCGTACCAGCTCGGACTGCTCGTAGCCGATGGACGTGTTGATCCGGACGCGGCCGGTGTCGAGCGTCTCCGCGTCCAGGCCGACGACCCGGCAGAAGCGGGCGAGGAGGATCTCGGGGCCGGCGCCGGGCGGGGGGAGCGTGACGATGTGCACGTTGCCCGGCGGCAGGCTCCGGCCCCACCGGTCGGCGACCGCGGCGATGTCCTGAACGGCCCAGAAGTGCGGGGCGTCCCCGGCGACCACGCTGCTCACGAAGTCGTCGTAGGTCTTCTGGAACCGGGTCTTGACCGCCTGCTGCCACTCCGAGGGGACCTGCCGGGCGAGGTCCCGGGCGGTGACGACGACGTGCACGTCACAGTCGGCGAGCATCGCGAGCAGCTCGTCGACCTGCGGCTGCGCCACCGCCGACAGCAGCTCGTGGGAGATGATCAGGTCCGCGTCGTCCGCCGCGCGCAGCTCGCGCTGCAGCCGCTGCAGCACGGTCTGCGCCGGCAGCGGGTCCACCTGCGGGTCGAGCCGTCCGCGCAGCGCGAGCGTGAGGAAGAAGTGGTCGCGCAGGCTGTCGAGGGGCAGCCGGAAGCCCTGCTGGCGCAGCGCCTCGGTGGAGGCCCAGAGCACGTCCTGCAGGTACGTCGTCCCCGTCTTGGGGCACCCCACGTGGAGGATGCATCGGCGCTTCATGAATCCGTCATTCCGTTCCCGTGCACCGCACGGGGGAACGGCTCCAGATCCCCCGTACGACTTCGCTGTCGACGTCTGGCTGCATCGAGCCTAGTCGAGGAGCGCTGGAGGTGGCGCCTCGCGGTTTCGCCGGCACATCGTCCATCGTGCGACCGGATTCTTACGCAGACGTGACGAGCCGGCCGGCGAACGGCCCCGCTCAGGATCGCCGCTGCTCCGCGCCGGCGTCCGCGAGCACGGCTCGAGCATCGCCCTCCGGTGGCCGCGCCGCCCGGGCATCGTGCGCCAGCAGTACGGGAACGTCATCACGGCGAGAGCCGGCGCGCAGGCGGGCCGCGCGGCCAGGTCACGTCGTCCACGCCGACCGTACGGCGGAGCTGGGCGCGCGATGCTCACCCCGTGTCGCGTACACCGACGTACCAGTCGGGCCGTTCGGGCGCTTCTGTGCCGCCGAGACGGGGAACTGGTACGTCGGTCTACGAGATCGGTGCTGGGAGCCCGGACCGCGCCGGGGAGGCATGCCGAGCGAGGTCACCCGTAGGCTCCCCCGGACCCTCCCGAGCCGCCCGACGGCTTCGAGGCTGGCCCGTCGTGCATGATCGCGTCGCCTCCGGGAGAGACGACCCACCACCTGGCGCCGAAGCCGTCCACACCTTCCCCCTTAGCGTCCTTGGCGGAGCTGTCCGCGGCGAAGTAGTACAGCGGGTGGCCGCCGTACGTGACCTGGCCGGTGCGGCCGCCGGTCGTGCCGAGCATGCCGGCCCTGGCCTGGCCCGCCGCGGTGGGCTTCCCGTGGGTGGTGAACGGCGGCCAGGCCGACGCACAGCCGCCCGTGCAGGTCGACGTGCTGCCGTGGTCCGCAGCGAACAGGTACAGCGTCCGGCCGGAGCCGTCGGTCAGGAAGGTGCCCAGGGCCCCGCTGCGTGTCCTCACCGTGGCGGCGTGCGAGGTCGCGCCGGCGGTCCTCGGCGACGCGCCGGAGCTGTGCGTGGCGGTCGAGCCCGGGGAGCCGCCGCAGGCTGCGAGAAGGAGGCCGGACGCGGCGAGGGCCAACCCGAGCCGGACGCGATGGGAGTCGATCGACATGGTGCCTTGCTCCTCTCGACGGCAGAGCTGCTGCCGTGGCCGGCCGAGATGTGGTTTCGTCTGAAGTCACGTGAGCACGGGGTGTCCGGTTCACCGACCCCCGCAGCCCACGAACTGTGGCGCCGCGCGCGAGACTGGCGCCATGAGCACTGAGGCGGTCGACCTGGAGCAGAAGCTGTCGCGTTTCACGGACCTCTGGTCACCGAAGGTGGTGGCTCGGATGAACGACTACGAGGTGAAGGTCGTGAAGGTCAAGGGGGAGTTCGTGTGGCACCGGCACGAGGACACCGACGAGCTGTTCCTGGTGCTGCGCGGCCGGCTTCGGATCCAGATGCGCGAGAGTGCCGTTGACCTCGTCCCCGGACAGCTGTACGTCGTACCGAAGGGCGTCGAGCACTGCCCGGTCGCCGATGAGGAGACGCACGCCCTGCTGCTGGAGCCGCGCGGGGTGGTGAACACCGGCGATGCCGGAGGCGCGCTGACCGCCAGGCACGACGAGTCGCTGATCTGACCGAGGGTGTGGCGGTGCCCGTGCGGAGCGCCGGGCTCGACGCCTTCGTCGCGCCGCGAGCCTCTCAGCGCGACCGGTGCACCGCGACGGCGGCACCGATGACCGCGAGGTGGCTGAGCACCTGGGGCAGGTTGCCGAGCAGCTCGCCGCTGCCCGGGTCGATCTCCTCGGAGAACAGGCCGGTGTCCCCGCTGTGGGCGAGCGCCTCGTCCAGCAGCCGGGCGGCCTCGGCCACGTCACCGGAGATGGCGAGCGCCTCGACCAGCCAGAAGGTGCAGGCAACGAAGGCGCCCTCCTCCTGCGCCATCCCCGAGTAGCGGTAGAGCAGCGGCCCACCGGCGCCCAGCTCGGTTCGCACCGCCTCGATCGTGCTCCGCAGGCGCGGGTCGGACGGCGCCAGGAACCCGGTCCGCGCGGCCAGCAGGACCGATGCGTCCAGCTCCTCGGTGCCGGCGTGGAAGGTGTAGCTCTGCTTGCTCTCGGACCAGCAGTGCTCGTCCACCCACGACCGGACGGCCTCCCGCTCGCTGCGCCAGCGCTGCACGTGGCTGGTGGCGAGCTGAGCCGCCTCCGCCAGCCGGATCCCGCGGTCGAGGGCTACCCAGCACCCGATCTTCGAGATCGTGTAGTGCTCCTGGCTCCCCAGCTCCCAGATCCCGGCGTCGCGCTCCGGCCAGGAGTCGCACACGTGGTCGATGATGCGCTCGAGACCGACGGCGGTGTCCGGATCGAGCATGCCGTGCCGGTCGCAGTAGCGCCCCACGGCGTCCAGCAGGTCGCCGTACGCGCCCAGCTGCCTCTGGCCGGCGGCCGTGTTCCCGACGTGCACGGGCGAGGACGACCGGTAGCCCGGCATCGCCTCGACGCTGTCCATCCGGACCGGAGCCGGCTCACCGCGCGGGAGGTACATCGTGTGCACCTCCGGCGCCGTACGACGGGTCGCGTCGAGGAGCCAGGTGAGGGCGCCGTGCATCTCCTCGCTGAGGTTCAGCTGGGCGAGCGCGTCGAGCGCGAAGGAGGCGTCGCGGGTCCAGCCGAACCGGTAGTCGAAGTTGCGGTGGCCGCCGATGCGTTCGGGCAGGGAGGTGGTCAGCGCGGCCAGCATGCCGTCCGTGCCGGCCAGGGTCATCGCCTTGAGCACCATCGCGGAGAGCCGCACCGCCTCGACGTGCGGGCCGTCGAAGTCGATCTCCGTGCACCACTGCCGCCAGAACTCGAGGGTGCGCTGCTGCCGGTGCAGCACCGCCGCGGCGTCGGGCACGATCAGCGGCTCCGCGCCGTTCACGACGACGGCGAGCAGAGCGGGTCGGTCGCCGCTCACGACCGCCTCTCCCGAGACCGCGGCTGCGTCCGGACGCGGGTCGCCGAGGTCCTGGGTCACCACCGCCGCGTGCAGCCGTCCTGCGCGCAGGAGCGGGCCACCGGGGCGCGACTGCACCCACGGCCGCACCCGTCCGAGAAGGTGCCCTGGGCGGACCTGCCACCGCATCGGCACGGGCTCACCCACCACGTCGACACGGCGGGCCAGCTCCGCCCATGGCAACGGGCCCGCCGTCGCCCGGTTCAGGGAGTCCGTCACCCGGACCACTGCGTCAGCGCAGTGGAAGGTGGTCTCGAGGACGAGGGTGTCCGGAAGGTAGCGCTGCTCGCACGTGTGCTCCACGGTGGGCGCCAGGGTGATGCACCCTCCGTCGTGAGGGTCGAGCAGCGCGGCACACAGGGGCGCGTCATCCATCTCGGGTCCCGCGAGCCAGTCCACCGAGCCGTCGGCGGCGACCAGGGCTCCTCCCCGACAGTCACTGATGAAGCCGTAGCGCCCGAGCGGCACGTAGCCGTCCTCGCGCAGCATCGTCATCGTCGGCGTCAGGAGGCGCGGCGGGCGAGCAACGCACCGGCTGCGGTGGCGGCGGCGGCCATGCCGGACAAGAGCTCACGCCGGTGCATCGACATCCACAGCAGAGGCGAGCGGTCGTGTGCCATCGAGTCGAACGGACCGTGCGCGCCGCAGTCCTCGTCCTCGTCCGCGGGTGCGAACACGTTCGGGCCCCGGCGTGGGGTGTCCTGCTCGGTCTGCTGCGAGGACACGCCCTTGCGGCCGAGGTAGAAGTCGAGGAACTTCGGTGCCAACCGCTCACCGAGGATGGTGTACGCCGTGGACACCCCGACCCACATGTTGCGGCGGGGGTGCTCGACCAGGAACCGGATGGCGCGCGCCGGGACCTCGGGCTGGTAGACCGGCGGCACCGGCATCGGGTGCTTCGGCATCTTGTTGATGTTCCAGGTGAACTGCGGGGTGTTGAGCCCGGGAAGCTGGACCATGCACACCTTGACCTTGCTCCTCTCGTGCATGAGCTCGGTCATCACGGACTCGGTGAAGCCCTTCACGGCGTGCTTGGCCCCGCAGTAGGCCGACTGCAGCGGGATGGACCGGTAGGCCATCGCAGAGCCGACGTTGACGATGACCCCGCGGTCGCGTGGGCGCATCCGGCTCAGCGCGGCCCGGGTGCCGTGCACCTGGCCGAAGTAGGTGACCTCGGTCATCCGCCGGAACTCCTCCATGGAGGTGTCCCAGAAGAAGGCGAGGGACCCTGAGAAGGCGACGTTCACCCACGCGTCGATCGCGCCCAGCTCACGCTCGACCTCGTCGGCGGCCGCCTCGACGGCCGCCTGGTCGGCCACGTCGGTCGGGACCGCCAGGGCTCTGCGCCCCGTCTCCTCGATCTCTTTGACGGTCGCCTGCAGACCGGCGTGGCCGCGAGCCAGCACAGCCACGTCGAACCCGGACTGCGCCAGCTCGCGGGCGACGGCCCTACCGACCCCGGCCGTACCTCCGGTGACCACGGCGACTCTGGGTTCCGGCATGCGCGCACCCCTCCTCGGGCAAGTCGACTCCTGTGTCAGTCCCGTGCCCCTCCCGGCGAGGAGCATTCAGTTCAGTGCGACTCGGCGCGGATGCCGTCTCCCGGGCGACGGAGGAGCCGGCCTGCCGCGCCGCCCCGGTCCGCGCGGGCCCGCACGCCTGTAGCCCGCAGCGGCTCGGAGCGCCCGGGCGGGCCCGCGGCTCGCCTCCGGGTGGGACATCGCCGCCGTCACGACGATGCTGGGGCACTCGTCCATCACCTTGACGGTGGACGCCTGCGCGCACCTGCTGGTGGGGCAAGGGGCCGCCGATGCCGCCGAGGCGCTGATCCCGCGGAAGCGGCGTGGCCTGTCGGCGGCCGACGCTGCCCGCTTCACATGCCCTTCTGCTCTCCGCTGCGGGCGAGGTCGCAGGTCAGGCTGGTGGGCCCCGTGGGGCTCGAACCCACAACCCGCGGATTAAAAGTCCGCTGCTCTGCCAGTTGAGCTAGAGGCCCGGGGGTTCCACTCTCTGATCCACGGAATCCTCTACGGAACGAAACCACCTGGGAGGAGCCTAATGGGCGGCCACGCACGAACGAGGCCGCCCTCGGCGTTCGGTCAGCACGACGCAGCCGCGTTCGCCACACGAGCCTTGCCCAGCCATCCGGTGATGGTGAGACCCTCGGAGGACTCGGGTTCGTCGTCCTCGACCTCGGTGTCCGCGGAACGCGGTCGGCGGCACGCGCAGGCCTGGCTTCGTGATCGATCTCCGAGGACAGCACACCCGGCGCGCCAGGGATCTTGTCGGCACTGCTGTCGGCACCGTGGCGCCGCCCGGGCATGGCGGCCACCCCCGTGCGCGCGGGGCGGTGCTTGAACGACCGGACATCTGGGCACCGACCCTCGGAAGCCCCCCACAGCGAGGAAATGCCATGACCACACAGAGGGCCCTGAAGATCGACATCGGCCACGATGAGCTGGTCATCCGGCACCGGTACGAGGCTCTCAGCATCGCCAACGACGTGCTGATCGCGTTGTGGTTCCTCGTGGGCAGCATCCTGTTCTTCTGGGACAAGACGACGGTCGCGGCGACCTGGTGCTTCCTGCTGGGCAGCGTCGAGTTCCTGGTTCGGCCGGCGATCCGTCTGGTGCGGCTGTTCCACATCCGACGCATCGGTGGCAGCGGGCTGGACTCGGCGAACGACTTCTAGATCTCGCTGTGCCTCGCGGACCGACGCTCGATCAGCGCCTGGATCCGGAACCGGTTGTACCGCTGGATCACGATGAACGGCAGGTTGACCGCCACGCCGTAGCCGATGAGCAGGCCGGCCGCGAGCGGCGGGTTCCAGACGACGAACACCGGCGCGCAGCACATCGCCCACCAGTGCGCCAGCTCTGCGCGGCGCGTCTCCCGGACGAACAACTGCAGCCCGGCGACGTCGTACGCCGGCAGCTGGCGCTTGCTGACCCCGCCGCGGAAGAGGTCGCCCGCCTCCGGCACCCTGTCCTTCCACCGGTCGACCCGGAGCCGGCGCCGGTACCACCGCCCGCCGATCTCGAAGCGCCGCGCTCGCAGCAGCCAGCCGTCCCGGGCCAGCCGGCTCCCGTCCAGGCGATGGGCCGCATACCCGGTGGCGGTGTGGATCGCCCCCCACGCCATGGCGTCCACGACGATGGTCAGTGACTGCGGCATCAGCAGCCGTAGCATCAGGCCCCCTTCTCGGCGGAGTCGCGGCCGCTGAGGTCGACCTCGCGACCGCGCCACCGCACCGAACGCCGGACCATCGTCAGCGCCGCCGACCGTGCGAAGAGGATGTCGAACGCGAGCAGAGGCACGGGGAACAGCACCCACGTCCACCAGCGGAACGAGCCGATCCTGCGCAGGATCGCCCGCAGCTGCCAGGCGAGCCCCACCCAGCCGAGCGCCCAGAGGCCGAGATGGCCGTACGCCAAGGGCGCCCCCCACCCGGTCGCCGCCACCAGGACGGCGAGGGTCGCGCCGACGGCGACGGCATGATGCGCGCTCAGCCACAGCACGGTGGCGAGCGTGGGCCCGGGAGCGGCTGCGGACGCGCCGGAGGCGAAGTTCTTCGTCCAGCCGTCGGCCAGCTGCCGGACGCCGGCGGGATAGCTCCGCATCCGGATCGACTGCCCTCCGACGGCGCATCGCACCGACAGGCCGGCCCGGCGGTAGGCGGCCGCCAGCGCGACGTCGTCGAGGATCTCGCCCCGCACCACCGCATGCCCGCCCGCGCGCTCGTAGTCCGTGCGCGACGTCAGCAGGCACGGCCCGAAGGCCATCGGCCGTCGCTCGGGGTGCGGGGTGAACGCGGAGCTCGCGAGCAGCGACACCACGTTGAAGTACGCCGACAGCTGCTCGTAGGGCCGGACCACGCTGTGGAAGGGCTGCACCGACACCAGTCCACCGTGCCCGTCGTAGCGCTCCAGCAGACCGTCGAGCGCGTCCGGGGCCAGGACCGTGTCCGCGTCGAGGAACAGCAGCAGGTCCCCGCTGCTCTGGCGGGCGCCGACATGACACGCCCATGCCTTGCCCGTCCAGCCGGGCGGCGGCGCGCCGGCGGGCATCACGACGGCTCCGGCGGACCGCGCGACCGAGGCCGTCGCGTCCCGGGAGTCGTCGTCGACCACGACGATGTCGCGGACCCCGACCGTGAGCTGCCGGAGCGACTCCAGCAGCGTCGGGAGCGTGCGCTCCTCGTCCCGCGCCGGGATCACCACCGAGACGGAGGCCGGCGTGTCGCGGCGACCGCCTCCGCGCGGGACCTCCCGGAGGTCCCAGAGCAGCCAGCGGGCGCTGGCCGCGGCGGCCAGCAGCACGACGACGAGAGCCAGGTCAGTCATGCCGCGTGCCGCTCGAGCGGGTCACCAGGAGCGGCATGCCACCGCGCGGATGCACCGCGACCTGCGCCTGGGGCGCCGGGCGGACCCAGCCCTGCGGCAGACCGACCTGGTACGACGCGAGGAGCCGGCTGAGCACCAGGACCATCTCGCCCAGCGCGAAGGCCCGGCCGATGCACAGGCGTGGCCCCTGCCCGAACGGCAGGTAGTCCGAGCGCCCCGCACCGGCGTCGAGGAAGCGTTCGGGTCGGAAGGCCAGCGGCTCGGGCCACGACGCGCTGCGACGGTGCAGCAGCCAGGGGCTGATGATCGCCATCGTGCCGGCCGGGACCGGGCGACCGCCGATGACGTCCGGCTGGTGCGAGCGTCGCGAGATCGCCCACGCCGGCGGGAAGAGGCGCAGCGCCTCGTCGATCACGGCTCGCGTCCACGGGAGCCTGTCCTGGTGGCCGAGCATGGGCACCGGCCCCGGATGAGCGGCGAGCTCGGCGCGCACCCGGTCCTGGGCCGGCTGGTGCTCGGCCAGCAGCATCAGGGTCCAGGTGAGCGCCGCTGCGACGGTCTCGTGGCCGGCGATGACCATGGTGACCAGCTCGTCGCGGATCTCGCCGTCGGTCAGGTCGCTGTCGAGCAGCAGACCGAGGAGGTCGTCGCCGTGCGAGCCGTCGGCGGACAGCGCGCCGCGCGCCCGGCGCTGCGCGATCAGCTCGAACGAGATCGCGTCCAGACGGTGCCGGGTCGAGCGCAGCCGCACGTTCGTCGGCGTGGGTGCCCACGCTGCCGTCGGCAGGACCGACCGGCCCAGCCGGACGACCAGCTTCGCCGCCTCGCTCGTCGCGTCCAGCAGCTGCTGCGCGTGGCCGGACAGGTCGGCGGAGAACAGCGCTCGCCCCACGGCATCCAGGCCGATGCGGTGGGTGAGCGCAGCGACGTCGACCACGGCGCCGGTGGCCAAGGAGTCGCCCGCGAGCCGGGCGGTGATCGCCGCGTCGGCTGCGGCGCGCACCTGGTCGCCCACCGCCTCGAGGCGCTGGTGGTGGAAGGCCGGTGCGGCCAGTCGCCGGTGGTCGATCCAGCTCGGCTCGGAGGACGCCAGCAGTCCCGGTCCCGTCACCCGGGCCAGCGCGGCGTACTGCACGGTCTGCTTGCCCCAGTGGCGCGCCGAGGTCTGCAGGACGTGCCGGACCGCGGCCGGGTCGTTGACCAGCAGCGCCGGCGGGCCCGGCACGGGGAAGGCGACCAGGTCGCCGAAGCGATCGCTGACCTCGCCCAGGAAGGACAGCGGGTCGGCGCGCACCGACCGGAAGGCTCGTGCCATGTCCAGGGTGCTCGGACCGGGAACGCCCACGTCGGTGGGCCGCATCGCCTGCAGCCGGGCCGCGGTGCTCACGTCCCCTCCTCGCCGCTGCGGCGGCCGAGCCATACCCACACCACGCAGGTCGTCAGCACGAGGGCGAAGCCGAAGCCCAGGTCCTCCACCGGCGCGAACGCGACCCTGCCGTCCCCGACGAAGCTCACCCGGCCGCTGCCGACGATGGCGTCGGGGTTGTAGCGGACGATGCGGCGGCCGGTCAGCCAGCCGTTGGTCAGGAGCTGGAAGACCACGATGATGAGGTACGCCGCCCACCAGGTCTTCGAGGTGGTCAGCCGGGTGCGTGCCGCCCAGCGGTCCAGGGCGACGGCCGCCAGCGCGGCCAGCACGGCGATTCCCGTGTACGTCACGAGACCTCCCTGCGCTGACGGGAGCGGCGGGCTCGGTCCCGGCGGTGGACCGCCCGCACCGCCTCGTAGGTGAGCACCGTGACCAGCGGGATGACGACGAAGAAGGCGATCTCCTCGAGAGGAAGTCCGGCGACCCGCCACGGCAGCGTCTGGGCCGGGTCGAACCTCCAGTGTCCCGCCCGGGTGGCGTACAGGTCCCAGGCCAGGAACGGTGCCCCGGCCACCACGATGGTGAGCAGCAGCCGTCTGGTCTGCCGCAGCGCCCGCAGCCGGAACGCCCGGACGAGGGGCAGCGTGCCGGCCAGGCAGAAGGCCAGCATGGCCACGTACGACCAGTGCCGCAGGCTCATCGCGACCCCGCCTCCGGGGGGAGGGTCGGCCCGGGGTGGCACTCGGTGGAACGGTCGCCGCTCACGGCCCAGAACAGTACCTCGGTGCGGGGCGGGCGGCTCATCCGCGCACGGGCAGCGCCGACCGGTCGCCGGTCAGCCGCTTGAGGACCAGCTCGGCGCTGATCAGACACATCGGCAGCCCCACACCGGGGACGGTGCTCGCCCCGGCGTACAGCAGCCCGTCGACCTTCGACGACACGTTCGCCGGTCGGAGGAAGGCGCTCTGGCGGAGGGTGTGCTCCAGGCCGAGGGCCCCGCCGCGCCACGCGTTGTACCGGCGGGCGAAGTCCTCGGGCCCGACGGTGTGCCGCACCCTGATCCGGTCGCGCAGGTCGGGCACGTCGGCCCAGGCAGCCACCTGGTCGATCGCCGCGTCCGCCGCCCGCTCCACAACCTCGGACCCGTGACCGTCGTCGCCGCCCCCGCCGATGGCCACGTCGGCCGGCACCGGGACCAGCACGAAGAGGTTCTCGCACCCGTCGGGCGCCACGCCGGGGTCGCTCTCGGACGTCTTGCAGACGTAGATCGACGCGGGCTCGGGCACCCGGGCGTCGGCACCGAAGATGTCGCCGAAGTTGCGGTCCCAGTCGGAGGTGAAGAACAGCGAGTGGTGGGCGAGCTGCGGGAGCCGCCCCTCCACGCCGAGCATCGCGAGCACCGCGCCGGGGCCGGGGGAGCGGCGCCGCCACACGCGCTCCGGGTGCGTCTGCAGCGCGGGAGGGAGCAGCGCGGTCTCCAGGTGGTGCAGGTCCGCGGCTCCGACGACCACGTCGGCCGGGAGGGTGCGGCGGTCGCCGCCCGACACGTGCTCGACACCGGTCACCTGCCGGCGGCCGCGGCGGCCGTCCCGGGTGAGCACCTCGGTCACCGGTCGTGCCGGTGTGCAGCCGCGCTCCGTGCCGCTCGGCGAGCGCGGCGATCACCTCGATGAGCCGGGTGAACCCGCCCTGCGGGTAGAGCACCCGGTCGCCGAGGTCCAGCCGGCTCATCAGGTGGTACATGCTCGGCGCCCGGCTCGGTGACGATCCGAGGAACACCGCCGGGTAGCCGAGCAGCTGGCGGAGCCGGTTGTCGGAGAAGCGCGCCGCGACGTGGCTGCCGAGCGACCGG
Organism: uncultured Actinomycetota bacterium; assembly: GCA_963811365.1. Lineage (GTDB taxonomy): Bacteria > Actinomycetota > Actinomycetes > Propionibacteriales > Nocardioidaceae > CAWEQW01. Next base: position 83,880 of record CAWEQW010000006.1, on the reverse strand, counting down.
GTCAGGAGCCTGCTGAGCTTGGCCGTCCGGCGTACGACGTCGGGGTGCACGAACGCGGACGGGGAGTCGAAGTTGCTGTAGAGGAACCGGCGCAGGGCGACGTCGTACGTCTCCTCGGCGGAGCTGAGGTAGGCGTCGAAGCGGGCGCCTGCCCCCGGCTCCAGGGCCTCGAACAGCGCCCGGTTGTGCGCGCGGTCGGGACGGATGTCGACCGGCTCGCGCTGTCCCTCGAAGAACACCCGGTAGCTCGGGTCGAGGACGGTCAGGTCGAGCTCCTCGGCGGCGGTGGTGCCGAGCAGGGAGAAGAAGTGCTCGAACACCTCCGGCATGAGGTACCACGACGCGCCGGTGTCGAAGCGGAACCCGTCGCGCTCGAAGCTGCCGACGCGCCCGCCGAGCTCGTCGTTCTGCTCGAGCAGGTCGACGCTGTGGCCGCGGGAGGCGAGCAGAGCGGCGGTGCCGAGCCCGGCGATGCCGCCGCCGATGACCGCGACGTGTCGGGGGCCGTCGCCGGGCGCCGAGGGCCGGCTGGTCGGCCGGCCGGGGAGCAAGGAGGTCACGAGCGGCCCCCGTAGAGGGCGCCGGCCAGGAGCCGGATCTTCACCGGGTCCGGGACGCGGACGCGGGTCCGGCGGATCTCCGCCGCGGGGGTGGCCCGCAGCCGGGCGGCGAGCTCGGTGAACGTCGCGTGCGCTGCCCGGACGGCCCGGCGACTGCTGGTCGGGAGCTCCGGGACGACGGCGGCGGCCGCGTCGAGGTCGGCCGTGATCTCGTCCAGGATCCGGTCGCGGTCGGCGTCGCAGAACCGCTCGACGTCGAGGCCGGGGAAGTAGCAGCGGCCCAGGGCGTCGTGGTCCTCGGCCAGGTCCCTCAGGAAGTTGAGCTTCTGGAAGGCGGCCCCGAGCCGCCGCGCGCCGGGAGCGAGCCGCTGGTAGTCCGCTTCCGGGGCCCGCTCCCGGGCGCCGTCTCCGGAGAGGAAGACCCGCAGGCACATCAGCCCGACGACCTCCGCGGAGCCGTAGACGTAGCGGTCGAAGCTCGCCCGGGTGTGCACGGTGGTCGCGAGATCCGTCCCCATCGACTCGAAGAACGGGTCGACCAGCTCCTCGCCGATCCCGCAGCCGACCGCTGTTCGCGCGAAGGCGTGCACCACCAGGTTGCCGCTGTAGCCGGTCTGAAGGGCCTGCCGGACGTCGTCGTGCAGCCAGGCGAGCATCTGCGCCCGCGGCTCGGTGCCGAGCCCGGGATCGGGGTTGTCCACGATCTCGTCGGCGATCCGGACGAGTGCGTAGACGTTGCAGACCCGGGTCCGCACGGGTTCGGCGAGCAACCGGGAGGCGAGCCCGAAGGAGCTGGAGTACCGGCGGATGACCACGGCGGCGCTGCTCTCGGCCACGGAGTCGTAGGTGGTCCGCGGGGGGTCGTAGATGCTCCGCGGCGGGCGTCGGGTGAGCAGGAACAGGTTCATGCCGCGACCTCGTCGCTGCCCGCGAGGACGGTCGTCTGCGTGGTCACCGTGGCGAGCAGCTCCGAGGGGATCCCCAGCTGCTCGAGGACCGCCCTGGCGTCGGCGAGGCGGGTGTGCGCGAGCTCCTCGACGAAGCGGCGGGAGCCCGAGGCGGTGAGGAGCCGGCGGACCTCGATCAGCTCGGTGTCGGTGAGGTCGCGGCCGACGTACGTGCGGACCCGCTCCCACTCCGGCGTGGTCCTCGCGTGGGCGAGGAGCGGCGTCTGCTTGCGCGAGCGCAGGTCGCTGGTCGCGCTCTTGCCGGTCCGCGCCGGGTCGCCGAACACCCCGACGAGGTCGTCGAGCAGCTGGAAGGCGATCCCCAGCACCCGACCGGCCTCCCCGAGCCGGCCGACGGTCGCCTCGTCCGGCGCCGGCGAGCAGCGCCCCCGCCTGCAGCGGCAGGGTGAAGGAGTAGGCGCTGGTCTTCTGCTCCTCCATGGCCAGACTCTCCGGGAGCGACGCGGCCCCCATGCCGAGCGAGAGCCGCACGTCGGCCAGCTCTCCGGCCGCGGTCGTGTGCAGGGCGGCGTCGAAGAGGTCGAGCAGCCGGTGCACGACCTCGGGCGAGGCGCCACAGGTGGCGACCGCGCGGATCGCGGCGGCCAGCGCGAGGTCTCCGGCCAGGATCCCCGCCGTGCGCCCGAGGTCGCCGGCGCCGTCGGGCGCGACCCCGCAGGCCAGGGCGTCCGCGTGGAAGGTGCCGCTCACGTTGAGGCGGCCGCGGCGCAGGTCGTCCCCGTCGATGACGTCGTCGTGGACCACGAACGCGGTGTGCAGCAGCTCCACCGCTGCGCCGACCAGGACCGCCGCGTCCGAGCGGTTCCCGCCGAGGGCGTCGTGGGCGGCGGTCACCAGGGCCGGCCGGAAGCGCTTGCCGCCCTCGGTAGCCGCGGCGAGCGCCTCCCAGAGCCGGGCGTGCTCCGGGTCGGTCGCCGCGGCGCGGGCCCGGCCTTCGTCGAGCAGCCGTCGCAGGGCCTCATCGGTGGTGAGTGGGGTCACCCTTCCTCCAGCTCTGTGACGGGTCTTGCGGGTATCCTAGGCAAGAGATGCAGAAAAATCTAGGCAACGTGCGGAGGGAGTCGCGATGGATCCGTCACCCGGCACCCGTCTGCTGACGATCGGCGGCCTGGCGCAGCGCACCGGGGTCGCGCCGGCCACGTTACGCAGTTGGGAGGCGCGGTACGGCTTCCCGAGACCCATCCGGCTGGCGGGAGGCCACCGTCGGTACGCCGAGCGGGACGTCGCCGCGGTCCTCGAGGTGCTCCGGCACCGTGGCTCGGGGGTCGCCCTCGAGGCGGCGGTCCGACGCACCGTGTCCGAGCCCCTGCAGTCGCGGTCGCTCTACGCCGAGCTGCGGCGTCAGCACCCCGAGCTCGTTCCGCAGCCACTGGTGAAGACCAGCCTGCTCGCACTGAGCCACGCCATCGAGGACGAGTGCTGCGCGCGAGCCGAGCAGCCGGTCCTCTTCGGCGGCTTCCAGCGCGGCGAGTTCCTCCGGGGCTCCTACGCCCGGTGGGTGGAGCTCGCGCGCACCGCCCTCGTCGCCGTGGTCTTCGCCGACACCGTCGACCCGCGGGAGCCAGGACCCGGTGTGCCGGTCCAGGTGGCCCTCCCGCACGAGGCGCCGCTCAACCGGGAGTGGATCGTGGTCTGCGACGCGCCGGACCTGCCGGCCTGCATGGTGGCCGTCGAGCGGCCGGGCCAGGAGGCGGTCCCCGACGCGCGCCGGCGCTTCGAGGCCCTGTGGACGGTGGACCCGCGCGCGGTGCGGCATGCCAGCCGCGTTGCCGCCTCGCTCGTCGACGAGTACCGGCCGGGGCTGCACACGACCGAGCTCGCCCTGCTGGCCGACGACCCGCCCGACGCCTCCGCGGACCTGCGCCGGGCCTCCGACCTGCTCACCCGGACGATGGGCTACCTCGACGCGCGGCACTGAGCCTCGCGTCGGGCCGGCCTGCGACCACTCCGACCGGCACTCGCCCACCGGGAGGCGGTGCTCCACGGGTACCAGGCCGGTGGTCGCAGGCCGACTGCCGGTCCGAGTGGTCGCTGGTTGGTCTTCCCAAACTCGGTGATGAACCTGTCGCAGGGCGACGCTCGGTTCACGGAGATGGGTGGCGCGACACCACTGAACACCGACAAGACCGTCGCGCACTGGCATGGCCAGTTCACCGATCCGACCGACGGCAGGACCTACGGCTACAACATGGTGGGTTCCGACCCGAAGTCGGTCGGCGCCACGGTGACGCCGACCGACATCATCCCGGTCAACGTGGTGTTCAGAGCCAACCCCGGCCATGCCCTCAACGGCGCGGACGTGGTCAGCCGGACCGCTCACTCGCCGATCTTCGAGTCCGGCGACTACGGCACCACCGCGCACTCCGGTGACTACTCCACCGAGGCCGGGACTGGTGCCGGGGAGCTTCGGCGCACAACGACGGTGTGCAGTACGAGGACGCGATCATGCGCTCGCAGTTCAACAAGGTGGGCACCGGCTACCACGTGAGCCTGGGGCAGCCGACGGTCCATGCCCCGGTCACGCTCACCGTGCCGGCGGGCAAGGGCGGTGCCTACCTGTCCGGCCGCCAGGTCCCCTTCGGGCTGGTCGACGCGTCGTGGTTCTCCAGCCGGATCCAGCAGTACATGGGCCAGCAGCACACGGACCCGACGCACCTGCCGATCTTCCTCACCGACAACGTGATGCTGTACGCGGGAACGGTCGACAACTGCTGCATCATCGGCTACCACGGCGCCTCGGTCGCCGTGGGCAACGGATCCGGCTCCACGCACGGTCAGGGTCGTCAGGGTGTGCAGACCTTCGCATACTCGCGCGTACACCCGGCCCGGGACCTTCGGAGACGGCAACGGCGGCGCGGACCCCGTTCCTTCGCGACATCCACGCGCTCAGCCACGAGATCGCCGAATGGGGGGACGACCCGTTCGTGAACAACACGGTGAACCCCTGGCTCACGCCGACTGCTCCGCAGTACGGCTGCACCGGCATCCTCGAGACGGGCGACCCGGTCGTCGGCATCGGCTTCACCATGCCGGGCAACATCTACGACGGCTCTTCCCCGGACGCCGACGGCTACTGGCACCCCGAGGACGAGGTCTTCCTGCCCTGGTTCGCGCGCCAGGACCCGAACACCACCTCCCAGCCCACTCAGAGCGGTGCCGGGGGAGGTACACGTTCATGGGTGACCTGAACCCGTACCCGGGCTTCCGGAGCCCCGCCATGGGCTGCTAGCCGGGCGACCACTCCGACCGGCACTCGAGGCGCCCGGACCCGTGCTCCAGACGGGCGGGGCCGCGGAGCTGGGGCCGACTGCCGGTCGGAGTGGTCGGCACGCTCAGCCGGACGTCCTCAGCGTCACCGTGCTCCCCGCCGTGACCTGGGTGCCGGCGTCGGGATGCTGCGTCACGACGCGCCCGGAGCCGTTCTGCCCATGCACGGTCTGCGGCTGCAGCCCGGCCGTGCGGAGCAGGTCAGCGGCCGTCCCGGCGTCCACGCCGCGTACGTCGGGAACCGTGATCTGCTTGCCGCGCACGAGCCGCGTCGGCGGTGCGTGGAAGCGCTTGTCCGGCAGCCACCTCTGGATCGCCTTCATCGTGTCGCCCCAGATCGGCCCGGCGGTGAGGCTGCCGGCGGCGTCGTAGACGCGCTGCCCGCCGATCACCTGGCCGTTGAGGCTGGTCTCGTTGCCCTTGCGGTTCGTGCCCGCGATCATCGAGGCGGCGGCCATGTGGGGGTGTAGCCGATGAACCACACGGCCTTGTGGCGCTCCGTGGTGCCGGTCTTGGCCGCCGACGGCTGACGCAGCGCGAGACCGGCGCCGTAGCCGAAGCCGCCCGGCTCCTGCACGCCGCGCAGCACGTCGCTGACCGCGTCGGCCTGGTGCTTGGTCAGCACCCGCTCGCACCTCTTGTGGAACCTCTTGACGGTGTGTCCCGCGCTGTCGCGGACCCAGGTCACCGGGCGCGGGGCGCAGTGCATGCCGCGGGCGGCGAAGGTCGCGTACGCCGAGGCCATCGTCAGCGGGTCGGTGTTGACCACTCCGAGGGTGAACGACGGCACCTGCTGGCTGTTCGGATCGGTGAGCCGCACGCCCATCCGTTGGGCCAGCCGGTACGGCATGCACACGCCGGTGCGCAGCTCGAGCTTGGCGAAGAAGGTGTTCACCGACTGCTGCGTGCCCTTGTACAGGTTGAACGTGCCCGACCCCGTGGAGTTGTGCGGGTTCCAGACGGCCGAGCTGTGCAGGTGGCCGTGGCAGCCGCGGTAGCGGTGCACCGGGATCTTCACCTGCGGCGGCGCCTTGATCGTGGTGCTGAGCGGGATGCCCTGCTTGATGGCGGCGGCGAGGACGAACGCCTTGAACGTGGAGCCGCCCTGGGCCCCGCCCGCATCGCCGTACTTCGGGGGACGGCGTAGTCGAGGAACGTCTCCCCGCGCTTCTTGTGCGTGCCCATCGGGCGGGACTGCGCGATGGCCCGCACCGCTCCGGTCCCCGGCTCGACCAGCGCCAGCGCGCCGACGGCATGGTCCTTGGGGTGCACGTGCCGGCGCACTGCCCGGGACGCCGCCTTGTAGACCCGCGGGTCGAACGTGGTCCTGATCGTCAGCCCCGCCGTCCGCAGTCTCCGAGCGCCCTGCCGCGCGTCCTTCCCGAGCCTTCCGTCGTGGAGCAGGTACTGGCGCACGTAGTCGCAGAAGAACGGCGCCGTGGCGCTGGTGCAGCCGTTGTGCATCCGGGTGATCCGCAGGCCCAGCGGGCGGCTCTTCGCTCGGTCCGCGACGTCGTGCGACACGACGCCCAGGGAGGCCAGCCGGTCGAGCACCACGTCCCGGCGCGCGCGGGCGCGGGAGGGGTGGATCGCCGGGTTGTAGCCGGTCGGGTCCTGCACCAGCCCGGCGATCATGGCCGCCTCGGGCAGCGTCAGCCTCGAGGCGGGCCTGGAGAAGTAGTGCCGGGCGGCCGCCTCCACGCCGTAGGCGCCGTCGCCGTAGTAGGCGATGTTCAGGTAGCGCTGGAGGATCCAGTCCTTGCTGTGCGTCCGCTCGATCCCCAGCGCGTAGCGGAGCTCGCGAAGCTTGCGCTGGTAGGTCTCGGCCGTTGCGGCGGCCTGCTCCTGCTTCGTCTTCGCCTGCTCGAGCAGGGTCATCTTCACGAGCTGCTGGGTGATCGAGGAGCCGCCCTGGGCGGTGTGGCCGCTCGTTCGGTTGGTGACGAACGCGCGCAGCGTGCCGCGCACGTCCAGGGCGCCGTGCCGGTAGAACCGGCTGTCCTCGATCGCGACCTGCGCCTCCCGCATGATCGGTGCCACGTCGGAGAGCGGAACGGAGATCCGGTAGTGGTCGTAGAACTGCGCGATGACGTGGCCGCGCCGGTCCAGCAGCCGGCTGCGCTGCGCGAGTGGCTGGGACGTCAGGCCCCTGGGCAGGCTGTCCGCCATCTGAGCGGCCTTGCGCGTGCTCAGCGTCGCGACCGCGATGACCGGGAACGCCAGCGCACCGACCAGGGCGCCGATCACTGCGGAGACGAGCAGCAGCCCCGCGAGCCGGGAGGCCGTGACGGAGATACCACGGCGGTGCTCACCCGGCATTGTTCTGGGACCCTCCTCCAGTCGACACAGGGGTCCTTCCCGTTTCCGGCGCTCGGCACACCACCCGGGTGTCCACGAAGGACCGACGCGGGTGCCCGCCGAACTGCTCAGACCAGGGGGAACGCCGCGTACCGCGCCTGGGGCGCCGTGGAGAGCCGGAACCCGCCACCGATGCGCAGGGCCGTGCCGTCGGTGACCAGCGCCCAGACGCCCGGGTGGTCGCTGCCGGTCATCGGCAGCGCGTAGCCCAGGACGGCTCCGTTGCCGGGCGACAGCGCGACGAGCTGGTGCCGGACGTAGCCGTCGAAGTCGGGGCCGAAGTGGCCGCCGAAGTACACCGTGTCGTTGTCGTAGACCACGGCCTGGACGTCGCCGTCCCCGTGCCTCAGCCAGAGCCGGTTGTTGGACGCGAGCGACCAGGCGGCGGCCCGGCCGCCACCGTTGCCGCCGATCGCCGTGTAGACCGCACCCCCGCCGCTGCTGATGTCGAGGACCTGGCAGGTGGCGCAGACCGGCACGGGCGCCCAGCCGGCCGCCGCGCCGGTCGCGAGGGACACCGCGCCGAGGAAGCTGTGCGGCTGCCCGGACAGGGACGTGAAGCTGCCGCCGACGAGCAGGCTGGTGCCGTCCGGGGAGAGCGCCAGCGAGCGGACCTTGCCACCACCGACGGCCGCGTTCCAGGAGGCGTCGGTGGCACCCGTGGCCGGGTTCATCTTCACGACGCCGTTGCGGGACCGGCCGTTGAACCTGCCGAAGTTGCCGGCGGCGTAGACGCCCGCGGCGCTCGCAGAGATCTTGCGGACGGTGTGGTTCGCCGCCGCCGTGAAGCCGGGCAGGCTCGCGCCGGAGGGGGTGATCGCCTCGATGCGGGTGGCCGGGGCGCCGTTCACGTTGAGGAAGTCGCCGCCCGCGTAGACGGTGCCGTCGGGACCGACGGCCAGCGCCCGGACGGCGCCGTCCGCGGTGGGATGCCACGGCAGCGGCGCGCCCGTCGTGGCGTCGAGCGCGGCCAGCCGGGTGCGGCTGACCGTGGGCCGGCCCGCCGGCCCGCGCAGCGCCGTGAAGGTGCCGCCGATGTAGACCACGCCGTTGGCCTCCGCGATGGCGTACACGGGGCCGTTCGGGACCCAGGTCGCCGACGGCGTCGTGCTGTACGACGCCGCGGTCGCCGCGCTGGTGATCCCGCCGGCCAGCACCGCGAGCGCGGCGACGACGAGGATGCCGACGGTGCGAGACGTCCTGTGCATGATGGAGATGCCCCTTCGGTCCACGATTGCCCGTTCCCACCATTCCCGCGCGAGGTCCCCGGCCTCAACACCCGTCCAGGCGGTCCGGCATGAGGGGATCGGGCCATGCACGTCGGAGGAGTCCGACATGCACGGGTCAGGACGCCCGGGTCGCTCCGAGAAGCAGTCCCCAGGTGCGCATCACGGCGTCGTACGCCGGGCCAGGGGTCGCGATCCCGTTGCTCGCGACGTTCACCAGGGCGCCGGCGAGGTCCTGGAGCAGCACGTCGCTGGTCTCGGCCGCTCCTCGCAGCTCCTCCCAGGAGTCCGAGGGCGGCTGACGGCGCAGGAGCACGAGCACACCCTTGGCCTGCTCGATCACCGGCCGGGTGACCAGTGCCGACTCGAGTCGGGCCTCGAACGAGTCTCGGTGCACGGACCATGCTCCTTGCTACGAGCTTCCTGGGTGCCCTCCTGAGTTGCCCTCCCGGAGCAGGGTCATGCGTCGGGCTAGACAGCGGGCGCGCTCGAGCGCTCGGGTCACTCGGCCACCGAGGACGAGGTGCGCTGCCGCCGGGAGTGCAGCCGGCGCACGCGCCGGAGCAGGTCGTCGAGAGAGAACGGCTTGACCAGGTAGTCGTCGGCGCCCGCGGTCCCGCCGGCGATCCGTTGCGGTGCGGTGCCCCGGGCGGTCGCCATCAGCACGGGGACGGTGCTGCCGCTCGCGCGCAGCGTGGCGCAGACCTCCAGGCCGGTCATCCCCGGCAGCATCACGTCGAGCACGACCACGTCCACGCCCGGCTCCCGTGCCGCGGCGAGCCCGCTCGGTCCGTCGTAGCAGCGGACGGCCGCGACGCCGTGCTCCTCGAGGTAGCTCGCGACGAGGGAGACCAGCCGCTCCTCGTCGTCGACGACCACGACCTTCGCCAGCGCGCGTCCGGCGGGCTCAGACGGCGACACGGCCGGCCTCCTGTCCTGCGATCGCGGGGTGCGGGGCGGGGGCGCCGGCGTCGAGGACCGGCGGTGCTTCGTGAGGGCCGAACGCGGTACGCCGGGCGACGCGCCAGGTCGCGAGCACGGCCGTCGGCAGCGGCGTGCCCGCCACGAACGCCGACGGCTCCAGCGCAGGCAGCACCAGGACCACCGCGAGGGCGATCCAGGGCGGCAGGGCGAGGAGGTGCGCGGCGATGCTGCTCATCGGGCCCCACGCTACGAGCGCGACCTGACGCCAGCGTGAAGCCGGCGGCGCCCGAACGACAGCCGCCCGGCGGTCAGGGGAGCGGCATCGTGTAGCAGACCGCCGTGCCGGTCAGCGCCACCGTCCCGTCGTCGCGCACCACCCGGGTCGCGAGCCTGGTGATCGGCTTGTCGTGCCGGACCTCGAGCACCTCGACCTCGCCGGTGATCGTGTCACCGGGCCGGACCGGGGCCACGAAGTCCCAGCTCACGTTGAGGAACACCGTGCCGGGCCCGGGCAGCTCCTCGGCGACAACCGCGTTGAGGATCGCGCTGGTGACGCCGCCTTGCACGACGAGCCGGCCGAAGGGCGTCGCCGCGGCCGCCTCCTCGTCGTAGTGCAGCGGGTTGCGGTCGCCGCTGAGCTCGGTGAAGCGCACGATGTCGGCGTCCTCGACGCGCCGGGACAGCCGCGCGGTGTCACCCACCTCCGGCGCCTGGGTCTGCCAGTCGGGCATGGCTGCCTCCTTCGGGCTGGTCACGGTTCGCGGGAGGCCACGAGCGAGCCCACGGCCAGGAGAGGGTGGAGCCGGCGCATCGCAACGGCGCCCAGCAGCGGCCCGAGCCCGAGCAGCGCCACGGCCGCCGGCCAGCCGGCCGTGTCGACGACCACCGGGACGCCCTGGATGGTCAGCATCGTCACGAGGAAGCCGGCCGCGGTCTGCATCGTCAGCGCGGTCCCGACCATGTGGTGGTCGACCACCGAGGACAGGCACGCCGAGAACATCGCCGAGTCCGCGATCACGGCCGCCCCCCACACCGCCAGGAGCGGGACGACGACCAGCGGCGTGGCCCCGAACGTCATCGCGGCGGCCAGGCAGCAGCAACCGCTGACCGCCATCGCTGCCGCGGCGACGCGGGCCCGGCCGACCCGGTCGCCGAGGTACCCGGCGCTCAGACAGCCGACCGCGCCGCAGAGCCCGATCACGGCGAACGACACGACGGCGACCCGGGCGCGCGGCCAGGCGGTCCCGTGCGCGCGCAGGTCCGCCGCCAGGAAGGCGGGGAGCCACACCCAGAGCGCGTACACCTCCCACATGTGCCCGAGGTAGCCGAGGTTGGCCAGCCGGGCGCTGCGCTGCCGCGCCAGGCTCACGACGTACGACGGGTGGAAGCCGGTCGTCCGCGCGGTGTACGGCCCCACCCGCACCAGCAGCACGGTGAGGACCGCACCGAGGAGGCAGAGCGCCGCGGCGACCAGCAGGCTCGTGCGCCAGGCGGCCGCGACCGCGCCTCCGACCAGCTGGGGCAGCGCGCTGCCGAGCGTCAGCGCGCCCACCAGGGTGCCGAGCGCCAGGCCCCTGCCGTGCCGGTACCAGCTGCTCGCCAGCTTGAGCCCGACCGGGTAGACGCCGGCGAGCGCTGCACCGGTGAGGAGCCGCAGGACGACGGCTGACCCGACCCCGTGCGCGAGGACCGTCAGCGCCGCGGTGGAGGCGGCGGCCACCACCGCGGCGCCGGCCATCAGCCGGGGCGGGTCGAGCACGTCGGCGAGGTTGAGGACGGCGGAGACGACCGCGCCGACCACGAACCCGAGCTGCACCGAGGTGGTCAGCAGCGTGGACTCCGCGGTCGACAGCGACCACTCGTCGCGGAGCGCCGGCGCCACGGCCGAGGCCGCGAACCAGACGCCCATCGTCAGGACGGTGACGGCCGCCACCAGGCCCAGCTGCCGCCCCGCCGTCACGAGGCTCAGCCCGACGGAGTGATGTTGTGGTTGCCTCGGAACAGGTTCTCCGGGTCCCACTCGGCCTTGAGCGCGGCGAGCCGGGCGTACTTCTCGTCGCCGAACCCGGCGCGGACGTCGGCCTCGGAGGTGCCCGGCTCGAAGTTCAGGTAGACGCCCCCGGTGGCCGCGGGCGCGAACGCGTCGGTGAACCGCTCGACCCACGCGCGCTCCCGGTCCGTCTCGGAGGGGTCTCGCCAGCAGGCGATCGGGTGCGCCATGTACGGCGCGTCGCGACCGCTCGCGGCGGTGGCGTCCTCGGCCACCCTGCTGACCGCCCCGGCGTGCCGGAAGACGAGCCCCTGTGTCATCGGCGAGCCGATGTCCCGGCCGACGGCCAGGTAGTCGTCGATCGCCGCGTCCGGGAGCGCGGAGAGGTGGATGCCGCGGTGGTAGTTGAGCCAGCCCTTCGGGGCGAAGCCGTCGAGCAGTCCCTGGAAGGCGGTGTACGGCATCGGCTGCACGAGGTCCATGCCGCCTTCGGCGAGCGCCCGCAGCGGAGCGACGGCGGCCTCCGCGTCGGCGGCGTCACCGAGCCAGGCCACCACGATCCCGACCATCGGCTGGCCCACCACCTCGGGCGGCACGAAGTCCTCCGGCGGGGCGAGCACCGTGGCCGCCGCCGTGACCAGGTCCTCGGGCGCCTGCTCGACGTAGTCGCGGTAGCCGCGAACCACGTCGCCGGCGCGGTCGTCGTTGGGGAGGATCAGCATCCCGGCCATCAGCAGCGGCGGCACCGGGTGCACCCGGAGCTCGAACGACGTGACCACCCCGAAGTTCGCGCCGGCGCCGCGCAAGCGCCCACATCAGCTCGGGGTTGGTGTCCTCGGTGACGTGGACCAGCTGCCCGCTGGCGGTGAGCAGGTCGGCGCCGACCAGGTTGTCGCACGTCAGGCCGAACTTCGGCGAGAGCCAGCCGTAGCCGCCGCCGAGGCAGAAGCCGCCGATGCCGGTCGTGGTGACCCGCCCGCCGGGGGTCGCGAGGTTGAACATCTCGGTCTCCCGGTCGTACTCGCCCCACAGCACCCCGGCGTTGGCCCGCGCCGTCCCCCGCTCGGGGTCGACGTGCACCCCCTTGAGGCTGGAGAGGTCGACCAGCACGCCGCCCTCGACACTGCTGAGCCCGGCGACGCTGTGCCCGCCGCAGCGCACCGCGAGCGGCAGCCGCTGCTGGCGCGCGAAGGCCACCGCGTCGCGGATGTCGGCCGCGCCGGTCGGCCGGACGATCAGCGCCGGCCGGCGGTCGATCATGCCGTTGTAGACGGCCCGCGCGGTGTCGTACTCCGGGTCCCCCGGACGGACCGCAGCTCCCGAGAAGCCGCTGGGTAGGCCGATCTCTGCGGCCGTGGTGACGTTCATGGGCATGCTCCTTCCGGACGGAGGGGCACGACGGGCTTCGGTCCATGCAAGACCCGCGGGCCGGTGGGTGCAATCCCCCCGCTAGACCGCGCAGTGGCCACCGGCCCGGCGTCCAAGCCGGTTCGTCGGCAACGACCCTGCTCTGCTGGCCATACTGGGATGCGCACGCCTGGTGGACCGCCCCCGCGGTGTTCTCTCGGACCCGGCGTCGGGACACGGGACACAGGAGCACACGCGGATGGCAGGCACCTCCACCCGGGCGGCCGGGGTGGCCGCCGGCAGCACTCTCGTCCTGCTCACACTGGGCGCCGCTCAGTTCCTGATGACGCTCGACAGCTCGGTCATGAACGTCTCGATCGCCCAGGTCGCCGAGGACCTCGGCACGACGGTCACCGGGGTGCAGACCGCGATCACCCTGTACACGCTGGTGATGGCGACCATGATGATCACCGGCGGCAAGATCGGGAGCATGATCGGGCGCCGGCGCGCGTTCGCCATCGGCTGTGTCGTGTACGGCGCCGGCTCGCTGACGACGGCGCTCGCCCCCAACCTGACCGTGCTGATCATCGGGTGGTCGCTGCTCGAGGGCCTCGGTGCCGCGCTGATCATGCCGGCGATCGTCGCGTTGGTCGCCGCCAACTTCGAGACCTCCCAGCGTCCCAAGGCGTACGGGCTCATCGCGTCGAGCGGCGCGATCGCCGTCGCGGCGGGACCGCTCATCGGCGGTGCGGTCACGACGTACTGGACCTGGCGGCTGGTCTTCGCCGGCGAGGTGCTGATCGTCCTGGCGATCTTGGCGATGGCGCGCCGCATCCAGGACGTGGAGGCTCGCGGCAAGACCGCCCTGGACGTCGTCGGCGTGGTGCTCTCCGCCCTCGGACTGGGCCTGGCGGTGTTCGGCGTGCTCCGCTCGAGCGAGTGGGGCTGGGTGCGCGCGAAGCCGAACGCGCCCTCGCTCGGCGGGCTGTCGCTGACGATCTGCCTGATCCTCGCCGGTGCGGTGGTGCTGCGGGTGTTCTTCTGGTGGCAGCGCCAGCGGGTGCGCCGCGGCCGGGAGCCGCTTGTCGACACGACCATGCTTCGCAACCCGCAGCTGGTCGGCGGCCTGGTGATGTTCTTCTTCCAGTTCCTCGTCCAGGCCGGGCTGTTCTTCACGATCCCGCTGTACCTCTCGGTCGCCCTGGGGCTGTCGGCGCTGGAGACCGGGGTCCGGCTGCTGCCCCTGTCGGTCACCCTGCTGATCGCCGCCGTCGGCATCCCGCGGTTCCGCCCCCAGGCGTCGCCGCGTCGGGTGGTGAACTGGGGGCTGTCCGCGCTCCTGGCCGGGATCGTGACGCTGGTGCTCGGCCTCGACGTCGGCGCCGGGCCGGAGATCGTCACGGTGCCGATGCTGCTCGCCGGCCTCGGCATCGGCGCGCTCGCCTCCCAGCTGGGGGCGGTGACCGTCTCGGCCCTGCCGGACGAGCAGAGCGGGGAGGTCGGCGGCCTGCAGAACACCGCCACCAACCTCGGCGCCTCCCTCGGCACCGCGCTGGCCGGCTCGATCCTGATCGCCGGCCTGACCTCGGCGTTCCTCGTCGGTGTGCAGGACAACTCCGCGATCCCGCAGGAGCTGTCCTCCCAGGCGCAGGTCGACCTCGCGGGCGGGATCCCGTTCGTCTCCGACGCGCAGCTGCTGACCGCGCTCGACGAGGCCGGGATCCCGGAGGCGCAGGCGAGCGCGATCGTCGACGAGAACGAGTCGGCCCGGGTCGCCGGGCTGCGGGTCAGCCTGGCCGCGCTGGCGCTGATCGCCGTGGTGGCGCTGTTCCTGACCCGCCTGCTGCCCGCGGAGCCGGTCGGCAGCGAGCAGGCGGGTCGGCCGGGTCCGGCGCGGTCGGCCTGACCCGGCGAGCGTCGTGGTGCCGGTGCAGCGTGCTGTGCCGGCACCGGCTGCGCTACGCGGGCGCGAGCCGCTCGCTCGGCAGCCACTCCTCGACGGCGGCCCAGCCGTCGGGGCGCAGCAGCGCCACGTAGACGACCCGGCCCTCCCAGCCGCCGGTGGTCGTGCGTCGCCACTCGAGCAGCAGGCCGGCCCGCTTCACGCCGTGCCCGTCTGCCGCGTCGAGCACCCAGCAGTGCCGGCCACCGACGTCGTCGGACGCCGCCGGGGACGGCCGGCCCGGCGAGCCCCGCACCCGGTCGCGCAGCGGGATGCCCGGTCCGGTCCTGCGCATCCCGCCTGCCACCCGACCAGGGTGGCACATCGTTCGAACATGCGTGCGAACAGGCGACCACTCGGACCGGCACTCGGACCGGTCGTCCGGGGGCGTCCGGCGGGGACGGGGGCCGCGCGGTCGTCGAGTGCCGGTTCCAGTGGTCGGCGCATGCGTCCGGGATCAGCCGGCGTCGGGCTGGTGCCGGCGCACGTGGTCCAGGACCAGCGCCGCCACCTCCGGGGCGTGCGAGACCGGCGCCCAGTGACCGGCGTCGAGCCGCACCACCGCGAGGTCGCTGCACTCGCGCTCCAGGCCCGCGAGGGTCACCTCGGTCAGGAACGCGTCGCGCAGCGGGTGGATCACGAGCACGGGCGTGTCGGTGCGCAGCCGGCCGGGTCGGCGCATCCGCCGGAGCACGTTCGCCCGGTAGAGCTCCAGGCCGTGCACGGCGTCGTCGGGCAGCCCCGGACCCCAGTGCGCTGAGTCCGGCCCCTCGGCGCGCGGTACGAGCCGGCGGGCGAGCGGGTGCCCGTAGCGCCAGGCGAGCTCGGGCAGGTAGGGCAGCTGGAAGGCCGCGACGTACCAGGAGTGGGCGTACTGCCGCAGCACCGCGAGCTCTCGGCCCTTGCGCGGCAGCCGTGCCATGTGGTCCAGCGAGGGCCCGCTGATCGAGGTGAACGACGCGATGCGGCCGCGCAGCCGGTCGTCGTGCTCGGCGGCCGCCACCGCGTCCCACAGCTGCACCGAGCCCCAGTCGTGGCCCACGAGATGGACCGCCGAGCCGGCCGGCAGCACCGCCTCGAGCACGGCGACGAGGTCGTCGACCAGCAGCTCGGTGCGGTAGTCCTCGCGCCTCGGGGGCGCCTCGGAGCGCCCGGCGCCGCGGACGTCGTAGGTCACGAGGTGCAGCTGCTCACCGGACAGCTCGGCGACCAGGGCGTCCCAGACCTCCTGGCGGTCCGGGTAGCCGTGCACGAGCACCACGGTGGGCCGTCCGGGCCCCGGCGCGGTGTGCTCGCGGGCCAGGAGCCGGACCCCCGCTGCGGCCACCGTCAGCTCGCGCGGGTACGTCGGATCGGAGGGCACGGCGCCACGCTACCCGGCTCGGGGGTCGCGGCCAGGGCATTGCGGCGGGTGGGACGGGGGTCATAGCCTTCCGAGGGGCGAAGGGAAAGATCCACGATGTGGAGGAGTCAGGTGAGGAGGGCGGCATGGACACCCCCGGCATCGAGACCGCGATCCGCGAGCGCGGCGGTCCGGAGGCGTTCGCGCAGGGCCGCCGGGACGGGGCCGGGCGACCCTCACCGAGCTGGCGCTCGCCGGCTTCGGTGACCGTTCCGGCGTACGAGCCGATGGCCTGACCCGTGAGCGGCACGCACGGAACGCCGAGGACCGCCGCCGTCCGTCCGGGAGCGGCCGGCTCCTCGGCGGTGGACGCGGTCACCAGACGCCTGCGGCAGCACCTCCCGGCCGACGCGGTCGTCACCGACCGCCAGCGGCTGCGGACCTACGAGTGCGACGGGCTGGCGCACTACAAGGTCACCCCCGCGCTGGTCGTGCTGCCCGAGACGGTGCCGCAGCTGCAGCTGGTGGTCCGCGCCTGCGCCGACCAGGGCGTGCCCTTCGTCGCGCGGGGCTCGGGCACCGGCCTGTCCGGTGGCGCCCTGCCGCGCGCGGACGGCGTGCTGGTGGTGACCTCACGCCTGCGCACGATCCGTGAGGTGCGCCGTGCGGACCAGCGCGCGGTGGTGGAGCCGGGGGTGGTCAACCTCGACGTCAGCCGGGCCGCGGCGCCGCACGGCTACTACTACGCTCCCGACCCGTCCAGCCAGCAGGTGTGCTCGATCGGCGGCAACGTCGCGGAGAACAGCGGCGGAGCGCACTGCCTCAAGTACGGCTTCACGACCACCCACGTCGTCGGCGCCGAGCTGGTCACGCCCGGCGGCGACCTGGTCCGGCTCGGCGGGCTGGCCCCGGACGCCCCGGGCTACGACCTGCTCGGCACCGTGGTCGGCTCCGAGGGGACGCTCGGCGTGGTGACCGCGGCCGTCGTACGGCTGGTGCGGCTCCCCGAGGAGGTGCGCACGGTGCTCGCCGCGTTCCGGTCCACCGACGACGCCGGCGCCGCGACGTCGGCGATCATCGCCGCCGGCATCCTCCCGGCCGCCATCGAGATGATGGACGCGCTGGCGATCGAGGCGGCCGAGGCGGCCGTGCGCTGCGACTACCCGCACGGCGCCGGCGCGGTGCTGGTGGTCGAGCTCGACGGCCCCGCGGTGGAGGTGGCGCACGAGTTCGACGAGGTGGAGCGGCTCTGCCGGGAGCACGGCGCCTTCGAGCTGCGGGTGGCGACCGATCCGCAGGAGCGCGCGCTGATCTGGAAGGGCCGCAAGTCCGCGTTCGCGGCGGTGGGCCGGATCAGCCCCGACTACATCGTCCAGGACGGGGTGATCCCGCGCACGTCGCTGCCCGAGGTGCTGCACGCGATCGGCGAGCTCTCGCGGAGCTCGGGCGTGCGGGTGGCCAACGTGTTCCACGCCGGCGACGGGAACCTGCACCCGCTGGTGCTGTTCGACGACGCCGAGCCGGGCGCGGGGGAGGCGGCCGAGAGGGTCAGCGGCGCGATCCTCGACCTGTGCATCGGGCACGGCGGCTCGATCACCGGGGAGCACGGCGTCGGCGTCGACAAGGCCGCGTACATGCCCCGGATGTTCAGCGACGACGACCTGGACACGATGCAGATGGTGCGCTGCGCCTTCGACCCCGACGGCGTCTCGAACCCCGGCAAGGTCTTCCCGACGCCGCGGCTGTGCGGAGAGGCCCCGGGGCGACGCAGCGGAGCGCACCCCCTGGCCGAGGCCGGCGTGGCCGAGGTCTTCTGATGGGGTCCGGCGGCACGAGCACGGGCGCGCTCACCGATGCCGCGCGGTCGGCGCTGGCGTCCGCGTGCAGCCGGGTCGACGACGGGTCCGCGGACGACGCGGTCGACGGCGTTCCTGCGGGCGTGGTGGTCCGGCCCGGGTCGACCGAGGAGGTCGCCGAGGTGCTCGGGGTGACCGAGGCGTACGGCCTGTCCGTCGTACCGCGAGGACGCGGCACGAAGCTGACCTGGGGCCGGCCGCCGGACCGCGCGGACGTGCTGGTGGACGTGGCGGCGCTGGACCGGGTCGTCGACCACGCCGCCGGCGACCTCGTGCTGGTCGCGCAGGCGGGCGCCCGCCTCGACGACGTCCAGGGAGTGCTCGCCGGGGCCGGCCAGCGGCTGGGCGTGGACACCACCGTCGCGGGTGCGAGCCTCGGTGGCACCCTCGTCGCCGGGACCAGCGGGCCGCGACGGGTGGCGACCGGCACGATGCGTGACCTGCTGATCGGCGTGACCCTGGTGCGCGCGGACGGCGTCGTCGCCCGGTCCGGCGGCCGGGTGGTCAAGAACGTCGCGGGCTACGACCTCGGCAAGCTGGTGGGCGGCTCGTTCGGCACGCTCGCGGTGGTCACCGAGACGGTGTTCCGGCTGCACCCGCTGCCGGAGGCGCAGCGGTACGTCGTCGTGCCGGTCGCCGACCCGGCGCAGGCGCACGCCGTCGTCCAGGCCGTGGTGCACGCGCAGGTCGTGCCCGCAGCCGTCGAGGTCGACTGGCCGGAGACGGGAGCAGGCACGGTGACCGTGCTGCTCGAGGGCATCGCCGAGGGCGTCGCCGGCCGCACCGCCGGCACCCTCGCGCTGCTCGGCGCGGACGCGACCGAGCGGGAGGAGCCGCCGCCGGGATGGGGCGGCTATCCGTGGAGCCCGGCCGCGCGCGGGGACGGCCGGGCCACCGCGGTCAAGCTCACCCACGCACTGTCCGGGCTGCCGGACGTGCTCGACGCGGCCCGGCGGGCAAACGCCCCGGTGCACGTCCGAGGCTCCGCCGGCGCCGGGGTCCTGTACGGCGCCGTCCCGGCCGGCACCGAACCGCCCCGGGTCGCCGCGGCGCTCGCCCGGCTGCGCGAGGTGTGTGCCCGGCACGGCGGGCACGCCGTCGTCGTGGACGCGGCCGCGGCCGTCAAGGACGCCCTGGACGTCTGGGGACCCGTCGGCGGGCTGGAGCTGATGCGCCGGGTCAAGGACCAGTTCGACCCGGGCCACCGGCTGTCGCCGGGACGCTTCGTGGGAGGGATCTGATGAGCCGGGAGGCGACTCCTCCGAGGACCCAGGGCGCGTTCGACGAGCACCGGCCGCCGTCCCCGGAGCTGGTCGGCGACTGCGTGCACTGCGGCTTCTGCCTGCCGAGCTGTCCGACCTACGTGCTGTGGGGCGAGGAGATGGACTCGCCGCGCGGTCGCATCTACCTGATGAAGGAGGGCCTCGAGGGCGAGCCGATGTCGGACTCGATGGTGCAGCACTGGGACGCCTGCCTGGGCTGCATGGCCTGCGTCACCGCCTGCCCGTCCGGGGTCCGGTACGACCGGCTCATCGAGGCGACCCGGGCCCAGGTGGAGCGCCGGCACGATCGGTCACCGGCCGACCGGGCGCTGCGGACGCTCGTCTTCGCGCTCTTCCCGCACCCGCGACGGCTGCGCGCCCTGCGCGGCCCGCTGCGCGGCTACCAGCGGCTCGGGCTCGACCGGCTGGTGCGCCGCACCGGGCTGCTCGAGCGGCTCGCCCCGCAGCTCGCCGCGATGGAGAGCCTGACGCCCCGGCTCGGTCCGGCCGAGGACCTGCCGCACCGGCTGCCCGCGACCGGGGAGCGGCGCGCGGTCGTGGGGCTGCTCACCGGCTGCGTGCAGGGCGCCTTCTTCCCCGGGGTGAACGCGGCGACCGCCCGGGTGCTCCAGGCCGAGGGCTGCGAGGTCGTCGTACCGCCGTCGCAGGGCTGCTGCGGGGCGCTCTCGGTGCACAACGGCCGCGAGGCCGAGGCCCAGGCCTACGCGCGCCGGGTCGTCGAGGCGTTCGAGGCCACCGGCGTCGAGCGGGTGGTCGTCAACGCCGCCGGGTGCGGCTCGACGATGAAGGAGTACGCCGACCTGCTCGCCGACGACCCGCGGTACGCCGAGCGGGCCCGTCGGTTCGCCGTGGGGGTCCGCGACGTGTCCGAGCTGCTCGTCGAGCTCGGACCGGTGGCGGAGCGGCAGCCGCTGGACGTCAGCGTCGCCTACCACGACGCCTGCCACCTCGGGCACGCCCAGGGCGTCCGCAGCCAGCCGCGTGCGCTGCTCGCGGCGATCCCCGGACTCGAGCTGCGCGAGGTGCCCGAAGCCGAGCTCTGCTGCGGCTCGGCCGGGATCTACAACATCCTCAACCCCACGCCGGCACGCGAGCTGGGCGACCGCAAGGCCGCCCACGTCGTCGCGACCGGGGCACGGCTGCTGGTCACCGCGAACCCGGGCTGCCTGATGCAGGTCTCCTCGGCGATCGAGCGCTCGGGCCACCCGATGGGTCTGGTGCACACCGTGGAGGTGCTGGACGCCTCGATCCGCGGGCTGCCGGTCGAGACGCTCACCGGACGCCGGCCGTGACCGGGTCCGACGCGTCGGCCGACGTGGCCGGCCCCGCGCGAGCGGCCGGAACGGTCCAGTCGCTGGACCGCGCGCTCGACCTGATCGAGACGCTGGCGGCCTCCGAGGTCGCGCTGGGGCTGGGCGAGGTCGCCGGCCGGGCGGGGCTCGCGCAGGGCACGGCGCACCGGCTGCTGCACAGCCTCCAGGTTCGCGGGTACGTCCGCCGGGACTCCTCGCGCAGGTACTCCGTCGGCCTCGCCTCGCTCGCTCTCGCCGACGCCGTACAGCGGTCGCTCGCGCGGCAGGCGCAGCAGTTCCTCGGCGAGCTCGTCGCCTGGTCGGGTGAGACCGCGAACCTCGCCGTGCTCGAGGGCGACGACGCGGTGTACGTCGCGCAGGTGCCGTCGCCGCACACGCTGCGGATGTTCGCGGAGGTCGGCCGGCACGTCCCGCTGCACTCCACCGCGGTCGGCAAGGTGCTGCTCGCCGCGATGCCGGTGGACCGCGCCCGGTCGCTGCTGCGGCGCGCCGGCACCCCGCGGTCGACTCCGCGCACGCTCACTGACCTCGACGAGCTGCTCGCCGATCTCGCCGTGGTGCGGCACCAGGGGTGGGCCGCCGACGAGGAGGAGCAGGAGGTCGGCGTCCGCTGCGTCGCCGTACCGGTCACCGACGGCAGCCGGGTTGCCGCCGCCATGTCGCTGTCCGGGCCCGCGGAGCGGTTCGCCGGCGTGCGCACTGACGGCCTGCTCGACCGGCTCACCGACGTCGCCACCCGGCTGTCCGCCGCGCTCTCCTAGCTCGGTCGACCACACCGACCGGCACTCGAGCCCGGTGGGCGCCGGCGTGCAGCGGGGGCCGTGCCCGCGGTGGCCCCCGACTGCCGGTCCGAGTGGCGGTTGCAGTGACCAAAGACTCTGGTGCACGTGCTGTTCGGCTGGAAGCGTGGGGCGCACGAACCTGGGCCGCCCGCTTGGTCCAGACGCAGTGCTACGGGCGACACCCCGCTTCGGGGGAGGCGACCGTGGCATTCTCGACGTTCCGCGACTCACACCGACGTACTGCCGGCCTGGGGCCTGGCCGCGGCCGGCGTGCTGACACTGGCGATGTCGCTGCAGGGTGGACCGGGTGGACGGTGCCGGTGGTGACCGAGGGCCGGCTGGGCGGGGCCGGGCTCCCCGTCGGCGACAGTGCCGGCTTCCACGCCGGCCTGAACACGCAGGGCATCCGGACCGCGCAGTACGCCTACATCCGCTACAACGACGGGCAGTCGGAGCTGTACGACCTCGCGATGGACCCCAACGAG
Organism: uncultured Actinomycetota bacterium; assembly: GCA_963811365.1. Lineage (GTDB taxonomy): Bacteria > Actinomycetota > Actinomycetes > Propionibacteriales > Nocardioidaceae > CAWEQW01. The sequence goes on along the minus strand of CAWEQW010000006.1, from coordinate 62,237 downwards.
ATGCACAACGTCGCCGGCGACCCCGAGTACGCCGCCGTACGGTCGGTGCTCGACGCGGCGTGGTGGAGCTACACCGACTGCGCCGCAGACGCCTGCACGGTGCCGCTGCCGGCCGAGCTCCAGGCGTCGCCGGGCCGCGAGCGCGACCTTGCCCTGTCGTTCTGGGCAGCTGTGCACGCCAGGTACGGCACCTGACGACCACTCCGACCGGCACTCGAAGCCGGTGGTCATGGACGTGCAGCCTGAGCCGGGCCTACCTGCACTCCGACTGCCGGTTCGAGTGGTCGCCGGTGCCGCCGCATCGCCTCGGCAGCCGCCACCGTCCGGGGCGACGACATCCCGTTCCTCGAGCGCGGGTTCCCCGGGGGCCGGTTCACCGAGCCGGACGAGAGCTGCCCGCACCAGCACCAGGACGTCCGGATCCTCACCGTCTGACGGTCAACCCGTCCGACCCTTCGGCGTCCGGGCGGTCGACCGCACTGGCCACCGCGGCCCTGCTGCGGTCCCGGTGCCGTACTCGGGCTGAGCAGGCCGCCGCTCACCCGATCATCGCGGAGCCGTCCGCGCACCCGGTGAGCGGTTGCCGCCCGGTCGGCACCGCGGTCTGCCGGACCGGTCTGCCGGCGGCGTCGAGCACCTGCTCCTGCACGGCGAGCCTCTGGTGCCCGCGCAGCGGCCCGTCGAGCCAGGCCTGGAGGTGGGCGATCCCGTCCGCGGGACGGGTCACGAACCACGGCTGCGGCCTCCCGCCCACCACGAACCGCGTCCGGACCACGGCCACCGAGCCGAGCACGCTGAGCCACTGGCTGGTGCGCAGCCGGTGCACGGCGCCGCCCCGGCAGTCCCAGGCGCGCCGGCCGTTGGAGAGCTGCTCGACGGGCCGGTCCGTGGTCGGCAGCGTGCCGGGCACGACGGACGGCGCGTCGGTGCCGAGCATGTCGCACAGCCGGACGCGGCCGACGGCGTTGCGGACGACCAGCACCCTCGCCTCACCGGTCGGCGTCGCCTGCCGCACGCCGTACAGCACCTCGACCGTCGCGGGATCCGTGGCGAACCGGTCGTCCACGCAGCCGGTGAGGTCGGTGGTCGGCCCCCGGTCGAGGACGACGTCGTCCGCGGAGCCGCCCGCGAGCCGCACGCTCGCCTGGCCGGCCGCGTGGTCGCCTGCGGGGTCGGCCGCGGGGCCGGCTGCCGCGTGCAGCTGGGCTGCGCCGGTCAGGAGGGCTGCGCCGGCAGCGGCGGCCGTGACGAGCGCGGTCGTGCGGCGTCGGGTCCGGCGGGGTCCTCTCGTCGGGTCGCCGGTCGACCCGGTTGCGGCGTGCACCATCCGCGCGTCCCCCCTCGGGATAGTCCGGCCGAACGTGCCCTGGTCCCCACCCGGGGGACCGGCCCTTCGGCCGGCCACTCGTTCGGCGCAGGAGGCCCGATGCGCGCGAGCCTCCCTGCCAGGGTACGACACAAGCCCCGAATCGGGGCGTAGCGGCACAAGTTGCCGCTGGTTCTCGTCACCCTTCCGGCGTCCGGATGTCGTGGTCGACATCCGTCCGGGGATCCGGGGGCTTGTCCGCGGCCCGGTCGGCGGCTCCGCTCGGAGGCGGACACGCGCCGCCGCAACGGCGCCGGCCGCCCCGTCCTCCGGGCCGGCGAGCCCCTGGCAGCGACCCCCCGCGACACCGCGCACCCGGCCCGCGCGGACGTCGGCACCGCGATGCTGACGACCGGGGTCGGCACCCGGGACGTGCGCGAGAGGTACGGCGGCGTGGGCGGCCGGTGGGGGCGGCCGGTGGGGGCGAGGAGGCCCGCCACGTGAGCCGGCGGCCGACGCTTTACCCACCGTTCTCGGTGGCCACTCGGATTCGGGCTCCGGAGTTGGTAGAGTCTGTCGCGCAACAGGTGCAAGTTCCAGCAGGTAGAACGCCCGCGGAGTTTGTGGTCCGACGGCGTTCTCTCTTGAGTTGCTCAACGGCTTTTCGAGGGGGCTCGGCGTTTCAACCCGCATCTGGCGCGGGGCCGCCGAGGTGGCGGTCCCACCCTCGCAAGTAGGAGTAATTGAGCATGGCTCAGGGCACTGTCAAGTGGTTCAACGCCGAGAAGGGCTTCGGCTTCATCGCCCAGGAGGACGGCGGCGACGACGTCTTCGTCCACTACTCGGCGATTCAGACCAGCGGCTACAAGTCGCTCGACGAGAACCAGAAGGTCGAGTTCGACGTCACCCAGGGTCCGAAGGGCCCGCAGGCGGAGAACGTTCGCCCGGTCTGACGTCACTGGACACAGACCACGCCTCACCGAGGCATCCAGGAGGGACCCCGACGTGTCAGTCGGGGTCCCTTCGGTTTGTCCGAAGTGACTATGGGTAAAGATTCCCTCTATCGGCAGAATGTTGGTCAGGTCAGAGTTCACCTGTCAGACCAGAGGAGAACCGCACCGAGATGGGCCACGAAGGGATTGGCATCGTGGACGACCAGCTGAACGTCCCCCTCGAGGATGCGGAGCTGCTGGCGGAGGTCGAGCTGACCACCAACCTGATCATCGCCGCCAGCGAGGCGGAGGCGTCACTCACCCAGGCCGAGGTCGACCGGCTGCTCGGCGTCCAGCCGGGGCCGACGCGGATCCCGAACCAGCAGGTCCGCAACACCTGAGGCCGAGCCGTCGCGTCCTGCGGGACCGAGTCAGCCTCGCGGCGTGGAGCTCCCGCGGTCCGCAGCCGGCCGGAACCCCCGGAGCCTCAGCGAGTTCGCTACCACGGTCACGCTCGAGAACGCCATCGCCGCCCCCGCGATCATCGGGTTGAGCAGCCCGAGCGCCGCCAGCGGGATCGCCACGACGTTGTAGGCGAACGCCCAGAACAGGTTCTGCTCGATCGTCCTGAGCGTGCGGCGGGACAGCTCGATCGCGTCCGCTGCCGTGCGCAGGTCCCCGCGCACCAGGGTCACGTCGCCGGCCTCGATGGCGACCGCCGTCCCCGTGCCCATCGCGACGCCGAGGTCCGCGGCCACCAGGGCGGCCGCGTCGTTGACGCCGTCGCCGACCATCGCGACCGTGCCGCCGTCGGCCTGCAGTCGGGTCACGGTCGCCGCCTTGTCGCCGGGCAGCACGTCGGCCACCACCGCGCCGATCCCGACCTCGTCGGCCACCGCCTGCGCGGCTGCGGGGTGATCCCCCGTGAGCAGGCAGGTGCGCAGGCCCAGCTGCTCGAACCGGCGTACCGCCTCCGCGCTGGTCTCCTTCACGGTGTCGCCGACCGCGAACACGGCCGACGGCCGGTCATCGATCTCCACGAGCACCGCGGTCATCCCGGCCTCCCGGGCCCGCGAGACGGCCTGCGCCAGCGCGTACGGCAGCGACGCCTCCGCGCCGGTCGGAGCCCGCCCGACCCGCACCCGGCGCCCGTCCACCACGCCCGAGACGCCGACGCCCTCGGTGTTGCAGAACTCCTGGACCGACGGCGCCGCGCCGGCCTGCCACGGCTGCGGGCCGACCTCCGCGGCGTACCCGGCCACGGCGCGCCCGACAGGGTGCTCCGAGGCGCTCTCGAGCGCTCCCGCCAGCCGTACGGCGTCCGCATGGTGGGTCTCCACGGCGTGCACGCTCATCCGGCCGGTGGTCACCGTGCCGGTCTTGTCCAGCACGATCGTGTCGACGCGGCGAGTGGACTCCAGCACCGCGGCGTCCCGGATCACGATGCCCAGCTGCGCGGCCCTGCCCGTCCCGACGAGCAGCGCCGTCGGGGTCGCCAGACCCAGCGCGCACGGGCACGCGACCACGAGCACCGCGACCGCGGCCGTGAAGCCCTGCGCAGGGTCCCCGCTGAGTGCCCAGGCGACGTAGGTGAGCACCGCCAGACCCAGCACGACCGGCACGAACACCGACGACACCCGGTCGGCCAGCCGCTGGACCGGGGCCTTGGTGGCCTGCGCATGGCTGACCAGCGCGGCGATCCGGGCCAGCGCCGTGTCGCTGCCGACGCGGGTCACGTCGACGACGAGCCGGCCGCTGAGGTTCACGGTCGCCCCGACGACCTCGTCGCCGGGCCGCTTGTCCACCGGGAGGCTCTCGCCGGTCAGCATCGACTCGTCGACGCCCGAGCGGCCGTCCACGACGACGCCGTCGGTGGCGACCTGCTCGCCGGGTCGCACGGTGAACCGCATCCCCGGCCGGAGCGCGGCCACGTCGACCTCGCGCTCGACGCCGTCCTCGAGCACCCGGGCCTTGGTGGCCCCGAGCTCCAGCAGCTCGCGCAGCGCCGCTCCGGCCCGCCGCTTGGCGCGCGCCTCGCTCCACCGGCCGAGCAGCAGGAACGTCGTCACGGTCGCCGCGACCTCGACGTAGCTCTCCATGCCGCCGGTGAGCACCTGCTCGAGGGACCAGCCGTAGGCCACCAGCGTGCCGAGGCTCACCAGGGTGTCCATGGTGCTGGCGCCGTGGCGGGCGTTGACGAACGCGGCACGGTGGAACGGCCAGCCGCTCCAGAACACCACCGGCGTGGCGAGCAGCAGCGCCACCCAGTGCACGAACCGGGAGTCGGGGATGCCGGGCGCCATCATCAGCACCAGCACGACCGCGCTCAGCGGAGCGGCGACGAGCAGCCGGCGCCGGTAGTCCGCGGCGATGGCGTCCTCGGTGCTCGTCCCCTCGGCGCGCGCCTCGGGGGCCGCGACCGCGGCGGTGTACCCCGTGCGCTCGACGGTGGTCACCAGACCCTGCTCGTCGACGAGCGCGGGATCGAAGTCCACCGAGGCCGACGCCGTGGCGAGGTTCACCGTCGCCTGCACGCCGTCGAGGCGGTTCAGCTTCTTCTCCACCCGGCCCACGCACGACGCGCAGGTCATCCCGCCGACCAGCAGGTCGATGTGCTGGGTGGGGCCGGGCGGCGTACGGACGTCGCCGCGGGTGGCCGGGGTGGTCACGCGACCGTGTAGCCGGCCTCGTCGACGGCGGCGCGCACGGCCGTGTCGCTGACCTGCGCCCCCTCCACGACGACGGTGCCCGCGTCGACGTCGACCGAGACGCCGGTCACGCCGGCGACCGCGGAGACCTCCTCGGTCACCGCCGCGGCGCAGTGCGCGCAGGTCATCCCGGTCACCTGGTACGTGGTGCTGCTCATCGTTGGTGTCCTCTCGCTGAGGTGTGTGCTGTCTGTCTGTCGGACCGTGGTCAGGTCCGCAGCAGCCGGGCGACGGCGGCTGACGCCTCGGCCACCTTCGCGTCGGCGTTGTCGCCGCCTCCGGCGACCGCGTCGCGCACGCAGTGGCCGAGGTGGTCCTCGACCAGCCCGACGGCGACGCTCTGCAGCGCCTTGGTGACCGCCGAGACCTGGGTGAGGATGTCGATGCAGTAGATGTCCTCGTCGACCATCCGCTGCAGGCCCCTGACCTGTCCCTCGATGCGGCGCAGCCGCGCGAGGTAGGCGGCCTTGTCGTCGTGGTAGCCGGGGTGCGCGTCCATGTCCCCAAGCGTATACCCGGCTGGGGTATATGTGTGCCGCACCTGCCAACCGGGCACCGTCACCGCCTAGCATTGCTCACGGTCATCCGCCGTTTCCCGGGAGTTCGTCGTGCCGTTGCGCATCCGTCCTGCAGATACCACGTTCTACGACCTCCTGGCCGAGTCGGCCCGCCACCTGGTGGGCGGCGCTGCGCTGCTCACCGACATGCTGGCCGAGGGCACGGACCGCGAGCTGGTCGCCAAGCGGATGCGCGATGCCGAGCACGACGCCGACGAGACCACGCACTCGATCGTCCGCCGGGTGAACTCGACGTTCGTCACGCCCTTCGACCGAGAGGACATCTACGCGCTCGCCTCGCAGCTCGACGACGTGATGGACTTCATGGACGAGGCCGTCGACATGGTGCTGCTGTACGAGGTGGAGCGGCTGCCCAAGGAGCTGGCCGAGCAGGTGGAGGTGCTGCAGCGCTGCGCCGAGCTCACCGCGGAGGCGATGCCCTGCCTGAAGACCATGAAGAGCCTCGAGGAGTACTGGATCGAGATCAACCGCCTCGAGAACACCGGCGACAAGAGCTACCGCCGGATCCTGGCCAAGCTGTTCGGTGGCTCCTACGAGGCGCTCGAGGTGCTCAAGCTGAAGGACGTGGTCGACGCGCTCGAGAGCGCGATCGACGCGTTCGAGAGCGTGGCGAACACCGTCGAGCAGATCGCGGTCAAGGAGTCCTGAGCGTGGACCTGGCGATCGTCGTCGCGGTCGTTGCCGTCGCCCTCTGCTTCGACTACACCAACGGGTTCCACGACGCCGCGAACGCGATCGCGACCTCGATCTCGACCCGGGCGCTGACGCCCCGGATCGCGCTCACGCTCGCGGCGGTGATGAACTTCGTCGGCGCGCTGCTCGGGCAAGGGGTCGCCCGGACGGTCAGCGAGGTCATCTCGCCGCCCGGCGGCAGCCACGGCCTGGTCGTGGTCCTCGCGGCGCTGGCGGGCGCCATCGTGTGGAACCTGATCACCTGGTACTACGGGCTGCCGTCCTCGTCCTCGCACGCGCTGATCGGCGGCCTCGTCGGCGCCGAGCTCGCCGCCCTCGTGGCGGGGGCGGGCTCGGGCGGGGTGCACTGGTCGACGATCGTCGGCAAGGTGCTGGTCCCGATGGTGCTCTCGCCGGTCATCGGGATCGCGCTCGCGTTCCTGGTGATGCTGGGCTTCATGTGGGTGCTGCGCCGGCGCAACCCGCACCGCGTGTTCCGCGGCTTCCGGTTCGCCCAGACCATCTCGGCCGCCGCACTGGCGCTGGGCCACGGCCTCCAGGACGCCCAGAAGACGATGGGCGTGATCTTCCTGGCCCTGGTCACCGGCGGCTTCTACGCCTCCGACGACCCGCTGCCGCTGTGGGTGATCGTCTGCGCCGCCTCCGCCATCTCGCTGGGCACCTACTCCGGCGGCTTCCGGGTGATGCGCACCCTGGGGCGGCGGATCATCCACCTCGACCCGGCGCGCGGCTTCTCCGCGGAGTCGGTCGGCGCTGCCGTGCTCTACACCACCGCGTTCGTCTACCACGCCCCGGTGTCGACCACGCACGTCATCAGCTCGGCCATCATGGGCGCCGGCGCCACCCGGCGCGCCTCGGCGGTCCGCTGGGGCGTCGCGCGCTCGATCGTGGTGGCCTGGGTGCTGACCTTCCCGGCCGCCGGCGCGGTGGCCGCGGTGGCCTACTGGCTCTGCAAGTTCGTCTTCCAGCTCTCCTGACCGCGGCGGGAGGTTCACCATGGGATGCAGACGAACCGCCGCTGCCCATGACGTACACCTCGTGGGAGGCGGCGGTACGTCGTGGGGAGATGTGGCGCGGCGTCAGGGCGCGGCGTCAGGGCGCGGCGTCAGGGCGCGGCGTCAGGGGCGCGGCTGTCAGGCGCGGCGTCAGGACGCGGCTGTCACGGGGCGCGGCGTCACGAGGCGCGGCTGTGACCCGGCGCGACCCGGTCAGCCGAACCGGCCGCTGATGTAGGCCTCGGTGGCCTCTTCCTCGGGGTTGCTGAAGATCTTGTTCGTGGGGTTCATCTCGACCAGCTGCCCCGGCCGCCCTGCGCCGGCGAGGTTGAAGAACGCGGTGTCCTCCGAGACCCGGGCGGCCTGCTGCATGTTGTGGGTCACGATCACGATGGTGTACTCGGTGCGCAGCTCGTGGATCAGGTCCTCGATCGCCGACGTCGAGATCGGGTCGAGCGCCGAGCACGGCTCGTCCATCAGCAGCACCTGCGGCTCGACCGCGATCGCCCGGGCGATGCAGAGCCGCTGCTGCTGGCCGCCGGAGAGGCCCATCCCGGGCTTCGACAGCCGGTCCTTGACCTCCTCCCAGAGGTTGGCGCCGCGCAGCGACCGCTCGACGATCTCGTCGGCCTTGCCCTTCGGCAGCCGCTTGGCGTTCAGCCGCGACCCGGCGAGCACGTTCTCGTAGATCGACATCGTCGGGAACGGGTTCGGCCGCTGGAAGACCATCCCGACCTGGCGGCGCACCTCCACCGGGTCCACCTCGGGGCCGTAGAGGTCCTGGCCGTCGATCACGATCTTGCCGGTGACCCGGGCGTGCGGGATCACCTCGTGCATCCGGTTCAGCGAGCGGAGGAAGGTGGACTTGCCGCACCCGGAAGGACCGATGAGGGCGGTGACCGAGCGTGCAGGGATGGTCATCGACACGCCTTCCACGGCGAGGAACTCGCCGTAGTAGATGTCGAGGTCGGAGACGTCGATGCTCTTGGCCATGGTGTCTTCTCTCGGTTCTCGGTCAGCCGGTCTTCGGGCGGAAGAACCACCCGATGAGCCGGGCCAGCAGGTTCAGGGCCATCACGATCACGATCAGCACGAGCGCCGCGCCCCAGGCGCGTGCCTGACCGTACTCCGCCGGGACACCGGGCTGCGTGAACGAGTAGTAGATGAACACCGGCAGCGTCATCATCCGCTCGGAGAACAGGTTGGTGTTCACCGAGTCGGTGGAGCCGGCGATGATCAGCAGCGGAGCGGTCTCGCCGACGACGCGCGCGACGGCCAGCGTCACGCCGGTGATGATGCCGCCGATGGAGGTCGGGATCACGACCTTCACGATCGTGCGCCACTTCGGCACCCCCAGGGCGTACGCCGCCTCCCGCAGGTCGTGCGGCACGAGCTTCAGCATCTCCTCGCAGGAGCGGACCACGACCGGGATCATCAGCAGCGAGAGGGCGACCGCGCCACCGAAGCCGGCTCGGACGCCCTCGCCGAAGAAGATCACGAACAGCGCGTAGGCGAAGAGGCCGGCGACGATCGAGGGGATGCCGGTCATCACGTCGACGAGGAAGCGGATGGTGCTGGCCGTCCTGCCCTCCTCGCCGTACTCGACGAGGAAGACCGCAGTGGCCAGCCCGATCGGGACGGAGATCACCGTGGTGGCCGCCGTGACCAGCAGCGTGCCGATGATCGCGTGGTAGATGCCGCCGCCCGAACCGATCACGTTGCGCATCGAGTAGGTCAGGAACTCGGCGTTGATCACCCCCAGGCCCTGCGCGAGCACGTTCCACACCAGCGAGACCAGGGGAACCAGCGCGATCAGGAACGCTGACCAGACCAGCGTGGTGACCAGCCGGTCCGTCGCCGCGCGCCCGTTCTCGACGACCCGAGACCACAGCGGCAGCGCGACCGCGTACAGCACCAGCGTGGCGACCGCCCAGCCGGCGAGGCTCCAGCCGAGCGTCATGGTCAGCAGCGCCGACGCCGCGCCGGCGAGCACCACGACGAGCAGGGGAGCCCAGCGGGGGAGCCGGGGGTGGGTCAGCGGCAGGTGGTCACGGCCCCCAGCGGAGGTGGGAGTCTCGGGGGTGCCGGGAGCCTGGCCCTCGCCGCCGGCCGGGGACGACACGGAGCGGAGGTGGCTGCTCACTTCATCTTCCTCTCGGCGCCGGCGACGATGGCCCGGGCGGCGAAGTTCACCGCGAAGGTGATCACGAACAGCACCAGGCCGCTGGCGATCAGTGCGCTGACGCTCAGGCCGGTCGCCTCCGGGAACTTCAGCGCGATGTTCGCCGCGATGGTCGAGGGGTTGGTGTTGCTGATCAGGTTGAGGGTGACCACGCCGCTGGCCGAGAGCACCATCGCGACCGCCATCGTCTCTCCGAGGGCGCGGCCGAGGCCGAGCATCACCGCGGAGACGATGCCGGAGCGTCCGTAGGGCAGCACCGCGAGCCGGATCATCTCCCACCGGGTCGCTCCGAGCGCCAGCGCCGCCTCCTGGTTCAGGACCGGGGTCTGCGCGAAGATCTCGCGGGTGATGGCCGTGATGATCGGCAGGATCATGATCGCGAGCACGAGGCCCGCGGTCAGGATCGTCCGGCCGGTCGCCGACGCCGGTCCGGCGAAGAACGGCAGGAAGCCGAGGTGTTCCTCGAGCCACGAGTAGATCGGCACCAGCCGGACGCCGAGGAAGGCGATCCCCCAGAGGCCGTAGACCACGCTGGGCACCGCGGCGAGCAGGTCGATGACGTACCCGATCGGCCGCGAGAGGGTGCGGGGGGCGTAGTGCGAGATGACCAGTGCCACGCCGAGCGCGAGCGGGGTGGCGACGACCAGGGCGATGATCGCCGCCAGCAGCGTGCCGAAGACAAGCGGCCAGACGTAGGCGAGGAAGCTGGTCGCCCCGCCCAGGGCGCTCGCCGGCGCGGTGAGGGCGGGCAGACCCTCGATGAGCAGGAACGCCGCGACGCCGGCGAGGACCAGGAGGATCACCAGCCCCGCCAGGCGGGTGCCGCCCTCGAAGAGTCGGTCACCCATGCGTTGGCGAGGCTTGCGTGCAGCTGTGGTGGTGGACACCGCGGTCCTTCCCTGCTCAGTGGTGCGTCGAACGGTCCTGCACCGGCCCAGGGGTCCGGGTCACCAGACTGACTGGGACCCGGACCCCTGTGAAGCGGTCAGGCGATGGAAGTTCAGCCGTTCGTCTGGATCGTGTCGAGCGCCGTGGTCGCCTTGGAGCTCAGCGACGCCGACAGCGGGGCCGAGCCGGCGTTCTTCGCAGCGGCCTGCTGGCCGTCCTGGCCGACGAGGTAGGTCCCGTAGCCCTTCACCAGCTTGGCGGTGTTGGCGTCCTTGTAGCTCGGGCAGGCGATGAAGTAGGAGATCAGCACCAGCGGGTAGGCGCCGGCCGCCGTGGTGGTGCGGTCGACGTTGATCGCCAGGTCCGAGCTGCTCCGGCCCGGGACCGGCTGCGAGACGTCGGCGGCCTTGGCGGCAGCCGCGGCCGTCGGGCCCACGTAGGCTGAGCCGACCTTGATCGACGCCTCGCCGAGGTCGCCGGCCTGGCTCGCGTCGGCATAGCCGATCGAGCCCTTGCCGTTCTTCACCGCCGAGATGACACCGGAGGTGCCGCTGGCGCCCTCGCCGGACTTGAAGGGCCACGTCTCCGCGGCCTCCGCGGGCCAGGCGCCGGCCGCGGTCTGGTGCAGGTAGTCGGTGAAGTTCTTCGTGGTGCCGGAGTCGTCCGAGCGGTGCACCGCGGTGATCTTCTGCGCAGGCAGGTTGACGCCGGGGTTGTCGGACTTGATCGCGGCGTCGTTCCACATCTTGATCTTGCCGGAGAAGATGTTCGCGGCGGTGGCGGGAGACAGCTGCAGCTTGCTGACCCCGGCGAGGTTGTAGACCAGCGCGATGGGGCTGATGTAGTTCGGCACCTCGATGGCCTCGGACCCGCCGCAGGCCTTCTTGGAGTCCGAGACCTGCGTGTCGTCGAGGTAGGCGTCGGAGCCGGCGAAGTTCACCCCGCCCGCCAGGAACTGCTCGACGCCCGCGCCGGAGCCGGAGGGGTCGTAGTTGATCGTCACGTCGGGGTTCGCGGTCTGGTAGCCGGCTGTCCACGCGGCCTGGGCGGCCTCCTGGGCGCTCGAGCCGGCGCCGTTCAGCGTGCCGCTCAGCGTCTTGCCGGAGGTGTTCGAGGCGTCGCCGGAGCCGCTCCCCGAGGAGGACTCGTTGGCGGCGCTGCACGCCACCAGGCTCAGGCCCATCAGCACCGCGGCGGTGGGTGCGGCAGCGCGGCGGAAGGTAGTGCGCGTCACGTGGTGTCTCCTGGTTCGGTTGCGACGGAGTTCTTCCGGTCGGTTCGCGTTCGAAGGTAGGCAGCGCAGGTGAAGCGACTGGCGGTCCTCGGTGAACGAGGGGTGAACGGTGCCCTCCCATTCGCCTACCAGAACGGTACGGCGAGACGGACGTCACGTGAACGAGCCGGCGGCAGTCCCCCGCATCGGGGGACGAATCGACCGGAACCCCCTACCGGAACGACACCTCGTGCTGCTCGGTGGCCACCACCCGGTCACGGCGGTGATGGGCCACCAGCATCGCGCCCGGCTCGAGCTTGTGCTCCGGGATGCCCAGGGCGTCCCACACCCACGGCAGGAGTGGTCGGTGGGTGCACAGCAGCGTGGGCTCCCTGCGGGCGAGCAGCCGGTCGACGACGGCGGCCACCGTCTCCGGCGTGCCGTCCTCCTCCGACAGGCCGTCGGTGACCTCCACCTCGAGGTCCGCCACGTCGGCGTACGGCGTCACGGTGCTCCAGCACCGCCGGCTGCTCGAGCTGACCAGGTGGGTGAGGCCGTAGGCCGCCAGCAGGGGGACCACGCGCTCGGACTGGAACTCACCGGCCTTGGTGAGCGTGCGCTGCCGGTCGTCGCCGCGCCACGACTTGCGCGAGCGGGCCCGGCTGTGCCGGAGCACGACGAGCGGGTAGGTCTTGCGGCGCACCGCGGCGAACTCCTCGAGCGTCCGCACGTCACGCTCGTAGCTGAGCTGGCGGCGGGCCTTGTCGAGGTCGGCCCAGGTGACCTGGTCGATCTCGTCGTTGGGGTGGTACATCGCCACGTCGTCACCGCCGACGACCCGCGCGCTCCAGTAGTACACGCGCTTGGTGCGCGCGTTCTCCGAGACCGGGTAGGCCTGCTGGCTCAGGGGCGGGCCGAGCCGGATGTCGAGCCCGGTCTCCTCGGCGACCTCGCGCACGGCGGTCGCGAGGACGTGCTCACCGGGGTCGACCTTGCCCTTCGGGAACGACCAGTCGTCGTACTTGGGTCGGTGGACCAGCAGGACCTGGGGGCCGCGACGGGCCACCACGGCGCCGGCGGCGAGGATCTCCGGGTTCGGGGACACGGTCCAGTCTCACACCAGTGGGTGGCCGGCAGGTGAACGAGGGGGGTCCCGCCGTGCCGGAGCGTCCCCCGCAGGGCCCGCCGGGGTACGACGCGCTACTGGCGCAGCAGCGACTCGGCCGTCCGCGACCCGAGGTTGCGCCGACGGCGGCTCGTCGCGATCAGCACCTCCTGCAGGTCGCGGTGCGGGAGGCCCTGGGCGTCGGCGGCGTGCCGGACCCAGTCGCCGCTGGGCTCCAGCGACCACGACGCGGTGCGCTCGTCGAACGCGAGGTCCAGCAGCCGGCCGACCTGCTTGAGCTGGTGCTCGCCGGGCAGCCGGACCAGCGCCTCGACGCGACGGTCGAGGTTGCGGTGCATCAGGTCGGCCGAGCCGATCCAGGCCGTCGGCGAGCCGCCGTTGTCGAACCAGAAGATCCTGCTGTGCTCCAGGAACCGGCCGAGGATCGAGCGCACCCGGATGGTCTCCGAGAGGCCGGGCACCCCCGGCTTCAGCGCGCAGATGCCGCGAGTGAGCAGGTCGATCGGCACACCGGCCTGCGACGCCTGGTAGAGCTCGTCGATGAGCGCCTCGTCGACGATGGAGTTGGCCTTGATCCGGATCCGCGCCGGCACTCCGGCGACGTGGTTGTCCACCTCGGTGCGGATCTGGTCGATCAGCCCGCTGCGGACCGAGTCGGGAGCGACCAGGAGGTTCTCGTAGTCCTCGTTGCGCGCGAACCCCGAGAGGTTGTTGAACAGGTGCGCGACGTCCTCGCCGATCGACTCGTTGGCCGTGAGCAGCCCGAAGTCCTCGTACAGCCGCGCGGTCTTGGGGTTGTAGTTGCCGGTGCCGATGTGCACGTAGCGGCGGATGCCGTCGCCCTCGTCGCGCACCACCATCGCGAGCTTGCAGTGCGTCTTCAGCCCGACCAGGCCGTAGACGACGTGCACGCCGGCGTGCTCGAGCTGGCGGGCCCACTTGATGTTGGCCTGCTCGTCGAACCGGGCCTTGATCTCGATGAGCACCAGCACCTGCTTGCCGGACTCGGCCGCGTCCACGAGGGCGTCGATGATCGGCGAGTCGCCGGAGGTCCGGTACAGCGTCTGCTTGATGGCGAGCACGTGCGGGTCGGCAGCGGCCTGCTCGAGGAAGCGCTGCACCGACGTCGAGAACGAGTCGTAGGGGTGGTGCAGCAGGACGTCGTTGCGCTTGAGCGCCTTGAAGACGTCGACCGGCGACGCGGACTCGACCTCGGCGAGCTGGTGGTGGGTCGCCGGGACGAACGCCGGATACTTCAGCTCCGCGCGGTCGAGGTCGGCGATGGACGCGAGTCCGGTGAGGTCGAGCGGACCGGGGAGCTTCACCACCTCGCCGGTCGAGACGCCGAGCTCGGAGATCAGGAGGTCCAGGACGTGCTCGTCGATGGTCTCCTCCACCTCGAGCCGGACCGGCGGCCCGAACTTGCGGCGCAGCAGCTCCTTCTCGAGCGCGGCCAGCAGGTTCTCGGCGTCGTCCTCCTCCACCTCGAGATCCTCGTTGCGGGTCACCCGGAAGGTGTGCACGGCCAGCACGTCCATGCCGGGGAACAGCCGCTTGAGGTGCTCGGCGATCACGTCCTCGAGCGGCACGAAACGCTGGTTCCCGACCGGGACGAAGCGCGAGAAGATCGGCGGCACCTTCACCCGTGCGAAGTGCTCCTTGCCGCTCTTCGGGTTGCCGACCAGGACGGCCAGGTTGAGGGACAGCCCGGAGATGTACGGGAACGGGTGCGCCGGGTCCACGGCCAGCGGGGTGAGCACGGGGAACACCCGCTCCTTGAAGAGCCGCTTGCAGCCCTTCTGCTCCTCGCGGTCGAGGTCGTTCCAGCGCAGCAGCTCGATGCCCTCCTTGGCCAGCTCCGGCACGATCTGCTCCCGGAACAGCGAGGCCTGCCGCTCCATCAGCGCCGACGTGGTCGTCCAGATCCGCTCGAGCAGCTCGCGCGGCATCAGCCCCGAGGCGGCCGGCACCGCGACGCCGGCCGCGATGCGCCGCTTCAGCCCGGCCACCCGCACCATGAAGAACTCGTCGAGGTTGGAGGCGAAGATGGCCAGGAAGCGCACCCGCTCCAGCAGCGGCTGGTTCGGGTCCTCGGCGAGCTCGAGGACCCGGGTGTTGAACCGCAGCCAGGACAGCTCACGGTCCAGGAACCGGTCCTCGGGCAGCGTCTCCGACGCGTGGTCGTACGGCGGCTCGATGTCGAAGGCCTCCGACGGGACGCCGCGAAGGGACGCGTCCACCGGACCGACCTCCACCGAGCCTCCGGTACCAGCGCTGAACGTCGTGGTCGTGCTCGCATCGCCTGCCATGCGCCCCATCGTGTCACTGTGAGGTGAACCCGAGGTAGCGATCGCGGCGGTACGTTCGAGGCATGCACCCCGTCCTGGCGAGCACCGAGGCCGCTGCCTTCCGTGGGCTGATGGCCCTCCCGCCCGCGCTGATGCGACGGCTGGCCGGCCCGCCGGTGCAGCGCGACGGCCGCACGCTGGACCTGGAGAACCAGTGGCTGCTGCGGCTCCAGGGGCTGCTGCGGGAGCCCGTCGTGGAGGACCAGCCGGTGCCCGAGGGCCGCGCGGTGCTGCGTCGTCAGTGCCGGCTCGTGGGCCAGAAGCAGCCGGTCGGCCAGACCCGCGACCTCGCCCTGCCCGGCCCCGCGGGGCCGGTCCCGGCCCGGCTGTACGTCCCGCGCTCGCACGGCACGGGCCGCGGGCCCGCCCCGATGCTGGTGTACCTGCACGGCGGCGGGATGGTGTACGGCGACCTGGACAGCCACGACGCGCTCTGCCGGTTCCTCGCCGAGCGCGCCGACGTGCTGGTGCTCGCCGTCGACTACCGGCTGGCGCCCGAGCACCCGTTCCCGGCCGCGGTCGACGACTGCTGGGCGGCGTACCAGTGGGTGGCCGAGCACGCCGACCAGCTCGGCGCCGACCCGGACCGGCTCGCGGTCGGCGGCGACTCCGCGGGCGGCTGCCTCAGCGCGGTGGTCGCGCTGGAGGCCGCCGCGGCGGGCGTGCCCTGCGCCTACCAGCTGCTGGTCTACCCGGTGACCGACATGGGCGGGCGCAGCGCGAGCCGGCGGCTGTTCGACGAGGGCTTCTACCTGACCCGCAGGTTCATGGACTCCGCGGAGACGCGGTACCTCGCCGGGCACGACCCGCACGACCCGCGGGCCTCGGTGCTGCACGTCGAGAAGGTCCCCGACGGGCTGGCCCCCGCCCTGGTGGTCACCGCCGGCTTCGACCCGCTGCGCGACGAGGGACAGGCGTACGCCGCCCTGCTGGCCGCACAGGGCGTGCCCGTCGAGGCCCACGAGCTCCCGGGGATGATCCACGGGTTCCTCAACGTCGTGGGCGTCGGACGCTCCGCCCGGGCGGCTGCTGCCGAGATCGCGGTCAGGCTGAAGGTGGCGCTGCGCTGAGCGCGTACTGCACGTCGGTGTCCGCGGCGTCGTGGGTGAAGCCGAGCCGCCCGTAGAGCGCCACGGCGGCGCTGTTGTCCGCCTCGACGTACAGGATCACCTCGTCGAGACCGCGCTCGGCGAGGTGCCGCAGACCGGTGGCGGTCAGCAGCCGGCCCAGGCCGAGGCCCTGCGCGGCGGGGCTGATCCCGACGACGTACACCTCGCCGACCCGGGCGTCGTGCTGCTTGGTCCAGTGGAAGCCGAGCAGCGCGCCCGGGGTCTCGGAGCCGGCGCCGCCGACCGCCAGGAACAGGCCTGCCGGGTCGAACCACGGCTCGGCCATCCGGGCGTCGAGGTCCGCCCGCGACATCCGGCCCTGCTCCGGGTGGCGCGCGAACGCCGCCGCGTTGACCGAGAGCAGCGCCTCCGCGTCCTCCGGCCGGAACGTGCGGACCACGACGCCGGCCGGGGGCTGCACGGTGTCGACGGGCTCGGCCAGCGAGCGGCGCATCACCCACAGGTCGCGCACCCGTGCCAGGCCGTGCGAGGCGGCCAGCCGAGCGGCCGCGGGGTGGCCGCCGTGCGACCAGGCGGTGAGCGCGACGCCCGGGAACCGCTCGAGCACCGCCTCGGCGAGGGCGGCCCCGGCGCCGTCGCCCCGTCGCGACGGCAGGACGGCGAGGTCCACCTCGAGCGGCGGCGAGCCCACCGCGCGCACCAGCGCGAAGCCCGCCGCGGCGTCCGGGGCGTCCACCGGGCGGGCGCGCAGGAGCAGCGCGCCGTCGAGCCCGTGGTGCCGCAGCCCCAGCCGAGCCGCCTCGTCGAGCGCGGACCTGCCGTCGGCCTCGGTGGCGGCGTCGAGCACCCGGCGCAGCTCGCCGGAGGGGCCGTCCGCGGCGGCCCAGGAGAACGACGCGGGGTCGACGGGCGTGACGCTCCAGGCGACGGTCATGGCGCCCACCCTAGGAGGCGGGCTCCCGGTCAGGCGCCGGTGGCCTCGCGCTCCAGGGTGCTCTCCTTGGGCGGCAGGACGAAGCGGTAGCCGACGTTGCGGACCGTGCCGATGAGGGTCTCGTTCTCGGGGCCCAGCTTCGCGCGCAGCCGGCGGACGTGCACGTCGACCGTGCGGGTGCCGCCGAAGTAGTCGTAGCCCCACACCTCCTGGAGGAGCTGCTCTCGGGTGAAGACCCGGCCCGGGTGCTGCACGAGGTACTTCAGCAGCTCGAACTCCTTGAACGTCAGGTCGAGCGGACGGCCGCCCAGCCGCGCGGTGTACGTCGCGTCGTCGACCACGACCTCACCGGAGCGGATGACGTGGGCCTCGGGGTCGTCGTGGGCGCGGGCCGCCGCCAGCCGGCCGACCGCCAGCCGGATCCGCGCGTCGAGCTCGGCCGGGCCGCAGGAGGCGAGCACCACGTCGTCCATGCCCCAGTCCGTCGAGACGACCGCGAGGCCGCCCTCGGTGACGACGAGCAGCAGCGGCGACACCGAGCCGGTCGTGCGGATCAGCCGGCAGAGGTCGCGGGCGTGGGCGAGGTCCGCGCGGCCGTCGACGAGCACGACGTCGACCTCGGGGGCCTCGAGAAGGGCGCTGCCCTCGGCGGGCAGGATCTTCACCTGGTGCGACAGCAGCGCGAGGGCGGGCAGCACCTCGGCGGACGGCTGCAGGGCACTGGTCAGCAACAGCAGGCTGCTCATCGCACCTCCCCGTGGGGGACCTCGCGACTCGCCGTTGAGCCGACCTGTGTCCGGGGCCGCGGCCCGGGGTGGCGGCCGGCGGCGGTTCCGGATGGGACAGAATACCGAACATGGCCACCGACCCCGCCCCGCAGTCCCGGATCACGGTCCGGTACTGGGCCGCGGCCCGGGCGGCTGCGGGCGTCGAGTCCGACAGCTTCGCGGTCGACGGGCCGGTCAGCCTGGCCGACGTGATGGTGCTCGTCCGGCAGTCGCACGCCGACGCGCCGCGGCTGGAGTCGGTGATCGGGGTCTGCTCCGCACTCGTCGGCGAGCGCCCCGTGGGGAGCCTCGACCCGGCCGCCGTCATGGTGCCCCCCGGCGAGACCGTCGAGCTGCTGCCACCGTTCGCGGGCGGCTGAGACGGTCGGGCAGCCGGGCGGGAATGTCGAGCGGCCCGACCTCGTTGCCGCCTGGCATGAGCCAGGGAGCATGGGTCCTCGTCGTCGCCCTCGTCGCGGCTGCCGCCTTCGGCGCCTGGCGGGCCGTCGGCGACGGCCGGTTCCGGGGCACCCGCCGGCTGCACGGTACGGCGCCTCAGCAGCCGGAGCAGCCGGAGCAGCCGGAGCAGCCGGAGCAGCCGGCCCCGGTGAGCGTGCTGCACGGCACGGACCTGCCGCACACCCTCGGAGAGCGGGCCACCCTGCTGCAGTTCTCGTCGGCGTTCTGCGCTCCCTGCCGGACCACCCGCAGGGTGCTGGACGAGGTCGCCCGCATCGTGCCCGGCGTCGAGCACGTCGAGGTGGACGCCGAGCACCACCTCGAGCTGGTCCGCAGGCTCGGCGTGCTGCGCACCCCCACGACGCTGGTGCTCGACGCGGACGGGCGCGAGGTGTCCCGGGCCGCCGGGGCGCCGACGCGGGACGCGGTGCTGGCGACGCTCGGCAACGTCGTGGGCTCCTGACCGGTCGCGGGCCTGCTGTCCGTAGCATCGCCGACATGGGCGACCCGGGGGACGAGCCGATCGACCTGCTCTTCGTCTGCACCGCGAACATCTGCCGCTCCGCGTTCGCCGACGTCCTCGCGCGGCGCCTGCTCGGCGACGACCCGCGGGTGCGGGTCGGCAGCGCCGGCATCCACGGCTTCGTCGACCACCCGATGGACGAGCCGATGGCCGAGCAGGCGCGCAGCCGGGGCGCGGACCCGGCTCCGTTCCGCAGCCGCCGGCTGAGCCTGGACCTCGTGGACGCGGCCGACCTGGTGCTCACCGCGGACACCAGCCACCGGGCCTGGCTGCTCGACGAGCGGCCGGGCGCCTTCCGGCGGGTGTTCACGCTCGGGCAGTTCGCCCGGCTGGTCGACCGGTTGCCCGCCGATGCGCGGGGCCGCGCGCTGCTGGACGCGGCGCGACGCGGTGCCGGCCGGGCGGAGACCAGCGACGACGTCGCCGACCCGTACCGCCGCGGCCCGGAGGCTGCGGCCGCGGCGGCCGACCATCTCGACCGGCTGCTCGGCAGCGTGCTGCCGCGGCTGACGCCGGCGGCGTGACCGGAGCGGTCGACGCGGCTGACGCCGGCGGCGTGACCGGAGCGGTCGACGCGGCTGACGCCCGCAGGATGACCGGGGCGCATGGCCGTCCGGCGGATGTCACGTTCACATGCCGAGATGTGCAGGTCCCGGGGGTCCGGCGCCCGCCTACCCTGAGCGACGTGCGGACGACCATGCTCACCCGGCGCCGCGCGGTCGACCACTGCCGCGTGCGCTCGTCGCTGTGTCGGATGTCCTGACGGGACGCCCTGCGCCCGGTCCGAGCCACGTCTGGGCTGCGGGCCGATCTGCCCGTAGCGTGAGAACCGCGCATCGGCGTCCCGTGCCCTCCACGAGTCGGCCGCCCACCCTGCGCAGGAGAGTCCCATGTCCTCAGTGACACTGATCGACCCGCGAGGTCCTCGCCTCGTGGCGTCCCTGACCGCCCTCGTGCTCGCGGTCGCCCTCCTGCTCGCCCCGTCCGCGTGGACCGTCGGCCTGCTCGTCGTGCAGTCCGGCCTCTTCGCCCTGGGGGCGACGCGCGGCGTGCAGCGCACGCCGTACGCCTGGGTCTTCCGGACCTTCGTCCGCCCGCGGCTCGGTGCGCCGGCGGAGCTCGAGGACGCGGCGCCGCCGCGGCTCGCCCAGACCGTCGGCCTGGCGTTCACGGCGGTCGCGCTGGTGGGGTACGGCACCGGCCTCGACCTGCTCGGTGCGGTCGCGACCGGCCTCGCCCTTGCCGCAGCGTTCCTCAACGCGGCCTTCGGCTTCTGCCTGGGCTGCGAGATGTACCTCCTGCTCAGCCGAGCAACCCGCAACCGCGTCCGTCCGACCACGGAGACGCACGACAACCCCGCGACCGGGTCCCTCCCGGTGGCATGAAAGGTGACAGCCACATGAGCCGCGAAACCGCTCTCGTCAGCGCCGACTGGGTCGCCGAGCACCTCGACGACGCCCACGTCGTCCTCATCGAGGTCGACGAGGACACCAGCGCCTACGACAAGAACCACATCCGGGGGGCGATCAAGCTCGACTGGACGACGGACCTGCAGGACCAGGTGCGCCGCGACTTCGTGAACAAGGCGCAGTTCGAGGCCCTGCTGTCGCAGAAGGGCGTCGCCAACGACGACACCGTGGTGCTGTACGGCGGGAACAACAACTGGTTCGCCGCGTACGCGTACTGGTACTTCAAGCTGTACGGCCACCAGGACGTCAAGCTGCTCGACGGCGGCCGCAAGAAGTGGGAGCTCGACAGCCGCGAGCTCAGCGCCGACCCGGTGACCCGGGAGCCGACCAGCTACACCGCCCAGGAGCAGGACGCCTCGATCCGCGCCTTCCGGGACGAGGTCGTCGAGGCGATCGGCGCCAAGAACCTGGTCGACGTCCGCAGCCCCGACGAGTACGCCGGCCGGCTGCTCGCCCCCGCCCACCTCCCGCAGGAGCAGGCCCAGCGCGCCGGTCACATCCCGACCGCCGCGAACGTCCCGTGGAGCAAGGCCGCGAACGACGACGGCACGTTCAAGTCCGACGAGGAGCTCAGGAGGCTCTACACCGACGCGGGCGTCGACTGGGACAAGGACACCATCGCCTACTGCCGCATCGGCGAGCGCTCCAGCCACACCTGGTTCGTGCTGCGCGAGCTGCTCGGCCAGCAGGACGTGAAGAACTACGACGGCTCGTGGACCGAGTACGGCTCCCTCGTCGGCGTCCCGGTCGCCCTCGGCGACGAGGCGGGTGAGGCCTGATGTGCGGTGCGACGACCGGCGGCCCCTCGCTCGAGGGCGTCAACGTGGCCAAGGAGTCGGTGATCCAGGGCGTCGTCACCCGCGACGACCAGCCGGTCGGCAACGCCTACGTGCGGCTGCTCGACCGCAGCGGTGAGTTCACCGCCGAGGTGCCGACCTCGGCGACCGGGCAGTTCCGGTTCTTCGCCGCGCCGGGGGAGTGGACGCTGCGCACGCTGGCGCCCCAGGCCGAGACCAAGGACATCCGGGTGGTGGCCCAGCAGGGCCTGGTCGCCGACGTGACCGTCCAGCTCTGAGGCGTCCGCCGGGCCCCGGGCCGGTCTCCGCGCGCCGGCGCCGGGGCCGTGCCGGGTGCCCCGGTGGAGCGCCGGGGACGCGCCGGTCCACGAGGTGCTTGGACGGTTCGCCGGATATCCGTAGGGTCGGGAGCCGTGTCCGACCCACGAGGGCCCCATGAGACCCCGCGCGACCTCCCGCCGGAGTACGCCGAGGCGTGCCACCGCGGGTACGCCCGCGCCTTCGGGTCGGACGGCGACTCCGGCGGCGCCCCGGGCGGCGACGTCCCGAACCAGGCGCGGCGCGCGCCGTGGGTCCCGACCCAGCCGACCGCAGGGCCGAGCAGGGAGTCGACCGCCGCCCTGCCGTCCCTGGAGCACGCCTTCTCCGCCCACGCAGAGCGGTCGCGGGCTCCTCGCGCGGACCGGCCGGCGTGGTTCGTGCCCGGGCTGTTCGGTGCCCTGGTGGTCGGGCTGGTGCTGTCGGCCTTCCTCGCCGGCAAGGTCCTCTCCTCCTCGGTGGCCGGCGCGCACACCGCCGCCCCGGCGCCCGCCGGCGACCTGATCCCCAGGGGCGGGGCCGACACCGGGCCCACCACCACCGGCCACCACCGCACGGTCGTCGGGCAGCGGTACGCCGGTGCCACGCAGGCAGCCACCGTCGGGCGGGTCGGTGCGTCGTGCCAGGCGGCCGACGCCGTCGACGCCGGGGGGCGGCGGGTGAGCTACGCCCCCGAGAACGTGGCCGACGGCGACCCGTCGACCGCCTGGCGCTGCGACGGGTCCGGGGTGGGCCAGACGGTCAGCCTCGACCTGTCCGGGGCCCAGCGCGTCGGGGAGGTGGGCCTGGTGCCCGGCTACGCCAAGACCGATCCGGTGAGCGGTGCCGACCGGTACGCCGAGAACAACCGCATCACGAGGGTGCGCTGGACGTTCGGCGACGGCTCCACCGTCCTGCAACGGCTCGACGGCTCGGCGAAGGACCGCAGCATGCAGACGATCCGGGTCCCGGTCGTCAGGACGGGCCGCGTCGAGGTGGACGTGCTCGCGACGACGCGCGGACCGCGGAACACCACGGCGATCAGCGAGATCCGCATCGGCAGGGTCGCCCGCTGAACTTTTGCCGTCCCTTGCCCCGCTGTGGGGGTTATGGCGGCTTTCCATGGCCCCAGAAGGCCACTCCCGGCGCGGACTGGCTATGGTGCCCGCTTTCCCGACCTCCCGATACTCGGCCAAGACAAATGGAGACAATCAGGCCTTGGGGGGTCTTTTCATGCACCCAGTTCGAGCCATGGCTGCCGCGGTCCTCGCGGCAGCCGCCCTGGTCGTCAGCGCGCTCGGCAGCCCGGCATCCGCTGCTCCCAGCGCGACCCTGACGCCCGGCACGCCGGAGTTCAACGGCATCGTGCATGCGATGACCGTCTACAACGACGTCATCTACGTGGGCGGCAGCTTCACGCAGGCGACGCAGGGCGGCCAGCACGTCACCAACCACCTGGCGGCGATCGACGCCAGGACCGGAGCCCTGATCACCTCGTGGGCCCCGAACGTCAACGGCAACGTGTACGCGCTGGCGGCCGGGAGGGACGGCCTCTACGTCGGCGGCACCTTCAGCAGCGTCAACGGCAGGGGGTACACCAACCTCGCCCGGCTCTCGCTGGCGAACGGCGCCCCGGCGACCGCGAGCTTCCACCCCAGGGTCAACCACGGCGTCTACGCGATCGCGCTCGCGCCGGCCCGGATCTTCATCGGCGGATCGTTCACCAAGGTCCGCAGCCTCACGCGCAAGCGCCTCGCGGCCTTCGACCGGGCCTCGCTGGCCGTGACGCGGTGGCGGCCGAGTGCCGACCGCAGGGTCATGGTGCTGCGCAACCAGAGGTTCTCCGTGATCGCCGGCGGCTTCTTCGCCCACGTCAACGGCAACGTGAAGGCCGGTCACCTGACGATGATCAGCAAGCGCACCGGCTACAACGTGCGTGGCTGGGACGCTCCGGTGACCTACCCGGTCTTCGACGTCCGGGTCGGCCCCTACCGGATGTACGTCGGCACCGGCGGCCCCGGCGGGCACGTGTTCTCGCTCGGCCGCAAGCACGGCGGGCAGCTCTGGAACGCCACCTTCGACGGTGACGTTCAGGCGGTGACCGCGATGAGCGGCCGCGTCTACGTCGGCGGGCACTTCCTCGCGAAGTGCGCGACGAACCGGACCGGCAACAACGGCGCCTGCCGCGCCAACGAGGCGATGCGCTCCAAGCTCGCAGCCCTGGACCTCGGCGGGAAGCTGCAGGCGTGGGCGCCGGTCGTCGGGCCCTCCGGCTCCGAGGGCGTGATGGCGATGCGCCCGGTGTCCACCGGCGGACTGGCGGTCGGCGGGGCCTTCAGCTCCGTCGACACCGCGAAGGCGCTCGGCTTCGCGCTCTTCGCGCCGGTGTGAGCCAGCCGGCACCTCGCGTCACCGGGCGTCGCCGCGGTCCCCAGGGACCGCGGCGACGCCCGTGCGGCGTTGCCGCGCCCCCCGGAGCCGGTCGGACTGCGTAGCCGAGCGCGCAGCCGAGGGTGGTGCGGACGGATGGCTCTTCGGACAGCCCGACGTGCAGCCCGGGTCGCCGAATGTTGGTGGCCTAGGCCGGAAGCGCCACCAGAGTGCCCGCGGCAAAACCGAGGAATGCACCGGCCGCATACGCCTCGCGCATGATTTCCTCGCCTTTTGGCTCGCGGTAGATCCCTGTGTCGAGAATTCGGTCCAGATCCCCCGGCCCTGCTTCTCCCCAGGGCATTCTGCCTCGATTCGCAGATACGGGCGCGAAGCGGGCGCCGCCATCACCCGTCGGAGCCGTGCTTTGCCATGTCCATGCCGACATCGCTAGCCATACAAGGCGAAACGCACTAGTACGGCGACTCCCCCGAGCGCACCGAATCGCCCGACACCACCAGAGCCGTCATACCGGAGGAGTCGAGGGCCGACGGGCCCCCGCGCGTTCGTTTGCCCGTTTCCGGCGGTTCACCGGAAAGTGCGTGAATCAGATGGGCCAATGGTGCTACGCGCTCCCTAGCACCATAAAGCCACATCGACTCACGGCCATTGCTGGACCGATTTCTCCCGTGATATCCAGAACTGTTGGAGTTCGGGCATCGGCTTTCCGAGTGACATGCGCAGACCCGAGCCCGAGCTTTGACATCGGGGCACAGGGGTTAATAGGGGAACCAAAGTGGCGGCTTCACGTCAGCATGCACGCAGGGCGGCCGGGATGCAGGGACGGATCCCGGACCAGGGGTCCGGCCCCGGCGCGGACCCGCTCATGTCGGAGGTCCTCGACGTCGCGCCGATGCGCCGACTGTCGGTGGCACCGGTGGAGGCCGGCCTCGAGGCGGCGCCGCCGGTCCGGTCGCGCCGGCGGGCGGCCTCCAGACGACACGCCCGGCGGGTCGAGCTGAGCCTGCTCGCCGGCGCCGACGCCGTCACGCTGCTCGCGGCCACCGCGCTGACCCGGTCGCCCGTCGCGGTGCTGGCCGGCCTGGTCGCGGTCCTCACCTGGTGGACCAGGGGCCTGTACGGCAGGCGCATCGCGCTGTCGGTGCTCGACGACCTGCCGACGCTCCAGGCCGGCGTGCTGCTCGGCGTCGCGCCGGCGCTCGTGATCGAGGCGGCGCTGGGAGGCATCGGCACCGGGACGCTCGTGGTCCTGCTGCTGACGTTGGTGCTCGGCTCGGTGCTGCTGCGCAGCCTGGCGTACGCCGAGATCCTGCGGCTGCGCAAGCGCGGGCGGCTGCGCTACCCCACGCTGATGCTCGGCACCGGAACGCTGGCCGGCACGCTGGCCCGACGGATCGCCGCGCACCCGGAGTCCGGGTTGGACCTGATGGGCACGCTGAGCACCCGCACCAGCCCGCGCGGGCCCGGGGACCTCCCGGTCCGCGGCAAGCCCACCGACCTGGCCAAGGTCGTCGAGGACCTCGCGATCTCCGACGTGGTGGTCGGCTACGGCGGGATGCCCTCGGACTGGCTCGTCGACGTGCTGCGCACCTGCGACCGCCACGACGTGGAGATCTACGTCGTGCCGCGGCTGTTCGAGATGCACAGCCTGCGCGCGGGCGACGACCGGGTCTGGGACGTGCCGCTGGTGCGGGTGCGCCGGTCCGCGCACCGGGTGATGACCTGGCGGCTCAAGCGGCTCATGGACATCGTCGTCTCGGCTGCCGCGCTGACCCTCGCGGCTCCCCTGATCCTCGCGACCGCGATCGCCGTACGGCTCGAGCTCGGCAGCCCGCTGATCTTCCGTCAGGAGCGCGTCGGCCTCGACGGTGGGCGCTTCGACGTGCTCAAGTTCCGTTCGATGCGGCCGGCGCCGACCGACGGCGACAGTCCCTGGACCGTCAGGGGCTCGGACCGGATCGGGCCGGTGGGGCGGTTCATCCGGAGGTACTCCCTCGACGAGCTTCCCCAGCTGTACAACGTGCTGCGCGGTGACATGAGCCTGGTCGGCCCCCGTCCGGAGCGCCCCGAGTACGTCGAGCGGTTCTCCGAGGCGGTGCCGCGCTACGACCACCGGCACCGCGTCCCGGTCGGTCTGACGGGCCTGGCCGCGGTCAACGGCCTGCGCGGTGACACCTCCATCGAGGAGCGCGCGCAGTTCGACAACTGGTACATCGAGAACTGGTCGCTCTGGCTCGACCTCAAGATCATCGCGCGCACGGCCGTGGTCGTGTTCCGTGGAACCGGGAGCTGATACGTCATGAGACGACGAGTGTTCGCAGCGCTGGCCGCCGTGCTGGTGCTTCCCCTGGTGTACACGGGCGCCGCCACGGCGGCGTACCAGCAGGAGGCCGTGGTCTCGGCCAACCCGGTGGACTGGACGCCGCAGGTCGACAGCGGGCGGGTGCGGTCGATGGCCACCGTCGACGGGATCACCGTCGCGGTCGGCAACTTCAGCTCCGTCCACGAGACCGGCTCCACGACCTCCGTGGCGCGCTCCGACATCTTCGCGTTCGACTCGCAGGGCCACATCAGCACGACGTTCGTGCCGCGGTTCACCGGCAGCGAGCTGTACGACGTGATCGCGTCCGGCGACGGGAGGTCGGTGTACGTCGCCGGGTCGTTCTCGAAGGTCGACGGGCTGTCGCGGACCGCCCGGGTCGTGCGGCTCGACGTGCACACCGGCGCGGTGGTCAGGTCCTTCGCCTCGCCCGGCTTCAACAACAAGACCACCGCGATGTACCTGCGCAACGGCCTGCTCTACGTCTCCGGCTACTTCACGACCGTCGGCGGCGTCCCGCGCACCACCCTGGTCGCCCTCGACCCCGCCACCGGCAAGGACACCGGCACGGTCGACCTGAGGTTCACCGGCACCTGGAACGGTGGCGTGACCGGCGCCGAGGACTTCACGATGACACCGGACGGCTCCCAGCTCGTCGTCATCGGCAACTTCCGGTACGTCGACGGGCAGTACCGACCGCAGATCGCGATGGTCGACATCGGCAGCCCGACGGCGACGCTGAGCTCGTGGGCGACCACGAGGTTCGGACTCTCGTGCAGCCTGCACTTCAAGACCTACATGTACGACGTCGACAGCTCGCCGGACGGCACGTACTTCGTCGTCGGCACGACCGGGGCCTACTCCGGCGGCCCGGGCTCCGGCGTCCTCTGCGACGCCGCGAGCCGCTGGGAGTGGAGCCACACCGGCTCCGGCCAGCAGCCCACCTGGGTCGACTACACCGGCGGCGACACCATCACCGCCGTGGAGGTCACCGGCTCAGCGATCTACCTCGGCGGGCACTTCCGCTGGCTGAACAACCCGTACGTCTCCGACGCGGCCGGTCAGGGCGCCATGTCGCGCAAGGGGCTCGCCGCGCTCGACCCGCGCAACGGCCTGCCGTTCACCTGGAACCCGGGCCGCGACCGCGGCTGGGGGGTCTGGGGCTTCCGCGCCGATCCGCAGGGGCTGTGGATCGGCCACGACACGGCCAAGGTCGGGGGCGAGATCCACAGCCGGATCGCGCTGATGCCGCTCGCCGGCGGAAGCATCCCGCCGAGCGACCGCACCGGGTCGCTCCCCGGTGAGGTGTACCTGCTGTCCTCGCCCGGCTCGCCGGTCAGCCGGGTCTCGTACGACGGATCCACCGCGACGTCCGGAGGGGCCGCCGCCAACGGGGGCGTCGACTGGAGCACGGTGCGCGGGGCGTTCATGGCCGACGGCGTGCTCTACGCCGGGTGGGCCAACGCGACGATGACGTACCGCACCTTCGACGGGACCAGGTACGGCCTGTCGCGGCCGGTGAACCTCAACAAGCTCACCAGCTTCGCCGCAGAGCTGCCGAACGTGCGCGGGATGTTCTTCGACCGGACCACCGGACGGCTGTACTACGGGCTCGCCGGCTCGAGCACGCTGTACTACCGCTACTTCCTGCCGCAGAGCCGCACGGTCGGCGCGATGCGGTTCACCGTTCCGGGCGCCGGCGTCGACTGGCGCCACCTCACCGGCGGGTTCATCGTGAACCGGGTGCTCTACTACGGCTCCGACGACGGCACGCTGAGCTCGATCGGCTGGACCGCCGACGGACCCACCGGGTCGAGCAGAGTGGTCAGCGGTGCCACCGACGGCGTGGACTGGCACGCGCGCGCGCTGTTCCTGAGGGCGCCGTGACCACCACGGAGGTTGCCGCGCCGGCGCGCCGCCTCGGCGTCGTCGCGGCGGACCTGCACCGGCTCGCGGAGCGGCTCTGGGCTCCGGCGGACCTGCCGGACTGGCCGGTGCGCGTCACCACCGGCACGCTGCCGGACACGCACCGGGTCGTCGAGGAGTACGCCGTCGCGCCGGGCCTGGACCGGCCGCGCTACCTGCTCCCGCTGCACCACCCGCACGCCGTCGCCGCCGCGCTCACCGGCGGCGCGCAGACGCAGGGACGGCGCACGCGGCTCGCCGCGCGCGCCGGGGCCCTGGGATGGCGCAGCGGCGTCCTGCGGCGGGCCGTCCGCGGGCGGCTGACGGTCGGCGTGGACCGGAGGATCGGCGACGACGAGCTCGGCGAGTGGCTGCTGCTGCGCAGGATCGCCGAGCAGCTCGGCGTACCCGACCTGTCGGCGGTGGTCCCGGTGCGCCGGGCGATGCCGAACGCGAAGCCGACCGGCCGGCTGATGACCCACGACGGGGCGACCGTCGGCTACCTGAAGGCCGGCTGGTCCGAGGCGACCCGGGCGCTGGTCGCGAACGAGACGTCGGCGCTGCGGGACCTGCACGGCCGGGTGGGTCGCTTCGCGGTGCCGACGGTCGCCGCCACCGACCGGTGGCACCACCTGGAGTACCTGGTCGCGGACCCGCTGCCGAGCGGCCTGCTGCCGCTGCGCGGCCGGCCCGAGCCCATGGCCAAGGACCTCCTGGCGATCGCGCGCACCGGGGACCGCTCCCGGGAGCCACTGGCGCGCTCGTCGTACCTCCGGTCGCTGTCCCAGCGGCTGGAGGCCGCCGCGCAGGCCGTCCCGGACGCCGTGACGGTGCTGCGCGCGCGGCTGGACGCGGCGGTCGCGACGGCTGGTGCCGACGACGTCGAGCTGGGTCGCTGGCACGGCGACTGGGTGTCGTGGAACCTGGCCATCGCGCCGAGCGGCCCGGTGGCGTGGGACTGGGAGTACAGCGCAGCCTGCGTGCCGGTCGGGTTCGACCTGCTGCACTGGCACTTCCAGGAGACCCTCGCGCGGCGCGACGGCACGCTGCGGGCAGCGGTGGACGCCGTCGACGCGGCCGCACCGTCGCTGGAGGTGCTGCACGTCGTGCCGTCGATGCGGGAGGTCGTCGCGTCGCTGTACGTGGTGGAGATCCTGACCCGGGCGGCGGAGCTGGCCGCGCGCGGCAGCGGGTGGAACCCGCGGCTCCACCCGGCGCTGCTGCAGCTCTGAGCCGTCTCAGAGGCCGGCGGCCAGCGCGAGCTCGACCATCGGCAGCTCCTCGACGGGATGGTGCACGGCCTTCTCGATGACCCGCCGGAGCTGCCTCCAGGCGGCCGGGTGCGCCTGCTGGTAGCGGATGAGCGCGTCCCGACTCTCCGCGGCATCCATCAGTCGCGCCGTCGCGGGGACGCTGGCCCGCCGTCCGATGGTGACGCGGCAGTGCGGGTCCGCGGCCAGGTTGCGGTACCACTGGGCGCGCGCACCGAACCCGCTGACGACGACCACTCGGTCGGCGGCGGGACGCTCCACCACCTCGAGGCAGACGTACCGCGGCTGCCCGGTCGTGCGGCCGGTGTGCTCGAGCATCAGGATCCGGCTGCCGAACAGCCACCCCCACCCGTGCCGGTAGAGCGCGATCGGAGCCCGCACCACGCCTCGGGTGGTCAACGCCTTCGCCGCCAGAGCACTCGTCAGTCCCACGTCGGCAGGTTACCGCCGAGCCGCTGGTGCCGGGGGCCGCGCCGCGGATCCTGCCGGGCCGCGCCGCGGGTGCTGCCGACCCGCCGCCCACCTGGCGCGCCGCCGCGACGAAGGACCAGCGGCCCCTTGCGCGACGCCGCTAGTCAGTGACACTATCTACTAGTAGTCAGCACCACTGAGTAGTAGCGGCCGAGGGAGGCGTTCCGTGGGCAGGCAGGAGACCGAGATGCTCAAGGGGACGCTGGAGGGCATCGTTCTCGCGATCCTGTCCGGCCGCCCGGCGTACGGCTACGAGATCACGGCATGGCTGCGCGAGCAGGGCTTCTCCGACATCGCCGAGGGGACCGTCTACGCGCTGCTCGTCAGGGTCGAGCAGCGCGGTCTCGTCGACGTGCAGAAGGTCCCTTCCGAGAAGGGCCCGCCGCGCAAGGTGTACTCCCTCAACGCTCACGGCGAGGAGTACCTCGAAGGGTTCTGGAGGACCTGGAGCTTCCTCACAGAACGTCTCGAACGGCTCCGCGAGGGAGGCAGGTAGCGATGCCCGCACAGTGGGTGGAGAAGCTCGTCGGCGAGTTCGGCGACAAGCGGCGTTGGCGGCAGTACAAGGCGCGCAAGCAGCAGCTCCCCGCGAACTACCGCACGGCGGTCGACGCGCTCGAGCGGTACCTGACGTACTTCGGAGCGATCACGAGGGGGAACGTCCTGATGGCGATGCTCGAGGACCTCGAGGACCTCTTCGAGCAGAGCGCGGCGAGCGGCACACCGATCCGGGCGGTGGTCGGGGACGACCCCGTCGAGTTCGCCGAGGAGTTCCTCCGCAACTACTCGCAGGGGCAGTGGATCAACAAGGAGCGGGAACGGCTGACCCTCGCCATCGACCGCGTCGCGGGCGACACGCCATGACCAGGCAGGCGGCCGACCCCGCGATCCGCGTGCAGGGTCTGGAGAAGTCCTACAAGCAGCTGCGGGTGCTGCGCGGCGTGGACCTCGACGTGGCGCGGGGCAGCATCGTCGCCCTGCTCGGCTCCAACGGCGCCGGCAAGACCACGGTCGTGAGGATCCTGTCCACGCTGCTCGAGCCCGACGCCGGAACCGTCGCCGTCGACGGCTTCGACGTCGCGACGCAACCGGCGAGCGTGCGCGAGTCGATCAGCCTCACCGGCCAGTTCGCGGCCGTGGACGAGATCCTCACCGGGCGGGAGAACCTGGTGCTCGTGGCCCGGTTGCGGCACCTCGATGACGTCGGCCGGATCGCCGAGGACCTGCTGCGCCGCTTCCAGCTCACCGACGCGGCGGAGCGGCGCGTGTCGACGTACTCCGCAGGCATGCGCCGCCGCCTCGACATCGCGATGAGCCTGATCGGCAGTCCGCCGGTGATCTTCCTCGACGAGCCGACCACCGGGCTCGACCCGCAGTCGCGCAACGAGGTGTGGGCCAGCGTCAAGGACCTGGCCGAGCACGGTACGACGGTGCTGCTCACGACGCAGTACCTGGACGAGGCCGAGCACCTCGCCGACCGGATCGCCATCCTCCACGAGGGTCGGATCCTCGTGAACGGCACGCTCGGCGAGCTCAAGCAGCTCCTCCCGCCGGCCCGGGTGGAGTACGTCGAGAAGCAGCCGACCCTCGAGGAGGTCTTCCTCGCCATCGTCGGCACCACGGAGACGCGGCCACGCAGCCGGTCGGCGGCACGGACAGGTGAGGACCATGATGACCAAGCACTTCCTCGGTGACACCGCCGTCCTGCTGGGACGCTCGCTGCGCCACATCACGCGCAGCCCCGACACCATCATCACGACCACGATCATGCCGGTCGCGATGCTGCTGCTGTTCGTCTACGTGTTCGGCGGCGCGATCGACACCGGGTCCGAGCGGTACGTGAACTACCTGCTGCCCGGCATCCTGCTCATCACGATCGCCTCGGGCATCTCCTACACCGCGTTCCGGCTCTTCCTGGACATGCGGAGCGGCATCTTCGAGCGGTTCCAGTCGATGCCGGTCGCGCGGTCGGCCGTGCTGTGGGCGCACGTCCTGACCTCGCTCGTGGCCAACCTGGTCTCGCTCACGGTCGTCGTGCTGGTCGCGCTTCTGATGGGCTTCCGCTCGTCGGCGGGGGTGCTGGCGTGGCTCGCGGTGGGCGGCATCCTGGTCCTGTTCACCCTCGCGTTGACCTGGCTCGCCGTCATCGCCGGGCTGTCCGCGAAGTCCGTGGACGGTGCGAGCGCGTTCTCCTACCCGCTCATCCTCCTGCCGTTCATCAGCTCGGCGTTCGTGCTCACGGCCACCATGCCCGGCCCGGTGCGCGCCTTCGCCGAGCACCAGCCGGTGACGTCGATCGTGAACACGATCCGGGACCTCTTCGCGCAGCAGCCGGTCGGCGCCGACATCTGGGTGGCGCTCGCGTGGTGCCTCGGCATCCTCGTCATCGCGTACGCCGTCGCGATGACCGCCTACCACCGCAAGGTCATCTGACGTGTAGACCTGCCGCGCTCTCGCCGCCCGGATCCGCGACCGGTGCAGCTGCTCGGCCGTCACGACGCCATGACGCCTCCCGAGCCGGTGGAGGAGTGGCTGGCCCGGCTGGAGGCGCCGAGCGTGGTCGTGGAGTGGTTCGAGGACTCGGCTCACATGGCGATGTACGAGGAGCCGGGCCACTTCCTCCTCGCGCTGTTGACGCACGCGGTGCCGGTGTCCGTCGGCCGCGGGCCGCGGGCCGCGTGTCGCGTGGTCTGCCCGGTCCGGTGACCGGTCTAGTCCGTGCCGGGACCGTCTGGCGACGTCGGTGCGGCGCATCGGGGCGACCGCGACCGCGCAGCCGCCACGACTCGACCGGGGGCGCCGCGGCCGAGATAGGCTGCGGCTGCGGCTGCGGCTGCGGCTGCGCGGGGCGCGAGCTCTGCCCTTACGAAGGGGTGATCCGAGGTGCCGAGTCCCGAGACACTCCTGGACAGCCTGGAGCGGTTCGCCTCGACTCTCACCGGCGGCTACGGCATCGGTGACGTCCTCCACAACCTCACCCAGGAGATGGCCGAGGTGCTCAGCCTGACCGGAGCGGGCGTGACGCTGGTTCACGACGGCCAGCAGCGCTTCGTCACCGCCGCCGTCCAGGCGATCGCCACCCTCGAGCGGACGCAGGAGCACTGGCAGAAGGGCCCGTGCATCGACGCCGTGTCAACTGGCCACGCGGTGGCGGTCGAGGACATCGCCACGGGGGACGCCGGCGAACGCTGGCCGGACTACGTGGTCACGGCCAAGACCGCGGGGATCCGCGCCGTGGCCGGCATCCCGATGCTGGCCGAGGGCGAGGCGATCGGCGCGGTGAACCTCTATGACAGCGAGCCGCGCTGCTGGACGACCGAGGATCTGCGCGTCGCCGGGGTCTTCTCCCGCATCGCGACCGGCTACCTGACCCACGCCTCGGCCGCCCGGCAGCAGCAGCGCACCGCCGAACAGCTGCAGCAGGCGCTGAACACCCGGCTCATCATCGAGCAGGCCAAAGGCGTGCTCGCCGCCAAGCGGGAGACCACCGTCGACGAGGCGTTCCTGATACTCCGCAGGTACGCCCGGAGCCACAACGCCCGCATCCACGACGTTGCCGGCGCTGTCGTCAGAGGCGACCTGCTCCTCGAGTAGCCGGCGCCGCTACCGCCCAACGGCCGGGACCGCTCTCAGCGGGCGCGCTGCTCGAGCTCCTGACAGGGCCCTCGCTCGCGTCGGCCTCAGACGGTCTGCTCCGTCGACAGCCCGGCCCAGCCGAACGACCGACCCAGCCGCAGCTCGAGCGCCTGGACATGCGGGCGGTAGTAGTCGGTGAGCCACGCGCGGATCTCCGGGTCCATGCTCTTGGCCGGGATGTGGTTGTAGCGGTGCGGCTCGGGCGGTACGGCGGGCAGGCCGAGGAACTCGTGGGCCGCGGACAGCGTCGTGCCCGGGTCCGCGTACATGTCCTCGCTGCGGATGATGTGGACCTGCTCGCCGGGGAAGGCCTCCAGCCACGGCTCGAGCAGCTCGAGGTAGCGCCCGCGGGCGAGGTAGCTGAAGAAGTCGTGCCGCTCGCTGTAGTAGCGGGGCTGCGCGCGCATCCGCTCCACCTCGCCGTCGAGGCGCCCGTCCTCGGCCGCCAGGGCCTCCCGGAACGACAGCGTCTCGGTCCCCGCGTTGACGCGCTCGTGGTAGTGCGACCAGACCCGGCTGACCGGGTTGCGCAGCAGCACCATGATCTTCACGTCGGGGATCGTCGCGCGCACCCGCTCCAGCACCAGTGGGTGGAACATGTAGTAGGGCGCCGACTCGCCCGACACCGGGGCGACCCCGACCCGGCGCTCGACGCGCCGCCGCTGCACGACGGTCGGGAAGTGCCCGCGATACCAGTGCTCACCGCGGTGGAAGTTCTGGTCGAAGAAGTGGGTCTTCTTGGCGTTCTCGACCCCCGGCCACATCGGCAGGACCGCGGGGTGCCTGAGCAGGTACTGGTACAGCGACTGGGTCCCGCCGCGCTTGGTGCCGATGACCAGGAACTCCGGCAGCGGACGCAACGGCGAGGTGGCGTACCCGATGCCGCGGAAGGCGGGCCTGGACAGCTCCTTGGCCCAGTCCGGTGCGACGTGCTTGGCGAAGGTCGCCATTCCCATGTGAGGGTCCCCCCTGGGTCTCAGATGTCGTGGTCGGGTGGTGCGCGGTCAGGTGATGCGCATCGCGGCGTACCGCGCCTCGGGAGCGTGCGCGAAGCGCAGCCCGCCGCCGAGCCGGAGGTAGCCGCCTCTGATGACGATCGCCCAGATGCCCGGGTGGTCGTTGCCGGTCAGCGACAGCGCGTACGGCTGCACGGCGCCGTTGCCGGTGCTCAGCGCGACCAGCTGGTGGCGGGTCGCTCCGGAGAACGACGGACCGAAGTGGCCGCCGAAGTACGCCGTCGTTCCGGAGACGGCCACTGCCT
Organism: uncultured Actinomycetota bacterium; assembly: GCA_963811365.1. Classification (GTDB taxonomy): domain Bacteria; phylum Actinomycetota; class Actinomycetes; order Propionibacteriales; family Nocardioidaceae; genus CAWEQW01. The sequence continues at coordinate 27,697 of CAWEQW010000006.1, read as the reverse complement.
GCACGTCGCCGTCGCCGTGCTTCTGCCAGAGCCGGGTGTTCGACGACAGCGACCAGGCGACCGCCCGACCACCGCCGGCCCCGCCGGTCGCGGTGTAGACGCGTCCGCGCGTGGTGGCGATGCCGAGCACCTGGCAGGTGCTACAGATCGCCGCGGGCCTCCACGCCGTCGCCGCACCGCTTGCCGGTGACACCGCCCCGAGGAACCTGCGCGGCCTTCCGGACAGCGTCGCGAACGATCCGCCGAGGATCAGCACGCCGTTCGGGGAGAGCGCGAGGGACCGGACGCGTCCGCCACCGACCGCGGCGTTCCAGCGCCTCAGGGTCGCCCCGGTCCCGGGGTCGAGCCTCACGGCACCCACGCGCGCCCGGCCGTTGAACCTGCCGAAGTTGCCGCCGACGAAGAGTCCTGCGGAGGTGGCGGAGATCGCGCGGACGGTGTTGTTGGCCGAGGCCTTGAACGCGGCGACCCGTCGGCCCGCGCTGGTGATGGCCGCGATCCGGGTGGCCGCGGAGCCTCCGACGGAGGTGAAGGCGCCGCCGGCGTAGACGATGCCGTTGGGCCCGACGGCCAGCGCGCGCACCGTGCCGTTGGCCGACGGGTTCCAGGCCAGCGGGGCGCCGGTCGTCGCGTTGAGCGCGGCGAGGTGGTTGCGGGTGATCCGGGCGTTGCTCGACGGCGCCCTCAACGACGTGAACGTCCCGCCGATGTAGACCACGCCGTTGGCCTGGGCCATGGCGTACACCGTCCCGTCGGGCACCCAGGAGAACGACGGGGTGGCGCTGACGGCCGCGGACGCCGCTGACGTCAGGGTGCCCGCGAGCACCGTGGCACCCGCCACGAGCAGCATCAGGACAGCCCGCAGGAACCTCTGCGCCATGAACACAACTCCCCACCCAAGAGGTAACCAGCCGTTGGGCCCCAGCATGGTCACGGCGTGGACTGTTCGTAATAGCGAGCCGGAATGGTTGTCGGGGTCGAAAGGGAGGACGGCGAATCGGATCTGTCGGGTATCGACAGGTACCGTGCGGCGAGCCACAGCGGGACCAGCCAGGTCACTGCGCTGACCAGCCAGCCCGACTCGACCCCCAGGGCGATCACGAAGACGCCGATCGCGACGCCGGCCGCGGAGTTGAAGCCGTTGTCGGGCTTGCGTCGCTGCGCTGCGGACACGGCCCCGATGACCAGGCCGGACAGCAGCCCGCCGAGGAGCAGGCCGGGCCACCCGAAGTTCAGGTACCACAGGGCTGCCGCGCCCATCGGCCACCCGTTCACCTTCTCCGGCTGGTAGACCTGCCGGAACCAGCTGCCGGGCGCGACGTCCTGCGGCTTGCCCGGCCAGATCGACCGGGGTACGACGCCGAGGGCACCCACCTTGAAGTCCTCGCCGTTGCGGAACGCGTGCTGCGACGGCCAGTCGCGGAACGCCAGCATGGCCGCGTCGAAGTACACCGCGTTGGTGCCGAGCGACACCTGCCGCCACGTGCCGGCGTCGGCGTACACCGCCTGGACCTGACCGTTGATGAGCTGGTCGCGCACCATCCGGAGGCCTCCGGCCACTGCGACGACGAGGACCGCGGCGACCAGCAGGCGCAGGACGACGGGCCGCCGGGCGGGGCGCTGCGCCGCCCGGGCGCGGGACCGCCGGTGCAGGCCCAGGACGATGGCCGCCCCGATCACCACCAGCACGCTGCGGCTTCCCCACAGGAACACGTAGCAGGCGTTGAGCACCGCGCACACCAGGCCGAACACCAGGACCACCAGTCGCTCCCGCCGCGCGTACGCCTCCAGGAAGGTGCCGACCGCGAGGATCGCGCCCAGGGCGGGGGCGATCCGCAGCACGAAGAGCCCGGCGAGCGCCTGGTCGAACTTGGCGGCGGTGACCAGGCTGCCGACGCCGCCGAAGTGCACCACGAGGTAGCCGGAGATCAGCGTGGCGAGCAGGGTGACCCCTGCGGTGAGCCGGACCGAACGCCGCATCGACACCCGGCCCGAGACGAAGAACGGGCCCCAGCCGCGCAGCCCGGAGCCTGTGAAGATCACCACGCCCGCGAGCGCCGCGGCCAGGAAGATCGTGACGCCGACGATGGTGACCGTGAGCACGGTGGCGACCGTCGCCGGGTCGAAGAACCCCTCGGGCTCGGGGACGTCGAGACCGAGCACGAACAGCAGCGGACGAAGGCCGTAGAACAACGAGTACATCAGCAGGAACACCAGCACCACGTCGGTCGGCCCGCGGGTCTGGGTTGCTCCGAAGATCGCGAGCACCCCGAAGAACAGCGCCGCTGCCAGCAGCGTCACCAGTGAGAGCTCCATGGCGCGCGACACTCCCCGCCGTCTCGATGAGCGGCTCACTGTAGTGGCGTTTCCAAGAAGTTTGTGAACATCCTGCACATTGCGGTCTCTCGCATCATCATGGGACCGGGGTTGACGGTCACCGCCTGCGGACGGGTTCTCGGGTCGAGGGGAAGCACAGAGGGAGCTTGTGACGAACGACGACGTAGAGCGCCGCACGACCATGCGCGACTACCTCCGCATCCTGCGCCGCCGGTGGCGGACGGCGACCACCGTGTTCGTCCTCGTGATGCTCGCCGCAGGGGGCCTGCTCGCGATCTCGTCACCGAGGTACGTCGGCCAGGCCGACGTCCTGGTCGAGCCGACCACCACCGACGTGCAGGTGTCCGGCTCCGCCACGATCACGCCCGAGGAGATGGCCACCCAGGTGCGGGTGGCGACCTCTCAGCCGGTCGGCGCGCTCGTGGCGAAGAGGATGCCGTCCGCGCCGACGGACCTCAGCAAGACCGTGTCCGCGCAGGCGATCGGCTCCTCGCGGATCATCCGGATCACCGCCACCGCGGACACCGCGGCGGCGGCCGGCAGGCTGGCGTCGCGGGTGGCGAGGAGCTACATCGCCTACCGGCAGACCGAGGCGCAGGCAGCCGTCGCCCAGGTGCTCAAGGGCTACCAGGACGAGCGCGCCGCCGACATCACGCGGATCGCCGCCATCGGCACGCTGCTGAAGAGGAACCCGACCAACCGGGTCGACCTCGAGACCGAGCGACGCGACCTCCAGTCGAAGGTGTCCACGCTCGGCGCGCAGATCTCCGCGCTGGGACCGCTCCAGTCGCCGGGCGGTTCCGGTGGCCAGGTGCTGCAGTCCGGGCCCGCGCCGGCGTCCTCGCGGCTGTCCACGTGGGTCCTCACGCTGTTCATGGCCTTCCTGCTCGCCCTGTTCGCCGCCCTCGTCGCCGCCGTGGTGCGCGACCGGCTCGACGACGTGGTGCGCGACGAGGAGACGCTCGACGACTCGCTGGCGGACGCGCCGGTGGCCGGCGTGGTCCGCAGGTTCCCCAAGACCGTCGTCCCGGGCGCCCTCGTGCAGGTCGTCGCGCCGCTGTCCCCGTCGAACCGGGACGTCAACGCGCTGGCGATCGCGATCCGCCACCTGGCCGGGCGCTCGCCGAGCCTGCGGCACGCCGCGCTGGTGATGGTGACCTCGCCGACGCCCGCCGGCAGCTCGCTGCTCAGCGAGAACGTCGCCGCAGCCGCGGCCCAGCAGGGGCTGCTGGTCGTGGAGGTGGACGCCAACCCCGAGGCGGCGGCGACCGAGCCGGACGAGAAGGGGCTCTACGACATCCTGGCCGGCGAGCTCGAGCCGCGGTCCTACCTCGTCGAGACCGGCATGGACAACCTGGCGCGGCTGCCGGCGGGCCAGCCGACGACCCGCGCGGTGAACCTGTTCACCGGCCCCCGGCTTCAGCAGGTGATGCGCGACCTCGGCCAGGGCGTGGACCTCGTGCTGCTCAACGTGCCCGCCGAGATCGCGCTGTCCTCGCTGCACCTGATGAGCGACGTGGACGTCTGCCTCGTGGTCGCCCGGGAGGGGCGTACGCATCGCTCGGACGTCACCCGGCTGGTCGAGAGCCTGCGGGCCTTCGGCGCCCGCACCGTCGCCGGCGCCCTCTTCGACGCGCGCAGCCGCCAGCGGATCCCGGGCGCCGAGCACCGTCGTGCTGCCTCTCAGGGCCGCTGACCCAGCCGCTCGCTCGGCCCGCCGCGGCGAGGCCGAGAGCGCGGGCCCGGCTCAACGCCAGGACGCGGGCACCTTCCGTCCGAGCACGTCCTCCAGCGCCGTCAGCTCCGCGCTGAACGTCTGAGCGAGTGCGGCGCGCACCTCGGCCGGGACGTCGCTGCGGCTCAGGTTCGCGTTGCGGATCCGCTCCCGCACCCGGAACGGCACCACCGCCTTCACCGCGGTGCGCAGCGCGGGCCGGCGGGCCGCGGTCTGCATGGCGTTCTGCATCCAGGCGCGCTTGGGCGCTCCGGAGGAGTTGACCCGGTCGGCCTCCGCGGCGAACGGCCGGACCCCGATGTGCGCCTGCATCTCCCCGACGACGCGGGCCGGCTCGGAGTCCAGCTCGTCGTACCACCAGACCCGGACCTGGTCCCGGCCGAGCGTCCGGACCAGGTGCGCGACCCCGTCGGCGTACCGGCTCATCGCGGTGTAGTGCCACAGGTGGTGCCAGCCCTGCTCGACGCGGCGGGCCTCCAGAGCGACGGCGGCCAGGAAGTCGGGCTCGGGCTCGGAGCCCCGGTTCAGCAGGTACTGGTGGCTGGAGTAGGCCCGCGCGACCGGCTCCCGGAGCACCAGGACCACGCGTACGTCGGGGCAGAGCTTGACCAGCCGGGGAACGGCGTCGTCGTGGTAGTACAGCGTCGAGACCGACCCCTCGCCGAGCGCGACGTAGCCCTCGGTCGGGAACAGCGCCCGGAACCGGTCCTCGTCGGTGACCGCCACCCGGTTGATCGTCGTGTCGTCGTCGGGACCCGTGAACGCCACGTCCTGCCCGGCGAACGCGAAGTAGTGCGGCTCCTTGGGCTGGGTGACGAACACGTCGGGGTGCTTGCGCAGCGCCTCGATGACGGCGGTGCTCCCCGCGCGCGCGGCTCCCGCGACCACGAAGGTCGGCAGCTGGTGGCTCATCGTCATTCCCTCGGTCCCGCAGTGGTGGCGCGCCCGGCGGGCTGCCCGGCGTACACCTCGAGGAGCCGGTCGGTCACCCCGTCGGCCCCGAACATCGCGACCGCCCGGCTGCGCGCGACGCGCTGCTCGCCCTGCCGCAGCCGGTCGTCGTCGAGACGGTCGCGGCAGGCGTCGAGGAACGCGTCCATGTCGCCGAGCGGTACGACGGCGCCGGCCGCCGGCTGCCGCTGCGGGGCGACCGCCTCGCGGGCACCGTTGACGTCCGTGATCACGACGCTGCGGCCACAGCTCATCGCCTCGGCCATCGCGACCGACTGGCCCTCGTAGCGCGACGGCTGCACGTACAGGTCCGCGGCGTGCAGCCACGGCCGCACGTCGTCCCGGGGACCGACGAAGCGCAGGCTCGAACCGCTCGTGCGCGGAGCCAGCGCCTGCAGGGACGCCGGGTCGCCGGGCCCGACGACGGCCAGAACCGTGCCCGGCAAGGGACTTCGCTCCCAGGCGCGGACCAGCTGGTCCTGCCCCTTCTGCCTGCTGATCCGCCCGACGGTGACCAGGAGCCGCTCGTCGCGCACCCCGACCCGCTCACGCATCCGGCTCCGCACGCCGTCGTCGACCGGGAGGAACGCGTCGGTGTCGAGCGGCAGCCCGATGACGTCGGCGGGCACCTCGAGGCCGTGCGCCCGGGCCTCCGCGAGCTCGGCCTCGCAGTTGGTGACCACCCGGTCGGTGCGGCGCGCGGCCCGCCGTTCCCACGCCGAGACCAGGCCGGACAACGGCCCTGCGGCCTCGAACGCCCAGCTGTGCGGCTGGTACACGACCGTGGTGGCGGCCGGCATCGGCCGCATCCGCCCGAGCACGCCGGGGAAGAACGAGTGCAGGTGCACGACGTCGGGCCGCACCTCGGCGACCACCTCGCGCAGCCGCCGGGCGTACGACGGGTAGGACGCGACGCTTCGACGTCGCGGCTGCCACGCGTGCACGGTCCCCGCGCTCCAGGTCACGCCCGGGGGAGCGAGGACGTGGACGTCCAGCCCGCGCCGCGCCTGAAGCCCGGCGAACGTGTCCGCCACGGTGACCACGCCACCATGGGTGACCTCGACGACGTGCAGCACTCTCACGACCCCACCCCGCGCCTCGTGTCGGAGACGGCCGCGTAGGTCGACTCCAGGATCTTCAGCGTGGACTCGGGGGTGTGGTCGCGCAGGTAGAGCTCACGCCCCCTGCGCCCCATCGCCGCCGCCCCCTCGCGGTCGGCGAGCACCCCGGTCAGCGCCGCTGCCAGGGCCGCTGCCTCGCCTGTGCGGAACGCGCGTCCGGCGTCCGCGGCGACCGTGCTGCTGCAGATGTTCTCCAGGTCGCAGACCACCAGCGGCGTACCGCTCGCCAGCGCCTGCAGGTGCACCAGCGGCGGCCCGGCCTCGTACCACTCCGACGGCACGACGGTCACCGCGGCCGCACGCTGTGCGGCCAGCACCTCCGGCTCGGACAGCCAGCCGAGGAACGACACCGAGGCGTCCGCCGCGGCCGCCCGCTCCACCTCCGGGCGCAAGGGCCCGTCGCCGACGACGACCAGCCGGTGACCGCGGGCGGCTACCTGGGGCCAGGCCCGCAGCAGGGTGCCGATGCCCTTCTCCGGCACCAGCCGGCCGACGTACAGCACGACCGGCTCGCGGTCGCCGTACCCCAGCGGGAGCCCCGGGTCGTCGGTGCAGTTGGGCTTCACGGCGATGTGTCCGGCCGGGACCCCGTCGCGGACCAGCAGGTCACGGGAGAACTCCGTCATCGTGAGGAAGCGGTCCACCTTGCCGGTGAACGTGCCGACCGCCCGGTGCAGCCCGAGGCTTGCGGTCAGCGCCCCGCTGGCCGCCAGGCTGTCGTGGTAGCAGCGGTGCCGGAGCCCGGCGAGCTTGGTGGCGCTGCCGACGCAGTCCTCGCACAGCGTGCCGTCGCGGCGCAGCGTCCCCGCGATGCAGGAGTACCGGTAGCTGTGCACGGTCGCGACCGTGGGCACGCCTTCGCGGTGCGCGGCCCAGAACACCGACGGCGACAGCAGCGGGAACGGCGTGTGCACGTGGACCACGTCGGGCCGCAACGACCGGACCAGCGCGCGGACCTCCCGGTGGGTGCGCGGGTTCCACACCGCGGCGCCGGCCTGCCGCCAGCCCGCGGCCCCGGTGTCGCCGGGGTCGGCGAAGTACTGCCGCACCTCGTGGCCGGCGTCGACGAGCAGGCCGCGCTCGCGCTCGATGACGTGGTCCGCGCCGCCGCGGGTGGCGTGCCTGCTGTGCGCCTGGAGGATCCGCATCAGCCCGACACCTTGCTCAGCAGCCGCAGCTTCGGCCGCAGCGTGGCGTGCGTGGCGACGCCCACCCGGCGCTTGGCCTGGGCCCACATCAGCGCGTAGATCACGACGGTGGCCACCATCGAGGTGGCGGCGACCCCGATCGCACCCCAGATCAGCGCGGCCGCGACGCCGAGCGCCACGCGGATCACCAGCCCGATCCAGTGCACGGTGGCGACCCAGCCCTCCTGGTGGGACATCGAGAGCGTGATGCCCGACAGCCCGGAGACGGCGTTCATCATGTAGCCGCTCGCCAGCAGCATCAGCATGGGTGCCGCCTGGCTGAACCCCGTGCCGTACAAGAGGTCCACCATCAGCACCGGCGCGAAGAACATCGGCACCCAGAGCACGGCGGTCACGGCCGTGGCGATCGTCGACCCGGTGCGCAGCAGGTTCTCCAGCCGGCGCCGGTCGGTCCTGGTCAGCCGGGCGATGGCGGGGAGAAGACGACCTGCAGGGACGTCATCGGGATCAGCAGCAGCTGCGAGAGCCGCTGGGCGGCGCCGAACATCGAGGTGGGCACGCCGGGCACGATCAGCGCGCAGGTCCACAGGTCCGTCGCGGAGTTGGCGTAGCCACCCACCTGGATCATCGCGAACTTCCAGTCCCGCCGCATGACCTGCTTGAGGCTGACCCACATCGGCGTCGTCACGCGCGCCCTGCGCCAGGCCCACGCCAGTCGCCAGCGGGCCCAGCCCACCGGGACCAGGAAGCCGACGGTGACCCCGGCGAGCGCGCCGACGATGCCGGCCTCGGGCCGCAGGATGTAGACCGCGATCACCACGGCTGCCTGGCCCAGCGCCACGAGGGCGCCACCGGACCGGCCCTCGAGCAGCCCGGAGATGCGCAGGTGCCCGAGGCCGCGCAGGAAGCTCGACACCAGCTTCTGCTGGCCGTTGAGGTAGACGAGCAGGGCGCTGAAGATCGCGATCCAGAGCCGGTCGTAGCCGTCGTACCCGCGTGCGGTGGTCACCCAGGCGAACCCGGCGGTCAGCAGCGAGGCGACCGGCAGTGTGATCCATGTCACGGCGCGAACGCCGGCCTTCAGCTCGGCCAGCTCCGCGGAGCCGTGGTCGTCGATCCGGGCCGCCTCGCGCAGTCCCGAGCGGTGCACGCCGATCAGCGCGAACTGGCCGATCAGCGTGGTGGTGGTCAGCACCACCATCAGCGTGCCGAAGTGCTGACGTCCGACCAGCCGGCTGGCGGCTGCGTTGAGCCCCAGGTAGCCGACGATCGCCACCCCGTACGACAGCACGAACCAGACCACCGACCGGTTCAGCGACGTGAACGTGCGGTCTGTCACGGGTCCCCTCTCCCCTATGCGGTCACACATTAGGTCGAATTCCCGGTATTGCTGAGGCACATTCGGATAATTTGTTCCCAGACGTTGGCGACTTGGTTTCTTTCGGCGATTTCGGGGATTTGGGGTTGTCGACCTGCAGGGCCGAGGAGCGCGTCGGACCACCTCGATCTCGGACCGGAGACGACATGCTGCAAGCCGCCCACCGCAGTTCTCGGCGGAGACGGTCGTTCCTTGTGGCGCTGCTGTTGCTGGCGGTGCTGGCGGTGTGGGGCTCCTGATGGTGCTGGTGAGCAAGGGCCCCGGTCCGGCCCCGGTGACCTGGCGGCTTCCGGCCGTCCGGGCGCCCACGCTCCAGCGGTCCCGGGAGCCCGGGTGCTGCACCCGGAGGACTACGGCGCCGTCGGCAACGGGGTCGCCGACGACACCGCGGCCGTGCAGCGGACCCTCGACGCGGCGGCGCGGCAGGACGCCCGCGTGGAGCTTCGCGCCGGGGCGACGTACCTCTGCAGCCGCAGCGTCCAGCTGCCGTCGGGGGCCTATCTGTTCGGGCACGGGACCTCGTCGGTGCTGCGGTTCACCTGGACCCAGAACACCGCGAGCGGTGACGGCTACTACCTGGGCAACGCCGAGCAGACCTCGGGCGACCACGACATCACGCTGGACGACTTCGCGATCCGCGGCGCCGGATCGGGCCTGCCGAGCGGCCCCAACGCGATCGCGTCGGCCCCCTGGGTGCCGGGCATCCGGCTCCGCCTCGTGCACCGGTTCGCGATCACCCGGCTCGACGTCAGCCACGTCGCCGGGATCTCGGTGCTCTACCAGGGCTCGGACGAGGGGCTGCTCGCGAACAACCACGTGCACGACTCCGGTCGGGACGGCATCACCGGCACCTGGCACCTGCGCAACATGACGCACGTGCTGGTCCGCGACAACCTCATCGAGCGGATCGGCGACGACGGCGTCGCGCTGGTCGGGGCGCCGGGCCAGACCGCCAACACCCGTGCACAGCCGCACGACCTGGTCGTGCAGCACAACCGGATCCGCGGCTGGGACCGGAACCCGAACGGCCTCCAGATCGGTCGCGGCATCGCCCTTCTCTCGGTGCGGCGGACCTGGGTGACCGGCAACACCGTGCAGCGGACCCATTCCTACGGGATCCTGCTCGCCGGGTCCACGCGGGCGTTCAGCACGGACCCACGCACGGGCCGGCCGTGGCGCAGCGGCGACGTGCTGGTCGAGGGCAACCGGATCCTCGGTGCGGGCGCCAACCGGAGCGGGTCGCGGGTCACCGGCGCCGACGGTGGCGCCGACGCGATCCGGGTCAAGGACTCCGTCCACGTCGTGGTGCGCCGCAACCTCATCGTCCGGCCCGCGGCCGGCCGCGTCGTCGTCTCGGACTGCCAGGGCTGCAGCTGGTGAGCGTCGGCCGGTGTCGCGCGGCGACCGTCCCATATGCGCGATGGCCGCCGGCCCGCGCCGGAGTTGACGTGGCAGCGCCCAACGCGGCGGGGGGTGGGGGGAACCTCCACAGCCCGCGCGGGCGCTGCCTGCCACCATGCGGGTCGAGAATCGCCCTCCGGCAGTCGCAACTGCTCACGGAAGTCAGTCCTCGCCCTTCGGCCCCTGGGAGGGGTCGACATGGACCTTGGTGCGCGCGCCCCATGATTCTCCGTCGGGTAGCGGATTCAAAGGCCTTTCCGCGTTATTTTGACGGGCAGTATTCCGTGATTCCGGAAATACCGGGGGGCTGCCCCCGAGGCGAATCTATGTGCGAAACCTGTCAAGGGGCGCGTATCGCGTCCGGGCGGGTCGTCGGTAAAGGTTCCGGCGGGGTTCCTCGGGGTTCTTCGGGGCGCCTTCCGTGAGCAGCAGGTCCGGTCGGCGGACGCAACCGTCCGGGTGCGTCAAGTCACCCATACGGGGTGAGGGTGTCAACTAGCCTGATCGAACCATTGACCCCCCAGTGGGGGACAACGCAGAATAGTGCTTTAGGAGAAGAACCGGGGGAAAAGGGGTTGGGGAGGTCCAGTTGAACAAAACATCTGAATCCACTCTGCTGACTCCGTCCGAGGTCGCCACCATGTTCCACGTCGATGCCAAGACGGTGGCGCGGTGGGCCGAGGACGGGAAGCTGAGCTCGATTCGCACGCTGGGGGGACACCGGCGGTACCTCGCATCCGAGGTACTCGCCCTGCTGCGCCGGGTGCCGGCGCAACGGAGGATCAACGACTGACGCTGAGGTCGGTCTGGTGCCGGGCGGATGCCGGGACCTCGTCTCGTCCAGAGACTTTGCGTGGGGGGGATCACGGGGGCTCTGAACTTCCAAGGACGTCGAGGCACGGCGACACCGGTGCGATGGCACACGCGACGTGGCTCTCACTGCGGTGAGGGCCACGTCGTCGTCTCCGCCGCTGCGCCGAGCCGCGGGTTCTAGCGGGCCGAGCCGCGGGTTCTGCCGGCGGCTATGGGCGGGCGCGGACCTGGAGGAGCTCGCGAGCCTCGTCCGGGGTCATCGGCGGGCGCTGCACGACTCCTCCGAGACGTACGGCGCGCTCGACGAGCTGTGCGTTGTGGCGCACCGGGACGCCCTTGGCCAGCGTGAGCACGTCCTCCATGCCGACCCGGAGGTGACCGCCCTTGGACAGCGCGGCGAGCGCGACGTCCAGCGTGGACCGGCCGATCCCGGTGGCCGACCAGGACGTGACCGCGTCCGGCAGTGCGCCGACCGCGGCGACGAGCGCGTCGGCGTTCCCGGGCATCCCGCCGGGCACGTTCATCACCAGGTCGCAGTGCACCCGCCCGCCGTAGGGCAGTCCGTAGCTGCCGAGCAGCCGGTGCAGCGCGTGCACGTGGCCGAGGTCGAACAGCTCGAACTCCGGCACGACCTCGCGCTCCCGGGCGAGCTGGTAGAGCTCGGTGATGAACGGCCACGGGTTGGAGAACACGTCGTCGCCGAAGTTCGTCGTACCCATCGTCAGGCTGCACGAGTCCGGGGCCGCGTCGAGCACCTTGAGCCGCCGGTCGAGCGGGTCGTGCACCGAGCCACCCGTGGACAGCTGCACGACGAGGTCGGTCGCCTCGCGCAGCGCCTCGACGGTCGCAGTGAGCCGGCCGAGGTCCAGCGTCGGCCGGTGGTCGGCGTCGCGGATGTGCACGTGCACCATCGCCGCGCCCGCATCCTGGCACGCCCGGGCGGTCTCGACGAGCTCCTCGAGCGTCGTCGGGAGCTGGGGGCAGTCGTCCTTGCTGGTCTCGGCCCCGGTCGGCGCCACGGTGACGAGCAGCTTGCCGGCCGGACCCACCACGCCGGACAGGTCAGGGAGGACGGAGGCGTCGGTCATGGCGTCATCGTGGCAGACTGCACGCGCCCCCGTCGATCCGAGGACAGGAAGATTTCCCGATGCGTTCGGTCGTCCAGCGTGTTCTTTCCGCATCGGTGACGGTGGACGGGAAGGTCGTCGGCGCCCTCTCGCGCCCGGGCCTGGTCGTGCTGCTGGGCGTCACGCACACCGACGGCTCGGCCGAGGTCGCCTGGATGGCGCGCAAGATCTGGGACCTGCGGATCATGCGGGAGGAGAGGTCGGCGTCCGACCTCGCCGCGCCGGTGCTCGTGGTCAGCCAGTTCACGCTGTACGGCGACGCGCGCAAGGGTCGTCGCCCGACCTGGAACGCCGCCGCGCCGGGCCCGGTGAGCGAGCCCGTCTACGACGAGGTCTGCGCGGCGCTCGAGGCGCTCGGCGCACACGTCGAGCGCGGCAGCTTCGGCGCCGACATGCAGGTGGCGCTGGTCAACGACGGGCCGGTCACGATGGTGCTCGAGATCTGACCGGCGCGGCGCAACCGCGGCTCGGCGCGGCGGAACCCGCGGCTCGGCGTCGGGGGGCCGGACCCGCCGCTAGGATCGGGGCATGGAAGCCGTCCTGATCGCCCTGATGGCGCTCGTCGTCCTGTTCTCCGGATGGGTCGCGATCGTCGTGATCTACAACCTGCTCAAGGCGGAACGCTGACCTCATGCCGTTCGAGATCCCGGACAACCTGAACCCGGAGTGCGCCCCGGTCGCCTGGCTGCTCGGCACCTGGCGGGGCAACGGACACGGCGACTACCCGACGATCGAGCCGTTCCAGTTCGGCCAGGAGTGCATCTTCACCCACGACGGCCGGCCGTTCTTCCACTACATGAGCCGGTCGTGGATCGTCGACGAGCAGGGCGACAAGGTGCGCGAGTCCGCCATCGAGACCGGCTTCCTGAGGCCGTCGGCCGACGGCAGCCTGGAGTGGCTGCTCACCCACCACACCGGCTTCGCCGAGGTCTGGTACGGCGCCGCCGAGGGCCCCAAGATCGAGATCACCACCGACGCGATCATGCGCACGCACACCGCGAAGGAGGTCTCGGCGGGCCACCGGATGTACGGCCTGGTCGAGGGCGACCTGCTGTGGGCCTACGACATGGCCGCGATGGGGCAGCCGATGCAGCCGCACCTGTGGGCGCGGCTGGTCCGCCAGTAGCCGGTCGGGTCTGCGAGATCCCTGGTCCTCGCTGCTCAGCGGCTGGCCAGGACGACCGGAGGTGCGGCGTAGTACACCGACGGGTCGGGTGGCACCGGCACGTCCCACAGTCGGCTCGCTCGCTCGCACGAGCCGGTCACGTCGCAGCGCAGGATCGCCGCCTTTCCCGCGTCACTTTGGGCGATCACCAGGAAGTGTCGGTTGCCTTCCCAGGCCGCGTCCCAACCGAGGCGTCCGGTGACGACCGCCTGCCGGTGCCCGGTGCGTCCGTTGATGACCCACCACCGGTCGGTTCCGGCCGCGTCGAAGTAGGTATGCGTGGCGATCGCGCGGCGGCCGTCGGGCGACCACTGGTGCGGATAGATCCGACAGCTGCGCCACAGCCTTCGTGCCGGGTGGGACAGGACGGCGACCCGGTTGCAGAACTCGCCGACCGACGACCGATCGAACACGACCTTGTCATGGCGGACGTCGGCGCCCACGGCTGCCTGGTGATAGATGCGCCGGACTCTGTCCGCTCCGAAGTTCCACCACGCGGTGGCCGGGTGACGCCAGCGCACGCGCAGTCCGATGAGGACTCTGCGGTCGGTGACGGCGACCAGCGTGGCAAGTCGCAGCTCGCGCCGTGCGGTCACCCGCCCGCTCCTCGGGTGGAACACGCTGATGACCGTGCGAGCGCCGGTCGAGCTCGACGAGCGTTGGACGGCCGCGGTTCTGCCGTTCGCCGACACCGCGACACCCAGCCACTCCCCGGACCGCGCGACGACGCGTCGTTCACCGCTGCGCGGGATGTAGACCACCCGAGTCAGCCCTCGGTCCCCGACGTTCACGTCCCGGACCAGGTAGCCCCCGGCGACGACCCACAAGGCCTGGTGGTCGCCCCGTCTCGTGGCCGGGACCCTGAGGTCCCCGTCCCGGATGGTGTCACGCACCATGTACACGACGGCCGGATCTGCCCCGCGGGGCAGCGCGGCTGGGTCGATATGCGGCGGCTCGACACCAGCCGCGGCCTGGGGAAGGAGCGCGGCTGCGGTCGCAGCCGTGGTGGCCATCGTGATCAACACAGTCCGTGTGCGCCTGCTGGTGCGGTCCATCCTCACTCCCTGAGGTAGCCTCTCTGCCCCCAACCTGCGCCTGCCGGTCGGCGCACAGCAGAGTCCTTGGTCCTCGGTCGCGAACCTTCGTCAGACCCCGTGAGGCTCCACCGGCCCGGTGACGTCCGGCCGGTGACGTCCGGCCGCGTGACGTCCGGCCGCGGCTCGTCGATCGCGGCCGCCGGCGGCGAGGCCTCGACCGCCCCGGTGTCCAGCTCGAACCAGACCGTCGTCCCCTCGGCGTCCCGCTCGGCGCCCCACGCCTCGGCCAGCGCCTCGACGAGCCCCAGGCCGCGGCCTGAGACCCGCAGCGGCTCGGTGTCCACGGCGCGCTCGATCACGCCGTGACCGCCCTGGTCGCGCACCAGGGCGGTGAGGCAGTCGTGGTCGAGCTCGACGGTGAGCAGCGCCGACGTCCCGGTGTGGATCACCGCGTTGGTGACCAGCTCGGAGACGCACAGCTCGGCCGTGTCGACGAGGTCGTCGGGCAGCCGCCAGTCCGCGCGCCACTCCTCGAGCCGGTCGCGGACGAACCGCCGCGCGGCACTCGGCGCCGTGGTGTCGGCCGGCAGCGGCGCCGAGACGTGCACGGCGGAGCCGACCGGGACCGTCGTCATCGCGAGCATCGCCACGTCGTCCTCGGCGTCCTCGTGGGCCATCACGTTGCGCAGCTGGGCGCACAGGTCCCGCGCCCGGCGCCGTCGGCGCGGCAGCGCGTCGACCTGCTCGATGAGCGCCTCGATGCCGCTGAAGATGTCGCTGGAGCGCGCGGAGACCAGCCCGTCGCTGTAGAGCAGCAGCGTGCTGTGCGGCGGAAGCTCCACCTCGACCTCGGGCCACGGCCCGGCGGCGAGCCCCAGCGCCGGCCCGAGCGCGCCGTCGACCAGCGCGGCCGGCTCCGTCGGCGTGACGAGCAGCGGCGCCGGGTGACCGGCCACCGCGAGGGTCAGCCGTCGCCGGTCCGGGCTGACGACGCCGTACACCGCGGTGACGAGCTGCTGCTCCGGCGCGTCACGTGACCCGATCAGGTCGTCCATCCGGCTGAGTACGACGGAGGGCCGCGGGTCGAGCGCGGCGTACGCCCGGATCGCCGCGCGCACCTCGCTCATCGCGATCGCCGCGTCGACGCCCTTGCCCATCACGTCGCCGATGCTGATCACCGCGGAACCGTCGGGCAGCGTGATCACGTCGTACCAGTCGCCGCCGACCTCGGTGTTGAGCCCACCGGGCTGGTAGTGCGCGCCGAAGGAGACACCGTCGAGATCCGGCAGCGTGTGCGGCAGCAGGATCCGCTGGAGCTGCTCGGGGCTGGTGTGCTCGCGGCGCACGACCAGCGCCTTGCGCAGCGCCTGGGTCACCTGGATCGCGAAGCCGTCGAGCATCCGGCGCAGCGGCTCGTCGACCACCCCCTCGGCGTCGAACGTCAGCAGCAGACCGCCGGCGTGCTCGTGGCCGGTGGCGAGCGCGAGCGCCGCGACGCCGCGCGTCCCCAGCTCGAGCTGGCGGGCGGCGAAGGCCGGGTAGCTCGACGTCATCGACGCGACGTCGTCGAGGAAGATGTCCTGGCCGCTGCGGACCGCGTCGACGAGCGGAACGGTCTCGTAGGCGTCGATGAGGCACCACCGCACGCTGTCGTCGTCCATCCGGTCGGCGTCCGACGACACGAACTGGAGGTGCCGGCCGGCGGTGCGGTTCAGGGCCAGGCCGGCCCGGAACACCCCGGGAATCTCGAGCGCGGCAGCGAGGGTGGCGCGCGCGACCTCGTCCAGCGTCAGGGCGTCACCGAGGGCGCCGGCAAGCCGGCGCAGCCCCTCCAACCCCACCGTCACGCAGCCATCCTCCACAAGACGCGACACGAGAGCGCCCGAGACGTGTGCCCCCATCCGGCCCGCGCGATCTCGTCATTTTACGGCAAAGTTGCCGCAAAGGAACCTTACGACCTGTCCGGCCGCCCCTCTGCAGGACGGAAGCGCCCCTCCCCGGGCCGGAAGCGCCCCTCCCGGGGGGCCGGAGGCGCCCCTCCGCCGGGCCGGAAGCGTCCGGCCGGGAGCCGTCCACCCGCGGGCGGGAAGCGTCCGTCCTGGGCCGGAAGGGGTCAGCGGGGCGGCAGCTGCGGCTCGGGCACCGGCAGCACCCGCACCGTCGCAGCAGACCGGGTGCAGCCGCAGGTCCCGGTCGCGGGCGCGGTCTGCAGCCGCCCGGTCCCGATCCACTGGGCGCGCATCGGCACCGTCACCCACACGCGCACGGACCGGCCCCCGGTCGAGGCCATGGACATGCCATCTGGCACGGGCAGCCGGATGCGGAACTCGCGGCTCGTCCCCCGGGCGCGCTGCCGGCAGCCCAGGCCGTCGACGCACACCCGCACGAACGTCCGCGACGGCACGTCGGTCTTCGGGTCGATCGTGACGGCGACGTGGCGGTCGCACGGAGCGCACGACGTGGAGGGCGCCGCGCACCCCGCGAGCAGTGCGAGCGTCAGAAGGGCGGTGCCCCGGCCGGTCCTCATGCGGGGTCGGACGCAGCGACGCGCGCGACGGTTCCCGGCGCGGGCGGTCAGCCGGCCGCCGGCAGGTCCGGCGCGGCCGGCGTCTTCGGCGCGGCCGGCGTCTCCGGCGCGGCCGGCGTCTCCGCCGCGGCCGGCGGGCCGACGTGCAGCACCCGCTGCAGCCCGGTCACCCGCAACACGTGCAGCACCCGCTCCTGGGTGCAGACCACCCGCAGCGTGGCACCGTGCGTCCGGGCGTGCTGGGCGCTCGCCACGAGGGCCCGGAGGCCGGCGACCTCCAGCGCGGTGATCCCGTGCAGCGCGACCTCGAGGTCCCGTGCGCCGGCGGCGACGTGCTCGACCACCGACCGGTGGAACTGGTCGGCGGCCGCGGTGTCGACCGTCCCGGTGAGCTCGAGACCGACCCGGCCGCTCAGGAGGCGACCCCCCGCGGGCCGGCCGGGGGTCGCCGGGTCAGCGGCGGCTGGGCGTTGAACGCCCACCGGGTGTAGTCGTCGACGCGCCGGAGGCCGAGCCGGACGGCCGGTGGCACGGCCGGTGACACGGGCAGGGGCACGGGCAGGGGCAGGGCGGAGCAGGCGTGCGGTCATGGTGTGGTCCTCGTGCGAGTCGGTGTCGAGTCGGTGTCGAGCCAGGGTGGAGCCAGGGTGGAGCGCGGTGGTACGACGTCCACGATGCGCGGGCGGTGTTTCGCCGGTGTTGCCGGGCGCAGCGCGGCCGGTGAACGAGCGCGTGAGCCCGCTCACGCCTACGACGTGCAGCCCCAGCCGTTGCCGTCGGCGTCGAGCCGGTAGGGGTCCGCGCCGGTGACCCGCACCGGCCGCCTGTCCGCCGGGATCTGGTCGCAGTCCAGGTCCGCCACCCGCGGCAGGCAGGGCGCGTAGCCGGGCTCGCAGCCACCCGAGGTCGCGACCAGCGGGTGTGGCCGGTGGCTCGGCGCGGCAGCCCGCGGCGGGACGCCGACGAAGCGCAGGTAGGCCGCCACCCAGTTGCCCGCCTCGAGCCGCTGCGCCCGTCGCAGGGCGAGCCGCCCGGAGCAGACCAGGTCGTGCAGCCGGTTCTCGAGCACGTCCTTGGTCCGCGCGCCCCAGCGACCGGCGTACGGCTCGGGCCAGAGGTTCGCCAGCGCGTTGGAGCCGCCGAGCTCGAGCGAGACGAGGTGGTCCACCTCGTGGGCGTACGGCACGTGCACGACGCCGTACCTGGCGTACACCGCAGTCGCCTCGGACTCCGGCACGTCCCGGACCCGGGAGGCGTACCCGGACACGCAGACCTGCCGGGCCGAGACCTTCAGCGCGCGCCCGGGTGTCAGCCTCAGGTCGGGCATCGCCGCCGTCGGCACGCCGGCGGGCCGGTGCTGCGCCGGGGGCCGGTGGTGGTGCACCCGAGGGCGGCGCGCGGCTGCGGGGCTGCGGCTCGGGCGCGGGCTCGTCGGGTGGCTCGCGGAGTGGCTCGGCGAGTGGCTCGGGCTCGGCGCGTCCACGGCGGTCGCGGCCGGCGTCGACCGGGCGGAGGCTCGTACATGGGGAGCGGCCGGGTGCGACACCGGCACCGCGCACGCCGCCAGCACCGGGACGAGCAACGCCGCCGCCAGTCCGCGCCGCACCACTGCCCTCCTGCGTTCCCCGGCACGTTGGTGCCTCGTCCAGGGTCGCTCCCGGTCGCGGGCGGCGGCAGGGGCGAAGGTCCTCGGCGTCTGCAACCAAGCCGCCGCGCCGCGGGTTGTGCGGCGTCGCGCCGCGGGTTGTGGCGCCGCGCCGCCGGTTGTGCGCCGCGCCGCGGGTTGTGCGCGTCGCGCCGCGGGTCGTGCGGCGTCGCGCCGCGGGTTGTGCAGCGCGCGCCGCCGGTTGTGCTGCGTCGCGCCGCCGGTTGTGTCGCGCCGCGCGCGCTCGGCGCCGTACTTCCCACGACGAAGCGGTACTCCCCACGAGGTGTACGTCGTGGGAAGCCCCGGTTCGCCTGCATACCGTGGTGAACCTCCGGCGGCAGGTGCCAGCCACGGTCGCCGCACAGGCCGCCTCCTAGACTTGCGGGGTGAGCCCCGACCAGCCTCCGCGTACGACGGACTGGCAGGCGACCCTGCGCGCGAAGGGCTACCGGCTCACCCCGCAGCGCGAGCTGGTGCTGCGGGCCGTCGACCGGCTGGGTCACGCCACGCCGGACGAGGTGATCGCCGCGGTGCACGAGGAGTCCGAGGCGGTGAACGTCTCGACGGTCTACCGCACGCTGGAGCTGCTCGAGGAGCTCGGCCTGGTCCGGCACGCCCACATCAGCGACCGGTCGCCGACCTACCACTCGACGACCACGCCGAGCCACGTCCACCTGGTCTGCCGGGGCTGCGGGACGGTGCTCGAGGCGCCGCCGGAGGACGTCGCGGCGCTGACCACGACGCTGCGCGACCGCTACGGCTTCCACACCGACGTGGGCCATCTGACCGTCTTCGGGGAGTGCTCGTCCTGCGCCGCCGACTGATCCGCGTCCTGCTCACGCCCCGGGTCGCGGCCTGGCTGCTCGGCGGCTACCTGCTGGTCGTGGCGTTCATGGTCTTCCAGCCGATCCCGGAGGCGGCGGTCGGGTCCATCGGCATCGGCTACCGCGTCGTGCGGCTGGCGCACCTGACCCGGTGGATCTCGCCGGGGATGGTGGAGTTCGCCTGGAACATCGCGATGTTCGTGCCGCTGACCTTCCTCGGGTCGGTCCTGCTGCCCCGGCTGGGCTGGCGGAGGTGGACCCTGCTGGCGCTGCTGGGCTCGTCGCTGATCGAGCTGACCCAGCTCGTGGCGCTCCCGGACCGGTCGGCGACCCTGCGCGACGTGGCGTCGAACACGATCGGCGGGCTGCTCGGGGCGCTGGCCGCGCACACCCTGGCCCGGCGCCAGGAACAGCAGGAGGTCATGATGGGTTCAGACCGGTAGGACCGTCCGACCCCGAACCCTCAGGAGGGACCGTGGAGCACCCCAGCCCGCTGCTGGACCTGCCCGGCGCCGTCGCGGGCGACGGCATCGACGCGCCGGTCGCGGCACACTACGGATCGTTCAACGGCGAGCAGCGCACGCTCGCCTCGGGCGACGGGTTCGTCGACCTCTCGCACCGCGAGGTGCTGCGGGTCTCCGGCCCCGACCGGCTCACCTGGCTGCACTCCCTGACCTCCCAGTCCTTCGAGAACCTGCCCGCCGGCGTGCCGACGGCCGGCCTGGTGCTGAGCCCGCAGGGCCACGTCGAGCACGCGATGTACGGCGTCGACGACGGCGAGGCCTTCACCGCGCACGTCGAGCCCGGCGAGGCGGCCGCGCTCGTGGAGTGGCTGGACCGGATGCGCTTCATGATGCGCGTCGAGGTCGCCGACGTCACCGGCGAGGTCGCGGTCACGTGGCGCCCGGCGGCGCGCATCGACGGGGCGCCGTACAGCGGGTACACGTTCGTGCCGCGCGCCGAGCTGACGGCGTACGCCGAGGCGGCCGGGCCGGCCTGCGGCATGTGGGCGTTCGAGGCGCTGCGGATCGCCCGCGGCGAGCCGCGGCTCGGCCTGGACACCGACCACCGCACGATCCCCAACGAGGCCGGCTGGATCGGCACCGCCGTGCACCTCGACAAGGGCTGCTACCGCGGCCAGGAGACGGTGGCCCGGGTGCACACCCTCGGCAGGCCGCCGCGCCGGCTGACGATGCTGCACCTCGACGGGTCCGACAACCGGCTGCCCGCCCGGGGCAGCGAGCTGCTCAGCGGCGGCCGCGCCGTCGGCTTCGTCGGCACGTCGGCACGCCACCACGAGCTGGGCCCGATCGCGCTCGCGATGGTCAAGCGCAGCGTCCCGCTCGACGCCGAGCTCGAGGTGGACGGCCTGGTCGCCGCCCAGGAGATGGTGGTCGACCCCGAGGCCGGCCTGCACGTCCGCCCCAGCCTGCGCTGACCTCGGTCATCCAAAGGGAGGCGCCGCCCCCTTTACTTCCCTATGCTGCGCCCATGGGTCGTCATCCGGTTCCCGACCGGGTCGGGGCGCGCGACGGAGGGAACGCGATGGAGTCAGCGCCGCGGCGACCCGGGCGCGTCCAGCGGATCGCCTTCGACGCGACACCGCTGAACTCCCCGCACCCGGACATCGACGCGCGCATCGGCTGGCTGCTGGCGATGTCCCGGCTGCACCACCCCGACCCCGCCTTCATGGACGGCCGGCTGTTCGTGCAGGCGCTCGGGGACGCCGGCTGCTCGGCGTCCCGGAGCCTGCTGAGCCGCTGGGAGTCCGGCGAGATCCCGATCTCGTACGAGGGCATGACGGCGTACGAGGTGGTGCTCGCCCTCGAGCCGGGCAAGATCTCCTCGCTGAGCGGCTACATCCGCACCGCGATGCCGTCGGTCCGGGCCCGCGCCGTACGCCCGAAGCTGGACCCGTCGACGTCGGACTTCGCGGACCGGTTCGACGAGCTGCTCGACCTCGCCGAGGACGGGCACGCCCGCGCCCGGGACTGGCAGGAGCTCGGCTGGTACCTCTCGGCGGCGCCGATGATCCACCTCCGGTCGCGCACCTGGCAGGTGCTCACCGGACACCTCATCAACGAGCTGCCGCGGTCGGTCCGGCTGGCCTACCGGCAGTACATGACCGCGGCCTTCCACATGTCGAAGGTGGTGCGCGCCCAGGACTTCATGGTCGCCGCGATCGCCAGGTACGTCGCCGACCCGGACGTGCAGGTGATCACCAACCCGGTGGGCCTGCTCGACCGGCTGAACACGCGGGAGTCCGCCAAGCTGGTCCTCGACATCATCGAGCGGCCCCCGACCCAGAGCGCGTTCACCCTCGGCGTCTGGCTGGCCACCCAGAAGGTCGCGCAGCGGCACTTCTCGCGCGAGGAGCGTGCGCGGCTGGACATGCTGGTGCTCCGGCTGTGGCGGGCGAACCCGGCCAAGGCGGGGGAGGACCTCGCGGAGCTGATCGCGGGACTGCCCGAGGGGATGCGCTCGACGCTGGTGCACGCCGCGACCCGCGCGGGCCGCAGCAAGCTCGGGTACGTCGTCGAGCACGGCGAGGACATGGTGGCGAGCAAGGCCCGGGTCATCGCGCACACGCTGGCCGAGCGGGCCCGCAAGCGCGTCCCGCAGGACCCGGCGTACGACGAGGACAAGATGCTCTCGCGGCTGATCCGCGAGGCGCTGTTCCACCGGGACTCCGAGCGGCGGCACCTCGCGGCGCTGCTGATCTCCGCCTCGCCGTTCGAGGAGGCGGTCACCGACGAGCTGCTGTTCCTGCTCGCCGACCACGGCAACCCGCCCTGGATGCGCAGCCGGACCGCGACGCTGATCCGCTACCTCGCCTCGGAGGTCCACCGGATGCGGATGCTGACGTTCCTGGAGGACCCCTCCGACGACGTCGCGGTGCCGATCGCGCAGGGCCTCGGGCACCTCACCCACGCCTCGACCTCGGACCAGGCGCTGCGCGGCTCCCTGGGGCGGGACTGGTCGCTGCGCGAGCGCGCCAAGATGTACGCGCTCGGGATGAGCGGGTCCGAGGGGCTGCAGGCGATCCTCAAGGCCAAGGGCTCCCCGGAGTGGCAGCGCTCGGCGGCGCGCTGGTGGATCGCCCAGGGGCCGGCCATCTTCGAGTAGCCGGAAACGCCGCCGTCCCCCCGTCGGCCTGTCGCCCGTGTCGCGGCGTCGGCTGCGGGCACCATGGCGTTGTGGAGTCTCGCGACGAGCACGCCCTGGTCTTCCGGGGGGCCGTGTTCGCGGTGCTGATGTCGGTGCCGCTGTGGGTGGCCGTGGGCATCGCTGCCTTCCTGCTCCTGCGCTGAGCCGGAGGCCGGAGTCCGGCAAACCGGTCACCTTTGGGGGGTTTGCGCCCGGTTGCTGGTGACGCGTGGCACATTGGACACCGGGGAGAGGGCCGCTGCCGGGATCGAGCAGATCATCATCTAGGCTGGCGACCCGACGGAGGAGGGGTTGTGGCGCTGGAGTCAGAAGTGCGGCCGTGGGGGTCCTGGCACGTCATCGACGAGGCCGACGGCTACAAGATCAAGCGGATCCACGTGTCACCCGGCTGCCGGCTGTCCTACCAGACCCACGCGTTCCGCTCGGAGCACTGGGTCGTGGTCACGGGTGTTGCGACCTGCGTCCTCGACGACGTGAGCTTCCAGGCCGTCCCGGGACAGACGGTCACCGTCCCCTGCGGCGCCAAGCACCGGGTCGGCAACGACGGCTCCGACGAGCTGATCATCATCGAGGTGCAGCGCGGCCCCTACACCGGTGAGGACGACATCGTCCGGCTCGCCGACGACTTCGGGCGGCTCGAGCAGGCCTGACGGCGCGCTGCTCAGGCCCGACCTCGGGCCGGCGCCTCGCCCGGCTGCTTCATCCGCCCGCCTCGCTTGTCCTTGCCCTCGGGTGCGTACCCGTAGCCGTACCCGTAGCCGTACCCGTAGCTGCCGTAGCCGCCCCGGCGGCGCACCGGCACCATGTTGAGCACGACGCCCAGCGGCCGGCCGTCCGACCGCCTCCAGCCGCTCCATGGCGGTGCGGAGCTGCTCGCGGGTGGTCTTCCCGTGGCGTACGACGACCAGCGCGCCGTCGGACTGGGCGGCCAGCAGCGCGGCGTCGGTCACCGGCAGCAGCGGCGGGGTGTCGATGATCATGATGTCGAAGGACTCTGCGCACCTGTGCCGATCAGCTCGGACATCGCGTGCGACTGCAGCAGCTCGGCCGGGTTCGGCGGGATGGCGCCGCTGGGCAGCACGGTCAGGTTCGTCCACGCATGTCCGGGTGAGCGCGTCGTGCGAGGTCGATCCGCCCGACCAGGACCGTGGTCAGGCCTACCGCGTTGTCCACGTCCAGGTTCTCCGCCATCTTCGGCCGGCGCAGGTCACCGTCGACGAGGAGGACGTTCTGACCCGGCCTGCGCCAAGCGTGATGGCGAGGTTGGTGGCGGTCGTCGTCTTGCCCTCACCGGGGACCGAGCTGGTGACCATGAAGACCTTGCTGTCGTTGTCGACGTCGACGAACTGGAGGTTGGTGCGCAGCACCCGGAACGCCTCGACCCGAGGAGCGTGGGACTCGAGGGCGGTGACGAGTGGCTTCGCTGCGAGGCGTGCGGGTCGAAGTTGATCCCGCCCATCACCGGTGCACCGGCGCGCCTCGGCCGCGTCCTCCGGCCCCTTGATCGAGGTGTCGAGCATCTCGCGGACCACCGCGAGGCCGAAGCCGAGCAGGAGGCCCGAGGACCGCGGCCAGGCCGATGTTGCGGACGGGGTTCGGCGAGACCGGCGACTCAGGCAGCGAGGGCGGGTCCACGATGGTGGCCTTGAGGAGGGGTCGCTTGGCTCCCGGCGGCGTCTCGAGCTCGGCCACGAAGTCGGTGAGCTCGACGGAGACCGCCTTGGCCAGCCGCTGCGCCTGGCGCGGGTCGGGATCCGTCACAGTGAGGGACAGTAGCACCGTCTCCGGGACCACGCTCGCGTCGATCTTGGCCGGCGAGGTCGCTCGGCCTCATGTCGAGCCCGGCGGTCGATCACCGCTGGGACAGCTCGAGCCCGGTGGCCAGGTCTGCGTACGACGTGACCCGCTGGGCCGAGAACAGGCTGCCCTGGTAGGCCTGCGAGCTGTCGGTTTGCGGCGTCGAGACGAACAAGCGCGCGCTCGAGCTGTACTGAGGTTGCAGATCTTGACCGTGTGGAGCAGGGCTGCGGCCAACACGAGCAGTCCACAACCAGCGATGATGCGCCACCTGCGTCTGACAGACTCGCAAGTAGTCTCGTAGTTCCACTGGGTGCCCGTGCCTCACAGTCCCCCGAGCCAACGGTCAAGAGCCTAGCGCCAAGCTCTTCGGCCGCCTGAGGCACTCCGCCGCGCCGCCAGCCCGCTACGCGACACGCACGACCACATGCAGCGGAACTCACGCGAGCACAGAAGAGCCCCCGCCAGTGCTGCCGAGGACACCCTGCGTCGCCGCACTGACCAGCGCGGTCGGTGACCGCCCCGAGCAGGTCGTCCCAGCCGAGGACTCTGTCGCTCTGCTCAGAAGAAGGCCGGGCTCGGACCCACGCCTTCAAGCCCGCTGGGTACGGCACCGCTGCGCGTCCTTCAGCGGCCCGGCTCGGCCAAGGCGCGATGATCTATGACTGCGACCTCAACGACCCGATCTGATCAGACGGGACGAACTGGAAGGACGTAAGTGGCACGGTGGTCTGAGGCTCGTTGCAGCCACGATCACCGCCGCTACCACAACATGCGTCTGGATCGACCCCAGCGGCGAGAAGCCCATGTCCCACAGCGCAGCCAGTGGCGACCTGCCATCCGCGCAGGTCGCCGGCCGCCATTATTCGCCCGAGCCCTCGCGCGAGCAGCGCAACGATCATCACGGCCGTCGCCAGACCAAACGGGCCGAACTTCGCCCATGCATCCGACAGGCCGGAGTGACTCAGCGACGTCGGCGAAGACGTAGTTCCGGACATACAGGCTGTTCGCGGCCTGGCTGCCCATGGCCGCGATACCTGCGGAGCTGTGGTGTAACCCGAGGACCACACCGGGGCCATAGCCGAGCGGGTGCTGTTTGAAAAGGGCCACCGCAGCGGCCGACTCCGGGCGGGCACCGAGCAGAAGTGACTGACCGTTGGCGGTCTGGGATATTGTGCGGAGTTGCGCATCGACCCCGAGGTAGCCGTGGAGCGCAGCCCGTACCCGTGGCGTGGAAGACGACGAACGCGAGGGTGCCACCAAGGCTACGAGCCAGCGGATGCTCACGCCGGGCATCTCTCTACGCCTGGATCTCCAGAGGACCAAGAGCGCGGCCAAGGCGGTGACGCCGGCGAAGCTGCGATAGTCGAAGTACACCGATACGGCGGCAATCACCAGGAGAATCACTGCACCGCGGCGATCTCTCCACGTCAGCGCCACCATCGCGACTGGCCACGCGAGTGCGTACTTCCAAGCGTTGTCCTGCCATGCGCTCGGGTCAGCGAGAGCCTCGGCAAGCACGCCAAGCGAGAACGCGCGTACGGTGATCCTCAATCCGAGCCGCCGCGCTCCCCACAACAACGTAAGCAGCCAAACTAGGCCACTTCCCAGACGGATATAGTCACGGATCATTGCCGCGGCGTCGAAAGCCCGTCCCGGGTCGCTTAAACTGTACCAAGCGACCATGGGCGCGGTAGCAAGTGCTGCGACCCACAAGCCGACGAGGCACGCTATGCCGCGACCATAGATGCGCACGTGTGCGAGGAACGGCAGCGCAAAGGCCACGGCGGCAACAGTTCCGGCGCTGATGTCGTGTAGGCCGAGCCGCGTCAGCGGAAGTAGGAGGATGATGGCCAGGCCGACAAGCCGCTCGAGCCGCCGGGCTTGTCGCGGTCCCCCGTCGTCACCACTCGTTCGAGGTTACCCGAACGGTCCGACGACGGTGTTCCCGCCGATCACCAAGAAGTCGCCCACGATGATCCTCCGGGATCCTCGCACCGGCGCCAACGACACGTACTGACCGACCGTTGGCCCCTCGTCCCAGCGTTGCCGTAATGGGGAACGCCATCGCCCGGCCCGTGAGACGAGTCTAGGGGTGGATTACAGCGCCGAGCGTTGTGCAACATGTAATTGCTCGTCGGGCCGTCGCTCTCACCTCAGCAAGCCACGGACAGGAAGACGCGAAGGGTCCACCTCCAGGCAGCACGAGCTGTTGCGCGTTTCGATCGCATGGCCTGATCCCAGACTCGATTGGACCGCCGTGATTGGTCCTTCGCGGCCAATCGCTTCACCACGGGACAGGATCTTGCCGCGGCGCACGCAGGCGCCGGCACGCGACTGTCTCAGCCGACTCCTCGGGCAACCGCGCCGCAAGCGATGACGCCAGCATCCATGTGCGGCGGATGTAGGGTCGGTTCCGGTCTTGGGCCCGCAGGCGTGCTTCGCAGAGCATTGAGACCGCAGAGGCATCGGCCCAACAGAAACATGTACGTGGACCCTTGAACCAGTTCTCGTACATCTGGCACGCATTGGACGGAAGCCGGCGAGCCGAACGCGCTCGACGCGGGTCGAATGGAGTGGTGTTGACTGGTCATAAAGGGGGTCGGGCAGTGATCCGGTCGACGCTATCTCGAGCCAGAATTCTCATATCTGGGGTGGCGGCTCGAAGCGCGATCAATCGCGGAGGAGTGCTCGCGCTTTCCGCCGGATTTTCCCTATTGACTACTCGACTGATCATCGAAAACGCTGGCCCGACAACCTTTGGGTACGTTGCTCTAGTTGCCTCTCTCGCAGCCATGCTTCCTTTTCGCGGACATGGGGACCGGAGCGGCAGTCGCCAACGCTCTGGCAGAGGCAGAGGACCCACAAAGGGATTCGCGCGTCATGGGCACGCTCGTGACTGCATCCCGGGTCCTATTTAACGGCTGGTATCGCGATAGCAGTTGCTGCAACCCTACTTGCTGTCACGGGCGTCTGGGAAAAGATACTTGGCCATACTGAAACCCAACCCACCGGCCTGGCCGCCGGCACGGCCTTCGCACTGACTGCATTCGCCATTTCACTACCGTTCGGACTTGGGCAGCGCATCTTGCTAGGGATCGGACGCAACGATATCGCGATTGCGGCGCAGGGGGCGTCAGCGCCTCTTGCGCTGCTCACGGCTCTCGTCATCAAGATGACCGGCGCTCCTAAAGGATGGTATGCGGCTGGGTCGTCGGTCGGCCTTTGATTTCGACTATCCTCACGGCCTATCTAGCCAGTAAAATAGACAATATCTGCCTTCCGACCCCTTCGCCTTGCACCTTTTGTGACTACGGCCAAGGGCGTACGAGTACGCCATTTAGCGGCCCCCATGCTCGTGATCACGATTGCGTTGCCGTTAGCATTTCAGACTGACCGCATGGTCCTGAGTCACGTGGCGGGCGCCTTCGCCAGGCAGCGAGCTACAGTGTGGCAGGCATACGCTCCGTTCTGGGGCGTTATCATCACTCGGGGCTTGTTTTGTGGCCGATGTTCGCAC